>CAJPUR010000007.1 GCA_905381055.1 uncultured Flavobacteriaceae bacterium
GGTAGAGCGTCAGCCTTCCAAGCTGAATGTCGCCGGTTCGAACCCGGTCTCCCGCTCAAATTAGCCGATGTAGCTCAGGGGTAGAGCGTTTCCTTGGTAAGGAAGAGGTCCCGAGTTCAAATCTCGGCATTGGCTCTACTGATTTTAAATAGTTATCCTTTCTATTGATAATACTTTTCATCTTTTTTTCTAATTCCTCAGTTTTCTTTTTGTCTAGAAAATGTGATAATAGCGGCTTCCCTTGCCCACAAAAATAGAAGTCTTCTTTTTTCAATTAACTGAAATGAAATATCCCAACCTTTATTTCCATAATCATTCATTATATTCTCCATTTTTTTGAAAGGTAATCTTCCTTGACCAAATAGAATTGACCATAAAGCACTTTCTTTAATAACTTCAACTTTGTATTCTTTTTTCATCATGTGAAAGTTTTTTAATTAATATTAATTTAGTTAAAAAAAAATTATATTTTAGATAAATTGATATTATTATGAAAATTAAATATCTATTTTATTTGTTTATATTTTTTTTGGTATACACATCTCATTGTCAAGAAAATAATATTTTAGAAAAATTAGGTTTTGAGAAAGATTCAAAATTACTAATAATTCATAATGATGACATTGGAATGTCTCAATCAGTAAATAGTGCAAGTTTTGATGCTTTCGATAAAGGTTATATAAACTCTGGAAGTGTAATGGTTCCGTGCCCATGGTTTCTTGAAGTTGTTCAATACTCAAAAAAAAATCCAAATCTTGATATAGGGATTCACCTTACTCTTACATCTGAATGGAAAAATTATAAATGGGGAGGAGTATCTTCTTCAGATAAAATTAAATCTATTTTAGATGACAAAGGTCACTTCTATCCTGAAGTTTCATATGTTCAAAAAAATGCAAAATATAATGAAGTAAAAATTGAACTTGAAGCTCAAATAAATTACTTTTTATCTAATGGATTGATTCCAACTCACCTAGATACTCACATGGGCGCAGTTAGAGCGACTCCAAAAACACTTCAAGCCTATTTAGAGGTCGGAAACAAGTTTCAATTGCCTGTCCAAATATCCGAAGACTATAAATCTATTCTCGATAATAAATTAATTGATTTTACAAGAATTGATAAATCCAAAATATTATTTGTGAAAAAAATATACGGTAAGCAAGATGATACACCAATAAATTATGAGGAATGGATGATATTCTACAAAAAGGTTTTAGATGATATAAAACCTGGCTTAAATGTATTGCTTGTTCATGTTGGATACGACAATGATGAACTTAAAGCAATAACAGTAGATCATCCACATTGGGGATCAAAATGGAGAGAATTAGATTTTAAAATTCTTGAAAGTCAAGAATTTAGAAAAAGGTTGAAAAACAGAAATATTGAACTTGTCACATGGAATCAAATAAAAAAAGTCTTGTATGATTAACTAAATTCTTCTTCGATATTTTTATTTACCCACAACTAACTTATTCCTTTTTCTTTATTAAATAGTTCCTTTTTTTGATCCATAATAAAATAAGCCAAGAGTTATAAGGCCCATTATTATTACTGGTAATGGTGCGGTTGGTTCACCTTTCAAAAAACTTATTAAATCAGGAAGAGCAAAAAATCCCTGAAGAACGAAAAAAAGAAATGACATTCTCTTTAAAGTATTAATTTCGGTAAATGACATAGTTCCAATAATTAGAAAAATTATTCCAATTACTAATAATCCTACTACAAGAGCAAATGTGTTAAATATTATTATAGCATCCTCTGATGGGTTACTTCCAAATGCATCACTTACAAGTGTTAATTTAAATTCAGGAGATAAAATTGAAAGGAAAAGAGGTAGTCCTTGAAGAAAAATGAGGGAAATACATATCCAAAAAATAGTTTTTATTTTCATTATTATTTATTTATATAATAGTATTTACAAATTAAACCAATTAATGAATAAAAAAAATTTATTAATTTGTTAATTAAAACCAAATAACACTTTATATGAATAAAAAGAGAAGAGAATTCATTCAAAAAACTGCAATTATTGCTACTTCTACCGCTTTTACTCCTAATATTATTTTATCAGCTACTAAGGCAAAAAAAGAAAAGTTAGGAGTTGCTTTAGTAGGGCTCGGATATTATAGTAGTCAATTACTTGCCCCAGCTTTAAAGCTTACTAAAAATTGTGAGCTGACAGGAATTGTAACAGGTAGTCCAGAAAAAATTCCGATTTGGCAAGAAAAATATAATATAAAAGATAAAAATGTTTATAATTATCAAAATCTTGAAGAAATAGGTAATAACCCTGATATTGATGTTATATATGTAGTTTTACCCCCTTCTATGCATGCGGAATATTCAATAAGAGCAGCAAATACTGGAAAACATGTTTGGTGTGAAAAGCCAATGGCTATGTCAGTTGATGAATGTGAAGCAATGATTAAAGCATGTAAAGATAATAAGGTTAAACTTGCCATTGGCTATAGATGCCAACATGATCCCAATATTCAAGCTTATATGAAAGTTGCTAATAAACTCCCTTTTGGCAATACAAAGATGATTTCCTCTGCAGCAGGATACTTTGATGGAAGGACAGACCATTGGAAACAAAACAAGAAATTGGGTGGAGGTGCAATGGGTGACATGGGGGTATATGCTCTTCAAGGTGCTCGTTTAGCCACAGGGGAAGAGCCTATTTCAGTTTTGGCAAAATCATCAACAACACGTCCAAATATTTATCATGAGGTAGAAGAGACTATGATGTTTCAGTTAGAGTTTCCTAGTGGAGCACTTGCTGCATGTCATACAAGTTTTGGAATTAGAATGAATTATCTTCAGGTTAATTACGAAAAGGGGTGGGTAAAAATGGAGCCTCATTGGGCATACAGTGGTAACAATGGGAGTATGTCTGACGGAACAATAATCAACTATCCATTAGAGAATCAACAAGCAAAACAAATGGATGAAGATGCTGATTCTATTTTAAATAATAAGCCTATGATTGTCCCAGGAGAGGAAGGGCTAAGAGATATTAGGGTAGTAGAGGCCGTATATAGGTCTGCCTCACGAAATTGTATAGTTAGGATATAGTTTATAATTAATTAATATTAATAAATTTTGATTTAATCAATTAAACAATTTTTTTACAATTTTAATTACATTTTTTAAATAAACTAATATTTAATTTTCAATAAAGGCTTTCACTAAGTTTTTTACCTTCTCAAATCTGGGGTCTAATCCGTGTCTAGCTCCTTCAAGTCTGTAATGAATGACTCTGTCATTTAAGTAAGAGAATTTAAAAAAGTTGTCAAATATTTGTTCTGGATCTTTTATCCTATCACTATTATATCCCATTGTTTTTGCCCATATAAAAGCTACTTCTTCAGAATTTATAAAGTCGTAATCAAAAACTCCTAAACCACCATAATATGGACATGTTGTATCTTTTGTACCACTAAAACTTAAAATTTTTCTAAAATTTTGAGGAATAGTTTTTATATCATGAATATCTGAATTGATATTTGATCTTGACCAAAATTCATTATCTCTATATTGAAGTTTATTTAATTGACTAAATAAACAAATCGCTTTTTTAAAGGACTCTGTTTTTAATTCAATTAATAATTGATTTACCAAAGCTGAACCATTGGAATATCCAATTATTGAAATATCTTGTATATCAATATTTTTAAATGTTTTTAAACGTTCAATTACTTCATTTATAAATTCAACGTCAGGAGCTTTTGAAGTTTCTCTTCCAATATTCCAACTTTTTTTATACCCTTGTGGAGATACAATTAAATGATTGTCAATATGATCATATTCATTAATTATTTCTTTGGCATTTCCTCCATTGCCATGAAGTAAAATTAAAATAGGGATATTATTGTTGTCATTTTCTGGGTATTTAAAAAAAACACTTCTTTTATATCCATTTGGATTTTGAGACCAAGTTTGATTAATTTCGAATGATTGAATTATGCCCTTAACAATATTTTTATTTTCGGAAATGGGATTGGATTCTATGATTGTATCCTTTCCACTTGAGCAATGAATTAAAGAAAGAGTAGAGAATAAAAAAAATAAGTTTTTCATTTTTGTATTAATTAAATATTCATAATTAAACATCTTTTTTGTAGCGTTAATAATTAATCTTTATTTAGTTTTTCAACAAGATTAATATTGAATGAATAATTTAGTGCGATATTCCAATCAAATTTTTTACCAGTTAAACCTCCAAAATATATAGGTTTATTCATTACCGATGTTATTGATATTGGAAAATCATTATGAATAAGGGTTAGAGTTTGAGCACTAAATAAACCAGTTGAGGTGTCATCTATTTTGATCGTGTAAAACTGCGGAGACCATTGAAAAGTTATTTTTTTACTAATATTAAATTCTTCTATAAGTGGTGTTATAAAAAATAATCTTATTTTTTTAAACTGGTCATAATTTATTATTTTGATTGGAAAACCATTGTAATAGGACACTTTTAATCCATATTTTTTGTTAAACAAAAATGTAAAATTTGGATTTACCATTCCTGCACTCCAGGGCTGCAGTATCGTATTGGGTAAATTTTCTTCTTGAACATTTACTTCAGTAGTAAAAACTCCTGGTAAAAAAAGTCCCAAATCAAACTTAATTTTTTCTTTTCTTATTACTTGATAATTCCAATATATATCTATTCCCCATAATTGAAGACCTTCTAAGTCATAACGCAATAGGGGATTTACTGAAAATCTATCTTTACCAAATGATAAACTCGAAATAACAGTAGGTTTACTTCTAGAAAACAATGGGATCCAATCAATACCGTTGGTATTGAAATTTATATTACCATTAAAAAAATATTCTTTTTTTTCTTGAGAAAATAATAAAAGAGGAAATATAATTATTAAAATTAAATTGATTTTTTTCATTATTTTTTATTAAAAAAAAATTGATTCCAATTAAGGTTTTTATAAAAAATTGTTTTTTGTAAAATATATAAAAAAAGGGAGTAAAAATTGATATTAAATTAATTTTTTTTCTAAATTTGCAAACTCTTAAACAATAAAGAAAAAACTCAATTATGGCTAAAGAAACTTTTGACCGCTCCAAACCTCACTTAAATATTGGAACAATAGGTCACGTAGATCATGGTAAAACAACACTTACAGCTGCAATTACAAAAGTACTTGCTGATGCTGGATATTCAGAAGCTAAAAGTTTTGATCAAATTGATAATGCTCCTGAGGAAAAAGAACGTGGTATAACAATTAATACCTCTCATGTTGAATATCAAACACAAAATCGTCATTATGCACATGTAGACTGTCCAGGACACGCAGACTATGTTAAAAACATGGTCACTGGTGCTGCTCAGATGGATGGTGCAATATTAGTTGTTGCTGCAACAGATGGCCCCATGCCTCAAACTAGAGAACACATTTTATTGGGTCGTCAGGTTGGAGTTCCAAGACTAGTCGTTTTTTTAAACAAAGCTGATATGGTTGATGATGATGAGTTATTAGAATTAGTAGAGATGGAAGTCCGTGAACTTTTATCTTTCTATGATTACGATGGTGATAACACACCATGTGTTTTAGGTTCTGCTCTAGGAGCTTTAAACGGAGAGGCTAAATGGGTTGAGACTATAACTAAATTAATGGCAGAAGTCGACTCTTATATCGAGCTTCCAAAGCGTGATGTTGATAAAGATGCATTAATGCCTGTAGAAGATGTATTTTCAATTACTGGAAGAGGAACTGTTGCAACTGGAAGAGTTGAAACAGGGGTATTTAACTCTGGAGACTCAGTTGACATAATTGGAATGGGTGCAGAAAAATTAACTTCAACTGTAACTGGAGTTGAAATGTTCAGAAAAATTTTAGACAGAGGTGAAGCTGGCGATAATGTTGGTATACTTTTAAGAGGTATCGAAAAAACTGATATTGCAAGAGGAATGGTAATCTGTAAACCAGGATCTGTTAAACCTCATGCTAAATTTGAAGCTGAAGTTTATATCTTGAAAAAAGAAGAAGGAGGAAGACATACCCCTTTTCATAATAATTATCGTCCTCAATTTTATGTTAGAACAACTGACGTAACAGGTAATATTAGTTTACCTAGTGGTGTGGAAATGGTAATGCCAGGTGATAATTTAACTATTAATGTAGAATTAATTCAACCTATTGCTTTAAGTCTTGGCTTAAGGTTTGCGATAAGAGAGGGTGGAAGGACAGTAGGTGCTGGTCAGGTCACTAAAATTCTAGATTAGTATACGTTTAATTTAAAATATAAGCATTAAATCAATGCTTGATATAAAAATCAAACGGGTTTAGCTCAGTTGGTAGAGCACTGGTCTCCAAAACCAGGTGTCGGGAGTTCGAGTCTCTCAACCCGTGCTTAAAAGGAGGATTAATAATTAATGTCAGGAGTTATAACATACATAAAAGAGTCATTCGAGGAATTGAAAAATAATGTTTCTTGGACTCCGCGTTCTGAACTTCAAAGACTTACTATGGTTGTACTAGTATTTTCGCTTATTTTTTCTTTAGCAATATGGGGTGCTGATACTGTTCTTTCCAGATTAATAACTATATATTTTAAATTAATTAATGGTTAATTATGGTTGAAACTAATAATAAAAAATGGTATGTAGTTAGGGCTGTAAGTGGTCAGGAATCTAAGATTAAAGACTATATTATGTCTGAGGTCACTAGACTTGGGTTTGAAAAGTTTATTGAGGATATTTTAGTTCCTACTGAGAAAGTAATTCAAATTCGTAAGGGTAAAAAAATTAATAAAGAAAAAGTTTATTTTCCAGGCTACATAATGGTTAAGGCAAACCTAATTGGTGAACTTCCACACATTATTAAGTCTGTAACTAATGTCATTGGTTTTCTTGGAGAAACTAAAGGTGGAGAACCAATCCCTCTAAGAGAATCAGAAGTTAATAGAATGTTAGGAAAAGTTGACGAGTTAGCATTGGACAAAGAACATGCTGCTATTCCATTTGTAAATGGTGAAACTATAAAGGTAATTGACGGTCCTTTTAATGGATTTACCGGTACAATTGAAAACATAAATGAAGATAAAAGAAAATTAGAAGTTATGGTGAAGATTTTTGGAAGAAAAACTCCACTTGAACTTAGTTACATGCAAGTTGAAAAAGTATAATTATTATGGCAAAAGAAATAGATAAACTTGTCAAATTACAGGTAAGAGGTGGAGCGGCTAATCCCTCACCTCCTGTTGGTCCTGCACTTGGCGCTGCGGGATTGAATATTATGGAATTTTGCAAACAATTTAATGCAAGAACCCAGGACAAGCCTGGCCAAGTCCTTCCGGTTGTAATTTCAGTATATAAGGATAAATCATTTGATTTTATAATTAAAACTCCTCCTGCTGCAGTTCAACTTATGGAAATTGCCAAGACTAAGAAAGGTTCTGGTGAACCTAATAGATTAAAAGTTGCAACTGTCACTTGGGATCAGATTAAAAAAATTGCTGAGGATAAAATGGTAGATTTAAATGCATTTAAAATTGATTCTGCTATGAAAATGGTTGCAGGAACAGCAAGGTCAATGGGTTTTAAAGTTAAAGGTGAATTTCCTACAAATTTATAAAATTGTATTAGATGTCAAAAATTACTAAAAAGCAGAAAGAACTCAAATCAAAAGTTGATGTTAATAAAACATATTCACTTGATGAAGCTTCCAAATTGATTAAAGAAATTACAGATGTTAATTTTGATGCTTCAATTGATTTAGCCGTCAGACTTGGTGTTGATCCAAAGAAAGCAAATGAAATGGTAAGAGGAGTTGTAACTCTTCCAAATGGAACGGGAAAAGAAGTAAGGGTTTTGGCTTTAGTTTCTCCTGATAAAGAGGAAGATGCCAAAAGTGCTGGAGCTGATTATGCAGGTTTGGATGAATATTTGCAAAAAATTAAAGATGGTTGGACTGATATTGATGTAATTGTAACAATGCCAAGTGTTATGGGTAAGCTTGGACCGCTAGGTAAAATTTTAGGTCCAAGGGGATTAATGCCTAATCCAAAGACAGGAACTGTAACTATGGATATTAAAAAGGCAGTGAGTGATGTGAAAGGCGGTAAAATAGACTTTAAAGTTGAGAAAAATGGTATTATACATACATCAATTGCTAAATCATCATTTACAGCAAGTAAAATTGCAGAAAATGCTGATGAGCTTTTTAAAACAATAATGAAGTTAAAACCCACATCTTTAAAAGGGACATATGTCAAAAGTATATTTATGTCTAGTACAATGAGTCCTTCAATTAGAATAGAAACAAAGACACTTAGTAATTAAATTTTAATAAAATGACCAAGGAACAAAAATCGAAAGAAATTGAAAATTTAGTTAAAAAGTTAGCTGAGGTTAAATCATTGTATTTAACTGATATTGCAGGTCTAAATTCAAAAGAAACTACAGCTTTAAGAAGAGCATGTTTTAATGCAGGGATTGAATTGTCAGTTGTTAAAAATACACTTCTTGAAAAAGCAATGGAATCCTCTGATAAAAATTTTGGGGATCTTAAAAACATTCTTAAAGGTAATACTTCATTAATGTTTTCTGATATTGCTAATAGCCCTGCTAAGTTGATTAAAAATTTTAGAAAAAAATCAGATAAACCAATTTTAAAAGGTGCATATCTTGAAGAATCAATATACATAGGAGATAAAAGAGTTGATGAATTAGTTTTAATAAAATCAAAAGAAGAAGTTATTGGTGAAATAATTACATTATTACAATCTCCTGTAAAAAATATAATTAATTCCCTTCAATCTGGAGGAGGTAAATTATCGGGTATTTTAAAAACGTTATCAGATCGTAAATCTGAAAAATAATGAAAACAGTAATAAAAATAAATTTATAATTCAAAACAAATAAAATGGCAGATTTAAAAGAATTCGCAGAAAAATTAGTAAACTTGAGTGTTAAGGAGGTCAATGATTTAGCTGATATCTTAAAAAATGATTACGGAATTGAACCAGCAGCTGCATCAGTTGCTGTAGCTGCTCCTTCAAATGCTGGAGCAGAGGGTGGCGCAGAGGAAGCAAAGTCTGAATTTGATGTAATACTCAAAGCCGCTGGTGGTTCTAAACTTGCAGTGGTAAAATTAGTTAAGGAACTAACTGGTCTTGGCTTAAAAGAAGCCAAAGACCTTGTAGATAATGCACCAAGTCCAATTAAGGAGGCAGTATCAAAGGATGAAGCTGATGGATTTAAAAAATCCCTAGAGGAAGCTGGAGCCGAGGTTGAGTTAAAATAAATTAATCACTTAAAAAGCATCAAATCTTGATTGATTTTTTTATTTAAAATGAATCATTTGCTTTGCTTTATTTTTGAGTTTTTATAATAGTTCTTTAAATAATAAATAAATAAATATAATGCCGGTAGAAAACAATAATAGAGTAGGTTTTGCCTCAGCAAAATTCACTCCAGAATACCCTGATTTTCTTGATATTCAAATAAAATCTTTCCAAGACTTTTTTCAGTTAGAGACTAAATCTTCAGAGCGAGCGGAAGAAGGTCTTTTTAACACGTTTAAAGAAAACTTTCCAATTTCAGATACTAGAAATCAATTTGTTCTTGAGTTTATTGATTATTTTATTGATCCTCCAAGATATAAAATACAAGAGTGTATTGAAAGAGGATTGACATATTCAGTTCCTTTAAAAGCAAGATTAAAACTATATTGCACTGACCTTGATCATGAAGATTTTGAAACAATTGTTCAAGACGTTTTTCTTGGTACAATTCCATATATGACTCCAAGTGGGACATTTGTAATAAATGGTGCTGAAAGAGTTGTAGTTTCTCAATTACATAGATCTCCTGGAGTTTTCTTTGGTCAATCATTTCACGCAAACGGAACAAAATTATATTCTGCTAGGGTAATTCCATTTAAAGGGTCATGGATTGAATTTGCAACTGATATTAATAATGTAATGTATGCATACATTGATAGAAAGAAAAAATTACCTGTAACTACTCTTTTCCGTGCAATTGGTTATGAGCGTGACAAGGATATTTTGGAAATTTTTGATTTAGCTGAAGAGGTAAAAGTAACAAAATCAGGCATAAAAAAAACATTAGGGAGAAAGCTTGCAGCTAGAGTTTTAAATTCATGGCATGAAGACTTTGTTGATGAAGATACAGGTGAAGTTATCTCTATAGAAAGGAATGAAATTATTATTGATAGGGATACATTGATAGAAAAAGAACATATTGATCTTATTCTTGATTCAAATATTAAAACAATTTTACTACACAAAGAGGATGCACATATGTCTGATTTTGCTATCATACACAATACACTTCAAAAAGACCCTACAAATTCTGAAAAAGAAGCAGTTGAACATATTTACAGGCAATTAAGAAATGCTGAGCCTCCTGACGAGGAAACTGCTAGGGGGATTATTGATAAATTATTTTTTTCAGATCAAAGATATAATCTTGGTGAAGTAGGCCGTTACAGAATGAATAAAAAATTGGGCAATGATGTTGAAATGGATAAGCAGGTTTTAACCAAGCAAGATATAATTACTATTGTAAAATATTTAATTGAATTAATTAATTCTAAAGCTGAAATTGATGATATTGATCATTTGTCTAATAGAAGAGTAAGAACTGTCGGTGAACAATTGTCAAGTCAGTTTGGTGTTGGTTTGGCAAGGATGGCAAGGACTATAAGAGAGAGAATGAATGTTAGAGATAATGAGGTATTTACTCCTATTGATCTAATCAATGCTAAAACTTTATCCTCAGTAATTAATACTTTTTTTGGGACAAACCAATTATCTCAATTCATGGATCAAACTAATCCACTTGCTGAAATTACTCATAAAAGAAGATTATCTGCTTTAGGTCCCGGAGGTCTTTCTAGAGAAAGAGCTGGTTTTGAAGTCAGGGATGTACATTACACTCATTATGGAAGATTGTGCCCAATTGAAACTCCAGAAGGACCAAATATTGGTCTTATTTCTTCTTTAAGTGTTTATGCAAAAGTAAATAATCTTGGATTTATTGAAACGCCCTACAGAAAAGTTGATAATGGTAAGATAAGCTTAGATGAAACTATCTATTTATCTGCTGAAGAAGAAGAAGAAAAGCTTATTGCTCAGGCTAACATTCCTTTTGACGAAAAGGGGAAAATTACAGTAAATAAAATAATTGCAAGGCAAGAAGGAGATTTTCCAGTTGTAGACCCTAAATCAATTCATTACACTGATGTTGCTCCCAATCAAATAGCTTCTATTTCAGCTTCATTAATTCCGTTTTTAGAACATGATGATGCCAATAGGGCTCTAATGGGTTCTAATATGATGAGACAAGCTGTCCCTCTTTTAAAACCTGATTCTCCCATTGTTGGAACTGGACTTGAGTTACAAGTAGCCTCCGATTCAAGAGTTTTAATAAATGCTGAAGGAGATGGAATTGTTGAATATGTTGATTCAAATAAAATAATTATTAAATATGATCTTAACGAAAAACAGAAATTAGTTCGTTTCGATAAAGAAACTAAGACATATGAATTGATAAAATTTAGAAAAACCAATCAAGGGACTTGTATAAACCTTAAGCCTCTTGTCAAAAAAGGGGACAGAGTTCATGAAGGGCAAGTACTATCTGAGGGTTTTGCTACTCAAAAAGGAGAATTAGCTTTAGGAAGAAATTTAACGGTAGCTTTTATGCCCTGGAAAGGTTATAATTTTGAAGACGCTATTGTTATTTCTGAAAAAGTTGTTCGTGATGATGTATTTACATCAGTTCATATTGATGAATACTCATTAGATGTAAGAGATACTAAGTTAGGTCCGGAAGAATTGACTGATGATATTCCAAATGTTAGTGAAGAGGCTACCAAAGATTTAGATGAATTTGGAATGATTAGGATTGGTGCTGAAGTTAATCCTGGAGATATTTTAATTGGAAAAATTACTCCAAAGGGAGAATCAGATCCTACTCCAGAGGAAAAACTTTTAAGAGCAATATTTGGAGACAAAGCTGGCGATGTTAAAGATGCTTCTTTAAAGGCGCCTCCTTCTCTTCATGGTGTAGTAATCGATAAAAAATTATTTACTAGATCAGTTAAAGATAAGAGAAAAAGAAATCAAGACAAACAAGAATTAGAGGATCTTGAAGCTTCTTATGATAAAAAATTTGAGGAGTTAAAAGCTATTTTAGTTGAAAAACTTTTTGCCATTTTAAATGGTAAAACATGTCAGGGAGTAGAAAACGACTTAAATGAAGAGGTCCTCCCAAAAGGGAAAAAATTCACTCTCAAGATGTTGTCAAATGTTGAGGATTATGCTCATTTAACTCATGGTAATTGGACCATAAATAATGAAACTAATTCAATGATAGCTGATTTAATTCATAATTATAAAATAAAGGAGAATGATTTAAATGGTTCTTTAAGAAGAGAGAAATTTACAATTAGTGTTGGTGATGAGCTACCTCCAGGTATTAAAAGATTAGCAAAGGTCTATATAGCTAAAAAAAGAAAACTTAAAGTTGGTGATAAAATGGCTGGAAGGCACGGTAATAAGGGAATAGTCTCCAGAATTGTTAGAGAGGAAGAGATGCCTTTTCTTGAAGACGGTACTCCTGTTGATATTGTTTTAAACCCTCTGGGTGTACCTTCAAGAATGAATATAGGACAAATCTATGAGACAGTTTTAGGCTGGGCTGGTAAAAAATTAAGGAAAAAGTATTCAACTCCAGTATTTGACGGTGCTTCTGCCGATGAAATTAATGAAATTACTGATAAGGCTGGTGTACCTCGTTATGGACATACTTATTTATTTGATGGAGGAACTGGAGAAAGATTTGATCAACCTGCGACCGTAGGAGTAATTTATATGTTGAAATTAGGCCATATGGTAGATGATAAAATGCATTCGAGATCAATTGGTCCTTATTCACTAATAACACAACAACCTCTAGGGGGTAAAGCTCAATTTGGTGGACAAAGATTTGGAGAAATGGAGGTATGGGCGTTACAAGCATATGGCTCTTCAAGTGCCCTTCAAGAGATTTTGACTGTTAAATCTGATGATGTTGTAGGTAGAGCCAAAACTTATGAATCAATTGTAAAAGGGGATTCTCTTCCTGAACCTGGTTTACCAGAATCATTTAATGTTTTGATGCACGAATTGAAAGGCCTCGGTCTTGACATAAGATTAGAAGAGTAAAAAAATAAAAAATAAAAAATTCAATTATAAAAAATATGATAAGGAATAACGAAGTTCTAACTCAAAAAAAGTTTAATAAAATTACGATAGGATTATCTTCTCCTGAGGTTATTTTGGGGAATTCTAGAGGTGAGGTATTAAAACCTGAGACCATAAATTATAGAACCCATAAACCGGAAAGAGATGGCTTATTTTGTGAACGTATTTTTGGACCAGTCAAAGATTATGAATGTGCTTGCGGAAAGTATAAAAGAATCAGATATAAAGGTATCGTTTGTGATCGTTGTGGTGTTGAGGTAACAGAGAAGAAAGTAAGAAGGGATAGAGTTGGGCACATTAGTCTAGTAGTTCCTGTGGCTCATATTTGGTATTTTAGGTCATTACCCAATAAGATTGGTTATTTACTTGGTTTGCCTTCAAAAAAACTTGACATGATAATTTATTATGAAAGATATGTCATTATTCAACCAGGAAATTCAATTAATTCCGAAGGAGAGCCTTATCAAAAAATGGATTTTTTAACTGAGGAAGAGTATTTAAATATTCTTGAAAAACTCCCAGCAGATAATGCTTATCTTGAGGATGATGATCCAAATAAGTTTATTGCAAAAATGGGCGCAGAGTGTTTAATTGATTTGTTGTCTAGAATTGATTTAAATGATTTATCCTATGAACTAAGACATAAAGCAAATAATGAAACTTCTAAGCAGAGAAAAACTGAAGCTCTAAAGCGTCTTCAAGTAGTTGAAGCATTCAGGGAATCAAATGAAACTAAAGAGAATCTCCCAGAATGGATGATTATGAAGGCAATTCCTGTAATTCCTCCAGAATTAAGACCACTTGTTCCGCTTGATGGTGGAAGATTTGCAACATCTGATCTTAATGATTTATATCGTAGAGTGATTATAAGAAATAATAGATTAAAAAGATTAGTTGAAATTAAAGCTCCTGAAGTTATTTTGAGAAATGAAAAAAGAATGCTTCAGGAATCTGTAGATTCGTTATTTGATAATACACGAAAATCCTCTGCTGTTAAAACTGAGTCTAATAGACCTTTAAAGTCTCTTTCAGATTCATTAAAAGGAAAGCAAGGTAGATTTAGGCAAAATTTATTAGGAAAAAGAGTTGACTATTCAGCTAGATCAGTTATTGTAGTTGGACCAGAATTAAAGTTGTATGAATGTGGTCTTCCAAAAGGCATGGCTGCTGAATTATACAAGCCTTTCATAATTAGAAAGTTAATTGAAAGAGGAATTGTTAAAACTGTAAAGTCTGCAAAAAAAATAATTGATAGAAAAGAACCGGTTGTATGGGATATTTTGGAAAATGTTTTAAAAGGTCATCCTGTTCTTCTAAATAGGGCTCCTACTCTTCATAGATTAGGAATTCAAGCCTTTCAACCTAAGTTAATTGAGGGAAAAGCTATTCAACTTCATCCTTTAGTTTGTACTGCTTTCAATGCTGATTTTGATGGTGATCAAATGGCTGTCCACTTACCATTAGGACCTGAGGCAATTCTTGAAGCTCAGTTACTGATGTTGGCCTCACATAACATTCTTAACCCTGCAAATGGTTCACCTGTTACTGTTCCTTCTCAGGATATGGTTTTAGGATTATATTACATGACAAAAGAAAAAAAATCTACCTCAGATTACAAAGTTAAGGGTGAAGGACTCACTTTTTATTCTTCAGAGGAAGTTCATATGGCATATAATGAAAAAGTTGTTGAGCTTAATGCTAGTATAAAAATTAGAGTAAGTGATTTTGATAATAATGGAAAAATTAAATCAAATATAATAAGTACAACTGTAGGGCGAGTATTATTTAATGAAGTAGTCCCTGATAATACTAAATTTTTTAATGTTGTATTGACAAAGAAAAATTTAAGAGATATAATTGGTGAAATTCTTAGTTTAACCAGTGTCCCTGAAACATCTGAGTTTTTAGATAAAATTAAAGATATGGGTTATGCTTTTGCTTTTAAAGGTGGATTATCATTTAGTTTAGGAGATATAATTATTCCTCCAGAAAAGAAAAATTTAATTGATGATGCAAATTCCAAAGTAGATGGAATATTGGGTAATTATAACATGGGATTAATAACAAATAATGAGAGATACAATCAAATCATTGATGTATGGACATCTACTAACTCTCATCTTACGAGTTTGTCTATGAAGCGAATAAGTGAGGATCAGCAAGGATTTAACTCAGTTTTTATGATGCTTGATTCGGGAGCTAGAGGATCCAAAGAACAAATTAGACAATTAACTGGCATGAGAGGTTTGATGGCTAAACCAAAAAAATCAAATGCTGGTGGTGGTGAAATAATTGAGAATCCTATTCTTTCAAATTTTAAAGAAGGGTTATCTATTTTAGAATATTTTATTTCAACCCATGGTGCTAGAAAAGGTCTTGCGGATACTGCACTAAAAACTGCTGATGCTGGTTATTTAACCAGAAGATTAGTTGATGTTTCTCAAGATGTTATCATTAATATAGACGATTGTGGTACATTAAGAGGATTAGAGGTTAGTGCTTTGAAAAAAAATGATGAAATTGTTGAATCACTTGAGGATAGAATTAGAGGAAGAGTTGCTCTTTACGATGTAATAGATCCAATTAGTTCTGAAATATATGTTCAGGCAGGTAATGAAATTTCTGATCTAATAGCTAAAAAGATTGATTCTTCAGTTATAGAAATAGTCGAGGTAAGGTCCCCTTTAACTTGTGAAGCTAAAAGGGGTGTTTGTAAAATGTGTTATGGTAGAAATCTTGCTAATAATAAAATGGTTCAAAAGGGAGAGGCTGTAGGTGTTGTTGCTGCGCAATCAATTGGTGAACCAGGAACACAGCTTACCTTAAGGACATTTCACGTAGGTGGAGTAGCAGGTAATGTTTCTGAAGAAAGTAGTATAATTGCTAAATTCGATGGAATTGTTAAAATAGACGATTTAAAAACTGTAAAAAGTAAAGATAGTGAAGGTGAAGAAATGACAGTCGTAATTTCTAGAACGACTGAAATAAAGTTAATAGATAAAAAGTCTAAAGCTACTTTGACTTCAAATCATATTCCATATGGATCCATTTTATTAGTTGATGATAATAGCTCTGTTAAAAGAGATGATTTAATTTGTAAGTGGGATCCATTTAACGGAATCATAGTTTCTGAATTTTCTGGTAAAATTGAATATGAAAATATTGATCAGGGTGTTACATATCAATTGGAAATTGATGAACAAACTGGTTTTAAAGAGAAAGTTATTTCTGAATCAAGAAACAAAAAAATTATACCAACTCTTTTATTGAAGGACAATAAAGGGAAGACATTGAGATCATACAACTTACCTGTTGGATCACATCTAATGGTTGATGATAATGAAAAAATTAAAGAAGGTAGTATTCTTGTAAAAATACCAAGAAAATCAGCTAAATCAGGTGATATTACTGGTGGATTACCAAGAGTCACTGAACTTTTTGAAGCCCGAAATCCTTCTAATCCTGCAGTAGTAAGTGAAATTGATGGTGTAGTAACTTTTGGTAAAATTAAGAGAGGAAATAGAGAAATCATAGTTGAATCAAAATTTGGAGATATCAAAAAATACCTCATAAAACTCTCGAATCAAATTTTAGTTCAGGAAAATGATTTTATCAAAGCAGGTATGCCTCTTTCTGATGGTTCTATTTCTCCTGAGGATATATTGAGGATAAAGGGACCTTCGGCTGTTCAACAATATTTAGTAAATGAGGTTCAAGAGGTTTACAGGCTTCAAGGTGTGAAAATTAATGATAAGCATTTTGAAGTAGTTGTAAGACAAATGATGCGTAAAGTAAGAGTTAACGATCCAGGTGATTCAATTTTTTTAGAAAATCAATTAGTACATAAATACGACTTTATTTCAGAAAATGATAGTCTATATGGTAAGAAAGTTATTGAAGAGATTGGTGAGTCTGAAAATTTTAAAGCTGGTCAACTTATTAGTTCAAGGCAGTTAAGGGATGAAAATTCATTTTTGAAGAGAGAGGGGAAGAAAATAATTATTGCCAGAGATGCAAGTCCAGCAACTGCAACTCCTGAACTTCAAGGAATTACAAGGGCGTCGCTACAAACCAAATCATTTATCTCTGCTGCTTCATTTCAGGAAACAACTAAAGTTTTAAATGAAGCTGCTGTTAATGGTAAAGAAGATTTTCTTGAGGGACTAAAAGAAAATGTTATTGTAGGACATAAAATACCTGCTGGTACTGGTTTAAGGGAATACGATGATTTAATTGTTGGTTCAAAAGATGAATACACTAGTTTATTAATTAATAAGGAGGAAATAAAAATAGAGTGATGAATAAAAAAGATCAAAAAATTAATATTGAACTTGATCAACAGATTGCTGAAGGTATTTATTCTAATTTAGCTATAATAAATCATTCAGTTTCTGAATTTATTGTTGATTTCGTATCATTAATGCCAGGGGCTCCCAAAGCTAAAGTTAAATCTAGAATTATTTTGTCTCCTCAACATGCAAAAAGACTTAAAGTTGCACTTGAAGATAACATAAATAGATTTGAAAAATCTAATGGTAAAATAAAAAATGAAGAACAATCAAATATTCCTTTAAATTTTGGACCTACTGGTGAGGCTTAATTGAATTCTGAAGTATTATGAAATAGTATATTTGGAAATTTTTCTTTACTCATTTGGAGTGAGAAAGCAGAGTCAGCAAAGAATACTAGTCTACCTTTTTTGTCTTTAGCCAAAAACTTATGTTTAATTCTTTTGAATTCTTCAAAACCATCCTGTTTTTTTGAGATATTTTCTATCCAGCAAGCTTTATACACATTTAGTTTTTCATAAGAACATTTTGCTCCATATTCATACTCTAGCCTGTGTTTAATTACGTCAAATTGGAGTGATCCAACTGTTCCTATCACTTTTCTACTATTTAATGAAAGTATAAATAGTTGAGCAACACCTTCATCCATTAATTGTAAAATACCTTTATTTAATTGTTTACTTTTGAGTGGATCTGCATTATTAATATATCTAAAATATTCAGGTGAGAAATTTGGAATACCTTTAAAATTTAATTTTTCTCCTGATGTAATTGTATCTCCAATTATAAAATTTCCAGTGTCATGAATCCCAACTATATCTCCAGGAAATGAAGTTTCAATAATTTGTTTTTTTTCTGCAAAAAAAGTGTTAGGACTTGAAAACTTCATCTTTTTATTTAATCTTACATGAAGATAATTAGTGTTTTTTTTAAATGTTCCTGATACTACTTTTATAAAAGCTATTCTATCCCTGTGCTTTGGATCCATATTGGCATGAATTTTAAATACAAAACCACTAAAGTCACTTTCAGTTGGATTAACTTTTCTTTTATCGGTTTCTTTTTCAAGTGGTTGAGGAGCAATCTCAATGAAAGTATCTAATAACTCTTGAACTCCAAAATTGTTTAAAGCTGATCCAAAAAATACAGGTTGTAGCTCACTATTTAAAAATTTTATTTTTGAAAAATTTGGATAAACCCCAATTATTAAATCAATTTCTTCTTTTAATTTTTTGATAGACAAACTCCCAATATTTTCTAATAAATCTTTATTATCAAGATTTTTATATTTTAATAACCCTGAAATTTTATTCTTGTTTACAGAAGAAAAAATATTAATTTCTTTTTTTAAAAAATTATAAATTCCTTTGAATTCATATCCCATTCCTATTGGATATGTCATAGGACTTATTTTGAGTTTTAATTTTTTTTCAACCTCATCTAGCAAGTCAATTGCATCTTTTCCTTCTCTATCTAATTTATTAATAAAAACAATAATAGGAATTTTTCTCATTCTACATACTTCAACTAATTTTTCTGTTTGCTCTTCCACACCCTTTGCAACATCAATTACAACTATTACACTATCAACAGCCGTTAAAGTTCTATAAGTATCTTCTGCAAAATCTTTGTGCCCTGGGGTATCAAGAATATTTATTTTTTTGTCTTTATAAATAAATGCAAGTACAGAGGTTGCAACTGAAATTCCTCTTTGCCTTTCTATTTCCATAAAATCACTTGTTGCTTTTTTTTTAACTTTATTCGATTTTACAGCGCCGGCTTCTTGAATAGCTCCACCATATAGAAGCAGTTTTTCAGTTAAAGTAGTCTTACCTGCGTCTGGATGAGAAATTATTCCGAAAGTTCTTCTTTTTTGAATTTCTTTAATAAACATTTAAATATTTTAAATATTGCTAAAATAGTATTTAATTATATTTTTTACTTGTAAATATCTAATAGGTTTTTGAATAATAAATCGGTAATTTTGTTACTAATGAATGAGCAAAATGTAATTCTAGTTGATAAAAATGATAATCAAATTGGTTTAATGCCAAAAATGGAAGCCCACTCTAAAGGACTTTTACATCGAGCATTTTCAATTTTTATAATTAATAATAAAAATGAGTTAATGTTGCAAAAGAGAGCTTTTGATAAATATCATTCACCTGGTCTTTGGACAAATACCTGTTGTAGTCACCCAATTGAGGGCGAAAATATTTTATTTGCTGGAAAAAGAAGATTGAAAGAAGAAATGGGATTTAGTACTGAATTAACAGAAGTTTTTCATTTTATTTATAAAGCACCAGTAGATAATGGTTTAATTGAATTTGAGCTAGATCATGTTTTAATTGGAAAATATTATAAAGATCCAGTAATAAATATTAATGAAGTATCTGATTGGAAATGGATGTCTATAGATCTGATAGAAAAAGACTTAAAAATTAATACATCAATTTACACTGTTTGGTTTAAAATTATATTTGAAAAATTTTTAGATAAAATATCCTAATATGAAAGTTACAGTTAGTAGAAGGGCTCACTTTAATGCAGCTCATAAGCTTTATAGAAAAGATTGGTCTGATAAAAAAAATATTGAAGTTTTTGGGAAATGTTCAAATCAAAATTTTCATGGTCATAATTATGAAATTATAGTTAGTTTAACTGGAAAAATTAACTCTGAAACTGGATTTGTTTATGATCTTGGTGTTTTGAAAGAAATAATTAAAGAAAAAATTGAAGATAAGTTAGATCATAAAAATTTGAATATAGATATTCCAGAATTTTCAAATTTAAATCCAACAGCTGAAAATATTGTAGTTTTCATATACAATGAATTAAGAAAGTATATCGAAAAAGATCTAGAACTTGAAGTAACTTTATTTGAAACTCCAAGGAATTTTGTAAAATATTCTGGAGATAATTTAAAATAAATTTATGGATGTACTTTATCCAATTAAATTTACCCCACAAGCTAAATACAGGATTTGGGGAGGGAATAGTTTAAAAACTATATATGGTAAGCCCTTTGATAATAAAAAGATTGGTGAGAGTTGGGAAATCTCCTCACTTCCAAATTCTATTTCAAGAGTATCTAACGGTTTTTTAAAAGGCAAAGGATTAGATGAATTGATAAAAACATATAAATCTAGATTAGTTGGTGATTTTATATATAAAAAGTATAATATTAACTTTCCAATTCTTGTCAAAATTATTGACGCAAATGATGATTTGTCAATTCAAACCCATCCTAATGACAAGATATCTAAGATTAGACACTCATCAACTGGAAAAACTGAATTTTGGTATATAATGGATTCAAAAATAAACTCTAAAATTGCACTAGGATTTAAAAATGGTATAACAAAAGAGATTTATAAAAATTATCTTTTAAATGGTAAAATTGAAGAAATCATAAATTTTAAATTAATAAATCCTGGTGATTGTTATTTAATAGAACCTGGTCAAGTACATGCTATTGGAAAAGGTATTATTTTAGCAGAAATACAACGAACTTCTGATATTACCTATAGAATATTTGACTATAATCGTTTAGATGTTGATGGAAAAAAAAGGGAACTTCATACTGATTTAGCAGAGGATGCAATCGATTTTGATAATAGAGATAATTTTAATTTAAATAATAAAAAGAGTAAAAATTTGGTTAATTCAAAGTATTTTAGAACAGATATTTTGAAAATCAATAATGAATTAATTTTAGATTTTAATAAAATAGATTCATTTAGTATTTTTATTTGTATTGAAGGTGAATTAAAATATAATGATGGAAATAATGAGGGGACCCTCAAAATGGGTTCAACTATTTTAATACCTGCTGAGATTAAAAATATAATATTAAAAGGGGAGAATGTAAATTTACTTCATGTTTATATGTGAATTAAATAATGTTTTAATTTAAAAAAATAATTATGTCAAGTATCAAGAATTTAAAAAAGGAAATCAATAATTCAATTGGTGAATTAATTGAAGATATTTATGCTTTTGAAATTTTAAATCCGAATCTTGATTTAAAAAAATCTGAAATATTAATTGACGAATCAATAGCTCTTTTTGATGAATTAATAATTAAAATTTACGCTAGAGATAAATCTAAATCTAAAATGGCCCTCAAAACAATTATTAACGAACTCCATACTGGAATTCATATTATTTCTGATAAGTTAAATAAGCTTAGTTAATTTTTTTAATTTCACTTAAATAATTTTTTAAAAGTCTTCCATATTTAGAATTTTTTATTCTTGGGCTTAGTTTACTATAAACACTATCTAATAAGATAGGATTTGCATCTGGAATCTCATATAGAGCAATATAGGCAGCGACTTCAGATTCATTATTAATTGAAGCGAAATTAAGAGAGTATAAATATTTTCTTTTTATGAGTCTTTCTGATTCTTTTTCCAAATTAAGAAGTCTATTTTCATCATTTATAACATCTTTATTATTGACAAAATCTTTTATTAAATTAAGATTTTCAGTATTGAATCTTCTAATCATTGAATTATATTCTTCTAAAATTAATTGATTTTTAGATCCAGATATTTTTGCACTACTTTCAAATGTTGATAGTCTAGTATTTATTTCAATTTCACCTTTTTCTCCAAAAAATGGTATTCTGTCATTTAGACTATCACCATCATCTTTATTTAGATACAAATAATACATTTCAGAGCCAATAATATCATCAGATAAAATAAAATCATTGGTACCTTTAATTTCAAATGAGTCAACATTAATTAATGTAGAATCTCCAACTTTTTGAAGAAATAATTTACCTTTTTTTAAACCATCAATACTTCCACTAATTTTCATATTCTTGTTTTTTGGTGAGTTACACCCAATAATGGAAATTAATAGTATTAGAAATTTTAAAAAATAATTTATCATTTTTTATAAATTAAGCCAATAGCTGAGTTTAAAAGTAAGACTTCTCACTTTAGGAGCAAAAACATTTGATGCAAAGTAGTTGTCATTATAAACCAGATAAAAATCAGATAGAGGTGCAAATCTCCACTGAAGTCTTGAATTGATCCCAACACTTTCATTCAAACTTGAATACTGAATATAATTAGACCAAAATAATTCTTTTGTGAAAGTAAAATTTATTTTAGGACCAATTAGCCATAATTCTGCAGAATCATATGGTAATGGTAAATCAATTTTATCATAACTAATATTAAAACTAGATTGGAAAATTGGTTCAATTCTGTAATTCAACTTTGTTTGAAATGAGAATTTATTTCCATTGTAAAACTTACCAGCACTTATTCCAGCATTTATGTTGAAATTTTCAGTATTGTCTCCATTATAATTTAGCTCAAAAAAGTTATAATTATATTTGCCAATTGGAAGAGGTAATGCATTTTCGTTTCTTGTAACATTAAATTCATTTTCTAGATAAGTAAAAGATGACCAAAATTCAATTTCAAAACTTGTCCTATTCATAAAACTTATTTCAACTCTTGTTGAAAAATTTTTATCTGTAATTAAAGTGTTAAGGTGAGGTCTGTCAATATACCTTATTAACTGGGACAGTGAAACTAATCTTAATTTTTCATTTTCAATCCAAAATCTTCTTTCATAACGTAAAATATTTTTATAAATACCATTTCTCATAATAAAACCAAGATCAGATTCGTATCCTTCACCTATTTTTAGGATTTTGAATCGTAAATTATCATTTCTTGTATTATATAGAAAAAGAGATCCAATTGAATAAGGACTATTTTTTTTTATTTCACTAAATGAATTGTGGGCATGAATATTAGCAGTCCATTTCGAGTTTTTTGAAAGCAAATTATAGTCTAATCCTAAAACTCTATTGAATTTTTCTTGATTGTTCAATAAGTATGAATTACTAGTTTTTTCTCTATTGATAAAAATTAATCCAATGTTTGATCTTGAAAAAACTTTTTGTTGAAGGGTAAAAACTAAATTATTGTTAGCAGAAATAGCATTTTTTAAATCCTGATCGGTTTGCATATTTAAAAAACCCAATCGTAAATTATTAGAAATTTTTCCACTAATTCTAGCTCCAGCAATTATTCTATTTTCTATTGTATTTCCATCTTTGTCTTTAGCAACTCCAATTCTTCTAGAAAAAAAAGCTCGAGAGTCTCTTGAATCACCAAAGTTGGCAAACAAGTCACTGTTTTGTATAAAAAATTGTCGTTTTTCAGGTAGATTAACTTCGAATCTAGTTAGATTTATTATTTGGTCGTCAATTTCTACTTGAGAAAAATCAGGATTTAGAGTTAAGTCTAAATTCATGCCATTTCCAACTGAAATTTTGGCGTCTCCACCAAATGAAAAATCACTAGAATTAATTTTATTTTCATAATCTCTCGATATTTGTCCATTTGTATAGGGTATTAAAACTAATGGAGATTTTGACTTTTCTAAACGCTTATTGAATTTAAGTGAACCAAAGAATGCAAGGTCAAATGGGGTGAAGCCTTTAGAAACTTGACTCCATGTATTAAATGTTTTTTCTTGACTATCAACTCTTATAAATTGAACATTCCATTGCTCAATATTTTCAGGAAATTTGAGAGAATTAAATGGTATTTTAAATTCAATTAGGTAGAAATTTTTATTTATTGAGGTTTGAACCTCCCAAAAAATATCCCATGTAAAATCAAGATCTGTAGGAAAATCTTGACCACCATTTGATACTAATCCGTCTTTTTTAACTCCAGTATGGTCAGATTCAAACCAAAATGAATTATTCCCATCTTTATAAGTATCAAAAATTACAGCAATCCCTTCATTACCTCTTTGTTGATTATCTCTTTCTAAGGAGGGAACATTAATTTTTTGTTCTTTAACGAAACATTTGGCTAAAATATAAATGTAGTTTTTATCATAAACCATTTTGATTTCAGTTTTTTGAGAGGATTTATCTGAGTATACTGGAAAAAATTCGTTAAAATCAGTGATTATTTTTGCTTTTTCCCATATTTTCTCATTATCTACCCCATCTAAAAACATTTCTTCGTCTGTAAAAGAAGCATAAGCTTCTTTTAAATCTTGCCCAATTATTTTATTTATATTAAGAAATAAAAATAATATTATTAAGTACTTAAACATCCTTATATATTGAACCAATAGCTGAGTTTAAAGGTAAGACTTCTTAATTTGGGAGCAAAAATATCTGAAGCAAAGTAATTGTCATTGAAAACTAAATAAAAATCTGATAGAGGTGCAAATCTCCATTGAAGCCTTGAATTAATCCCTAGTGATTCTCCAATATTAGAGTATTGTATGTAGTTTGACCAAAAAAGTTTTTTGCTAAAAGTGAAATTTATTTTAGGACCTACAAGCCATAATCCAGCATTATCATATGGTTTTGGCAATTCAATTTTATCATAGCTAATATTTAAACTTGTTTGAACTATTGGTTCAATCCGATATCCTATTCTCGCCTTAATAGATTTTTTAGTCCCATTAAAAAATTGACCTCCACCAATTTCCACAAAATAACTAAACTTGCTAAAAAAGCTGTTTCTGAACGAGATTTCAAGATTGGGGTAGTTATACCCTCCAATTGGAATTGGAACGGCTCCATCTCTTCGAGTAACATTAAATTCACTATCAAGGTATGTATAGGGATACCTAAAATCGATACTAAAATTCGACAAGCTTTGGAATTCAATTTCAAATCCAGCTGAATAGCCTCTATCTGTAATCAGTGAATTTTGATTTGGTTTAGTAATATATCTGAAATTTTGAGATATACTAATGTTTGTTATTTTCTCAGTTTCAATCCAAAATCTTCTTTCATATCTTAAGAATTGTTTTAGAATACCGCTTCTTCTTATAAAACCTAGGTCAGACTCAAATCCTTCACCTACACTAACGATTTTTGAATAAACCCCATGATTTTTACTATTATATAAAAGATTTATTCCCGTTGAATATGAATCATCTTTTTTATTTTCATTTATTGAATTATGATAAAATAATGATCCAGTCCATTTTGAATTTTTTGATCTCAAGTTATAATCAACACCAAAGACTCTGTTGAATTTTTCTTGATCATTAACTAAATTAGAATTCCCTGTTTTTTCTCTGTTAATGAAAAATAAATTTATATTGGATTTTGAAAACACTCTTTGTTGGAGTGCAAAAACCATATTGTTATTAGCACTTATATTATTAGAATTATCTTCCTCAGTTTGCATATTTAAAAAACCAAGTCTTAGATTATCTGTAATTTTTCCACTCAGCCTTAAACCAGCAATTATTCTATTTTCAATGGTATTACCATCATTGTCTTTCGCAACACCAATTCTTCTTGAAAAAAAAGTTCTTGAATCCCTTGAATCTCCTAAACTTGCAAATAAATCACTGTTTTGAATAAAAAATTGTCTTTTTTCTGGCAAATTAATTTCAAATCTAGTGAGATTTACTATTTGATCATCAACTTCAACTTGAGAAAAATCAGGATTAAGGGTAAGATCAAGATTCATTCCGTTTCCAATAGATATTTTAGCATCTCCACCAAATGAAAAATCACTAAAAGAACTTTTATTTTCATAATCTTTTGAAACAATTCCGTTAGTATAGGGAATTAGTATGATCGGACTTTTTGAACTTCCTAGGGGCTTATCAAATATTAAATCACCTAAAAAAGATAAATCAGAAAAATTTTGTCCTTTTGGAACTTTGGTCCATGAGCTAAATTCGGAATTAGCGCTATCAGCTCTATAAATTTGAATCTTCCATTTTGTAGATCCTTCAGGGAATTTTAATGAGCTAAAAGGTATTTTAAATTCTATATTATAGAATTCTTCGCTAATAAAAGTTTCAACCTCATATTTAATATCCCAAGAGAAATCTATATCAGATTCAAATCTTAGTCCACCATTCGAGACTAAAGCGTCTTTTTTGACTCCAACTGAATTAGCCTCAAACCAAAATGCATTGGATGAATCACTGTAGGTGTCTAATAAAAAAAATATTGCATCTGTACCTTGAACTTGATAATCTCTTTCCAATGATGGAACACTTGCCTTTCCGTCTTTTGTTGAAGCTTTAGCAAAAATGTATAAAAACTTATCATCATAAATAATATTTATCTCATTTTTTTGAGAACCTTTGTTTTCAGGAACTGGAATTATTTGATAAAAATCATCATTTATAACTTGAGTTTTACTCCATGATAACTCGTTGTCCATTCCGTCTAAAATAATCTCTTCCTTAGTATATGTAGCTTGGATTTGGTTTACTTCTTGGGTATAAATATTATGGCAAAGGGAAATAAAAATTAATGGAAGTAGAAAAAAATATTTTTTCATCTTTGGCTTTATCTTGACCAGTTTAACATTTATATTTTTAATAGTTTACTAACATTTTTAAATATTGAACCAATAACTGAGTTTAAAGGTAAGACTTCTTAATTTTGGGGCAAAAATATTTGAAGCAAAGTAATTATCATTATAAACTAGATAAAAATCTGATAAAGGTGCAAATCTCCACTGTAGTCTTGAATTAATCCCTACAGATTCTCCAATATTAGAGTATTGAATGTAATTTGACCAAAAAAGTTTTTTGCTAAAAGTAAAATTTATTTTCGGACCTATCAGCCATAGGTCAGCAGTATCATACGGTTTTGGCAATTCAATTTTATCATAGCTAATATTTAAACTTGTTTGAACTATTGGTTCAATCCGATATCCTATTCTAGCTTGAATAGATTTTTTTGTTCCATTAAAAAATTGACCTCCACCAAATTCAAGAAAATAGGTGAATTCATTAAAAAAGCTATTTCTGAATGAAATTTCAAGATTGGGATAATTATACCCTCCAATTGGAATTGGAACGGCTCCATCTCTTCGAGTTACGTTAAATTCACTATCAAGGTATGTGTAGGGATAACCAAAATCAATACTAAAATTAGATAAGTTTTTAAAATCTATTTCAAAACTAGCAGAGAAATCTCTATCTGTAATCAGTGAATTTTGATTTGGTTTAGTGATGTATCTATATGAAGGAGTAATACTAATATTTGAAATCTTATCAGTTTCAATCCAAAATCTTCTTTCATATCTTATATATTGTTTGAAAATCCCTTTTCTTCTAATAAATCCTAGATCAGATTCAAATCCTTCACCGACGCTAATGATTTTTGAATAAACCCCATGATTTTTACTATTATATAAAAGATTTATTCCCGTTGAATATGAATCATCTTTTTTGTTTTCATTTATTGAATTATGATAAAATAGTGATCCAGACCATTTTGAATTTTTTGATCTCAAGTTATAATCAACACCAAATACTCTGTTGAATTTTTCTTGATCATTAACTAAATTAGAATTACCTGTTTTTTCTCTGTTAATGAAAAATAAATTTATATTGGATTTTGAAAATACTCTTTGTTGGAGTGCAAAAACCATATTGTTATTAGCACTTATATTATTAGAATTATCTTCCTCAGTTTGCATATTTAAAAAACCAAGCCTTAGATTATCTGTAATTTTACCACTTAGTCTAGCTCCAGCAATTATTCTATTTTCAATGGTATTACCATCTTTGTCTTTCGCAACACCAATTCTTCTTGAAAAAAAAGTTCTTGAATCCCTAGAATCTCCGATACTTGCAAATAAATCACTGTTTTGAATGAAAAATTGTCTTTTCTCAGGTAAATTAATTTCAAATCTAGTGAGATTTACTATTTGATCATCAACTTCAACTTGCGAAAAATCAGGATTAAGGGTAAGATCAAGATTCATTCCGTTTCCAATAGATATTTTAGCATCTCCACCAAATGAAAAATTACTAAAAGAACTTTTATTTTCATAGTCTTTTGAAATAATCCCGTTAGTGTAGGGGATCATTATAATCGGGCTTTTCGAGCTCCCCAAAGGCTTATCAAATATTAAATCACCAAAAAAAGAAATATTAAGCCCATTTTGACCTTTAGGAATGTGAGTCCATGAATTGAATTCAGAATATACATTATCTGCTCTAAAAAAATTAACTTTCCATCTAGTTGATCCTTCAGGAAATTTTAATGAGCTAAAAGGTATTTTAAATTCAACACTGTAATATCCCTCGTGTTTAACTGTTTTTACATCAAACCTAATATCCCATGTAAAATCTACATCATTTCCAGAGCTCTGCCCTCCATTAGAAATTAAAGCATCTTTTTTTACTCCAGATGAAGTTGACTCAAACCAAAAAGCATTTGTGGCATCGCTATATGTATCAAACATTACAAGGATAGCGTCAGCTCCTCTAGTTTTTGCATCTCGCTTTAATGACGGTTCTCCAACTATATCTGCAGTTGTGTATGCTTTCGCAAAAACATATAAAAATTTATCGTTGTAAATAATTTTAATTTCATTTTTTTGAGAACCTTTATTTTCAGGTATTGGAACAATACCATTAAATAAACTGGAAATTTTCTTTGCATTACTCCATGCATTTTCTTTATCCAAACCATCTAATATGATGGTTTCGTTAGTAAAAGAAGCGAATATTTTTTTTTCTTGGTTGTAACTATTTTGACAAACTAAAATAAAAATAAAAGAAAGTATAAAAAAAAAATTATTCATGTTTGGTCTATATATATATAGACCAGTATAATATACAAATGTTTAAATATAAATTTTCCTGTAAGTCAAATTAATTCTTGGACTTATTTTTTTTGAGGTTTTCGCAATTTTGTGATACCAATTATGTTGTGTTGATTCTTCCATTAAAAGTAGGCTCCCACTTGCGAGTTTAAACTTCATAGTTTCAATTTTTTTTGTTTTGTGTTTAAGTTGAAAGAACCTTTCCTCTCCAAAAGAAACTGATGCAATTACTGGATTCGTACCAAGCTCTTCTTCATCATCGGCGTGCCATCCATTACTGTCTTTACCGTCTCGATATAAATTTAAAAGAACTGAAGTAAAGTTTGTGTTACAAACATTTTTTATTTTATTTTTAATTTCAATTAATTCACTTGTCATTTTTTTGGGATACATTGTTATACCTGAATAAGAATAAGACTTTTGATTTATCCCATGAAGAGAAGTTAATCTAGGTTGATCATATATTTTACCATAAACTCTTATCGAGTCTTGTTCCCAAGGTATGTAATTGATAAAGTTATTAAAATATCTTTCAGAGTCTTTTTTAGAAATAAAATTAGCGAAATATTTAATTTTTAGATCTGGTAAAGCTGGTGCCCATGGTGAGGATGATGACGGTGAAAGCTCTTTCAAATTTATTTATGTAAATAATTACTTAATCAAATCAACACTCCTTTGAATAAACTTAGTTAATTCGTCACCTTTTAATAGGTTTTGAGATAGTCGAGCTAAATCAAGAGCTTGAAGAATTAAATGATTTCTTTTTTTCTCAGTTTTAGTCTTAAGTATTTGACTAATTAATTCATGATTTGTATTTACAGATAAGGTATACATTTCAGGAAAATTACCATACATTCCACCACCCCCACCAGTTTGTTGCATTTCTTTCATCCTTCTCATAAATTCAGGCTGAGTAAGAATAAATGGAAGTTGTTTACTGTCCATATCTTCAAGTTTAACAGTATATTTCTCTTTAGGAACAAGTCCTTCAATAAAAGGTTTTAATTTGTCTTTTTCCTTTTCTGAAAGTTTTGATACAGTGTTTTCATCTTTTTTAATTAAATTTTCAATTGAATCACCATCAACTCTAACAAATGAAACATCAGTTTTGCTTGTCTCTAATTTTTGAATTAAATGAGGAACTATTGGTGAATCAAGAAGTAAAATAGTATATCCTTTTTCTTTAGCTGCCTTAATATAACTATCTTGCTCATCAACATTTGATGAATACAAAACAATAAGCTTATTATCTTTATCAGTTTGATTGTCTTTAATTTTGTTTTGTAGCTCATCAAAAGTCAAAAATTCTTTATCAACAGTTGGATAAAGAGCAAATTTTTCAGATTTTTCAAAAAACTTTTCTTCAGATAACATACCGTACTCAATAACAACTTTAATATCATTCCATTTTTCTTCATATGCTTTTCTATCCTTTTTAAAAAGACTTAATAATTTATCAGCAACTTTTCTGGTTATGTAATTACTTATTTTTTTTACCGCACCATCAGCTTGAAGATAACTTCTAGATACATTTAAAGGGATGTCAGGAGAATCAATTACTCCTCTTAAAAGAGTTAAAAACTCAGGGACTATTCCTTCAACATTATCAGTGACGAAGACTTGATTTTGATAAAGTTGTATTTTATCTTTTTGAAGATTTAAATCATTATTTAGTCTAGGGAAATAAAGTATTCCAGTTAAATTAAATGGATAGTCAACATTTAAATGTATATTAAAAAGAGGCTCTTCAAATTGACTTGGATATAGCTCTCTGTAAAATTCGTTATATTTTTTTTCGTCTAATTCTTTTGGTTGAAGAGTCCAAGCAGGATTTGAATTATTGATAATATTATCTACAGTTTTAGTTTTGGGCTTTTCATCTTTTTTAGCTCCTTTAGGAAGAGGTAAAGTTTCCTCTTTAGTACCAAATTTAATAGGTACTGGCATAAATTTATTATACTTGTTTAGTAATTCAGAAATTTTTGACTCTTCAAGAAATTCTTTAGAATCTTTATCAATATGAAGTATTATTTCAGTTCCACGATTTTTTTTATTGTGTTTTTCCAATGTGTAATTAGGAGATCCGTCACAAATCCAGTGGCAAGCAGGAGACTTTTTGTGAGATTTTGAAATAATCTCCACTTTTTTAGCGACCATAAAAGCAGAGTAAAACCCTAAACCAAAGTGTCCAATGATTCCTGTTTCAGAAGCTGAATCTTTATATTTTTCCAAAAATTCCTCTGCTCCTGAAAAAGCGACTTCATTTATATATTTTTCTACCTCTTCAGATGTCATCCCAATACCACTATCAATTATATGAATAGTTTTTTTACTTTTTTCTATTTTAACCTCTATATTTATTTCACCTGTTTCCCCTTTTATCTCTCCAATATTACTTAAGTGTTTAAGTTTTAAAGTAGCATCTGTAGCATTAGAGATTAATTCACGAAGAAAAATTTCATGATCACTGTATAGAAATTTTTTTATTAGTGGAAAAATATTTTCAACTGATACATTTATTTTACCTTTTGACATAATAATATTATTTATTTATAAGTACTTCGCTAAAATAATACCATTTTTTTTTTCATGACATGATGACATAAAAATAATTTTTGTTTAATTTATTTTGAAATAAGTTAAACATTTTATATATTTGAATTGCAATTAGGTTTTTTGATAAAAAGTTGCCACTCTGTTAATAAAACGTATTTGTTTTGGGAATAATTTGCTATGAAAATCCTTTTAGAGTGGCAACAATTTTTTTTTTATCACTAAATTGTTACCATTATTAATTTTCATTTCTTACTTTGTGGTATAAGCATTCCAAAAATATGTTCAATTCAAAAATTATTGGATTAGGTAAATATTTACCAAAAAAGGTTGTTACAAACTATGACTTGTCTGAAATAATGGATACTTCAGATGAATGGATTATAGAGAGAACTGGAATTGAGACGCGAAGGCATATAGTTAAAAATGATGACGATACTACAGCAGTAATGGCTTTTAAAGCTTCTAAAATTGCATTACAACGTGCAAAAATAAAACCTAATGATATAGATTTAATTTTATTTGCAACTCTAAGTCCTGATTATTATTTTCCTGGTTCAGGAGTATTATTACAAAATTTTTTAAAAATTGAAAATTGTCCAGCAATGGACATCAGAAATCAATGCAGTGGCTTTATTTATGCCCTTTCAACGGCTGATCAATTTATTAAATCAGGTAAGTATAAAAACATATTGGTAGTTGGATCTGAAAATCACTCAGGTGGTCTTGATATGACTACAAGGGGAAGAAACGTTTCTGTGATTTTTGGAGATGGGGCAGGAGCTGCTGTATTAACAAGGGAAATTGATTTAAAAAGAGGGATTCAATCATTTTCGATTTACTCTGACGGTCAGCATGCTCTTGAGCTTTCATTAAGAGGGCCAAGTACAAATCGTTGGGTTCCTGAAATTTTAGAAGAAAACAATCCAGATGACACCACTTACTATCCAAATATGAATGGTCAAACAGTTTTTAAAAATGCAATTTTACGTTTTTCCGAAGTAATTCAGGAGGCACTTGATCAAAATAAATGGAGTGTAAACGATTTAGATCTTTTAATACCACATCAAGCTAATCTTAGAATTTCACAATTCATACAAAAAAAATTTAATCTAAATGATAATCAAGTATTTAATAATATCATGAGATACGGAAATACAACTGCTGCTTCAATACCAATTGCACTAACAGAGGCATGGGAAGAAGGTAAAGTAAAGAAAGATTCAAAAATTATTTTGGCAGCTTTTGGAAGTGGATTTACTTGGGGGGGCATTAGTTTAATTTGGTAAGTTATTTTACTATTTTTTCTTCAAAAGTAATAAACCAATAAATGTTAAAAATCCATTTAAAACTAATATCATAAAACCTAAATCAAATTCAAAGTTATTTTTCAAAAATTCGGTTAAATAATAACCAATAAATGGAGAAATTATACATATGAGTCCTACATATTTATCATGAATTTTAAAATTAGTAAAAAGACCAAAAGAAAATAATCCCAAAAGTGGTCCATATGTGTATCCTGCAAATAAAAATAATTTTGAAATCACACTTTCATTAGCAATCACATATTTAAAAATTAATATTACTAAAATTAGAATTAGCGATATTAAAAGATGAATTTTTTTCCTAATATTTTCACGTTTTTCTTTAGATTTTATTTTTTCAATTTTAATTAAATCAATACAAACTGAGGTTGTCATTGAAGTTAAAGCACTATCAGCACTGCTATATGCTGCTGCAACTAGACCTAGAATAAAAACAGCTGAAACTATAAACCCCATTAATGGTAAATTGGCTATAGTTGGAAAGAGATCATCTTTTTGAGCATTGATATTATTCATTTCTGCAAATTCAGTAAGAATAAATCCTAAAACTAAAAATAATATATTGACAAAAACCAAAACCAAAGTAAACCAAAACATATTTTTTTGGGCATCTTTTAAGGATTTACAAGTTAAATTTTTTTGCATCATATCTTGATCCAAGCCAGTCATTGCTATTGCAATAAAGACTCCAGAAAAAAATTGTTTCCAAAAGTAATTTGAATTTTTAAAATCTTCAAAAAAGAAAATTTGAGATTTTGGGCTATTAACTATTTGATTTATGAAACTAGAAGAGCTAATTTCTATCAAGCTGGTAAGCTTAATTAAGCATAAAATTACTGCTAAAATCATTAAAAATGTTTGAATAGTATCAGTCCAAACAATTGTTTTTATTCCAGATCTAAATGTATAAACCCAGATTAAAATTATTGTTATTGTTACTGTTAGCCAAAAAGGAACTCCCATTGAATTAAATACTAACAACTGTAAAACATTTGCTACTAAATAAAGTCTAAAACTTGCTCCAATTATTCTTGATAATAAAAAAAAACTAGCTCCAGTAATATAGCTTTGAGAACCTAGTCTCGAATCTAGGTAAGTATAAATTGAGGTAAGATTCATTTTATAGTAAATTGGTAATAAAATTGTTGCTATCATAAAATATCCCAATGTATATCCAAAAACCATTTGTAAATAACTAAACTTTGAGGCTTCAACCCATCCGGGAACAGAGATGAAAGTTACACCTGATAGAGAGGCTCCAATCATTCCAAATGCAACTATATACCATGGTGATTTTTTATTAGCATTAAAAAATGAACTATTTCCATCTCCTTTAGTTAGAAATGAAATTATAAGTAAAATTGAAAAATAAAGTATTATTGATATTAAAATATTTATAGATGTCATTTTATAATAAAAGTTAAATATACAAAACCAATATCATGTATAATTTTATTAATTTGCAAAATGGATTTTTCTTCAAAATTACTTCAAAATGCTGTTTATGAAATGTCTCAACTTCCAGGCATTGGAAAAAGGACAGCATTGAGATTAGTTTTACATTTATTAAGACAACCTAAGGAGGTCTCAAAATCATTATTAAGTTCATTAGATGATTTTAGAGAAAAAATTTCTTTTTGTGAAAAATGTCATAATTTATCCGATAAGGTAATTTGTGAAATTTGTTTGAATCCTAAAAGAGATAATTCTCAAATATGTATAGTAGAGGATATTCGTGATGTAATGGCTATTGAAAATACAAACCAATACAATGGTATATATCATGTTCTAAATGGAATTATTTCACCTATTGAGGGGATAGGTCCTGACGATTTAACAATCGAAACACTTGTAGACAAAGTAAAAAATAGTTCAGTGAATGAGGTGATATTTGCTCTTAGTTCAACGATGGAGGGAGACACTACCGTTTTTTATATTCATAAACAACTAATGAAGTATAAAATTAAGTTTTCAACAATAGCAAGAGGTATTTCAGTAGGAGACGAATTAGAATATACAGATGAAATTACCCTTGCAAGAAGTATTGCCAAAAGAGTTCCATATGATGGATTATCTAGTGATTTATAAAAAAATGAACAAATAATTATTTAATTATTATCAAAATAGATATGGTATATATTTTAGTCTAATTTTGATACATTTGTAATCCAAATATTGATTTATCAAGTTTAATGGGGAAATATAAATTAAAATTACCAAAAATGGGAGAGAGTGTTGCTGAAGCTACACTAACTAATTGGTTAAAAGAAATTGGAGATTCTGTTGAAATTGATGATTCAGTAGTTGAAATAGCAACTGATAAAGTTGACTCTGATGTACCATCTGAAGTAAAGGGCATTTTAATTGAAAAAAAATTTAAAAAAAATGATATAATTAAAGTTGGACAGGTTATCGCTATAATTGAAGCTGAAAATTTTGAAAATTTGCAAGAAGATGATGACAATTCAGAAGATAAAGTAATTGAAATTAATGTTCATGAAAACTCAGAAATAATAGAAAAAGAAATTGAAGAAATAATTGATTTTAAGACATATGACGATGGTAAAATTCAATCTAAAGAAACTCAAATAGGTGACAAAAATAAATATTATTCTCCATTAGTTAAAAGTATTGCCAAAAAAGAAGGAATTTCATCTAAAGAATTAGATCTAATAACTGGAACTGGATCCTCAAAAAGAGTAACTAAGGATGACATACTTAGTTACATAGAAAAAAATAAAGAGCATAAAAACGTAAATCGAAATAAAGTTTTCAATCAAAATAATGATCAAATTATTGAATTATCTAGGATGGGAAAAATTATTGCTCAAAACATGGTTTTTTCAAAGCAAACCTCAGCTCATGTTCAAACTTTTTTTGAGGCAGATGTCACTAAATTGTGTGAATGGAGAGACCGTGTAAAAATAGATTTTGAAAAAAAAGAAAATGAAAAATTAACATATACTCCTATTTTTATTCTTGCGGTAGTTAATGCCCTTAAAAAGTTTCCACTTCTAAATAGTACTTTTGATGGTGAAAAAATTATTCAAAAAAAGAATATAAATATTGGTATGGCTACAGCTTTGGAGAATGGTGATTTAATTGTTCCGGTTATTTCAAATGCAAATCATTTAAATTTAATTGGATTAGCAAAATCAGTTAATGATCTTTCATTAAGAGCAAGAAAACAACAATTGACTTCTGATGAAATTTTAGAGGGTACTTTTACTGTTACTAATATTGGTAATTTTGGTTCTTTGACTGGAACTCCAATAATTAATCAGCCACAGTTGGGCATTATTGCTTTGGGTGTTATTCGAAAAGTCCCTTCAGTAATAGAAACATCTGAAGGAGACTATATTGGAATAAGAAAAAAAATGATTTTAGCCCATAGTTATGATCACAGAGTTATTAATGGAGCATTAGGCGGCAATTTTATCAGGGAAGTGGCAACATTTCTTGAGAATTGGGATAATTCATATGAATTTTAAACATGAGTAACTTAATTTTAAATCGTCCATTATGCTTTTTTGATCTCGAAACTACAGGAGTTAATATTGTTTGTGATAGAATAGTAGAAATTGCAATTTTAAAAATTTTTCCTGATTTGAAAAAGGTAAGTAAGTCATGGCTAGTAAATCCGACAATTAATATTCCTGATGAAGCATCTAAAATTCATGGCATAACAAATGATAAAGTATCTCAATCCCCAACATTTAAAGAAATTTCATCTGAAATTTTTGAATTTATTAAAAATTCTGATCTTGCCGGATTTAATTCTGATAGATTTGATATTCCTTTATTAGCTGAGGAATTTATGAGAGCTAATATCAATTTTGATTTCAAAAAATTTAAGACAATTGACATTCAAACAATATTTCATAAAATGGAAAAAAGAACTTTAGGTGCAGCTTTAAAATTTTATTGTAAAAAAGAATTAGTTGACGCTCATTCGGCAATGGCTGACTCCCAAGCAACATTTGAAGTCTTAATAGCACAAATTAATAAATATGATGATTTACCTAATAATGTTAATGATTTAAGTGATTTTTCTTCAAGGAAAAATTGTGTTGACGTTGCTGGATTTTTAATTTACAATGAAAATAAACAGGTTTGTTTTTCATTTGGTAAACACAAAAATAAGACAGTCGAAGAAATACTAGAAAAAGAACCCGGTTATTTTGGCTGGCTTTTAAATGCAGATTTTCCTCTTTACACAAAAAAAGTATTATCATCAATCCGATTATCAAAGCTTAATAATAAATAATTTAAAGTATTTAAATGAAGATAATCTGTGTGGGTAGAAATTACGACGAACATATTAAAGAATTAAAAAATACCAAACCTAAATCGCCAATTTTATTTTTGAAACCAGATACATCAATTTTAAAAAACGACCAACCATTTTTTTTACCAAGATTTTCACAAAATATTGAACATGAAGTTGAGATTTTAGTTAAAATAAAAAAAATAGGTAAAAATATTGATAAAAAATTTGCTCATAAATATTATGATGAAATTAGCTTGGGAATTGATTTTACTGCCAGAGATTTGCAGCAAAAATTGAAATCAAAAGGGTTGCCTTGGGAGAAAGCCAAAGCATTTGATTTCTCGGCAGTAATTGGTAAATGGGTTCTAAAAAGCCATTTTTTTAATATAAATGAATTAACTTTTAAGTTAAAGAAAAATGATATTGTTGTTCAAAAAGGCAACACCAATCAAATGATATGGAATATTGATCACCTTATTGAAGAGATTTCAAAGATTTTTACTCTCAAAATAGGGGATATTATTTTCACTGGAACTCCTTCTGGAGTGGGATCAATTAAAATAAATGATAAATTGGAAGGTTTTATTAATAATGAGAAAATTTTTTCAACTACTGTTAAATAAATGATATCTGAAATAATAAGTATAGGTGATGAAATTTTAATTGGACAAATAACTAATACTAATTCTGTATTCATTGCAAAAGAATTAAATAAAATTGGAATTGAAGTTGGACAAATAACTACAATTTCTGATAATAGTAAAAAAATAATTGAATCTTTAAATCTTGCAAAGAAAAGATCAAACTTAGTATTAATAACTGGGGGTTTAGGTCCAACTAAAGATGATTTAACAAAACATACATTATGTAAATATTTTAATGATATTTTAATTCAAAATAAAGAAGTTTTATCTCATATCGAAGATATATTTTTAAAATATGTTTCTACTCCGATTAATGAGAAAAATAGAGCACAATCATTATTACCCTCAAAGGCAAAAATTTTCAAAAATAAATATGGTACTGCATCTGGTATGTGTTTTAAAAGGGATGATGTGTATTTTATCTCTTTACCAGGTGTTCCTTTTGAAATGAAAGAAATTTTTAAAAATGAAATCATACCATTTTTAAAATCTGAATTTTCAAGAGAAACTATTGTTCATAAAACTATTTTGACATATGGTTTAGGTGAAAGTGCAATTGCTGAAAGGATTGAATCATGGGAAAATAGTTTACCAAAGAGTATTAAGCTTGCCTATCTCCCCAATCTTGGGCGAGTTAGACTAAGACTTTCTTCGAAAGGTCAAAATGAAAAAGAAATTAATGAAAAAATTAATTATAGAATTAAAAATTTGTATACCATTTTGGGAGATATTATTGTTGGAATAGAAGATGAAACATCAATTGAAAAAAAAATTCTTGATTTATTTAAAAATTCTAGTAAATCATTGTCTTTAGCTGAAAGTTGTACAGGAGGTAAAATTGCCTCAAGGATTGTTAATGTTTCAGGGGCCTCTTCATATTTTAAAGGAGGTATAATACCATACAATAATAAGATAAAAGAATCATTATTGAATATTTCAAAAAAAGAGATTAATAAATTTTCAGATGTCAGTAAAGAAGTTGCTATTGCAATGGCAATCGGGGCTAGGAAAAAATTTAATTCTGACTTTTCGCTAGCTGTAACGGGTAATGCGGGACCTAAAAAAGGTAATAACAATCAACCAATTGGTAAGGTTTTTATTGCAGTTTCAAGTTCAGATAATACTTTTGTAGAGGAATTTAATTTTGGTAATCATAGGACCAGAATTATTGAAAGGGCAGTGAATAAATCCTTTGAAATATTGTTAAAATTGTTAACTTAAATTGAGAATTATAAACTAATTTTTAAAAATATTCTTTTTCTAATTTTGAATCTAGTTAAAAAAAATTAAATTTGCATTTTTAATAAACAACTTTCAATTTTAAGTAATGTCACGTACATGTCAGATATCTGGTAAAAGGGCTATGTTTGGAAACAATGTTTCTAAAGCTATAAATAAAACTAAGCGTCGATTTGAAGTTAATTTAATAAAAAAGAAGTTTTTTATTCCTGAAGAAGGCAAGTGGATTAATTTGAAATTATCTACTAGAGCACTTAAAACGATTAATAAAAACGGAGTTTTATCTGTTTTAAAAGAAGCTAAAAAACAAGGCTTATTATAAAAATATTATGGCTAAAAAAGGTAATAGAATTCAAGTTATTTTAGAATGTACTGAGCATAAAGACTCAGGCAAAGCAGGTACTTCACGGTACATATCTACCAAAAATAAAAAAAATAGTCCAGATAGAATAGAGCTTAAAAAGTTTAATCCTATTCTAAAAAAAATGACAATTCATAAAGAAATTAAATAATTATGGCAAAAAAATCAGTAGCTTCTTTACAAACTGGGTCAAAGCGTTTAACAAAAGTAATTAAGATGTTGAAAAAAAATAACTCAAACCATTATTCTTTTTCAGAAGCCATAATCTCTCCTGATCAAGTAAATGATTGGTTGAATAATCAATAATTTATTTTATTTAAAAAAGATAAACTACATTTACACTAGCTTTTTTATTTATATCATAAAATGGGTTTATTTAAATCGTTTTTTTCACCTAAAAAAAAAGAAAGTTTAGACAAAGGTCTAAAAAAAACCAATAAATCTTTTTTGTCTAAGCTTGGAAATATTTTAGTTGGAAAATCTAAAGTTGATATTGAAGTTCTTGATGATCTTGAAGAAATATTAATTTCCTCTGATGTTGGAGTACAAACTACCATTAAGATTATTGACTCAATTGAAAAAAGAGTTTTAAAGGATAAATATATAAACACTTCTGAACTAGATATTATTTTAAAAGAAGAAATTTTGAATATTTTAACTGATTCTTCTTTGAATAAAAGATTTGATTTTTTAAATACTAAAAGTTTTTCTCCTTATGTTATTATGATTGTAGGAGTAAATGGAGTTGGAAAGACCACTACAATTGGAAAATTAGCATACAAATACTCTGATATAGGTAAAAAGGTTTTGCTCGGTGCCTCAGATACCTTTAGGGCAGGAGCTATCGATCAACTTCAAATATGGGCAGATAGAGCAAATGTTGAATTAATAAAGCAAAAGATGGGAAGTGATCCTGCCTCAGTTGCACATGATACTTTAGAGTCTGGATTAAGTAAAAAATCAGATGTAATCCTAATAGATACTGCTGGTAGGCTTCATAATAAAATCAATTTAATGAATGAACTTACTAAAGTGAAGAAAGTCATGAACAATGTAATTCCTAATGCTCCTCACGAAGTTATTCTCGTTTTAGATGGTTCAACAGGGCAAAATGCATTTGAGCAGGCTAAACAATTTACACAAGCAACAGAGGTAAATTCTTTGATTGTAACTAAGCTTGATGGAACTGCAAAGGGTGGAGTAGTAATGGGTATTTCAGACCAATTTCAAATACCTGTTAAATTTATTGGAGTTGGAGAATCAATTGAAGATCTTCAGGTATTTGACCCCAAGCTCTTTGTTGACTCTTTCTTTAAAAGAAATAATTAAGTTTTTTATGAGAACAAAAAGTACATTGAAAAATACTATTAATGTAATAACTCTTGGTTGTTCTAAAAACACATATGATTCAGAAGTTTTAATGGGTCAATTAAAGGCTAATAAAAAAAATGTGGTGCACCAAAAAAAAGGAAATATTGTTGTAATTAACACCTGTGGTTTTATCAATAATGCTAAAGAAGAATCAATTAACACAATCTTGAAAAACACCAGGCTAAAAGAATTAGGTGAAATAGATAAATTATTCGTAACAGGTTGTTTAAGTGAAAGATATAAAGAAGATTTAAGATCAGAAATTCCTGAAGTAGATCAATATTTTGGTACATCTGAATTGCCATCATTACTTAAAGTTTTGGGTGCAGATTATAAACACGAACTTATTGGCGAAAGAATTAAAACTACTCCACTTAACTACTCCTATTTAAAAATTTCGGAGGGATGTGACAGACCTTGTTCATTTTGTGCAATACCCTTAATGAGAGGTGTTCATAAATCCACTCCTATTGAAAACTTGGTTTTAGAAGCAACTAAGCTTGCTGAAAATGGAGTAAAGGAATTAATTTTAATTGCCCAAGATTTAACATACTATGGTTTAGATTTATATAAAAAAAGAAATCTAGCATCATTATTAAAAGAGTTAGTGAAAATCAAAGGAATTGAATGGATTAGGTTACATTACGCATTTCCCACAGGTTTTCCTTTTGAAGTTTTAACTTTAATGAAAAATGAACCGAAGATTTGTAATTATTTAGATATTCCCTTACAACATATTTCTGACAATATTTTAAAATCAATGAAAAGGGGAACTAATTATGAAAAAACAACAGAATTAATTAATAAATTTAGAGAAATTATTCCTGATATTTCTATCAGAACCACATTTATAGTTGGTTATCCTGGAGAGACTGAAAATGATTTTAAATTACTTTTAAATTGGATAAAAAAAATGAAATTTGAACGCCTAGGTTGCTTTAAATATAGTCATGAAGAAAACACTAGCGCCTATAAATTAACTGATGATGTCCCAGAAAAAATAAAAAATAACAGATTATCTGAAATAATGCAAACTCAACGTAATATCTCTCACAAATTAAACCAAAAGTTAGTTGGCAGAATATTTAAATGTATAATTGATAGAAAAGAGGGTAAATATTTTGTAGGAAGAACTGAGATGGATTCCCCAGATGTTGACAATGAAGTTTTGGTAGACGCCTCTAAGTTTTACTTAAAAAAAGGTGAATTTGTTGAATTAATAATTACGGAAGCTTCTGATTACGACTTGTTTGCTATACCATTTAGAGCTAATTAAATGCAATCAAAAAAAATTAAACATAGGACTACAGGCTTTTCTAATCGATTAATATCTGATTACATTGATGGAGCAAGAGATCTAAAAAAATTTTATAATAGAAAACCCAATATTGATAATTTTTTTAAACAACTTAAAGAAAAAGAATTAAATTTTTCTAGTGCTAAAAGGGAAATATTACATAAAGTTTTAATAAAACAATATCAAAATATAAAAGTATTATCTCCCAAAGTAAAAAAGAATTTATTTTCTATAAAAAATAGAAATACTTTTACAATAACTACTGGTCATCAACTTTCATTGATGACTGGACCTATTTATTTTATATACAAAATATTGACCGCCATTAGTTTGTCAAAAAAACTTTCAAAAGCACATCCCAAATACAATTTTGTTCCCTTTTTTTGGATGGCTACAGAGGATCATGATTTTGATGAAATTTCAAGTTTTAGTTATAAAGGGAAGAAATTTAATTGGAATAAAAGAACTTCAGGACCTGTAGGTGATATTTCAAATAAAGGCTTAGAAAATATATTTAAAATGTTTAATGATCAATTGTCAAAAAACTCAAATACCATAAAACTTAAATCAATTATAAAAAATAGTTATTTATCTTCAGGAAATCTTGCTAGTGCCACAAGAATTTTAGTTAACGAGTTTTTTGGCAAATATGGATTATTGATTTTGGATCCAAATGATAAAAGTTTAAAAAAGATTTTCTCTCCAATTATTAAAAGTGAGTTATCTTTTCAAGAATGTCAATATTCAGTTAATAAAACTTTAGAATTATTTAAAAAAAAATCATATAACTTTAAACCTCAAGTAAAGCCAAGAGAAATTAATCTTTTTTTTATTCAAAATAAAACTAGAAATCGAATTTATATAAAGTCTCCCGGTATTTTTGGGATTGACAAAACTGATATTACTTTCAATAAAAAAGAAATTTTAGATATTTTAAAATCAAATCCTGAAAAATTCTCTCCTAATGTTTTAATGCGAACTATTTATCAAGAAACTATTTTACCAAATTTGTGTTATGTAGGCGGAAAAGCAGAATTATCTTATTGGCTTGAATTATTTGAATATTTTAAAAATAAAAAGATTCCTTTTCCAATACTTGTTCATAGAAATTCAGCACTTTTGATTAACAGAAAGATTTCTATTAAATTAAAAAAAATGGATATAGATTTTGATCAATTATTTATTGGAAGATCTGCACTTATTAATAAAAAAGTTAGAGAAATTAGCGATATCAATCTAGATTTAGACTTTCAAAAGAAAAACCTAGAAAAGCAATTCAAAACCTTAAAAGATTTAGCCTCCAAAACAGATAAAACCTTCATTAACGCTGTAAATGCAGAAATGACCAAACAAATTAAAGGTATTAGTAAACTTGAAAAACGTCTTTTAAAAGCTCAAAGAATTAAATTAAAAGATCATGTTGAAAGATTGGTCCTAATACACGAGTCTTTATTTCCATCGGAAGGTCTACAAGAAAGAAGTTTAAATTTTTCTGAATTATACGAGATTTATGGTTCAAAAATAATTGACTTTTTATTGAAAAAATTCCATCCATTCTCTCAAAAATTTGATCTTTTGGAATTGCCTGAAAAAATATAGTTTTATAAATTTTATTTTTTTGTTTACTTATTTATATTAAGTTGTATTTTTGGTTATGCAAGAAAAAGTTTTAATTATTGATTTTGGATCTCAATATACTCAGTTGATTGCCAGACGAGTTAGAGAATTAAATATTTTTTGTGAAATTCATCCATTTAATAATATACCAAAAAATATTTTTGCTTATAAAGCAATTATTTTATCTGGTTCGCCTTCATCGGTTAGGACCAAAAATTCACCAAATATTGATTTAGAAAAAATTAGGGGTAATGTACCTATTCTAGCTGTTTGTTATGGAGCACAATATTTAGCACACAATTTTGGAGGTATAGTAAGTCCATCAAAAACTAGAGAATATGGTAGAGCTAAACTTTCTTTTGTTAAACCTAATGAAGTTTTTCTTGATTTAGTTGAAAAGGGAAGTCAAGTTTGGATGAGTCATTCGGATACAATAAATAAATTGCCAAATAACTCGACTCTTATTGGTAGTACTTATGACGTCAAAAATGCAGCCTTTAAGATTAATAATGAATTAACATATGGAATACAATTTCACCCAGAAGTATATCACACTTTGGATGGAAAAAAAATATTATCAAATTTTCTTGTAAAGATTTCTAGAATTAAACAAAATTGGACACCTAAATCTTTTGTAGAAAACTCCATAACGAAAATCAAAAAAACCATTGGAAATGACAAAGTTATCCTTGGTTTGTCTGGTGGAGTTGATTCTACAGTTTCTGCTATTTTATTAAATAGAGCTATAGGTAAAAACTTAACCTGTATTTTTATTAATAATGGTTTATTGAGAAAAAATGAATTTAATGAAGTTTTGAACCAATACAAAGATATGGATCTTAATGTTAAAGGAATTGAATCTTCAAATTTGTTTTTGAAAAAGCTCTCAGGTATTGAAGATCCTGAGCAAAAAAGAAAAATAATTGGTAATACATTTATAGATGTTTTTGATGAGCAATCTAACTTAATTAAAGGAGTTAAATGGCTTGCTCAAGGTACAATTTATCCTGATGTAATAGAATCAATATCAGTCAAAGGTCCATCTTCTACTATTAAATCTCATCATAATGTTGGTGGATTGCCAAATTATATGAAGTTAAAGATTATTGAGCCTTTAAAAATGCTATTTAAAGATGAAGTAAGAAAAATTGGATTGAGTCTTAATATTGATAAAAAATTGATTGGTAGGCATCCTTTTCCTGGACCTGGATTAGCTATAAGAATTTTAGGTGAAGTTGATTTTGAAAAAGTAAATATGCTCCAGGATGTAGATGATATTTTCATAAAAGGATTAAAATCAAGTAATTTATATGATTCAATATGGCAGGCAGGTGCAATACTTTTACCGGTAAAAACTGTTGGAGTTATGGGAGACGAGAGAACTTACGAGAATTGTGTTGTTTTAAGGGCCGTTTCTTCTACTGATGGGATGACAGCTGATTGGGTTAATTTACCATATGAGTTTTTACAAAAAATTTCTAATGAAATTATTAATAATGTTAAGGGGATAAATAGGGTTGTATATGATGTAAGTTCTAAGCCTCCTTCAACTATTGAGTGGGAATAAATTGAATAAACAATAACTTAAATAAAAATGATTTAAGATGAAAAAAAAAATAGCTTTTTTGATAATCATAATTAATGTGTTTTTCTCTTATAGTCAAGTAAAAGTTGAAAATTTTATCAAGCACAAAGTGAAAAAAAAAGAAACACTTTTTTCATTATCAAAAAAATATGATATCTCAATAGATGACATAAAAAAATTTAATCCAATTATTAAAAATAATGAGTTAAAAAAGAAAATGTTTTTAACGATACCTGTTTTTTCATCTACGGGTAGAAAAAATATGACAATTAAGCATAATAATTTAGTTGATTATAAAGTACCCATAAAAGATACAAAATGGAGAATCGCATATAAATATGGAATAACTATTGATTCACTTGAAATTTTAAATCCTGAAATAAAGAATGCTCTTATTGCTGGGCAAATAATAAAAGTCCCTAAAAAGGATTTAGTTGAACAAAAAATTGAAATAGAATTTTATTATTATAAAGTTAAAATAAATGATAATATTGAAACTATTTTAAAAAAAACTGAATTGTCAGAGCAAGAATTATTCAGTTTAAATCCATTTTTAAAAATTCAAAATATTGAAGATGGTATGATTTTGAAAACACCGAGTTATAATTTTAAAGAACTTAAATCAGTCAATAATTTTTTGTTTGAAAGAACAAATCTTAAAGATTCAGTTTTTAAAGTTTCAAAAATAAAAATAGCAGCCTTACTACCTTTTAAATTTGATGAGTTAGAATTAGACTCAATTCAAAAAACAAAAGATTTATTATCAAAGAGAAATTTACATACAATATCTCTTGATTTTTACTCAGGTATTTTAATGGCATCAGAAAAAGCTACTGAATATGGCTTATCAACTGAGCTTCAATTTATTGATACTCAAAATGATAAAAATCATATCAGAAAAATATTAAATCAAGATAAAATTAATAATATTGATATTATTATAGGTCCATTGATTCCTTCAAATTTTAATTTTGTTTATTCTACTGGTAAATATAAAGATACCCCAATGATAGCTCCTCTTTCCTCAAAGCCAGTAAATAAGGGTAAAAATATTTATCAGTCTGTTTCAAGTTCCGGCTTTTTGAGAGAGAAGATGATAAATTATTTAGAAAAAAAAATTGATTCAGCAAGTAATACCATTATAATTGCTGATTCATTAAATAGACCAACTGAGAAAATTTTATTTTCAAAATTTCCGTATGCTAAAATTTTGAGACCTGAAGTTGGAGATTACATGTCTACTGAGTTAGTTGACTCTTTAGTTGTAGATTCACTAACTAATAAAGTTATTTTCGAGTCTCAAAACTTATCCTTAATTGCTAATGTTACGTCACTTTTAAATTCTCTTGTTTCAGATGAAAGAAAAATTCAACTTTTTAGTACTTATAGATCAAATTTCTATGATAATGTAAATATTTCCAGAAAACATTTAGGCAATATAAATTTTTCTTTCGCAAGTGGAACAATAATGAGGGAGAATGAAGAATCTAAAAAATTTGAAAGTAAATTTTTTCAAAAATTCAATAATTTTCCCAGTAAAGAATCTAAAAGAGCTTATGATTTGACTTTGGACTTAATTTTAAGATTTGCATTTTCTAATTCTATTTTTAATTCTTTAGTTGGTGAGACGGAATATCTTGAAAACAGATTTAATTATGTACCTAATAATTTAGGAGGATTTGAAAATCATGGATATTATTTGTTAGAGCATAAAGGTTACTATATAAATGAAATTAATAAATAGTATACTTTACAACACAAACTAAAAAATAGTTTTTGTATTTTTGAGTCCGGAAATAATAAATAAATATTTATCCGGAAATGTCTGATACTAAGTTCGTTTTTGTTACTGGAGGTGTTACATCATCACTTGGAAAGGGCATAATAGCTGCTTCTTTAGCTAAGCTTTTACAAGCTCAAAATTATAAGGTTACAATCCAAAAATTTGATCCCTATATAAATGTTGATCCAGGGACTCTAAATCCCTATGAACACGGTGAGTGTTTTGTTACCGAGGATGGAGCAGAAACTGATCTTGATTTAGGCCATTATGAAAGATTCTTAAATGAACCTACATCACAATCAAATAATATCACAACTGGAAGTGTATATCAAAGTGTAATTGATAAAGAGCGAAGGGGAGAGTTTTTAGGAAAAACAGTTCAAGTAGTACCTCACATAACTAACGAGATCAAATTCAGAATGAAAGAACTTTCTGAAAAAAGAGATTTAGATATAATTATAACTGAAATTGGAGGAACTGTTGGCGACATTGAATCCCTTCCATATATTGAGGCTGTTAGACAGTTAATATGGGAGTTAGGTCCACAAAATTCGATAGTTATCCATTTAACTCTTATTCCATATTTATCTGCTGCTGGCGAACTTAAAACTAAACCAACTCAGCACTCCATAAAAACTTTAATGGAAAGCGGGGTAAAAGCAGATGTTTTAGTTTGTAGAACTGAGCACCATCTTAATAAAAAAATTAAAGATAAACTAGCTCTTTTTTGTAATGTAAGAAGCGACGCAGTTATTGAATCAATTGATGCTGATTCAATTTATGAGGTTCCGTTGTTAATGCAAAAAGAAGGTTTAGATAAAGTAGTTTTAAAAACTTTAAATCTTTCGTCCCCTGTTTCTCCTGACATGGATAAATGGAAAAGGTTTTTAGAAAAATTAAAATTTCCTAAAAATATTATTAAAATTGGATTGATTGGGAAATATCTTGAGATTCAAGATTCATATAAATCAATTTTAGAATCATTAATTCATTCAGGTACTTTTTATGACACAAAAGTTGAAGTTGAAATGATAAACTCTGAATTTTTAAATTTTAAAAATGTTAATTCAAAATTAATTAATGTTTCTGGAATAATTGTTGCCCCAGGTTTTGGAGAAAGGGGTATTGAGGGGAAAATAACCGCTGTAAATTATGTTAGAGAAAATGATATTCCATTTTTCGGAATTTGCTTCGGAATGCAGATGGCAGTTATTGAACATTCGAGAAATGTACTTGGACTTTCTTCTGCAAACTCTACCGAAATTGATAAAGACACAAAACATCCAGTTATTTCAATTATGGATAATCAAAAACAAATAGTAAATAAAGGAGGGACAATGAGACTTGGTTCTTGGAGTTGTGATTTGAAAAAAGGATCTTTAGTACATTCAGTTTATAAAAAAAATCAAATTTCTGAACGACATAGACATCGGTATGAATATAATAATGATTATATGAAACAGTTAGAAGAAACTGGTTTAGTTGCAACAGGCATAAATCCTGATACTGAACTAGTAGAAATTATTGAAAATATAAATAATAAGTGGTTTGTTGGTGTTCAATATCATCCTGAGTTTAAAAGTACAGTTTTAAATCCACATCCATTATTTAAAAGCTTTATGAAAGCTAGTTTAGAATATTATAAAAAAAGTAAAGTATAATAAAATTTAAATGGAAGAAAACAAATTTGACCCATATCAATTTATTGGTTTTGTATTAATTGCAATTATTCTTACATGGATGTTATATGATCAAAATCCTGAAAATAATCAGTTGGATTCTCAGCCTAAAGAGGAAAATAATGAAATGAATTCAATTATTAAGGAAAATAATAATTCACTTCAGATTGACAATTTAGGTGAATTTTCTGATGTCATATCAAAGAAAAAAGTACATGAGCCAATTTTTATTGAAAACAGTAAATTCAATATTAAATTTAATTCAGAGGGTGGACAAATTGAAGAATTAAGCCTTAAAGATTTCACAAATTATAAAGGGGATTCACTTTATATCATCAAAAAAAACAATAATTTTAATATTGAATTTAAAACAAAAGATGGAAGGTCTTTCAATTCATCTGATTTTGTTTTTGTACCTGAATTATCTAGAAAAAACTTTAAACAGGTCTTGACTTATAAGGCTTCAATAAGTCCAAACAAAAATATTAATTTTATATACGAGATAAGTTCTGATGATTTCATGATAAATTTTAGAATTAAATCTGAAGGATTATCTCCTGTTTTGAGCTCTGATCAAAAAAATAAATTTTCTTGGAATCACAAGGCATTTAGAAATTCCAGAAGTATTGAATACGAAAATTGGTATACTGAGTTGACTTATGGATATGAAAATGAAAAAATGTCTTATTTGTCAAGTTCAAGTAACGATGATGATGATATTAAAAAAGTTGATTGGATTGGTTATAAGCAACACTTTTTTAACGCTATATTGGTTCCTGAAAATCAAATTGAAAATGTTTTTTTTAGTTCTGAGAATTTAGTTTCTTCGGAAGATAAAAATCAGCTTTACACAAAAAAATATTTTTCAGAGTACGAATTGGATTTTAATGGTGAAATTAATGAAAACTTTAAATTATATTTTGGACCTTCCGAATTTAACATTCTTAGTAGTTATAATTTAGGAATTGAAAAATCAATTTATTTTGGATGGGGGATTTTCGGGTGGATTAATAAATATATTTTTAATCCACTTTTTGAATTTTTGAGTAGTTATTTTCCTCATGGAATTTCAATAATTATAATGACAATTCTAGTAAGACTAACAATGTCTCCGGTTACTTATAAATCTTATGTTTCTCAAATTAAAATGAAGACTCTTCGTCCTGAGGTTGAAGAAATTAATAATAAGTATAAAAATGATGCGGTTAAGCGTCAACAGGAAACAATGTCTCTTTACAATCAAGCTGGAGCAAACCCAATGTCGGGTTGTTTACCTGCTCTTTTGCAGCTTCCTGTTTTTTATGCTCTTTTTAGTTTTTTCCCTGTTGCATTTGCTTTACGTCAAAAAAGTTTTTTATGGGCTGATGATCTTTCTTCTTACGATTCTGTTTTAGATCTTCCTTTTAGTATTCCTTTTTATGGTGACCATGTTAGTTTATTTCCAATACTTGCTTCAATCGCGATATTTATCTATACAATGATGACTGCAGGTCAACAGGCTGCTCCAACCCAACCAGGAATGCCTAATATGAAAATTATTATTTATTTGATGCCTTTAATGATGCTTTTCTTTTTTAACAATTATGCAAGTGGTTTAAGTTTGTATTACTTTGTATCAAATATTTTGACAATTATTTTAATGTTGGTAATAAAGAATTATATAATTGACGACAATAAAATTAGATTGCAAATTGAGGAAAACAAAAAAAGACCAAAGAAAACAAGTGGTTTTTCTGCGAGACTTCAAAGAGCAATGGAGCAAGCTGAAAAACAGAAAAAGTTAAAAGGGAAAAGATAAAATTTATTTTTGATTTTTCTCCTTAAGAATCCTACCCTTTACTCTAAATTTGTACTATGAAAAAAACAGTTGTTGTTGGGCTTTCTGGAGGAGTTGATTCAAGCGTAGCTGCATATCTCTTAAAAAAAAATAATTATAAAGTAATTGGCCTTTTTATGAAAAATTGGCATGATGAAAGTGTCACTCTGAGTAATAATTGTCCATGGTTAGAGGATAGTTATGATGCAATGTTAGTGGCGGAAAAACTTAAAATACCTTTTCAAACTATTGATCTTAGTGATTTATATAAAAAAAAGATAGTTGATTATATGTTTGAAGAATATAAAAGGGGAAGAACCCCAAATCCTGATATATTATGCAATAGAGAAATTAAATTTGAAATTTTTTTAAATGTTGCAACTTCATTGGGTGCGGATTACATAGCAACAGGTCATTATTGTATTAAAAAAGAAATATGTAATTCAAATAAGTCAGTTTTTAGATTAATTAAAGGTAAAGATGAGGAAAAAGATCAATCTTACTTTTTATGTCAGTTAAATCAAAAACAACTATCAAAATCATTATTTCCATTGGGAGGATTTTTAAAATCTGAAATTAGACAAATCGCCAAAGAATTAAATTTGGTTACAGCTGAAAAAAAAGATTCTCAAGGACTATGTTTTATTGGGAAAGTTAGTTTAACTGATTTTTTAAAACAAAAGTTAAAGGTTAATGAGGGTGAAATTATTGAAATAAAAAAATCTTATTTTAAAAAAATTGATAATAATGAGTTAGAATTTAATTCTTTGGAGGAAAAATTGAATTTTTATACAAAAAAAAATAGATATAAAAAGAAAGATGGAAAATATATAGGTCTTCACCATGGAGCACATTTTTTTACCAAAGGACAAAGAAAAGGCCTGTCAGTTGGAGGTATGAAAGAGCCGTTATTTGTTATAGATACTGATGTAAATGAAAACATAGTATATGTTGGTAAAGGTAAATCCCATCCAGGATTAATTAGAAAGGGAATTAGGATTTTACATGAGGACGTACATTGGGTTAGGCCAGATTTACGGATTAATAAAAATCAATCTATAGAAGTTTTAGCAAGAATTAGATATAGGCAGCCACTTGGGAAAGCAATTATATACAATCGCAATGATGCTCTTTATGTTATTTTTGATAAACCCAAATTAGCAATCGCTGAAGGACAGTTTGTTGCATGGTATTTAAATGATGAACTTATCGGTTCAGGTGTGATTTCATAAAGATAAATAGGTTTTTTAAAAAATTGAATCGTTAGAAATTTCAATTTGATTCCTTAAAATATCTTCAAATTCTTCTTCTTTTCTTATTAGATGCGCTTTATTTTTAGCCCATAGTACCTCTCCTGGTCTATACCTTGAATTATAATTACTTGCCATTGATTGGCAATAAGCACCAGCATTTTTAAAAAGCAGGTAATCACCTTCATTGATTTCAGATATTTTTCTATTACTTCCAAAAGTATCGGTTTCGCAAATGTAACCAACAACAGAATAAAATCTTTCCCTTCCATCTGGGTTAGACAAATTATATATTTCATGATATGAACCATATAGCATAGGTCTAATAAGATGATTAAAACCACTTTCAATTTGAGCAAAAACTGTAGAAGTAGTTTGTTTTACTACATTAACCTTGGCTATAAAACTTCCTGCTTCACTAACTAGGAATTTTCCTGGTTCAAAAGCTAATATTAAATTTTTACCATAATCTTTACAGAAAGAATTAAATTTTAGTGATAGCTTTTCACCGAGTTCATCAATATTAGTTTCAATATCTCCATTTTTATATGGGACTTTGAATCCGCTTCCAAAATCAATAAATTCAAGATTTTTAAAGTTTTTTGCTGTATCAAATAAGATTTGACTGGCATGCAAAAAAACATCAATATCTAAAATGTCACTTCCTGTGTGCATGTGAACACCATTAATTCTCATATTGGTATTTTTAACAATTCTCATTAAATGTGGAATTTGATGAATTGAAATACCAAATTTTGAGTCAATATGGCCAACAGAAATATTACTATTTCCTCCAGCCATAACATGAGGATTGATTCTTATACAAACTGGAATTTTAGGATATTTATTCCCAAAAGATTCAAGTATTGATAAATTATCAATATTTATCTGAACACCAAGTTTGGAAACTTCCTCTATTTCAGAAATATTTACTCCGTTAGGGGTGAAAATAATTTTATTAGAATCAAATCCAGCTTTAATTCCTAACTTGACTTCTTGAATAGAAACCGTGTCAATTCCACTTCCAAGTTCTTTCATTAATTTAAGTATTGAAATATTTGAAAGAGCTTTTACAGCGTAATTTATTCTTAAATTTTCAACATTTTTGAATGCATTAGAAAGTCTTTTAAATTGAAATTTGATTTTATCAGCTTCATAAATGTATAAGGGACTTCCAAATTCTTCAACAACCTTAATAAATTCTGAATTCTCCATAAAAATTTTTTACTAAATTAATAAGATATGATTTATAGATTGCTTGAACTAAAATAATATATTAAATATTATATATAATGTTATATTTAAAACAAATTCTATAATTAATTCATGAATTAATTGTAAGTTGCTTTGTATTAATTTGATTAAAATTATTTGAATATGAATTTGCATGAATTTCAGGGAAAAGATTTATTAAATGCAAACGGAGTTGCAATTCAAAGAGGAATTGTTGCTTCCTCTGCTAGCGAAGCCAAAATTGCTGCCCATAATTTAAATACTCAAACTGGAACAGAATGGTTTGTTGTTAAGGCTCAAGTTCATGCGGGAGGAAGAGGCAAGGGGGGAGGTATAAAATTAGCAAAGAGCTATGATGAAGTTTTTGAAATTTCTAAAAATATTTTAGGAATGAATTTAATTACTCCCCAAACACCACCTGAGGGAAAACCTGTGAATCAAGTTTTGATTGCAGAAGATGTTTATTATCCTGGGGAATCCAAAATATCTGAATTTTATGTATCTGTTTTACTTGATAGGTCAACCTGTAAGAATATAATAATGTATTCAACTGAAGGGGGTATGGATATTGAATCTGTAGCAGAAAAAACTCCTGAATTAATTTATACCGAAATAATAGACCCTAAGATTGGAATTTTACCTTTTCAAGCTAGAAAAGTTGCATTTAATTTAGGTTTAAGTGGCAATGCTTTTAAAGAAATGATGAAATTTATTACATCTTTATATAATGCGTACATAAAATCTGATGCCTCATTATTTGAAATTAATCCTGTTCTTAAGACTTCTGACAATAAAATTATTGCAGTAGACTCTAAAGTTTCAATTGATGATAACTCTTTATTTAGACAAAAAGAAATTTCAAATTTAAGAGACTTTAGAGAGGAAAACCCCATTGAAGTTGAGGCAAATAATGCTGGATTGAGTTATGTTGATCTTGATGGTAATGTCGGTTGTATGGTAAATGGTGCTGGTTTAGCAATGGCTACAATGGATCTAATTAAGCAAGCTGGAGGTGATCCTGCAAATTTCTTAGATGTTGGTGGAACTGCAGATTCTTCTCGAGTAGAAACTGCATTTAAATTAATCCTAAAAGATGTAAATGTTAAGGCTATTTTAGTAAATATTTTTGGAGGTATTGTTAGATGCGATAGAGTTGCTGAGGGAATTGTTAAAGCTTTTACTAATTTAAAAGACTCTATAAATGTCCCTATTATAGTAAGACTTCAAGGTACTAATTCAGATAAAGCAAAAAAGATAATTGACTCATCTGGGTTAAATGTAATTTCCGCAATTGGTTTTCAGGAAGCAGCTGAAAAGGTAAATAAAGCTATTAATTAAAGACATGTTGTCAGTAATTTTCTCAAATTAAATGACATTATGTCACTTATTTTACATTGGTATCCTATTTGAAGATTTTATAATTGTTAAACTTAAAAATTAATTATTATGAAATTATTACAATATAATCAAAATCTTTTTTCGGACTTTTTTGACAATTTTATTTATAATGAACTAAATATCAGAGACTCATTAAAATTTAAAACTCCTGACGTAAATGTTCTTGAGGATGAAAAATTTTTTCTTCTTGAATTTGCAGTACCTGGTAAAAATAAAGATGATTTTTCTATCGAAATTGATAAAAATATTTTATCAGTCGCTTTAGCTGAGTCAAAATCAATTGATAATAATCCAGACTTATATTCTAGAAGAGAATTTGGATATGAATCTTTTCATAGAACATTTAATTTGCCTGAAATAATTGATAATAAAAAAATTATGGCTAATTATGAAGACGGTGTTTTGAAAATTAAATTAGATAAGAAAAAATCTAATTTAATTAACTCTAAAAAACTAATTAAGGTTAATTAAATTTAAAAAAATGGCGGCGATTAATTCTTTCATTCGTCGCCTTTTTTTAATTATCAATCAAATGTTTTTTTAATTGTATAATTGTATCTCTTAGTCGAGCTGCCTCAATGAAATCTAGTCCTTTTGCAGCTTTTTCCATAGCCTTTTTTAAAATACTTATTTCTTTTTTTATATTTTTTTTGTTTTTAATGTTTAGTTTTTGAATATCGTTTATTAATTCTTCAGTATTAATTGAATTAAAACTTTTTGAATCTTTTGAAAGAGAATTATTTAATGTTTTATTTATTTGCCTTGGAACTAAATTATTTACTTTATTATATTCTATTTGTTTTTTTCTTCTATAATTGGTTTCATTTATCGTTTTTTCCATACTACGAGTAATTCTGTCTGCATACATTATAGCTTTACCATTAATGTTTCTTGCTGCTCTTCCAATAGTTTGAGTTAATGACCTATTACTTCTTAGGAATCCTTCTTTGTCTGCATCTAAAATTATTACAAGAGATACTTCAGGTAAATCTAATCCTTCTCTCAATAAATTGACTCCAATCAAAACATCAAACAATCCTTTTCTTAGATCTTGCATAATCTCAACTCTTTCAAGTGTATCAACATCACTATGGATATATCTTGATCTTACCTTGAATTTTAATAAGTATTTGGTTAGTTCCTCAGCCATTCTTTTTGTAAGAGTAGTGACTAAAATTCGTTCATCTTTCTCAACTCTACTATTAATTTCTTCTAATAAGTCATCAATTTGATTTTCACTTTTTCTTATCTCAATTTCTGGATCTAATAAACCTGTTGGCCTTATTATTTGTTCAATTATATGTCCTTCAGTTTTTTCTAGTTCGTAATTTGATGGGGTTGCACTGACGTATAAAATTTGATTTTGTAAAACTTCAAATTCCTCAAACTTAAGTGGTCTGTTATCCATAGCGGCTGGTAATCTAAATCCATATTCGACCAAGTTTTCTTTTCTACTTTTATCTCCTCCGTACATTGCATGTACTTGTGGAATTGTAACATGACTTTCGTCTATTACCATTAAATAATCCTCAGGGAAGTAATCAATAAGGCAAAAGGGCCTTGAACCTGGTTCTCTTCCATCAAGATATCTGGAATAGTTTTCTATTCCCGAACAATATCCTAATTCTTTAATCATTTCTAAATCAAAATTTGTCCTTTCCTCAATTCTTTTTGATTCTAATTTTTGACCAAGTTTATTAAAATATTCAATTTGTTTAATCAAATCATTTTGGATATTTATGATTGCATTTTGAAGATTATCAGGAGATGTTACAAAAATATTTGCAGGATATAAATTGATACTTTCAAATTGATTAATAACTTCTAATGAAGATGGATTAAAACATTCAATTTCCTCGATTTCATTTCCAAAAAAATGAATTTTAAATGCATAATCTGAATAAGCAGGAAAAATATCAATTATATCACCTTGAACTCTAAAATTTCCTCTTTTTAATTCTTCTGTTGTTCTGGAATATAAACTTTGAACTAGTTTAATTAGAAAATTATTTTTAGATATTATCATATTTTTTTTAATAATAATAACATTTTTTTTAAACTCTACAGGGTTTCCAATTCCATACAAACAAGAAACTGAAGCAATAACAATAATATCTCTTCTTCCAGATAATAGTGATGAGGTAGTTCTTAATCTTAGTTTTTCAATTTCCTCATTAATTGACAAGTCTTTCTCTATGTATGTACCAGTAACTGGCATATATGCTTCAGGCTGATAATAGTCATAATATGAAACAAAATATTCAACTGCGTTATTTGGAAAAAAGTTTTTAAATTCTGAGTATAATTGTGCAGCAAGAGTTTTATTATGAGCTAAAACTAGAACTGGTTTTTGGAGTTTTTCTATTAAATTAGCTACTGTATATGTTTTTCCAGATCCAGTAACACCCATTAATGTTAAATATTTTTCTTTACTTTTAAATCCTTGTAATAATTCACTAATTGCCTTAGGTTGATCTCCAGTTGGTTTAAAATTTGATTTTAATTTAAAGTTCATGGATTTTAAATTGTAAATAAAAATAATACTTTTGATTATTATAATTATAATTTTATAAAGCTAAAAAAAGGGAGTTGACTTTTTTAAATAAAGAATATTAACTTTGATTAAATTTTAATAATGGAGGATAAATTAATTTCAAAAAAAAAACCATTTTACAAAGTATCTGACTATTTGAATTTATATTTAAATAATTTTAAAAGGTGGATACCTTCCTCAGTTTTTTATGAAGATTTACTTCGTTTCAATGGATCTATAAACGTTTATGATAATAACGAAAACGATACTCTTTGGATAAGAGTTTATTATAATAATTCGGAAAGAGAAGAAATTGATGAGAATTTAAAAAGAATATATAAGATATTACATTCAGATGGGAATGATTCCAGACTAGATATTTTAAATATTGATGCTATTGATTATTGTACTTTTGGAAACTCTAAACCTTTTAGGGTCAAAATAAGAAATATTTTAAATGATAATTTCACATATTTTTACGTTAAAAAAACTGATGCCTCGAGAGTATATGGTTTGGAACTTGAACATATGCTTTCCCCTTATAATTTAAATTTTCTTGTTAATGATTCAATTCTTGTTGAGGAACATATTTCTGGAATCCCAGGTGATATTTTTATTTCCAAATTTTTGAAAAATTGTTCAGATACAGAAAAATCTCAGATCGCTAAGGAATTTGTTAAATTTAATGAAAGATGCATGATAAGATTGTTAGGGGATATGAGGTCATATAATTATGTAATAACTCCCACTCACGATTTTGATCAAGTTGTTTATAAAATTAGATCAATTGATTTTGATCAACAATGTTTTGAAGGAAAATTAAATATTTATAGACCTCAATTTTTTGAAGACAACAAACCTATGATGAATGTAGTAAGGAAAAAACTTTCTCATGATTCTGTTGTTCAATATAAAATTGAAGAAAGATCAATTGTTGCAAAAAGAATTATTAGTTCGGTTGATAGACTTAACAAACTAATAGAAGTCATGAAGAAAGATAGAATAACTAAAAATGAAAATTTAAATCAATTAAAAAAAGAGATTTTTAAATTTACTAAAGAAAAAGATTTTATGAATTGTAAAAGTATGGGAGATTTAATGGAAGCTTCAATTAATTATGTGAAAAAGCATTATGAAAATCATAATTTAAATAATTTAATTAGATCTTATTAAATATAGAATTGATCATTTTGATCATCATTAGTTTTAAAACTTTGTTCATTTTTTTCATTTATTGTTATATCTTGGTTTTCAACCTTAAAATCCTTAATAGGTGCTTCTTCAGGTACTTCTCCTTTTGAAAATGTTAGATACGGATATTGGTATTTTGAATTTTCCTCAGCAATTTTAACGAATTCAACAAAAAAAGTCCAAAGTGAAAGAAAATCATATACATAAATTAGTTTTAGATTTTTATTATTAACTAGATTTTTTAAAGTTTTATCTCTCATGGATTCAGTATTGTCATCAACATTTATCAAAGGTATTTCTTCACCTTGTTCCCATTTTTCATTTGCAAAGAAGAATGAAGCCATTTCTTTTCCACCAAAACCAAAAGCATTAGCAATTGTAAAATGAAATTCCTCTAAATTAGAATTAGATTTAATTTCAATATCTCTAAAAACATCTTCTTTAGTATCTAATATTATTCTATACCTGTAAATCATATTGTTTTTTTTAAGGGGTTGTAGATGTTAAAAATCAGCAGCGATTGAATTCCAAAAAGTAAAGCAGATAAAAGAAGATGAATTGGTTGAGAGGAAAAAGGAAATGAAAAATAATACATTATAGCTCCAATAATAATTTCAACAATTAATATAAACATTATCAAATTTAATAAATAAATATTCCAATTATTTTTTTTGAAAACATAATAAATAAAAATATTTGAGCAAAATATTAAAGTAGAAAAACTTCTGTGGAAATAGAATTTGAAAGGAGCTAATTCTAACCAAATATCTTTTTTTTCTTGACCTAAACTATCTATTTGTATATCAATAAATTGTCTAACTTGAGTTCCGATAGTGATCTGAATAATTAATAATAAAAACGTTAAAATCATTAAGTGTTTTATTTTTTTTGGAATTATTGAATTAAAAGTTTTTTTTGAAGTTATGAACAACAAATAGGTTAATCCAAATACAATTAAAAAAGCCATTAACATATGAAGTGAAACTTTATGGGGTAAGAGATTTGAGTCAACTACTAGTTTTCCGAGCCAAGCCTGAAATAGCATACCAATTAAAACTAAAAAACTTATTAGAAATAGTATTTTATTTTTATTTATATACTTTAATGAAAAAATGAATAAAATTAAAGTTGATAACCCAGCCAAAGCTCCTAGAAGTCTATTTACAAATTCAATCCATGTATGAGTTGCATTAAATTCTGCATAATCATGTTTCGTATAATTTTTCCAATTATTAAGATCTATAGATTCACTTGAAATAAAGTCATTGTAAGCAACTAACAGTGATTTATCTTTTATAATAATCTGGCCATTTTTATAATAATGATTTTTCTTCCATTTTAAGTCTGAAATATTTGTAGGTGGTATATAATATCCAAAACATTTAGGCCAATCTGGGCAACCCATCCCACTTTCAGTCATTCTTACTGTTCCACCAGCAAAAATCACTAGATAAACTAGACAAAGCGATATTAATGCAGAAAAATATAGTTTTTTATAATTGATCATTAATTTTTTTCTTTAAATTCATTTCAGCCCCTAATTTCTTCATCATTTTTAAAGATTGTTTATAATCATTTTTAATTTCACCCTCAAGAATAGATTCTTTAATTTTTTCCTTTATAATTCCTATTTCTCTACAGGGTTTTATTTTGAAATACTTCATTATATCTTCACCTGAAATTGGAGGTTGAAAATTTCTAATTCTATCTCTATTTTCTACTTCTCTAATTTTTTCTCTTACAACTTTGAAATTTTCATGATATAAATTAAATCTTATCATATTTTTTGTGGTTATATCAGCTTCACAAAGAGTTATAAGGTCGTCAATAAGGTCCCCTGCATCATAAATAATTCTTCTTATTGCTGAATCAGTAATTTTTTTTTGAGACAAAATTACGGGTCTTGAACTTAAAAAAATAATTTTTTGTACATACTTCATCTTTTCATTTAGGGGTAACCTTAATCTTTTAAAAATTTTATAAACCATTTTTGATCCCATTAGTTCATGACCATGAAAAGTCCATCCGATTTTTTTGTCAAATTTTTTAGTTGGTGCTTTACCAATATCATGTAAAAGGGCAGCCCATCTTAACCATAGATTATCCGAATGATATGAGATATTTTCTAAAACTTCAAGCGTATGATAAAAGTTGTCTTTATGTTTTTGACCTTCAATTTCGTCTATACCTTTTAAGGAAGTTAATTCAGGTAAAATTAATTTTAATAAACCTAACTTTTCAAGCAATATAAAACCTTTAGAAGGGGATTTTGATATCAATATTTTATTTAGTTCATCAACTATTCTTTCTCTTGAAATAATTTTAATCCTTTTGGATTTTAATTTAATTGCTTTTTCTGATTCTTTTGAGATATTAAAATTGAGTTGGCAAGAAAATCTTATTGCCCTTAACATTCTTAGCGGGTCATCTTTGAATGTGATTTTTGGATCAAGGGGTGTTCTCAATATTTTGTTTTTAATGTCTTTAACACCATTAAATGGGTCAATTAAATTACCAAAAGAAGAAGAGTTCAATTGAATAGCTATGCTATTTATAGTGAAATCCCTTCTATTTTGGTCATCTTTTAAATTTCCCGAAATAATTTTTGGGTTTCTACTTTCAGATGAATATGATTCCTTTCTTGCCCCAACAAATTCTAAATTTAATGAATTCCATTTAATCATTGCTGTACCATAGGTCTTAAAAATTTCAATTCTTGAAGCATTTTTTAGTTTGGTTTTTATATTTTTTGCTAAATCAATACCTGATCCAATTATTAAAAAATCAATATCAGTAATTTTATTATTTTGATTAGCTATAATATCTCTTACATATCCTCCAATAACGTATACTGCACAATCCATCTCATCTGCAACTTTACTTACTAATTTGAATATAGGTGTTGATATATGATTATTTAAATTTATCATTAGTTTCTGTGTTCTATAATTTGGTTATCATTATCAATACTAATTATCCTTGATGGTTGACTAAATTTTTTAATGTTTTCCATTTTTGTGACATAATCAACTCCATTTATTATTTTTAGTTTAATTTCATTAAAATTATTAGGGTTTTTCTCTCCGCTTATATTTGCTGAAGTAGCAATGATTGGTTTTCCAAATAAGGAAATTATTTTTTTACAAGTACTATCTTTTACTACTCTTATAGCAATTGAATTTTCTTTTGATTTAATATTTCCAGTTAAATTTTTATGATTTTTATAAATTATTGATGTTGGCTTCAATTCAGTTAAAATAATTTCTTTTATTTTATCTGAAACTGGTCCAACTATTTTTTCTAAAGACTCAATATTAGGGACAAGGTGTATAAGTGATTTTGATTTATTCCTCCCCTTTAATTTAAAAATTTTTTCAATTGAAAATTCATTAGATGCATCACATGTTATTCCCCATATAGTATCAGTGGGCATTAGGATAATCTTCCCTTGCTTTAAGTTAGAAACAATTTTTTTAATTTCCTTTTCCAAAAACTTTATCTTTATACAGATACATTGTTATCTCTTAATGCATCATTCAATGATGTTTTTTTATCAGTACTCTCTTTTCTTTTACCAATTATTAGTGCGCAAGGTACTTGAAAATCCCCTGATTTAAATTTTTTAGTATAACTACCAGGAATGACTACTGACCTTGATGGAATATATCCTTTAATTTCTTTTGGTTTATCTTTTGTTACATCAATAATTTTGGTAGATGCAGTCAAAACGACATTAGCTCCCAAAACAGCTTCTCTTTCAATTTTTACTCCTTCAACAATTATGGATCTTGAGCCAATAAATGCATTATCCTCAATGATTACCGGGGATGCCTGTAAAGGTTCTAAAACTCCACCAACTCCAACTCCACCACTTAAATGAACATTTTTACCAATTTGCGCACAACTCCCAACAGTTGCCCATGTATCTACCATTGTTCCTTGATCTACATAAGCTCCAATATTTATAAAACTCGGCATTAAAATAACTCCAGGCGAAATATATGAACCTTTTCTTGCAACTGCATTAGGAACAACTCTAATGTCATTTTTTGCATAATTAGATTTTAATGGAATTTTATCATGAAATTCAAGTGGACCAGCATACATTGTCTCCATCTTTTTTATTGGAAAGTATAGTATTACAGCTTTTTTTACCCATTCATTAATAATCCAACCATTTTTATTTGGACTGGCAACACGTAATTCACCTTTATCTAAACTTTCAATTACATTTAAAATACATTTTTTTACATCATTATTTTTCAGAAGATCTTTATTTTTCCATGCTTTTTCTATAATATCTTTCATTGTTTAATTTTTTTATTCAAATTTAATATTTTAAAGGGACTTTATAAGTATAATTTTTACTATATGATATTGCTTATTATATTTGCATATGTCTGTGATTATTGCAATTGATTTTGGTGAAAAAAGGACTGGTATAGCAATTACTGATCCTTTAAAGATAATTGCTTCATCACTTACTACCATACAAACTAACTTAGTAATTGACTATTTAATTGAATTTACTTCAAAAAATGATGTTGAAAAATTTGTTATAGGTTCACCTAAACAAAGAGATAATTCAGAATCTTCTGTTGAATTTAAAATTTTAGGTTTTATTAAAAAATTAAAAAATAGTATTCCTGAAATATCAATTGATAGATATGATGAAAGATATACTTCAGTTATTGCAAAAAAAATTATAATAGAATCAGGTATTAAAAAAAATAAAAGAAAAAATAAATATCTTGTTGATTCAATTAGCGCAACTGTTTTATTACAATCTTATCTTGAAAGAAAAAAAAATAAAAAATGATTTTACCAATTTTATCATATGGTTCTTCCGTTCTAAAAAGAAAAGCACAAGAAGTCGATTTTAGTAATCCAAATTTAAAGAAACACATTATGGACATGTGGGAAACAATGTATGCAGCATCTGGAGTTGGAATTGCAGCTCCTCAAGTAGGTTTATCTTTAAGACTTTTTTTGGTTGATGGTACACCTTTTTATGAGGATGATCAAATCGAAGACAACTATAAATACCAATTAAAAAATCTAAAAAAAGTATTTATTAATCCAGAAATCATTGAAACGGGGAATAAGTGGTCTTTTAATGAAGGATGCTTAAGTATTCCTGATATTAGAGAAGAAATTTATAGAAAAGAGAAAATTGAAATAAAATATTTTGATGAAAACTTTATTTTGAGAAAGGAGAAATTCTTTGGATTAGCAGCTAGGATAATTCAGCATGAATTTGACCATATTGAAGGAGTATTGTTTACTGATAGGTTATCGTCACTGAAGAAAAAAATGTTGAATGGTAAATTAGTGGATATTTCAAAGGGAAAAGTTAAGGTTAATTATTTAATGAAATTCCCAATTATTAGAAAAAAATAAAAATGTCAAATAATAGAGAAAAAAGTAATTCAATTTATAAATTAATTAAAATAATAGAAAAATTAAGAGTAAAATGCCCTTGGGATAGAGAACAAACTTTTGATAGCTTGCGAAGTCTTACTATTGAGGAAACTTTTGAATTGTCAGAGGCTATTATTTTAAATAATAATGAACAAATTAAAAATGAATTGGGAGATATATTGTTACACATAATTTTTTATTCAACAATTGCTAGTGAAAGTAATTTGTTCAATATAAATGATGTGTCAGAATCAATTTCTAAAAAACTTATAAATAGGCACCCACATGTTTTTGCAAATAAAAAAATTAAAAACACCAAGGATTTGAAAAGAAATTGGGAGGAGGTTAAGCTAAAGGAAGGGAGTAAAAGTGTTTTAAGTGGTGTACCTAAAGGATTACCCCCAATATATAAAGCAATGAGAATTCAAGATAAAGTCTCTAGTATAGGATTTGATTGGAATAAATTAACTGATGTGAAGAAAAAAATAAATGAGGAACTACTTGAACTTGAAGCAGAAATAAATGATAATAATAAAGATAAAATTGAAAATGAGTTTGGTGACTTGCTTTTTTCTCTTATTAATTACGCAAGATTTATTAAAATTGACCCTTCAAAATCATTAGAAAAGACCAACTTAAAGTTTATTAAAAGATTTAATTTTATTGAAAAACATGTGTCTTCAAAAGGGATGAAAATTAAAGATTTTTCTATTAATCAATTAGATTTACTATGGGAAAAATCAAAGATATCTTCTTAATCATTGATTGGAATTTCTTTTTTATTTTTATTTGCAAAATTTTTATTGAAGCAATCGTTAATTAATTTTATTTTTTCTTCAATTATTAGGATTTCCTTATTTAATGATATGATTTTTTTGTTTACTTTAATATACATTGGATTTTTTTCGCTAGACTTAGAAAAAAAATGTAAATTATTTTCAAGTTGAATGAGTTCATTTTTTATCTTATTTTTTTCAATATTCAAGTCGCTTTTTGTAGAATTAATTTGAGGTTCAGAGTTCATAATTATTAATAATTTTACATCAAATCTCATTTTTTCTTTGATACTAAAACTCAAATTGGTTTGATTAATTATTTTAAAAAAAACGTCTAATAACTTTTCATTTGTTTTTATTTTTAATCTATCATAATCAGAAGTAATTTTTTTAGAATTATCAATAAATTCAGATATTAATTCTAAGTACTCACTTTCTTTTGTGATTTTTTTTGGAATCTTTATTTTATTAACATATTCATTGAGTTCGTTTATTTTTTCTCTATCTTTTATTGAATCAAAATTTTCTTTACTTTTGATATTGTCAAAAAAGTCTCCACAAACTTTTTTAAATTCTTCCCATAATTTATCTGAAATTTTTTTTGGAATTCCTTTAGATTCTTTCCATTTTTTTTGAATATTTTTTACAACGTTTATATTCTTTTGTATATCATTTTCTTCAATTATAAATTTAATTTGGTTTATTAATTCTTTTTTGAAATTGATATTATCATTAATTTCTTTTTTCCTCGTTTTATAAAATATATTTTTTTTATTATTAATTTCTTTTAAAGACAACCTAAAATTTGACCAAATTTTTTTATTAATGTCTTTTGGTGTTCTACCAATTGATTGAAATTGATTTTTTAATTCATTAATTTCATTAATAATTTTTTTGATGTTGGAAAAATTAAAATCAACTTCGATACTTATTTGATTTAATCTTTCAATAATTTTGTTCTTTTTATTAAGATTATCCTCGAATAACTCTTCCCTTTTTTTATAAGCAATATTTTTTTTTGAATGAACCATTTTGGATGATTTTTGAAATCTTTTCCATAATTCATCGCTGTGTTTTTTTTCTACTGGTCCAAGTTCATTTTTCCAAAGTCTATGAAGATTATTTAATTCTCTTATAGATTTATGAATATCTTTTTCCGCATCCTTTGCAAGTAACTCTGTTTTTTCAATAATTTTTATTTTCTCATTATAATTATGTTGAAAATCTTTTTCTCTTAATTCTCTATTTAAGTGTAAAAAATTGTAAAACCTTTCAATATGATGCTTGTAAGTTTCCCAAAGATTATTATTTTCATATTTAGGAACTGGTCCAACAGAATACCATTTTTTTTGAAGCTTTTTAAATTTATTGTAAATAATGTGAGTCTTATCATTTGAAACGATTAATGCTTTTATTTCATTTATAATTTCAATTTTTATTTTTAAATTTTCATTTCTTTTATTTTCTAATGATTTGAAGAATTGTTTTTTCTTTTTTGAAAAACTTATTTCAATTTCATTAATTTCTATTTTCTCTTTTTCAAATACGATTTTGTTTAAATTTTTAAATAATAATTCAATCTCATTAATTTTTTTGTGCCACTCTTTATCATTTAAAAGATTATTTAAATTCTGAATATCCTGTTTTATTTGAGTTTTTTTAATTGGCATTTTAAAAATTAACTTTCGAATTAATTAAATTTATTTAAAATTTTTAAAAAATTATTATCATAAAATTAATATTTAATGATATAATTATTTTAAAAGATATAAAATATTTTATTTATTAAATATAGGAAATTATTGGTTCCAAATATCCCATGCCTTTTCGGCTTGCTCTTCAAGCATTTGAGTTCCATTTAATATTTTACACCCTCTTTCTTTACCTTTTTTTAAAAATTGGGTTTCATTTGGATTATATATAAGATCAAAAAGGAAATGCTTCTCTGTTAAGAAATCGTAATTTATATTTGGAGCATCCTTTAAATTAGGATATGTTCCGACTGGAGAACAATTAATAATTAATTTATGAGTATTTAAAATTTTTTTTGAGATTCTTGAATAGCTAATCTGATTTTTTTTTGGATTTCTTGAAACCAAGGTGGTTTTTATGTTATTGTTATTTAGCACATACTTGACAGCTTTTGAAGCACCTCCAGTTCCAAATATTAAACATTTGGTTTGAATTTTTTTCCAATTATTGAATAATGCTTTTTCAAAACCATTAATATCTGTATTAAAGCCTTTTGTTAAACCATTTTTTAAAAAACAAATAGTATTTACTGCGTTTATTGCTTTTGCTTTTGAATCAATAAAATCAAGATAAGGAATTATTTTTTGTTTGTAGGGGATTGTGACATTTAGGCCTTTTATATCCTTAATTAAAAAAATTTTTTTAACCAAATCAATTGAACTAATATCAAAATTATCATATGTATGATTTTTAATATTTTCTTTAATGAATTTTTCTTCAAAATATTTTTTAGAAAATGAATAATCTATGTTTTTCCCAATTAAACCAAATCTTTTTCTAGTTTTAATTTTTAGATCCATATTTTTCTAAAATTACAATTATTAAAATACCAAAAAAAATAAAGAGTAAAATATATAAATTTTCACTATTCAATTGATTTGGAAAATATGGTTTACTTAATAAAATATTTGAAAAAATGTTTGAATTAACATCAGATTCATTAATGATAGATTCATCTATTTTTTTCCAAGGCCATATCGATGGTAATGTTCCTATTATAAATCCAGACAATAGGCTAATAGTTAGGTCGTTATATTTTCTTAATAAAAAACTCAAAATATTTGAAAGTGTAATTAATCCAATTAAGGATCCTAATGAAAAAAGTACTATAACTTTTAGCATAAATACTTTTTCATTATTATTTAGAAATTCAAAATTTAGTTGTAATAAATCTCTAATTATAAATAAGAGGTTATTTACTGAATCAACTAATATTAATTTGTAATTACCAATTATTAAAAGTAAATAAGATCCTGATAATCCTGGAAGGGTCATTCCAGAAATACTTATAAATCCACATAAAACAATAAACAATAACGATTTTCTTTCAATGCCAGGATCAATTAGAATTATTGAAAATCCAAAAACAAAACCCAGAATAGTAATTGCAATATTTTTTAATTGATAATAGCTTGATATTTTCTTAATTATGAAGTAAACCGAGCTTAAAATCATTCCAAAAAACAAACCTAATACTTGCTTTTCAAAATTAATCATGTAGTAATCTAAAATTAATGAAACTGAAAAAAAACTAAATATTACTCCAGAAAAAATACAAATTAAAAATTTAGAATTAGTAGCTTTAAAAAAATCGTTAATTCTTCCGTTTCTAAGTAAAAGCAAAGAATTAATATTAAAGCTTTTAAAAGTTTCTATTAATTCTTGATAAAAACCTGTAATTAAAGCAACTATTCCTCCAGATACTCCTGGTATTTTGTTGGCTAAACCCATAGCTGCACCTTTTAAAATTAATAAGATGAAGTCTTTATTAGTTCTCTTAATCACTTTCAATCCTTCTTTTTTTTAAATAATAATCAAAAATAATAAATATTAAAAATCCTAAAGCCATAAATAGAACCCCTGAAACAATATTAATATAATCATTATTAGTATTAGATAAATCAAAAACATTTGAGTCTTTCCAAGGCCATATTTTTGGTAATGAACCCATCATAATTCCAATTAGAAAAAAAATAGTTTGATTTTTATAATTTAAAAAAAGCCATTTTAAAATTTTAGAAAATACTTTTAGTCCAATAATCATACCTGATATAATTATTAAAACTTTTGAATACAATGAAATTATTAAATCAAACTCCATTAGAAACAAAATTTTAATTAAATTATTTAATAATTCTATGATATATTCGTATACTCCGAATAAAATAAAAATAAGTGCTCCAGAAATGCCAGGTAAAATCATTGCTATTATTGCTACTATACTTGAAAAAAATAAATAAATTAATGAAATGTTATTATTTGAAGGCTCAATTAAGGTTAACGAAGATGCAATAATTGCTCCTAAAGCAGCAAGAAAATAATAATATTTTTTTTTTTTTTCTACTTGATTAAATAAAATAAAAACTCCAGAAATAACTATACCAAAAAAAAATGACCAAACCTGAACGGAAAAATTCGTTAATAAAAAATTAATTATTGAAGAGAAAAATAAAATCCCGAATAAAACACCAAGGGACAATGAAAAAATAAAGTTACCATTTATTGATTTCCAAAAAGTAGAAAATTCAAATTTCAACAAATACTTAAATTTATTTAAAGTTATAGAATTAATAGAATCAATTAGTTCATAGTAGATTCCGGATATAAATGCGATTGTTCCACCTGATACTCCAGGAATTAAGTCAGCAATACCCATAGCAATACCCTTAAAAAAAATCACTAGGAATTTGTGAGAAAACAATTTCATTATTTTTAAAATTATTTTTTCTTTAATACATATGAAAATTCAGGAAATATTTTTTTTATAGAATTTGGAGCTTTATTATTTTTTTCGTTAAAAATTTTAAAATAGTTTTTGGCTTTAAAGTATTTACCCATTTTCAAGTAACAACCTGCGATTCTATAGTCAATTGAATTATCTAAAGGGAAATGTTTTTTTGCCTCTTCTGCAAGTTCGTAAGCAGCCTTCCATCTTTTTAGAAATATAAGTGAATCAATGTAGTTTGTCCATGTTTTTCTATTTAAACTACCAAGTTTTATAGCCTTTTCTAAAGCACTCTTAGCCAAGGAATAAAAATTAACCTTTAAATAAAGATTTCCAATTTTTTCCCAAGACTCTAAATTATCACAATCTATTTTCAAAAAACTTTCTAAATAAAAAATAGCTTTTTTTAATCTATTAATATCAATATAAAAATCAATAATTTTATTCCAGGCATCTAAATTTGAAGGGTCTAGCGTTATTGATTTTTTATAAAACTTTCCTGCAATTTCAAAATTTTTAAGTTTTTGATAGCAGTGGCCAATTTTAGAATAAATAAAGGATGATGGATCTTCAAACTGAAGTGAAATTTCGAAATTTTCAATTGCTTCAGATAATTTACCCATTTTTTCTAAAATTTTCCCTTTTTCAATATATGCACCAACAAATTTTTCTTCACTTATTATTGCAAAATCAAGAGCAGCAATAGCTTCTTTATTTTTATTAAGTTTTAAATATTGTTTTCCTAATTCAAACCATGCGATTTCATTATATGGATTTTGTTCTAAAATATTATTTAACAGATTTACTGAATTCTCATATTCTTTAAGTTGGTCATAACAATATAATAGGTTATAGAAAGACTGGTAGTCGTTAATATCATTATTTATACATAATTTAAAATACCTTTTAGCATTATTGAAATCATTTATCTTCATATATTCCATCCCCAAAAGAGTCCATATTTCGTATGGATCTTCAGAGAAATTTAATGATTTTTGTAAATAATTTATAGCTAATTTATGTTTACTTTTTTTTGAAAGAATTGTAGCTTTTTGAATAAAAACCTCATGGTTATTGGGTTCAATTTTTTCATATGAATTTAAAATAAAAAGGGCCTTATCAAAATTCCCTTCAAAAATTAAAAGTTCAGATTTTAATAAAGCTAACTCAGTATTAAAGGGATGTTGGTTATTAGCTAGCTTTAGGGCTTTCTTAGCTAAATTAGTCTCTCCTGAGTCAATGTAGTAATGAATTATCTTTTCAAATTCTTGGACATCAAAAAAGAATATTTCGTTAGTCTTAAGCATATTTTCAAATCTATTAACAGATGATTCAAAATTTTTCGAATTTTCCATAATTATAACCTTATACACTTTAATATAAATTTATGCAGATTTAGATGTTGGATTTAATGCTTGATTATATTGTTTTTAACAAAATAATCAACATTTAATAATATTTAATTATCTGATTTACATTGAATTAAGTATAGAAATAATTATATCACACCCTTTTTTTATCTCTTTCTTTGAAATTGTTAAGGGAGGAGTTATTCTAACAGCTCTTTTTTCCCATAATAACCAAAATAATATGAGATTTTTTTTAAGAGATTCAATTACTAATTTATTTGCTATTTTATTTGATTTTAAAATTATCGCTAGCATTAGTCCTCTTCCATTTATTTTTTTTATTTTGTTATGAACTAAATATTCTTTGAATAATTTTTCCTTTGATTCAATAGTTTTCATCAAATCAGATTTTATCAACTCATTCAAAGTTGCATATGCTGCAGATGCAATTACTGGATTCCCTCCAAAAGTACTTATATGACCAAGCTTAGGATTTACACTTAGGCATTTCATGATCTTTTTTGAACTGCAGAATGCTCCTATTGGTAATCCTCCACCTAGGGCTTTCCCAATTACTAAAATATCTGGGTTCACATCATAATGCTGAAATGAAAATAGTTTGCCAGTTCTACCAAGTCCAGGTTGAATTTCGTCTAAAATTAATAATGCACCTACTTCTTCACATCTTTTTTTAACCATTTTCAAGTAATTTATTTTTGGTAAAATAAATCCAGCACCACCTTGAATTGACTCTAAAATTACACCAGCAGTTTTAGTAGTAATTTTAGATAAGTCAGAAAAATTATTAAATTTTATAAATTTTATTTTTGGTAAAAGGGGCCCATATTTGATTTTTTGTTTTTCTGAACCAGTAACACTCAAAGATCCTTGAGTACTTCCATGATATGAATATTTAGCTCCGATTAATTCTTCTCTTCCAGTGAACCTCTTACACATCTTTAAAGCTCCTTCAATAGCCTCTGTCCCAGAATTCGTTAGAAAAGTCACTCTCAGATTTTTATTGAGATTTTGAGCAATTTTTTTAGTTAATTTAACTGTTGGCTCTTGGATTGATTCACCATAAACCATAACATGGCTATATTTATCTAATTGATTTTTTATAGCATTATTTATAATAGGATTTGAATGTCCCAAATTTGCAACTGAAACACCAGCTACAAAATCTAACAATTTGTTGTTTTTAGAATCCGTTATGAATGAGCCTTTTGCTTTTTTCACTTCAATTCCAAGTGGACTATTATTAGTTTGGGCTTGGTATTTAAAAAAATCTTTTTTTAAATTCATTTGCTAAATAATTCTTTAACAGTTGTTGGTTTTTCATTTATTCTCCAAATAAAACCGTCAAGCTCTCTCAGATTTTTATCAATTAATTTTTCAGGCTTTAGTTCTCCGTCGGGAGTAATATAAAATGAAATTTTTTCAATTTCATTGTTATTAAAATCCATTTTTATAGAGCTACAGATAGTTTTGTTAATCCCAACAAGTTCTCCTTCATCAGAATACATGTAATAAATAACTTCCGTATTTTTATTAACAGTAATATTTTTTAAGTTACCGTCTTCAAAATCACCATATAAATTTATTCCTTTAATCTGATTATATCCGTTTTCACTTAAACTATCTTTTTCAATTATAAAAGAATTTCCAAAAATATAAAGCGAGTCAAGTTTTTTTGATTCTAAGTTAGTAATTAAGTGAATTGTTTCTCCTGACATTTGACTTTTTTCAAACCACAGAACTGGATTTTTAGCAGTTTTTTTTTGTGAACTCAAAACCTGTAGTTCTTTTTTACTTAGAGGCTTCATTAATAATTCCATCTTACCAGTAGACTCATCTAGAAATAATGAATCAGATTTTCCTTTTATGTCAGTTTTTAGAATTTTAACATTATAGTACCCTCTGAGAAATCTTCTTTCTACTGGCCCTGTAGCAATAAGTGTATCTGCATGAATATAAAGAGAGTCATCATCAATAATATTAATAGCCAAAGCTTTTTTTGTGATTATTGCAGAGTCTTTATTTTTAAAAATCTCACCAAAATCACCTTTTATTAAGGAATTATTAATCGTATCAGTAATTATAATTTTATTGGTTGCAGAAGCATATTTTTTTTCATTTTCAAAATACAAACTATCCCCTTCTATAATTCTTTGATTATAATAAATTATTGCATTTTTTTTAAAATTACCACTTTGTTTATTTGAATCATAGTAACCTTTTTCACAATAAATATCATAATCTTTACCAATAATTTTTGATGGTCCATAAAAAAAAGATTCTTTTGTATCAGTAAAATAATCAAGTCTTGAAGAGGTTAAAATATATTCAGGATTATTTATTTTAACATTTTTATTAAAATTATATTTTTTTTGGCTGATATAATAAGTTCCTTCATTACTTTTTAAAATATTTGAATTGTCAATAATTTTTCCCGGAGTCTTGTAAAATGCAATATTTTTAATCCTGTCTAAAAAAAGCGTATCTGTTTCAAGGGTCATATCTGGTCTTTTTAATACGACATTTCCTTTGGCAACTCCCTTTTTACTAGTTCCATCGTATTCAAAATAATTACTTGTTAAAGTAAGAGTGTCTCCCTGATTAAAAACTACATTTCCTTCTGCATTGAAAAAATTTTTTTTTGGATAAAAAACCGATTTATCAGATTTAATATTAGCACCTTCATGGAAAAGATGAACTCTTATTTCGTTTTTTTTTAAAAGAATATTTGCATTTGGATACTTTGTTTCATTTTTTTCTAGTGAACCTGATTGAATAATCCGAATAATTTTAGAACTTTCTTGACTCCAGTTTAGTTGAGAAATAAAAAGTAAAAAATTAAGTAAAACGAAAAAATATTTCAATACAATTGAATTTAAATCCTTAATATAGTTTGTTCTCTATCTGGACCTACAGAAACAATTTTGATAGGAACTTCTAATTCTTTTTCCAAAAACTTTATATATTTTTTAAAATTTAAAGGTAATTTTTTTTCATTTTTAATTTTAGTCAAATCTTCTTCCCACGCATCAATTTCAATATAACTAGGTTTTATATCTTCATTACTAATTGAAAATGGGAAATATTTGATAATTTCATTTTTAGTTTTATAAGCAGTGCAAACTTTGATATAATCAAAACCTGATAATACATCACCTTTCATCATCATTAATTGCGAAACACCATTTATTCTGATTGAATATTTCAAAGCAACGAGATCTAACCAACCGCATCTTCTTGATCTTCCAGTAGTAGAACCAAATTCGTTACCTATTTTACTCATTTTTTCTCCAAAATCATCAAATAGTTCAGTCGGAAAAGGACCACTTCCAACTCTAGTAGTATAAGCCTTAAAAATTCCAAATACATTATTTATTGATCTTGGTGGAATTCCAAGACCTGTACATGCTCCTGCTGCAGTTGTAGTAGAGGAAGTTACATATGGATATGTACCAAAATCAACATCTAATAAAGATCCTTGAGCACCTTCTGCTAATATTTTTTTACCATCTTTTATAGCATTAAAAAGAAAATTTTCACTTTCAACTACAATTAATTCTTTAATAATATTAATTGATTCAAAAAAGTCTTTTTCAATTTGTATTAAATTAAAATCAATTTCAATATTGTAAAACTCTAAAATTTTCAAATGTTTTTTCTTGATCTTGTCATATTTTTTTTGCCAATTTGCCATAAAAATATCTCCAACTCTTAATCCATTTCGACCGGTTTTGTCCATGTATGTTGGACCGATTCCTTTTAGTGTAGAGCCAATTTTACCTTTACCTTTTGATTTTTCTGAGGCGATATCAAGTAGTCTATGAGTGGGTAAAATTAAGTGTGCTTTATTGGAAACATATAAGTTTTTTTTATAATCAATTTTAAATTTTTTAAGTTCATTCAATTCTGATTTAAAAATAACAGGATCTATTACTACTCCGTTTCCAATTAAATTTATGACTTTTTTGTGAAAAATTCCGGATGGTATAGTATGAAGGACGTGTTTGATTCCTTCAAATTCAAGAGTATGTCCGGCATTTGGGCCACCCTGAAATCTAGCTATTATATCATAATTTTTGGTTAAGACATCAACTATTTTGCCTTTCCCCTCATCTCCCCATTGGAGACCCAATAATAGATCTACAGACATTTTAGATTTTTTTACTTTGTTTTTTAGTACCATAAAAATAAAGTGAATGATGATTTATATCAACATTAAAAACCTCCTCAATAGTTTTTTTAATACTTTCAATTCTTGGATCACAAAATTCTTTAACTTCACCTGTATCAGTGAGAATTATGTGATCATGTTGTTTATCAAAATATGATTTTTCATATTGAGCTTGATTTTTGCCAAACTGATGTTTTCTAACCAATCCACAATCAAGTAAAAGTTCAATTGTATTGTATAATGTAGCTCTACTTACTCGATAGTTTTTATTTTTCATCAAAAGATATAAAGACTCTATATCAAAATGCTCCTGATGACTATAAATTTCTTTTAAAATTGCAAATCTTTCAGGTGTTTTTCTATGACTATATTTATCCAAAAAATTAATAAATACATTTTTTACGATTTCTTGTGGATCTTCAATTTGTTTCATTTTACATAAATAATATTTTATAAAGTTAATAGTATTTATTCTCTTGTGACTTTTTCAATGCCATTTATTTTAGATAAATTTTTTAAAAGCCTTTCCAAAGTTGAATTATTTTTCACAAAAACATTTATTTCTCCAATAAAAAGACCTTCCGAGGTATTGAAATTTATTTTTTTAATATTTACACTCATGTTTTTTGATATTACCTTTGTTACTTGGTTGACAAGTCCAAGGGTATCAATACCAGAAAGTTTAACTATTGCTCCAAATTCTTGTTCAGATGAGTCAATCCAATAAGCAGGCATAATCCGGTAGGCAAAGTTTGACTGAAGTCCAATCGCATTTTTACAACTAAGTTTATGAACTTTTATATTTTCATTAACAGAAATAAAACCAAAAACTTTATCTCCAGAGATAGGATTACAACATTTTGATAGTGAATAAGGTAATTCCTCTTTTTCTAAACCAAAAACGATTTTATCAAAATTTGAAGAAAATGATTTTGAATCATCAATAAAATCAATTTGCTTGCCTGTAATTTTGTCTTTGATATATTTGATAAATTTATTATTTCTTGAATTTAAGAATTCTTTAATTTTTTTATTATCTATACTTCCAAATCCAACCCTGAAATAAAGGTCTGCTGGACTTTTTAATTTAAAAAACTTTATTAATTCGGATAGATTTTTCTTATTTAATGAAATTTTTAAATGATTAAGTTTTCTTTTTAAAATTTCCTCACCTTCTTTAGCAATTATTTTTTTCTCGTCATTTAGAGAGTTTTTAATTTTTACTCTAGCTCTTGATGTTTTTACAAAATCAAGCCAATTTGCACTTGGTTTTGAATTTTTCGATGTAATTATTTCTATTTGGTCACCACTTTTAAGAATTTTACTTAACGGAACAAGTTTCCCATTAATTCTTGCTCCTCTTGTTTTGAATCCAATTTCTGTATGAATATGAAATGCAAAATCAAGTGCGCATGATCCACTTGGTAATGATTTTAATTCTCCTTTTGGTGTAAAAACAAAAATTTCATCGGAATATAAATTTAATTTAAAGTCTTCTACGAAGTCTACTGCATTTAAATCTTTATTTTCAAGTACTTCTTTCAATCTATTTAGCCAATTCTCAAAACTGGATTCTTTCTTCTCACCTTGTTTATATTTATAGTGTGCAGCATAGCCTTTTTCAGCAATTTCATGCATTCTTTCAGATCTGATTTGAATTTCTATCCATTTATTATTAGGACCAAGAACAGTAATATGAAGAGACTCATAGCCATTTGATTTTGATGAGGATATCCAATCTCTTAGTCTTGTGGGATTTGGAGTAAAATAATCTGTAACTATTGAGTAAATTTTCCAAGCTAAAAATTTTTCCCTTTTTTTAGATGATTTATATACAATTCTTATTGCAAATTTGTCAAAAACATTTTCATATGATATTTTTTGTTTCTGCATTTTTTGATGAATAGAGTAAATGGACTTATTTCTTCCTTGAATAAAATATTTCAGTTTTTCTTTATTAATTGCTTTTTTAATTAACCTTGAAAATTTTTTAATATATAATTCTTGTTCTTCTTTACTTTCTTCTATTTTATTTTTGATATTTAGATAGCTTTTATTGTCAGTATATCTAAGGCTAAGATCCTCTAATTCATTTTTTATGTTATACATTCCAATTCTGTGAGCAATAGGGGCGTATATATATAAGGTTTCAGAAGCAATTTTTAATTGTTTTTGTTCAGACATGAAATCTAGCGTTTGCATATTATGAAGTCTATCTGCAATCTTAATAATGATTACTCTTATATCATCATTCAACGTTAATAGCATTTTTCTAAAATTTTCAGCTTGGAAAGAAATTTCAGTATCCTTTTTTAAATTTGAAATTTTAGTCAGTCCTTCAACAATTTTAGAAATTTTGTTTCCAAATATTTTTTCAATATCCTTTAATTTATATTTTGTGTCCTCGATAACATCATGGAGAAGTGCTGCTGAAATAGATGTAGCGTCAAGACCAATTTGGGAAGCAACAATTTTTGCAACACCAATTGGATGAAATACATATGCTTCACCAGATTTTCTTCTTTGATTTTTATGAGCATCAACAGCGGTATCAAAAGCTATCCGGATTAATTTTTTATCTTTTTCAGAAAGGCTTCTATAGCTAATCCTTAAAAGATTTTTATATTCTTTAGCAATTAATTTATTTTCTATTTTTTCATCAACTTCCATAAACAATAAGAAAATTAATTAAAGTTTAATTAAGATCCCAATTTTTTACATTTCTTTCTCTGTCTTATGGCTTCATAAACAATTATTGCAACTGAAACAGAAAGGTTAAGAGAATCATTTTCCCCTAACATTGGGATTTTTATATTTTTAGAATTATCAAACTCCCAGTTATCAGATAATCCAAAATTTTCATTGCCAAAAGATATTGCAACAGATTTTTTATAATTTATTTTTAGATATGAGATAGATTCTCTATTCATAAATGTTGTATATAAATTAATTTTATTTTTTTTTAAAAAATGAATTATCTCCTTTGGAGTACCCAATCCAATATTGATATTAAAAACACAACCAACACTTGATCTAATAATATTTGGATTATATATGTCAGTTTTAATATTTGATATCAAAATTAAATCTATTTTTGACGCGTCAACAGTCCTCAAAACGGCACCAATATTCCCTGGTTTCTCTGGCGAGTCTAGGATCAAAATTATTGGATTTTTCTTAATGATAGCGAGTGAATTTATACTATGATTTTTAAACTTTGAAATTGCAATCAATTTTGATGTTGATGATCTATAACAGAGGCTTTCAAAAATTATTTTTTTTAATATTATGAGTTCATAATTTAAAACTTTTTTTCTAACATTAATTTTTTCAAGTATTTGATCTTTAAACTTTTCAGTAGTGAAAAACTTTTGTATTGAATATCCTCCATTAATAGCATGAAAAATTTCTTTCTCACCCTCAATTATGAATTTATTTTTCTTCTTTCTCTCCCTTGATTTATTTTTTAATGCTTTTAATTCTCTAACTAACAAATTGTCTTTACTATTAATATACTTCATTTAGCAAAATTTTAAATTGGCTCGATTTTGTCATATGCAATAATTAATGAAATAATTTTATTATATGAAATAATCCCATTTTTTTGACCATTTATTTTAAGAAATATATCATATAATTTTTTTATTGAAGGTTGAAAAAAATTATCATAGGATTTCCAAAATTCATTAGTTTCTTGAAAATCTTTTAAAATGCCAGGTCTAATATTTTCTTTAATTATTTTTGATTTTTCATAATTAACTTTTTTTAATTGATTAAAAAAAGTTTTGAAAGCAAAAATATTAGCGCTGTATTTCACGTAATCATTTTTATTTTTAAATGTATTTATAAAAGCAATAAAATTTGCTTCTTGCTCTGACGCAAAACCAAATTGATGACTTATCTCATGTGCAATAGTCATTGTCATATTTATTTTAGGAATCAGTGAATTTATTTGGGCTTCATGGGTAAATGGGTTTATATAACCTGAAAATCCCATAAAAGAGAGAGGTTTACTAAAAAGAGAGGTTTTGATTTTCGATATTTTGATGTTACTTTGGACATTATTTTTAAAATTTGATTTAATTATTTCAAATAAGGAATCATTACTAATATTAATTTTTATTTTTTCATTCTCACTTGCAGATAATTTTTTATGTAATTCGTTTGAGTTTTCTAAAAGTTTTTTTGTTATTTCAAATATTTCATCATCAATATTAACATTACTAGTTGTAAACTTCTCAGATAAAGGTGATCTGTAATAGTTCAATCCCCAAGTAAGATGAAAAAGAAAGAAAAATATTGAAAAATAAAAACCAAAATCAGCAAGTAGTTTAAGTATTTTAATTTTTTTCTTAAAGGCTAATAAGAATTTGTAGAATATTAAAAAAAACAGGAGAATATAGAAAATATCTCCAAATGATAAATTGGCATTGTTAAAAAAAAAAAAATTAAGGTTAGAAATTTTAGGAAATATATAAGAATTATAAAAATTATCTATGAAAAATCTGTTAGAATCAAACCATTTTATTAAAAACAATTGTGGAATTAATAATAATACTATTGCTAATTTTAGTCTAAACATTTATTATGTGTCATTTAAAGCCTAAAAGTTCTAGATCAAAAATCAATATAGCATTTGGAGGAATAACTCCTCCTGCTCCAGAGTCTCCATAAGCAAGATTTGAAGGTATAATTAGTGTAGCTTTTGAACCCTTTCTTAGTAATGAAATTCCTTCATCCCAACCAGGAATTACTTGACCAACTCCAAGGGTGAATTCAATTGGTTTGTTTCTTGAATATGAGGAATCAAAAACTGTATTATCTAAAAGCATACCCTTGTAATGAACAGACACAAGACTCCCCTTTTTTGGATTATTACCTTTTCCTGTAGTATGAATTTTATAAAATAATCCACTATTTGTTTTTTTAAAATTTTTAGTTAACTCTGAAAGTTTTATTTTTTCATTTTCTTTTCTTAGTTTTTCTTGTTCATTTTTTTTGTTATTATATTCTGAAAAAATTTTATTAGCATCAAAAGAGATTGCAGAGTTACCATTTCTTATTATTGTTACTTTTTTAATTGTATCCATGGATATAATTGAGTCAACTACTTCCATGCCTTTAATTACTTTACCAAAAACAGTGTGTTTTCCGTCAAGCCAAGGGGTATCTTTGTGAGTTATGAAAAACTGACTGCCATTTGTGCCTGGTCCAGCATTAGCCATTGACAATATCCCAGGGCCATCATGTTTTAAAGATGTAATTTCATCATCAAATTTATATCCTGGTCCTCCTGTTCCTGTTGCAGTAGGATCTCCTCCTTGAATCATAAAATCAGGAATCACTCTATGAAAAACAATTCCATCATAATATTTTTTATTCTTAAACCTGGAATCAACAAAACTATTATTACCCTCAGTTAGAGAAACAAAATTTGCAACTGTTATTGGAGTTAATTTTTCTTCTAATTTTAGAATTATAGTCCCTTTATTTGTATCCATTTTAGCAAATAAACCATCTCCAAAGGAATTTTTCTCTTCACAACTAATTAAAAAAATGAAAGTGATTGAAGCAATTAAAATTTTTTTCATAACTAAAGTAAAAACATAATTTACAACTAATTTAAATAAAATTATCACATTATAAGTTAATGTGGTCTGTAATTTCAATGAATATTTTTAGAGGCTGATTTATTCCAATTTTTTCTCCATCACCTGAGTAGCCATGGCACATAAAAGACGGAAAAAGAAAATAAGCACTTTCTCCATTTTTAAGTAATTTAATACCTTCTCTTAAGGCTGGAAGAATATCTTCTTTATCCACATAATATTTAACTATACCTAACGATTTTTTCCCATATAAAACCTTACCATTAATATCTTCTATTTGGTATTTAAAGCTGACTTCATCTCCTAGTTTAGGTAGTTCTCTATTACTAATATTAGAAATTTTTTTTTCATAGCTATACCAAAATCCCTTTTTAGAATTAATGAATTCTTTTTTACTTTTTATTATGATATTTTTAAAAATAGATTCTTGATTTTTTGTAATTGTTTTATTTCTTTCAATTGAGGTTTTTATAAATGAGATCGAGTTTTTATTAATTGGTTTCCTTGCTTCATTTTCACTACAACTTCCAATTAAAACAATAAAATATATTATAGTATAAAGTTTTAATTTCATTTTAGCTTATTACTATTTTTGTTTAAAACATAAATTAGATATTTTATGGTATCGTTCATACTTCTAGGTGATGCTCCACCTGATGCATTGGTATGTCCACCTCCATTAAAATAATCTTTTGCTAGGACATTAACATTAAAATCACCTTTTGATCTGAAAGACATTTTAATAATTTTCTCTTTGGAGTTTTCAATCAATATTATGGACAACTTTATTCCTTTAATGCTAAGGCCATAATTAACAAAACCTTCGGTATCTCCTTTTTTAAAATTATTTTTTTTTAGCTCTTTGTTTGTGAGTGTTATATAAACTGTATTTAAATGATCTAATATTTTTAAATTAGAAAGAGCTATTGACAAAAGAGATATTCTACTTTTTTTAAAATTATCATATATATTTTGATGAATTTCAGTGTGGTTTATTCCTGTTTCAAGTAATCTTGATACAATTAAATGAGTTCTTGACGAAGTTGAGGGGTATTTAAATGAACCTGTATCAGTTAAAATGCCAGTGTATAAGCATGATGCAATTTCACTATCTAGTTCCTGAATTTTTATTTTTTCAATAACATTATATGTCATCTCACATGTTGAAGCTATTTTTGGATCTGAGTAAGTTAATTGAGAAAAATCATCAGGGTTTTCATGATGATCAATCATTACAATAATTGATTTTGTTTTTTTAATCAGATCACCAATTATTTCAACTCTTTTGAGAGAATTGAAATCTAAAGTAAAAATAATATCAGACTCCTTAATTAATTTTTCACAAAAAATTTTATTTGAAGAAAATTTTAAAACTTTACTGATTCCAGGCATCCAATCCAAAAAATCTGGGTAATCATTAGGGCTAATTATATTACAATTATGACCAAATTTTTTTAAAAAAAGTTTTAACGCTAAACAACTACCCATTGCATCACCATCTGGATTTTTATGTGGGAGAATTGTAATGTTTTTTTTATTTTCAAGTAATTTTTTAAGATTAGTTATGAAACTTTTCCTCATTTTTGTCAATTATAATCAAGCAAAGTTAATTAGATTTTAATTATATATGTATATTGAAAAAAAAACAATAAAAAATTTTAAAATTTTTGATGAAAAATAATTTTACATTTACAATGATTAAACCTGACGCTATTGAAGATGGATATATGGGATTAATTATAGATAAAATTATTAATTCTGGATTTAGGTTTAAATTTTTAAAAATGACAACTTTATCTATAGATGATGCTAAAAAATTTTATCAAATTCATAAAGAGCGACCATTTTTCAATGAATTAGTAAGTTTTATTACTAGGGGTCCAATATTAGTCGCTGTAATTGAAAAGAAAAATGCCGTTAATGAATTCAGAAAATTAATTGGCTCCACAAACCCATTAAATGCTGATAAAGGAACAATAAGAAAATTATATGCTAAGTCATTAGGAGAAAACGCTATTCATGGAAGTGATAGTGACGATAATGCAATAGTTGAAAGTAAGTTTCACTTTGGTGATTCAGATTTTTTCAACGGATTATAATTTTTTTTATAATTTCTTCACCCAATTCTTTTTTAAGAATTTTTAAGATTTTTTTTTTCTCATAATTCATTTCTTCTTTTAAGGCTGCAGATGATAAATTGATAATAAGGTTTGAGTTTTTTAATTTTATTTTTAAGGTATATTTATTAATATTTAGACCAAAAATTTTTTCCCATGCTTTTTTTACTTTAATTTCATTTAAACCATTTTTAAGGTTACCTTTTTCAATAAATAAATCTAATATTTTATTTATTTTTTTTGGTTCATTTATTTTTTTTTCTTTGTTATGTTCCATAAAATAATTTCATTCTAATGTGGGTAAATTAAAAATTTTATATGATAAGTTTGTGGTTTTGATAGCCGAAACTGTTCTTTCATAATGAGTATCTGAAATAAAAATCTGTCCAAAATTATTTTTTTCTATTAGTTGTATAATTAGCTCCACCCTCTTTTGATCTAATTTATCAAATATATCATCAAGTAATAATATTGGAGATACTTTAGTTTTATTTTTAATAAACTCAAATTGAGCCATTTTTAATGCTATTAAAAAGGATTTTTGTTGGCCTTGGCTTCCAAATCTTTTAATCGAATTATCATTGATTTTAAAAAAAAGTTCGTCTTTATGAATACCTGAGTTAGTGTATTGTGTTTTTTTATCTTTTTCTAAATTACTAGACAATATTTTAGAGAATGATTCTGATTTTAGTGAACTATCATAATTTATAGACACATTTTCACTTGAATTACTTATCCTTTTGTATTTATTATTAAAAATGGGAGTAAAAATTTCAAGAAATTTTTTTCTTTCTTCAAATATTGGATTACCAAGAATTTCCAGTTGGTGATTATATGTTAACAGGGCTTCTAAATTAAATTTTTTGTTAATGTAAAAATACTTTAATAATGCATTTCTTTGAATTAGGATTTTGTTGTAATTAAGTAGTGAATTTAAATAATTTTTATTTATTTGACTTATTATTCCATCAATAAATCTTCTTCTGAAATCACTTCCCTCATAAATTAAATCCCTATCTAGTGGAGAGATGATTACAAGTGGCAAAAATCCAATATGGTCTGAGATTTTATTATATTTTTTGCTATTTTTTTTAATTACTTTTTTAGTTCCTTTTTTAATACTACAATTAATTTTGAATTTCTTTTGATTTTTTTCAAATATTCCTTCTATCACAAAAAAATTTTTACCAAATTGAATGTTTTGAGAAGAATTTTTATTAAAATAACCTTTCCCAAAACATAGATGATATATAGAATCTAAAACGTTTGATTTTCCAACTCCATTTCTACCGATTAAACAATTAATTTTTTCGTTGAAATTGAATTTCTCAGCACCCAAGTTCTTGTAGTTTGTAATATATAAAGACGATATTTTCATTATTGTAAATATAAACAAGTTAGTTATCAATATTTTAGATTTTTTTTTTTTTAAAATCCTAATTAATTATTTAAGAATATTTTAAATAAAAAGATTATTTTTGAATAAAAATTATTTAATGTCTACCTACAAGAAACGTGGTTCCAAAAAATCAAAAATTTTTTCTGATAAGGAAGATTCTATAAAATCAAGTGCAACTGCCGAAGTATTTGAGAGCTTAGATACTGGGGCTTCTAAGGCAGAAAATCTTGTAGCAAAGTATCAAAATTATATAATTCTTTTTATTAGTTTAGTTACTATTTCAGCTCTTGGATACCTTGGATATGTTAGTTATATATTTGAACCTTCTAAAAATGAAGCCAATAGTGAACTTAATCAGTCTCAATATTATTTTAATTTAGCTTTAAACGAATTAGATTCTCCTGCTGTTTCTGATTCCCTTTTTTTGATTGCACTTGAGGGGGGAGAGGGTAGATACGGATTTTTAGATATTATTTCAAATTATTCTGGAACTCCTGCTGCTGAGATCGCTGAATATAGTGCAGGAATGATTTACATTAAACTAAAAAAATATGAAGAAGCAATAAGTTATCTTGAAAAATTTGACTCAAATGATGTTTTATTATCCAGCATTGCCTTTGGTTCAATTGCAGATTCATATTTAAATTTAAATAAGCCTAAAATTTCTTTAGAATATTATGAAAAGGCATTATCCTTAAATTCAAATAGTTTTTCTACCCCAAAATATCTTTTTAAAGCTGCTGTAATTTCAAATTCACTAAATTTAAATCAAAAAGCTCTAACTTATTTCAAGAGGATTGTTAACGAATTTCCAGATTCAAGTAATAAAAGTCTTGCTGACATTCAAATAGGGAGGATTGAAAATTACAAATAGATGTCTTCTTCTGAAAAAAATCTCTCAAATTATAATATTGATTCAGTTCCTTCTGGTAAAAGTTACAAAATTGCGATAATTATTTCCGAATGGAATTTTGAAATAACTTATCGTTTGTATAAAGGTATAATCAAAACCTTAACCAAGTTTGGAGTCAAAAAAGAAAACATTCACAAAATTGAAGTTCCAGGAAGTTTTGAATTAATTTTTGGCTGTAAAATTGCCCAAAACAAAAACATCTATAATGCAATAATTGCTGTAGGCTGTGTTGTTAAGGGAGAGACGATGCATTTTGACTTTATTTGTAGTTCAGTTTCAAATGGAATCAAAGATCTTAACCTAAATGGAAAATCTCCAATTATATTTTGTGTATTAACTGATAATAATATTCATCAGTCTATGGAAAGGAGTGGGGGATCTCGAGGGAATAAAGGAGTTGAGGCTGCCATAGCTGCTTTAAAAATGGCAAAGTTAAATTCGTAATTTTTTCTTACTAATTAAGGTAAATAGGTGTTATATTTGAGTTTAATAACTATTAAATTTTATTAATTGAAAATATTTAATTTTAATCCTTCAAAAAATAAACAAAATAAAAGATTTAATTATACTCCGAGATACTACAATGGAAAATCAATTAATAATAAGTTTGAGGTTGATTCAAAAATAAATAAGTTTCGAGATACTTTTAATAAAAACGATTTTTCAAATAGTTGGAATAATATTAGAATTGAAAAAAGGACAAGAAAAAATTTCTCAAATTCTCCATTATTAATGATTATTTTTTTTATTCTTCTTCTAATATTTTTTTTTATAATTGATTTTGATTTTTCTATTTTTTATCTATGAATTTAAATGGCTGATATAATTAATTTATTACCGGAAAATGTGGCTAATCAAATAGCTGCAGGTGAAGTTGTTCAAAGACCATCTTCAGTGATAAAAGAACTTTTGGAAAATTCAATTGATGCTGGGGCGACCAAAATAGATATTATCATAGAAAAAGGGGGTAAAAAAAACATCAAAGTAATTGACAATGGTATGGGAATGTCAGTAAAAGATTCTAAAATGGCATTTGAAAGACATGCTACTTCAAAAATTAAAAATGCAGATGAACTTTTTTCAATTCAAACAAATGGATTTAGAGGTGAGGCCCTTTCATCAATTTGTGCGGTTTCTCAAGTTGAACTTATTTCAAAGACTGATTCTTTTGATTTTGGAACAAAACTTAACTTAGAAGCTAATAAGTTGAAAAAAGAAAAAACTATAGTTGCTCCCAATGGAACATCCATATCAATTAAAAATTTATTTTTTAACATTCCTGCCAGAAGAAATTTTTTAAAATCCGATTCAGTTGAATTAAAATATATTGTAAATGAATTTTATAGAATAGCAATTTCATATCCTAATGTGTCTTTTAAGTTTACTAATAATTCATCTGAAATATTTAATTTACCATCTTCAAATTTAAGGAAACGAATTGTATCAATATTTGGTCAAAAAATTGACGAAAAATTAGTACCCGTTGAAGAAAAAACCAATATTGTTGAGATTTATGGATTCATATTAAAACCTGATTTTTCAAAAAAAACAAAAGGAAATCAATTTTTTTATGTAAATAATAGATACATTAAAAGTTCTTTTTTACATCATTCAGTATCATCCTCATATGATGGCTTAATAAAAGAAAATTATAAGCCAGGGTATTTTTTATTTTTTAAAGTTAAGCCTGAAACTATTGATATTAATATTCATCCCACAAAAACTGAAATAAAATTTGATAATGAGCAAATTCTTTACTCAATATTAAAATCATGTATTAAACATAGCCTTGGTATGTTTAATATATCTCCGACAATAGATTTTACTAACAACAATAATTTATACAACCCTAATTACAATAAAAAGGATCTGAGAAATTTAAATGTAGATATTGAAGTTGATTCTGGATTTAATCCATTTAAAACTAATGATACTAAATTAAAAAACAATATAGAAAACAGTAATCATTTTGTAGAATACGAATCAAAACCAATTCAGGATTTAACTCAAACTATTTTTGAAATTGACAAATTAAAAAGCTCTATCAAATTATTTCAATTCATGAATAAGTATATTATTAGCAGTGTTAAATCAGGTATTATAATTATTCATCAAAATAGAGCACATCAAAGGGTTTTATATGAACGTTTTTTAAAAAATATAACTCAATCTAAAGTTCAAATTCAAAAACTTAGTTTTCCTATAGCTATTAATTTATCTAGTGAAATGAGGATGATTTACATTAAATATGAGGAAGAGATTAAAGCTTCAGGGTTTTTAATAAATAAACAAAAAAAAGAATCTCTTGAAATTGTTGGAATTCCAATTTATTGTAAAGAAGAAAATGTGGAAGAATTATTAGAAGACATATTGGAATCTATACAAGCTAAAATTTTTAATAAAAATTTTAGCCAATCTGATATATTAGCTAAAATTTTAGCAAAAAAACTTGCCATTAAAACCAATTTCCCTTTGAAAATTGAAGAACAAGAAAAACTATTAGATGATTTATTTGCATGTAAAGAAATTTTACTTTCACCATTTGAAAAAAAAATATTTTTTAATCTTTCTTTAAAAGAAGTGGAAAAAAAATTTAATTTATGAATAGTATTTCAGATTCAGTTAAACATTTAATAATAATTAATGCTATATTTTTTTTAGCAACTTTAATCTTTGGAGAAATAATTTATAATTTATTTTCACTCCATTATTTTGAAAATCCAAGATTTGAAATTTGGCAACCTCTTACCCACATGTTTATGCATGGTAATTTAAATCATATTTTATTTAACATGTTTGGTTTATGGATGTTTGGATCTCCTCTTGAAAAAATGTGGGGTAGAAATAAGTTTATTTATTTTTATCTTTCTGCTGGATTTGGAGCTGCTTTAGTTCAAATGCTCGTTTATTATTACCAATTTAATTCTGTTTCATCCGAAATTTATCAATTAGGTTATGGCTTTAATACTATTGATAAGCTTTTGAATGAAGGCCTTTACGATTCTAGAATTTTAAATCAAATAAATGAAAGTAGCCTTATTTCTCTTGTTCAATCTTATAATTCTTCAATGGTAGGAGCCTCTGGTGCTCTTTATGGTATCTTAGTTGCTTTTGCTATTATTTTCCCTAATTCCGAATTATTTATTTTATTTATTCCGTTTCCAATAAAGGCTAAATATTTAGTTCCAATATTAATTTTTGGAGACTTATTCTTTGGATTTAGTTCATATTCTGTTGGTCCAATTGCACATTTTGCTCATTTAGGAGGAGCTTTAACAGGTTTTTTATTGATGTGGTATTGGCAAAAAAATCAATTTAATAAAAACAGGTGGGATTTATGAACTTCTTAAAAAATATAGGATATAGATTTGAACTTTTAAATATTGCTGAAAGAATAATTTTATTAAACGTAATAATCTTTGTAATTCCATTTTTCATAAAAACATTTCTTTTTCTTTTTAACATTGGTTTTTATGATTTTATTAGTTGGTTTAAATTATCTCCTGAATTATTCACTTTCATTTTTAAGCCTTGGACTATTATCACATACGGATTTATTCATGGAAGTATAAGTCATATTTTATGGAACATGATATTGCTTTATTTTTCATCTAGATTTTTTTTAAATTTATTTTCTGATCAAAAATTTTTGAACACATATTTTCTTGGAATAATTTTTGGTGGGATTATTTTTTTATTTAGTTTTTCAGTTTTCCCTGTTTTCAAGAATAGTTATTCTAATCTAATTGGTTCATCTGCAGGTGTAATGTCTGTGTTAATTTTTGTTTGTACATATTCGCCTAATCAAGAAATTAGAATTATTTTCTTTAATCTAAAACTTCAGTATTTAGGTATTGGATTGGTATTAATTGACATTATTCAGATTCCCTCGGGTAATGCTGGAGGAAATTTAGCCCATTTAGGAGGGGCTTTATTTGGTTTTATTTATGCTAATCAATTAAAAAAGGGTAATGATATTGCTTTGATTTTTGAAAAGTTTTCTTATGCATTTTTTAATCTTTTTAAAACACCTGTTAAGCTTAAAAAAGTTGATGGAAACAGGCGTAGGAAGCAAGGCTCTTCAGAAAAACAAAAAAGGTTAGATCAAATTTTAGATAAAATCAGTAATTCTGGATACGATAGCCTTTCAAAGGAAGAAAAAGATTTTCTTTTTAAAATTGGAAAGGATAAATAAAATGAAATTAAGTTTTGTTCATAAGATATTTTTATTAATAAATGTTTTTTTATTGTTAATTCAATCAGGAATATTTAATTTATTTAAAGTATTTATCAATGTTGACTTTCTTAATTTTATTTTTTCTTATATTGTTTTTATAAATTTTTTATTCTTTTTTTTCTGGATTATAAATAATAAATGGCCATTTATCCTTTTCATTCCTTTTTTTATTTTTTTTGATCATTTTGGACTACTATATCAATTTCCCAAAACAACGGTAAGAACAGAAGTTAATTCTTTTAAAGTTATCAGTTTTAATGTGAGATTATTTAATAAATATAAATGGATTAAAAATGAAAATATCCCTAAAAAAATTTCAAATTTTATAAAAAATGAAGATCCAGATATTGTTTCTTTTCAAGAATTTTCGATTACTGAATCACCTAAATTCAATAAATATAAATATAACTATATTAAAAAAACTAAAGATAATGGAACTGTAGGTTTGGCAATTTTTTCAAAATTTCAAATTATCAATAAAGGATTTATTAAATTTGATAATTCTAATAATAGTGGAATTTTTTCAGATTTAATTGTTAAGGGTGATACTGTTAGAGTTTATAATCTTCATTTGGAATCTTTGAGAATTGATTTGAATGAAAATAAAATTGATAATTCCTCATCAAATGTTTCAAAGAATCAACTTCAAGATACATTTGAAAAACAAGTAAATCAAGCTGATATTTTTCAAAAAATTGATATTGAAAATAATTTTAAAACTATTATATGTACAGATTTAAATAATTCTGCATTTTCTTCAGTCTATAGTAAAATCAGAGGGGATAAAATTGATGTTTTTACTTCTAACGGCTCTGGGCTTGGGTCTACTTTTAATTTTTTTATATTTCCATTTAGAATAGATTATATTTTTGTGGATAAAAAATTTAAGATTTATGATTTTAAAACTCATAAAAACGAGAAGCTTTCTGATCATAAACCAATATCTGTGAAATTAAGTTATTGATTTTTTTTTAAATTATTAATAAAATTTATACTTTCAGGACCAAGATTAAATATTAGATCTACAATACTTAAATTTTCTATATAACCATGTTTGTTTTCAAAAACTTGAGAGTATCTACTAAAAGTAATTTTTTGATCATCTTTTGTTAAAATAATTTTTTTTTCAATCTCATTTTGCGATAAATTTTTTGTGCTGGATTCTGTTTCTAATTTAATCTCTAGTATTGAAAGTAAAGTCTCAATTAACATAATATTGTATTCCATTAGGTATTCAAATTTAGTTTTATAAAACTTGACTAACTGAGATTTATAAAACTCAAAATAAGGAGAAGAACTATAAGAGTTTTCAATAGTTTTCCAATGTTGTTTTTGCCAATTTTCCTCATAGCAAATTTTAATTTGGAAATCTTTTCTTTCTTTTTTACTTTTAGGTTTTACAACTGGCACATATAATTTAAATAAACCATTAGAAGAGTAAATTTTTGTTCTATTTCTATAGGTTTGTTTTTGATAATTACCATGAACATGCCAAATAGTTTTATCATTTTTTTTTAGTAAATAAAAATAATATATATTAGGAAGGTAAGCTGGGCAAATAATTAAACTCATTTGAGTTGTTTCTTTTTAATGAACACAATAAGCTGCCATAAAATTATTGATAAAATAAAATAAGGAAAAAATGAAATTGGCTCTCCTTCCCCTTTTACTGTTGTCATTAATCTATCCCATCGTATTCTCCAATTTTTAATCCCGTCATTTATGCCCTTAATACTGAACCAAATCAGAACAGGTTTTCCAACTATATGGTCATCTGGAACAAAACCCCAAAATCTGCTATCTTCAGATTTATGACGATTATCTCCCATCATCCAGAAATAATCTTTTTTGAATGTATATGAATCAGATTTAATACCATTTACATAAAAAACATTCTCAATTTGAGATAAAATATTTTTTTCATAATCTTTAATTATTTTTTTATACAAAAAAATATTATCAGTTGTTAATTTAACTTCCATTCCTTTTTTTGGTATTAATATTGGACCAAAATTATCCTCATTCCAATTGTAGGATATATCATTTGGGAAAGAGTTTAAATAGTAACCTTTATTATAAGAAATATTTTGGATTATACTATCAAACAAATTTGTTTTTTTTAATTTTTTAAATTCATTTACACTTAAAGTTAGTTCTTTGTTTTTTTCCAAAAGCTCAACTGCATTTATGCCATTTTTTTTAATTAATTCTTTAGAAAATCCAGATGAATTTGTAACTACTATAAAATTATTAGAGTCATTAGATATCACTCCAATAATTTCATTTTTAATTGAGTTGTAAATTGATTGTGAAATATTTTTGATTTTAAATTTTCTATTGAAATTCTCTATATTATTTTGGATTAAATCTTTTGATGAGATTCCTTTTGAATTATAAATTTTGTATGAAAATTGAATTTTCGCTCTTTCAGGTAAAATATTTTTATTATTATCAATATAAACATATCCATTTATTATTTCTAAAGAATCTCCCGGAAGTCCAACACATCTTTTTACATAATTCGATTTTTTATCAATTGGTTTTTTTACACCCTTTTCTCTTACAAAAAACCTTCTAACAGTATCAGCAGGCCAATTAAAAACGACTATCTCATTACGTTTAATTTTTTTGAAACCAGGTAGTCTAAAATAAGGAAGTTGAGGAAACTTTAGATATGATCTTTTTTTTATTATTGGTATTGTATCATGAACCATTGGAAACGAAATTGGAGTAGTAGGAACTCTAGCACCATAATGAAATTTACTTACAAACAAAAAATCTCCTATTAGTAGAGTTTTTTCAAGAGATCCAGTGGGAATAATATATGGTTGAATAAAATAATTATGAACTATTGTAGCAGCTACTACTGCAAAAATTAATGAATGGATAAATTCACCAAGCCATGTTTTATTAGTTAAATCCCTGTTTTTTATATAATTAATCTTTCCAAAATAATTTATATAGGTAACATATCCACCTAAAGTGGCTAGACCAATAACTGTATCTAAATTTGATCTTTTACCAAAACTTCTCAATACTTCAGTTATAACAACACCTATCATTAATAAGTTTATAACTGGGATGAATAATAAAACAGTCCACCATTTTGGTCTCTTAATTATTTTCATCAATATAATTAAGTTATAAAATGGAATTAATGAAAAAAAAGGTTTCTCACCTGCTTTAATATAGAGCTTCCAAGTGCTTATAAAATAAACTATTTGAAAAATTAGAAAAATTATAATCCACTCTGTTGAATTCATAAAGTTTATTTCATTTTAAGTACATCACTCATTTTAAAGACCCCTTTTTTATTTATTATCCATTCTGCTGCTATTACAGCACCGAGGGCAAATCCATCTCTTGATTTAGCTTTATGTTCAATTTTAATTAAGTCGATTTTTGAGTCATAATTAACAGAATGATATCCAGGATTTTCTCCAGTTCTATCAACATTAATTTTTAATTGATTTTTGGTGGGGTTTTTTGATACTGTCCATTCAGAAAAATCACTATTTCCTATAATATCTTGAGCTAACTTAATTGCTGTTCCACTAGGACTATCTAATTTTTCGATATGATGAATTTCTTCCAAACTGGGAGTGTATTCAGGGTATGGGTTTATCAATTTTGATAGAATCTCATTAATTCTAAAAAAAATATTAACTCCAATGCTAAAGTTAGATGAATATAAAAATGCTTTATTATTTTCAATACAATAATTTTCAATAAAGTTAAGGTTGTCAAGCCATCCTGTAGTTCCAGATATTACAGGAATATCTTTTTTTAATGCTAGCAAAATATTATCTTTTGCAGAAGAAGGTGTTGAAAAATTTATAGCCACATCAGCTTCAGAAATCTCACCTTTCAAAAAATTTTTATCAATTATTGAAATAATTTTATGATTTCTTGATAAGGCAATTTTTTCAATTGCTTTTCCCATTTTCCCATAACCTAAAAGTGAAATTTTCATATTTATTAAAATTTAAGATTTATACTTAATCCTAGGTTAGTTTTTTTAGAAATTAAATTATTTCCTAATTTAGGAGATAGCACAAGATTTTCATTAACATTAAATTGAAGAAGATGTGCACCTATATTAGCATCTAATATATTCAATAAATATGATCCTAGTATAAACAATGCAGAAACATCTCTATATTTTCTATGGTATTTATAACCCTCTATTAATTGACTTTCTTGCAATATTCTTCCATAGAATTCATCGTCAGTGTAACCTGCTAATCTCCTTTTATAAGCTACTCTATATCGCTTCATTTCTTGATTATTATAATGATAGCCATAAATTGATGAACCTATCATTCCATATATAAGTGGAAGTTTCCAGAATTTTTTTGTATAAATTTGACCTAACCCTGGCACTACTGCTGAATAGAAAGCTGCTTTAGATGGTGTTAATGGATTTAGTGCAATAACTTCTTTTTTGCTCAAGCTATCTAATTGTTTTTTTTGAGAAATTATTTGATTTGAAAATATAATTAATAAAATAAAGATTATTTTTTTATTCACTTTTTAGTTTATTTTTTATTCTTTCGAAATCTTTTTGAGACTTGTATTGAATTGAAATAATTCCATTACCTTTTTTGGAAAATGAAACTCTTACCTTACTCTTAAAAAAAAGTTCTAAATATTTTTCACCATCAGCAATAAAATTAGGCTGAATATTTATTGATTTCTTTTTTTTGATTTTTATTTTTTTAACTAAATCTTCTGTTTTTCTTACACTTAACCCTTTACTTAGGATTTTTTGGTATACTTCAAGTTGGATTTCTCTGTTTTCAATACTCGCTAATTCTCTTCCATGAGCCATTGATAAAAATCCATCCCTTATTCCAGACTGTATTATGGGATCTAATTTAAGTAATCTCAAATAGTTAGTTATTGTTGATCTTTTTTTTCCAATCCGTTTGCTTAGATTATCTTGAGTAATTGAAAGTTCTTCAATTAGTTTTTGATATGTAATTGCAATTTCAATTGAATCGAGATCCTCTCTTTGGATATTTTCAATTAAGGCCATTTCAAGTGACTCTGAGTCATTAACTGATCTTATATATGATGGAATGTTTTGTAAACCAATAAGCTTTGATGCCCTTAGCCTTCTTTCACCAGAAATTAATTGAAATTTGTCATCATTAATTTTTCTAACTGTAATTGGTTGTATAAGCCCTAAATTTTTTATTGATATTGATAACTCTTCAATTTTTTTTGTATTAAAATTTTTTCTTGGCTGGTTTGGGTTTATTTCAATTTGATTAATTTTAATTTCATTAATAAGTTCATTATTTTTAAGATTTAAGTCACTTTTAGAACTTTTATTTTTATCATTTAATAAAGCTTCAAGTCCTCTTCCTAAAACAGATTTTGAATTTTTCTTTTTCATTTTTTTGAAACTTTATTTTTTTTAATTATTTCCTGAGCTAAACTTAAGTAATTTTGTGAACCTTTACTAGTGGCGTCATACTCAATAATATTTTCTCCAAAACTTGGAGCTTCAGAAAGTCTTACATTTCTTTGAATTACTGTTTTAAAAACCATTTTACCAAAATGCTTCTTTACTTCTTCAACAACCTGATTTGAAAGTCTTAATCTTGAATCATACATTGTTAAAAGTAATCCTTCAATATTTAAATTATTATTGTGAATTTTTTGAACACTTTTTATAGTATTTAAAAGTTTCCCGAGACCTTCTAGAGCAAAATATTCACATTGAATTGGAATTAAAATTGAATTAGAAGCAGTAAAAGCATTTAGAGTTATTAAACCTAATGAGGGAGGACAATCAATCAAAATATAATCATATTTTTTAGACAATTTTTTTAAAGCTTTTTTTAGCATAAATTCTCTATTAGATTTGTTAACTAATTCAATTTCAATAGCTACTAAATCAATATTAGCTTGAATTATATCAAAATTTGGAGAGCTTGTTTTTTTTATGGTTTCATTTATATTTTTTGCATTTAGTAAAACATCGTAAGTTCCAATCTCTTTTTTGTCAAGTCCTGAGCTTATTCCAGATGTAGCATTTGCTTGAGGGTCGGCGTCAATTAATAATATACTTTTTTCAAGAATTCCAAGTGCAGCAGCTAGATTAACTGAAGTAGTTGTTTTACCCACACCTCCCTTTTGATTTGCAATTGAAATAATTTTCACCATTGAATTTTATCTTAATAAAAATACAATTATTTAAAGTTTCATAAAATAATAAAGGCACCTATTTTATTTTTCAATAATATAAATAGTTTCATCTTTTTTTTTATGGCCATAAAATTCGCGTGCAAATTTTTCGAGACTATCAATGTCTTCTAATCTTTTGATGTTCTTTTTATCTTGATTAATTGAATTGGTTAACTCTTTCTTTTCATTTTCAAGTTTTTCAATTTCATTATTAAGATCTAAATGAATCTTTAATGAATGAGTATCAAGGAAGATCATCCATAAAATAAAAAGTATTGATATTAAAATATAGAACAGTTTGTATTTTTTATTTTTTTTGAATGCTTCTTTAATAAAATTTAAAAACATAGATTATTTTTTGATTTTATCAACTTTATCATCTGTAATTAATTCACTGTATGAATTACCCCAACTGTTAAGTATATAGTTCATTACATCAGCAATTTCATCATTATCTAAGCCTTGATTTTCCATTACTCCATCATATTCTCTTGAATTTACTGTAATTTTTCCTTTAAGGCCATATTTGATAGCATAAATACTTCTATCGACATCATTCAATAGGTAATCAGATTTTGCAAGAGGGGGTATTTCACCTGGAGTTCCTTTTCCATCACTTAAATGACATCTTATGCAAAAATCATTATATATTTCTCTTCCATCTGCTATACTGCTTTCTTTTGATTTGTAAGACTGCGAAACTCCAATAAATATTAATGAAAAATAAATAAGTAAAACAAATTTCATTTTAAAAATTTAGTTAGGTAAAATTTTTATTATACCTATTCCATCAACTCCAACGTACAAAAAGCCATCAGGGCCTTCAACTACATTTCGTACTTTACCTCCAATTTTTTCAAGAATTTTTTCTCTTTTAATTACTTTTTTGTCTTTCAAAACTAGTCGCTCTAAATAGTTGAATTTTAATGAACCAATAAACAAGTTGTCTTTCCATTCAGGATAAATGCCTGAGGTTGAAAATGCCATCCCCGAAGGAGCAATAGAGGGAACCCAGTAGTACAGAGGTTGTTCCATACCAGGGAAATTTGTAATATCAGTTATAGATGTACCACTGTAATTGATTCCATAGGTGATTTTGGGCCAACCATAGTTTTTTCCAGGTTCTACAATATTTATTTCGTCACCACCTCTAGGACCATGCTCATGAGTCCAAATTTCACCAGTTTTATAATGTTTAACCATGCCTTGAGTGTTTCTGTGTCCAAAAGAATAAATTGCTTTTTTAGTGATATCATGATTTGAAAAAGGATTGTCATTAGGGATTTTTCCATCTTCAGTAAGTCTGTAAATTTTGCCTCCATCTCGGTTTAAGTCCTGAGGATTTAAATCTCTATTTCCTCTATCGCCAATAGAGAAAAAGATGTAACCGTTGTTGTCAAAAATTATTCTTGATCCAAAGTGTTGACCTTTTTTTGAGTTTTCTTTTCCTTTATATAAAAGTTTAAGTTTTTCAAGTTTATTATTTTTTAAGACTGCTCTATATAAGGCTGTGTTTCCGCCATTTTCTTCACCTAATGATGAGCTTGAAGTAAAATAAATAAGATTATTTTCTTTGAAATTAGGATGTAAGCAAACATCCATAAGACCACCCTGGCCCCTTAGGTAAACTTCAGGGAGCCCACTTATAGTATTTTTAATACCATTTTTGATTCTGAACATAGTACCAGATTTTTCGGTAGCTAAAAAATCATTTTTTGATATAAAACACATACCCCAGGGGATTTCAAAACCATCTGAAATTATTTCATAAGAATAATTAATGTTCTTAGGAGATTCAATTTCGGGAGTATTTTCTTGAGCACAGCTTAATGATATTGATAAGACAGATATTAATGATATAAAAAAAAATTTATTGAATTTCATAGTAAATAAAATTGATTTTTTAAAAATACAAAAATAAATAAATAACCGATGTTTATCTATTTTTAAGAGGTATTAATTCTATCAATGAAGTTTGAAATAAAAATCATTAAAACCTATATTAAACTTCAGATTTACTTTTTTGTTAAGTTATTATATTTAGGTTATCTGATTTTAAAAGTTTTACTAGCTATCATTTAAATTAATCTTTTAACTAAATTAGAAGTCGGGATGACAGGATTTGAACCTGCGACCCCACGCACCCCATGCGTGTGCGCTACCAAGCTGCGCCACATCCCGATAAAATTTTTAATTATGTAATTTTAAACAAATCATAATTTTTAAAATTGACATAAGGATAAATATCAAAATCTCAATTTAAAATAAATTTAACATTTCTAAAACATTTTTTGTTTTTAATGATCATTATATTGTAAAAAATATATAAAATGAAAAAACTTAATTACTACAAGCTTATTCTGGACAAGGTAAGTTTTAATTCTAAGCTCTTTTTTAAAGAATATAAGAAAGCTTATATAGTTTTAAGTCTATCTGATAGGAAAAACCTAAAGGAATGGGTCTTAAATAAAATTAGTTATATTCCTGAATTAAATATGAAAAGGTGGGAAGTATATAATTATGAAATAGTTGGGCCAATAATTTGAATATCATCGAATATTATTTTACCTCTTACATTTAAATCAATTATTTTTTTTATTGCATTAATAATTTGCAGCTTTAGTTCATTTTTGTGAAAAATCAAACTAACCTCTCTTCCAGGAGATGGTGTTCTAAATTTTTTTATTATACCTTTTTCTTTTAGATTAATATTTTTAGAATTTAAAAATGGAATGATTGTTATTCCAAGGCCTTCATTAGCCAAATTAACTAAGGTTTCAAAACTTCCACTTTTAAGTTTAAAATTCTTTTTTTTTGTCTCATTACTCATAGAACAAAAGTTTAAGACTTGATTCCTAAGGCAATGACCGTCTTCAAGAATAAGAATATCTTCATTTTCAATTTCATCATTTGACAAATAATCTAGATTTGATAGACGATGATTATCAGGAATATAGCCAACAAAAGGTTCATAGTATAGGGGATACTCAATGATTTTTTCGTTTTTTAAAGGGGTAGATACAATGCCCCCATCAAGTTTTCCAGCATTTAAATTTTCAATTATTATATTAGTATTAAGCTCTTGGATTATAAGATTTACATTTTTGTGTTTTTTTAAAAAATCATTTAAAAAAATAGGAAGAATTGTAGGCATAATCGTAGGAATAATTCCTAGTTTAAAATCTCCCGCAACAACTCCTTTTTCCATATCAATAGTGTCTCGCATTCTATCCGATTCAACTATTATTTTCTTGGATTGTGATAATATTTTTTGACCTATCCTTGTCAATACTATAGGTTTTTTATTTCTGTTAAAAATTTTAACACCTAATTCTTCTTCTAATTTCTGAACTTGCATACTTAGAGTTGGTTGAGTAACATTTGATTTTTTTGCGGCTATGGTAAAGTTTCCATATTCGGCAACTGCAATCATATACTGAAGTTGAGTAAGAGTCATCGTTTTTACTTATACAATAATCAAAATTAATAAATAATTCTTATAAATTATTTTAATATCTCAACTTTTTTAATTAAAATATTTTTAATAGGTGCCTCTCTATTATCAGTTGGCTGATTAGATATTTTATCAACTACATTTAATCCTTTAGTCACCTTCCCAAAGGCTGTATAATTTCCGTCTAAATGGTATGCGCCAGTTTTTTTTACAACAATAAAAAATTCAAATGGTGAAGCCAATTTATGAGGATTTTCTATTTCACTACTCGGCATTGAAATAACACCTCTGTGATGTTTTATTTTTTTGTCTACATCAGGAGGAAGAAGGTACCTGCCTATATTTCTTCTTTTTTTGGGTGTGTTTAAATTATCTGAGTTCCCTCCCTGAATTATAAAGTCTTTTACAACTCTATGAAAAAAAGTATTATTAAAGTATTTTTCTTTTGTTAAAAATATAAAATTAGCTCTATGATAAGGTGTACTTTCAAATAATTCAATTTCGATTTCTCCAAAATCAGTTGTAATTTTTATCTTTTTTTCAGTATTTTCTTTTCCATATTTGAACAAAAAAGGAATTGCATTAAGCTTATTGAGCAATAAAATTGAATCTTTTTTGACTTCACTAGTTTTTATTTCCTTTTTAATTATTTTAATTTTGTTTTCTTTTTTCTCATTGAACGAACAGCTTAAAAAAATAATGATCATCAAAAAAAATAAAAAATTTTTCATTGTAATTTGGAATTTAAAGAATTTATAAAATTTATTATAAAAATAAAAGATTTTAATCTATCAGGGCAAATAGCTCATTTAAGGATGGCACCTTATTATAGAATTAAAATAAATGAACAAAATAAAATCAAAAATTTTATTTATAAACAAGCAGCTGTCTTAATTTTGTTATATCCATCTTTAAAAGGTAATACATGTTTTGTATTGATAGAAAGATCTATCTCAAGGGGAGTACATTCTGGACAGATTAGTTTACCAGGGGGTAAAAAAGAAAAAAAAGATAAATCTTTTTGGCACACAGCTATTAGGGAAACAAAAGAAGAAATCGGAGTGGATGCTTCTAAAATTAATTTTTTTAAAAAAATGTCTAATATTTATGTCCCCCCAAGTAACTTTATGATAAACCCTTACATTGGATACTTGGAAGAGAATCCATTTTTTAGAATTCAAAAAGAAGAAGTTCAGAATATTTTTGAAATTGATATTTTAGATCTTTTAAAAAATAAAAATAAAACCTCAAGAAAAGTATTGTCAAAGTATATGAATAATAATTTAAAAGTACCTGTTTATAATTTTAAGGACAAAATTGTTTGGGGAGCAACTGCAATGATTTTATCTGAATTTGAATTATTTATTTCTAATAACTTAAAGAAAAAGTATATTTGAAAAATAAATTATGAAATTAATTAAAAGAAATCCTTTTGGGCATAATCTTTTTATAAAAAAAATGCTAATCAGATATATGGGTTATCTAACTCATAGGCGTCATAGAGGTTTTAATGATTTAAAAATTGAAGGGTCTGAAGTTATTAAAAGTCTTCCAGATAAAAATGTATTATTTGTATCAAATCATCAAACATATTATGCTGATGTTGTAGCTATGTTTCATGTATTTAATGCAAGCCTAAGTGGAAGGAAAAATTCCATAAAAAATATTGGTTATTTATGGAAACCTAAATTAAATATATATTATGTTGCTGCAAAAGAGACAATGAAATCAGGTTTGCTTCCAAGACTTTTATCTTATGCAGGTTCTGTTTCAATTGAAAGAACTTGGCGAGAAGGTCAAAAAGAAGTAAACCGAAAAGTTAAAATGAGCGATATTTCTAATATTGGTAAAGCACTGAATGACGGTTGGGTTATTAACTTTCCTCAAGGAACAACAAAACCTTTTTTTCCTATAAGAAAAGGCACTGCTCATATTATAAAGAAATATAAACCTATTGTAGTTCCAATTGTTATAGACGGTTTTAGAAGGTCATTTGATAAGAGGGGTATATCAATAAAAAAAAAGGGTGTAGTTCAGACTATGAAAATTAAGACTCCACTGAAAATTGACCATGAGAATGAAGAAATAAATTCTATTATAGAAAAAATTCAATTTTCGATAGAACAGCATCCATCTCAAAACAGAGTTCTAAAAGAAAAATAAAATTCTTACAATATTTTATATTAGAGAAATTAGAAGACTAATTAGTGATAAGCACTTTTCTGGAAACTTGATTAAAAGGACCAGGAATTATATTAAAATTAGAATCAACTAATTTTAAATCAATTGTTACTTCACCAGACGGAAGACCTTTAATAATGTGTGGAGCCCACTCATCAATTACAAATTCAACTCCATTTACTAAAGCAACTACCTTGTTACCATTTTTTGAAAGTTCTGTATTAAAAATAAAAAAATCTAATAAAAGGTTTTCACCATCTTTTTTTGAATAAGTACCCTTGGGTCTACTATAAATTAATGCAGGTGAATCCATATCTATATTAAATGAATCATTTGGACTACTACCAATTTCAATTTTTTTAACTACAAAAGAATTTTTATTTTTTACTGATTCATGATAAGAACGACTTAAAAAAGCTACTAGATGATTTACTCCTTCAGGTATTTCTTTTTTAAATTTTGATTCGTAATGCGCAGAGTATGGTTCATTATTGATAATAAAATGAATATGTTGGCCTTTACCAGAATTTGCAAGTTTATTTACATTTGGGCTATTAGTTTGGGTGCCTAGCTGATAATTGTCGACTAAAAAATTAAATTCAACTTCACTACCATCAATGATTTTTATTTTTTTTGGCTCTTCAAGAATTAATGAAGCATCAGAATATGATGGAGAGTCATTTAATTTATTTAAAGTTATTTCAGGTTTTATAATTTTATCATTTTCAATTAATAAATCATTTTTGATTTTTTCAATTTGAGATTTAACATAACCAGGTGTTCCTTCTATGGTATTTACTTCTTTATATTCATCACCATCACCTTTGAAATAGGTAGTCAAATTAGCAATACTTGTCGAATCATTTATTTTTTCGATTTCAACATCAAATTCAATTTTTTTATTTTTTTGTGTATTTTCGGTGCAAGAACTATATAGTATGCAGAAAATTAAGACTTTATAAAGGATACTTTTTTTCATTTTATAGCTAAATATTTAAATAAATATCTCCCAAAGTTAGTAATTTAAACTTTTATTTAGGTGCTAATATGTTAAGAAGTTTATTCTATTTTATTTTAATTTCATTTGTTCTAGGTTGTAAAACTTCCTATTTAACAAAGCCTTTCGATTATTCTGAACTTCCTAACAAGCCTTATTATGAGAAAAAAGAATCTTGGGCAGTAATTCCCGGGGCGTACCCTGATGAACTTAAAGCTTTTGAAAATTTAAATAATAACGAAGATGTAGATGTTTTTTATATCTATCCAACAATTTTTACTAATCCTAAATTAAGTGATTGGAATGCAAATATTTTTAATAACAAAATAAGAAAAGATATACTTTCAACTGCTATTAAATATCAAGCTTCTTGCTTTTCTTCGGTAGGCAATTTGTACGTTCCTTTTTATCGCCAATCGCATTACAGATCATTTATTGATTTAACTAAAAATCCAGATAATTATAAATCTTGGGAAATAGCTTATAAAGATATTGAAGATGCATTTGTTTATTATCTAAACAATTATAATGATGGTAAGCCAATTATTATAGCCTCTCATAGCCAAGGCAGTCTTTTAGCGCGAAGAATATTAAAAAAATTTTTTGATGGAAAACCACTTCAGAATAGACTAATTGCTGCATATATTCCAGGTATAAAGATTTTAAAAGAAGATTTCACTGAAATTAAATTAATGACAAATCCTGAACAATTTGGAGGATTTGTCAGTTGGAATACTTACAAGAGAAATAAGTTACCTAAAAATTATGATTTGTGGTATAAAGGTGGCGTTACATCTAATCCAATATCATGGGATAGTCAAAAAAAAATTGATAATGAATTCCATTTAGGATTACTTTATTACGACAATAAAATATATCCAAAGAGTCTAAAAATTGAGTTAATTGATGGAATGGTTTGGACTACAATTCCTAAAGTACCAAATAGATTATTAATAATTTTGGCTTCTTTCTTAACAAAAAAAGGTAAAGACTTTCACTTTGCAGATATTAATTTATTTTGGGAAGATATTAAGCAAAATTCAATTGTCAGAATAAATAAATGGAAAGAAATAAATCAAATCAAATAATTTATTTAAGCATTTTTTTTATTTTGTGAAAATATTTAAAACAATGATAAAACTAATCTAAAATCGAATGAAAAAATCAAACAAATCAAGAAGAAATTTCATAAAAAATGGAATTTTAGCCTCTTCATTAACTATTATTCCTAGAAATGTGCTTGGTGGAGTTGGCTTTATTTCACCCAGTGATCAGTTAAACATTGCCTCAATTGGTGCGGGTGGAAAAGGAAGATCAGATATATTAAATGCATCTGTAAATGGAAGAGAGAGGGTTATTGCACTTTGTGATATTGATAAAAACGGTAAACACGGGGTTTTAGCTTCAAGAAAAAAATTTTCTAAGGCAAATTTTTATTTTGATTTCAGAAAGTTATTAGATAAGGAAAAAGATCTTGATGCTATAACTATTTCAACTCCTGACCATACTCATGCTTCAATTGCTATGGAAGCCATGGAAAGAGGGATTCATGTTTATATTCAAAAACCTTTAACTCATAATATTAAGGAAGCAAGATTATTAACTGAAAAAGCTAGAGAATTGAAGATAGTTACTCAAATGGGAAACCAAGGCGCTTCAAACCCCTCTCAGATTAAAGTTAAAGAATGGATTGATAAAGGATTAATCGGTTCTGTTTCTGAAGTTAAAGTATGGACAAATAGACCAGTATGGCCTCAAGGAATTGTTAGACCTAAACCAGCTCCAGAAAAAATACCTGATGAATTTAATTGGGACCAATGGTTAGGTCCTGCTCCATTCACTGAATTTAATCCTAATATGCATCCTTTTAATTGGAGAGGTTGGTGGGATTATGGTACTGGAGCACTTGGGGATATGGGATGTCATATTATAGATATTCCTTTTAGAGCCTTAGAACTCCATTATCCTACAGCAGTTGAATGTAGTGTAGGTAATGTTTTTACTAAGATGTGGGAAGCTGAATATATTCCTGAGGGATGTCCTCCTTCATCTTCTGTAACAATTGATTTTGATTCTACTAAAAAAAATAAAGTTCCATTAAAGATGGTATGGACTGATGGAGGAATTAGGCCTTCTCATCCCGATATAATTCCTCCTGATGAAGATCTTGGTGAAAAAGGAGGTGGAAATGGAGTCATGATGATTGGTGATAAGGGAATTATTACAACTGGTACTTATGGAATGGGACCTAAATTATATATTAAGGGAGGCGAAACCATATCATATAAAGCTCCAACTGATTTAAATCCCGAACCGGAATTTGGACATCAAAGAAAATGGATTGACGCTATTAAAGCTGGATTTCACAGTAATGAACATAAGGCGCTGACTTCCTCATTTGACTATGCTGGACCACTTACTGAAACCGTTTTGATGGGTAATATTGCCATTAGGACCTATTTATTGAGAGAGGGTAAAGGGAGAAGTATAAATTATTATGGTAGAAAGAAGTTACTCTGGAATGGAAATAAAATGGAAATTACAAACCTTAAACAAGCTAATCAGTTTGTGACAAGAAATTATAGGAAAGGGTGGGAGTTATAATGTTATGGTTTTAGTTACTGGAGGATTAGGATATATTGGCTCTCATTCAGTCATATCACTAATAAATAGTGGTTTTGAAGCTATAATAGTTGATGACCTTTCGAATTCGAGTTTATCTGTTTTGGATAATATTAATAAAATTACTGGGAAGTCTATTATTTTTGAGAAATTAAACTTATGTAATGGAACCCTGGTGAATAATCTTTTCGATAAATATCCAAAAATAGATTGTATAATTCATTTTGCAGCATTTAAATCTGTTAGTGAAAGCGTCTTGAAGCCATTAAAATATTATAAGAACAATATATATTCATTAATTAATATTTTGAGTCAGGTTGAGAAAAGAAAAATAAAACACTTTATTTTTAGTTCTTCATGTACTGTTTATGGAGAATCTATTAAACTTCCTATTACTGAAGAAGAATCTTTTAAAAATCCAAAATCACCTTATGGGCATACCAAACAAATTGGAGAAAGAATTGTTAAAGATTTGGTTTTTAAAAATACTGAAATCAAAGCAATTTCATTAAGATACTTTAATCCTATCGGAGCTCATGAATCTATATTAATTGGTGAAAACCCTTTTGATAAACCACAAAATTTAGTTCCAATGATTACTCAAACTGCTAATGGAAAATATAAATTTTTAAATGTTTATGGAAATGATTACAAAACTAGAGATGGGACATGTATAAGGGACTACATAAACGTTATGGATTTAGCAGATGCTCATGTTTTAGCACTTTCTAAATTAATAAAAATGAAATCCTCCTACTATGATGTTTATAATGTTGGAACAGGAAAAGGGACAAGTGTTTTAGAGGTTATTCATCTTTTTGAAAAATCTAATAATTTAAAATTAAATTACAAATTTTCTAATAGAAGAGATGGTGACGTTGAGTCTGCCTATGCTTCTTGTGATAAAATTAATAGAGAATTGAATTGGAGGGCTAAGTATTCACTTGAAGATTCATTGATTTCAGCATGGAATTGGGAATGTAAAATAAATAGTAAAAATTAAATTTATATATTTAAATAAATATTTATTATGAAAAATTCAGGAATTAACAGAAGAAATGCTATTAAAAGTCTAGCTGCTGGTACATCTGCAGCTTTTTTTACTGGTGGAATGATAAATCCATTAAATGCTAAAGAAAAAGTGAATGATTTTAAATTAAAAGGTAACATCAGACAATCAGTTTGTTCATGGTGTTTTCCTATGTTATCTCTTGAAGAATTAGCTATTGAAGGAAAAAGGATAGGTCTTTCAGGTATTGACTTAGTTAACCCTAAAGGTTTTTCAATTTTAAAGAAATATGGTTTAGAATCTACCTTATGTACTCCTGAAAAGTACAGTCTTACTGAGGGTTGGAATAAAAAAGAAAACCATAATGAATTAATCAAGATTTATTCAGAAATGATTGATGTCGTAGCAGATTCAGGCTATAAAAATTTGTTTTGTGCAAGTGGGAATACTTTTGGTATGGATATTGAGTTAGGAATCAAAAACTGTGAAGTCGGAATAAAAAAAATATTATCTAAAGCTGAAAAGAGAAATGTCACCCTTATAATGGAATTATTAAATTCTAAAGTTAATCATCCTGATTACATGTTAGATAAATCAGAAATAGGAATAAAACTTTCAAAGAATATTGGCTCTGAAAACTTTAAACTTCTATATGATATTTATCACATGCAAATTATGGAAGGAGACGTTATTAGTACTATTAAAAAAAATCATCAATATTTTGGTCACTATCATACTGCAGGTGTACCTGGAAGAAATGAATTAGATAAAAATCAAGAACTTTATTATCCTGCTATAATGGATGCCATTTTAAGTACAGGTTTTAAAGGATATGTTGCTCAGGAATTTATGCCTAAGGGTAAAGATCCAATTAAGTCGCTTGAGGAAGCAGTTATGCTTTGTGATGTTTAATTAGCGATAATTTTAAGTTCAATTATTATTATCTTTTAACTATTTATTTTTAATACTAATTTACCTATTTTTTTACCATTAAATAGTTTTAAAAATATTTCATGAAAATTTTCTATTCCCTCATAAATATCTTCTTTACTTTTTAATTTCCCTAAACTAATCCATTTTTGTATTTGTTTCATTGCAATTTTATATTGACTGGCATAATCAAAAACAATCATACCTTTCATTGAGGCTCTATTTACAAGTAAGGATAGATAATTTTTTGGACCTATTGGAATTTTATTGTATTGAGATATTGCTCCACATAAAACAACTCTTGCATTTTTTTTTAAAAAAATCAATGCACAGTCAAGAATTTCCCCTCCAACATTATCAAAAAAAACATCAATACCATCTGAACAATTTCTTTTTATACCATTAGCTAAATTTTCATTTTTATAATCTATAGCTCCGTCAAAACCAAGTTCTCTAATGATGTAATCACATTTTTTTTTCCCTCCAGCAATTCCAATAACTTTACATCCTTTTATTTTAGCAATTTGTCCAACAATACTACCAACTGCTCCAGCTGCTCCAGAAACTAAGACAGTATCGTTTTTTTTTATTTTTCCTTCTTCAAGAATTCCAAAATAAGCAGTCATTCCTGGCATACCTAGACTACCAATGTATCTTTCAAGAGGAGATCTTTTAATATCAACTTTATAGAAACCCAACCCATCAGAAATTGTGAATTGTTGAACACCTCCCCACCCAGAAACATATGTTCCTACTTGAAAATTTGTGTTTTTTGATTTAATTATTTTTCCAGCAGTACCAGCTCTCATAATTTCTCCTATTTGAACAGGGGGAATATAAGATCTTGAGTTATTTATCCATCCTCTCATGGCTGGATCTAAGGACAAAAATTGATTTTGAATAAGAATTTCTCCTTTGTTAATTTCACGTAATGGATTTTTTTCAAAAATCCATGTATCTTTTTTTGGTAAACCATCAGGTCTTTTTGCAAGCTTTACTTGAGTATTAATTAAACTCATTTTTAGTTATTAGTTTTTTAATTCTTATTTAAAATTATTCATTTAACCACTTTGGATTTCTTTTTTCTTTATATGCTTTTAAACCCTCTTTTGCATCTTTAGATTTGATTATTTCTTCAAATATTTCATTTAAAATTTTTTGATCATTGTATTTATTAAGGACTAAATCAAATGCTTTCATACCTATATTTATTGCTTTAGGTGAATTTGAAACTATTTCTTGAGCCAAATTGTTTACTTTTAAATCAATATTTTTTGGATTTGCAATCTCTGAAATCAGTCCCCATTTTTTTGCTTTTTTACTTTTAATACTAAGTCCCCTAATACACCAATCAAGTAGATTTCTTGAATTTATAACCTTTAAAAGTGAACCCATCACTTGCACTGGAAAAAGACCAAGTCTAACTTCAGGTAATCCAAAACTAATATTATCTAATGAGATAACGTAGGTGCTGTTCGCAACAATTAAATGTCCCCCTGCATAAACATCACCAGTTATTTTACTAATAATTGGTTTGTAACATTTGCTAAATATTTCACCAATGAGAACTTTTTCTTTTGGTTTTGGAACTGTTGAATTATGAATTTCAACTTTGCCCTTTATTGCATTTAAATCTAGACCTGAACAAAAAACATCACCATTTGCTTGAATAATAACAACTCTTATAAATTTTGAGAATTTTGCATATTCCATGATTAATGCAATTTCATTTATCATTTGTGGATGTAATGCATTTTTTTTATCAGTTCTATTAAGAGTTATTGTTAAAATATGATTTTTAATTTTATAAATTATAAAATGAAAATTGTATGATTTAATTTTGTCTTTTGTTAATTCTTTTGAGTCAAATAATCTCATAAATCAAATTTTTTTAGCTTCTTTAAAATATTGAATGTAAAAGAAAAAAATGTCTTGGGACTCAAATAACATATAATTTATTTTTTTTTATAATTTACGCAAATTTAATAAAACCTGATAATCTTTTTAGCTACCATAATTACAATAAATAATGATTAAGAAAAAATAAAAATGTATATATAAATAAACTTTATCTAAATTTTATTGTCTTAGTAATTAGTGCAAAATTTTTTATAACCATGGTGGTATATTTTTATTATTTTAATGCATCTTTGGTATCTTTGCTAAATAATATTAACTTGAAATGATTTAAATAACCAAAATTGAATTTTTACATACAATTTTTTTATTGAAATACTACCAAAACTAATCAAAATAAAAAACCAATTAATTAAAACTAAAACTATATGAAAACAAATCTATTTAAACGAGGATTAATGTTCATGTCAATGTTATTTTTCGTTAGTTATGTTCACTCTCAGACAACCGTTAGTGGTTCTGTTAGTGACTCAGAAACACAAGAACCTTTGCCAAGTGCTAATGTTGTAATTCAAGGCACTTCTGTGGGAACTTTTACAGATTTTGATGGTAATTTCACACTCGATACTGATATAGAACCTCCTTTTTCACTTGAAATAAGTTCAGTAGGGTTTGCTGTTCAAATCATTGAGGTTACTTCCTCTAATCAATCTGTTAGTGCACAATTAAATTTTGGACAAAATTTACAGGAAATAATTGTTTCAGCATCAAGAAAAAAGCAAAAAATTCAAGAAGCCCCTGCATCAGTATCAATTATTAGTCAAAGGGAAATTGAAAATTCTTCATCTGTTGTTGACCCAGTTAGGATTTTACAAAACATACCTGGAGTTACATTACAACAAAATTCAGCAAACTCTTTAAATTTAGAGATGAGGGCTGGATCAGGTCTTTTTGGTACATCAACTTTTGCTTTACTTGATTATAGATATTTAGTTACTCCTGCTGCTGGGTCATTTCTAAGTTATCAAAGTGGAATATCAAATTTAGATATTGAAAGAGTAGAGGTGGTTAGAGGTTCAAACTCAGCATTATATGGTCCTGGTGTGACTTCTGGAGTCGTTCATTTTTTGTCTAAGAGTGCAATAGATAGACCAGGTACAACAGTTGAATTATTTGCTGGTGAATTAAATACTTTAGGATATGGTCTTCGTCACGCTTATTCAAACGATTCAAAAACTTTTGGTTATAAAGTAAATATTAATTATAGTAAAGGAGACGATTTTACATTGGATGTTGTTGAAGATGCTGCTGCTATTGCAGGATATGCTCAAAGTATATATAATCCTGCAATTGGAGCTGATGGTAAAGTTGATGCGCAAACGCTTGGTACTCTTCTTTTAGGTCCTTCAGATCTTGATCCTGATGGTGATGGTAATCCCTTAATTGATAAGTATAAGAATTATTCAGCCAATGCACATCTTGAATTTAGACCTAATGATGATGCTGAATATGTTTTGTCAGTAGGTATGGCTAACGGTGGTGGACTATTCTTTAGTGATTTAGGCCCTGGTTACACTCAAGGTAACGATTATTGGTATCAGGCAAGAATGCAAAGAGGAGGATTGTTTTTTCAGGCTTATCATAATTACAATGATGGAGGTAGTCCCTCTGCACCAACTTTTGTTTATGGTACTGGTCTTGCTCAGATTGCTGAACGAAGTAATACTGAAGTTCAACTTCAGTACGCTTTTGATTGGGGAAAGTCAGATTTTATAATTGGTGGTGATTACAGGAATATTGTTTCTAAATCAAAAAATAGTTTGTATGGAGCTAATGATGCTAATGATCCTTTTAGTATAAGTGGTTTCTATATTCAAGGTGAAACACCATTATCTAATAAACTTAGTTTGACATATGCTGGAAGATATGATAAGTTTAATTTTTTAGATGATTCTACTTTTGCGCCAAGAATTGCATTAGTTTATAAAGCTAGTCCAAAACATACTTTTAGGGCTTCATATAATAAATCAAATGCAAGCGTTTCTGCTTTACAGCAATATGTTGATTTTCCATTGTTGAGAGCTGCAGGAACTTACGGAGAAAATAATGGTGTTCAAGCATGGCTTTCAGGTCAAGAAAATGATCAAGTTATTACTACTTCACTTCCAATAGAAGTAGTTAATACAAATGGTTTAGGTCCTAATGGAGGCCCTATTGAGGTTCCTCAAACCACTCCTGGAATTCCTCTTGCTATCCCTTATGGTGCTGTTGCTGGTGGAACCCTTGCAGGTATTCCTGCAGCGTTTGGTCCTGGCGAGCCAGCTGAACAACTTGCACCTTTTCAGGATGCCTTTTTAGCTTTCTTTACAGGAAGTCTTCCTCAACTAGGACTCGGTACGCCTTATGCTGGTCCTGCTGGATTTACAGGTACATTATACCCTTATGCACTTACTGATGGTTTATCTGGTTTTCCTGCTCCATTTGATAGTTCGTTATGGGGACAAACAAAGGCTCAAATAGTTGATGTTAACTCTTTTGAAATCGGTTATAGTGGTATAATTGGTGAAAAATTAAAAGTTAATATTGATTTCTTTACTTATAATAGAAAAGGATTTACCAATACGACAAATGTTGGTCCAACTATTGGAGCAATAAATACTGATGTACCTGGTGCATTATCTTCAACTATTTCTGCAGATGTTTTAAATAGTGCCGCATTACTGGCTGTTGTTACTGGTGGTTTAACGCAGCAATATCAAGGTGTTGCCGCTTTAACAGGTCAAGATGTTGCTAATGTAAATGCTGGACTTGTTGAAGGCTTTCCTCCTTTAGCTCTTGCAATAGCAGGTTCTATGGCTGGTTTGGCACAAGTTGCTGAGACAGCATTTACATCAGCTGGTTTACTATATAATGCAGGGGCAAGAGTCCAAAATGGTTTTCAACCAATTTTTGGAGCTGTCGAATCACCTCAAGCTCCTGATAACGATGGATGGCTTAACACCGCATTTGGTTATAGAAACTTTGGTAATGCTACAAGAAAACACTGGGGTACAGATATTGAACTTGAATATTTTGCAAGTAGTAAGCTTACATATTTTGCAAACTTTTCATGGGTAAGTAAAAACTGGTGGGCCGTTGGTGACGATGGTATGCCTTTTAGCACCTCTTTAGATTCTCCAATGCACAAGTACAGAGCGGGAATAGATTATGTTGCTGGAATGGAAGGATTAAGGTTTAGTCTTGCATATCAGTATGATTCTGCTTTTAACTCAGACAGTGCATTATATGGGGGTGAAGTTCAGGAAAAAAATCTATTTGATATGAATATTGGATGGAAATTTAATGAGAAAATGAGATTTGATATTTCAGGGACAAATATATTTGACAAAAAATATAGATCTTTCCCAGGAATGCCTGTAATTGGTAGAAGAATGTTAGGTAAAATTACTTATTCATTCTAATTTAATTAGTTTTTAAAAAGGGATTAGGCTTTTAATAGTTTAATCCCTTTTTTTATTTATAAAAATAAATATCTTTAAAAACATTTACTACTTCATGCGGAAGGAAAAACCGGATTGCCTATGTTATTTCAAAAATCTTCTTATTACTTAGTTTAAGTGATTATTGCATCAAAAAATGAAAAACTTTTGTAACCTCCCTCTAAAAAATTAAATTCTTTTGGTTAAATTGAATTTAAATCTTGTGATATTGAAAATGTTGATAAGATTGAGGAATTAATTTCTATCATTAATAATTTAAATTTAAAAAAATATAAAATGGGGAGATTAGATGGGCAAGTTGCAATTATCACTGGAGGTGCCAGGGGAATAGGAGAAGGTATTTGTGAAATTTTTTGTAACGAAGGAGCAACCGTGGCTTTATGGGATGTCCTAGAAATTGGTGATTCCACAGCTAATAGAATTTCATCAAAGGGAGGTTCGATTTTTTTTCAAAAAGTTAATATAACCTCAAAAAATGAAGTAGAAGAGGCAGTAAAAGAAATAATAATAAAGTATAAAAAAATTGACATCTTAATTAATAATGCTGGTGTAATTAGAGACAGATCATTTATGAAAATGTCTCAACAGGAGTGGGATACAGTAATTAATATTAATTTAAATTCTCTTTATATCACAACTAAAGCGGTTTTACCTTATATGAAAGAAGCAGGTTATGGAAGAATTATTTCGGCATCATCAATTAATGGTTTTCAAGGTGCTTTTGGACAAGTAAATTATGCTGCTACTAAAGCTGGTGTTTCTGGATTTACCAGAGCTCTTTGTAAAGAAGTTGGACGATATGGAATAACTGTTAATGCAGTTGCTCCTGGATTTATAAAATCAGAAATGTCTGATTCAATGCCCGATGAAGTAATTAAATCTAGTATAGCAATGATTCCTGTTGGAAGAATTGGATCTGCTGAAGATATGGGCTATACCTATTTATTTTTAGCTTCCAAAGAAGCAGGTTTTATAAGTGGTACCACTTTACATGCTAATGGTGGTGCAATGCCTACATAAAATGAAAAAAATAAAAAAAAATTTCAATTTAAATAACAAAGTAGCAGTAATTACTGGATCAAGTAAAGGTATTGGAGCCTCAATTGCTCAAGCTTATGCTGAATTTGGAGCAAAAGTAATTGTTAGTAGCAGAAAGTCAGCGGATATTGAAAAAGTTGCTGAGGAAATTAAAAGTCATGGTTATGAGTGTAAAGCAATTCCCTGTCATGTCGGTGATTCAGAGCAAAGAAAGAATTTAATTGAAAAAACTATTGAAATATATGGTTCTATAGATATATTAGTTAATAATGCTGCAATAAATCCTGTATCCTCTCAAATTAATTCAGTCGGGTCTGAAGTTTTTGATAAAATTATGGATATTAATGTTAAAGCTCCTTTTGAACTATCTAACTTATGTTTTCCATATTTTAAAAATAAAGGTAATGGTGTTATTATTAATATAGCTTCAGTTGAGGGTATTAAACCAAGCTATGGTTTAGGTTTATATGCAGTAAGTAAATCTGCATTAATAATGCTTTCCAAGTGTCAAGGTAATGAATGGGGTAAATTTGGTATAAGATCCAATACAATTTGTCCTGGATTAATTAAAACAAAGTTAAGTTCAGCATTGTGGAATAATGATTTAGTTATGAAAATGATAAATACTAGGCTCCCATTAAGAAGAATTGGTGAACCATCTGAAATTGCTGGTTTAGCTTTATTTCTTGCATCTGACGCTTCCAGTTACTGTAATGGACAATCTTTCACTGCTGACGGTGGATACATGATTATTTAATACAAAAAACAAACAAATGAATAATAAAAAAGACTTACCATATGGAACCCATCTAACTCATCTTTTTGAATTAAAAGAGTATGTTGGTAAAGAAATTGGTTTAACTGATTGGAATTTAATGACCCAGGAAAAAATTGATTCTTTTGCCGAGGTTACTGAAGATTTTCAGTGGATTCACCTTGATAAGAAAAGAGCTGCTAAAGAATCTCCTTATAAAAAAACTATAGCTCATGGGTTTTTAATTCTGTCAATGACATCTAAAATCATATTTGAGGTTTATTCATTTGATGATGTTAAAATGGGTATTAATTATGGATTGGATAAAGTTAGATTTCCAAATGCTACTCCTTCAGGTTCATTTTATAGGGGAAGAGTGAGTCTCATCGATTATAATGATATCCCTGGAGGCGCAAAATATAAGGTTAAAGTTGTTTTTGAACTAAAGGGTGAGGAAAAACCTGCCTGTGTTGCTGAATTTCTTGCTATTGCATATGCTGATCCTTCAAAAAAAAATTATCTGAATAGATAGCAAATCAAAAAAAATAATAATTGATGAATTTAATTAGATTTTTAATATTACCATTAATCCTTATAGGATGTTCTTCTGAAAAAGGAGTTTCATTAGAAAAAATTGATATTATTACTAATGGTTCGGTAAATATACATTTTCAAAATCAAAGTAAATACAGTGGAAGAATTTATAAGAAATCTTCTAAAAACACTTTAATATTAGAATTTAATACTAAAGATGGTTTATATAACGGTATTTACAAAGAATATTTTGAAGATGGTATTTTAAAAAAAGAATCAAATTATAATTTAGGGGTTTTGCAGGGTAGAGAGAGAAAATTCTTTGCAAATGGAAAGTTATCTGAAGATTTAAATTATAACTTAGGAAATTTAAATGGTGTTAGAAATGTTTATTGGATTAATGGAATGATGAAAGAAATCAATAATTTTAAAAATGGAATTTTAGTTGGAGAAACCACTTATTTTTATTCAAACGGTAAATTAAGGAAAACTATAAGTTTTGATTTACAGGGGAGAAAAGATGGATTATGGACAAGCTATGATTCTGAAGGAAAAATTACAAAACAGACAGAATTTGACAAAGGGAAAGTTAAATAAATATTTAATTTTTAAATGCTTTTAATTTTTTAATTAATTTAGGGACCACTTCAAAAGCATCACCAATTACACCATAATCAGCGGCTTTAAAAAAAGGAGCTTCGGGATCATTATTTACAACAACTTTTACTTTAGAAGAATTAATTCCAGCTATATGCTGAATTGCCCCTGAAACACCAATTGCAATATATAAATTTGAGGCAACAGGTTTTCCGGTTTGACCTACATGCTCACTATGAGGTCTCCAACCCATATCTGAGACAGGCTTAGAACATGCAGTTGCAGCACCTAGGACTTCTGCTAAATCTTCAATTAAATGCCAGTTTTCAGGACCTTTTAGTCCTCTACCTCCTGAAATAACAATATCTGCATCAGCAATTGTTACTTTACCAGTAATTTTTTCAGTAGAATTAATTTTAATAGTATCTTCAATTAATTCAATTTTTTCGTTTTCAAAAGTAGTTTCAGATTGATTTTCATGAACGCCAAAAGCATTATTCGAAAGACCTATGATGTTGATTTCAGAATTTAATTCAGAAAAACTAAAGGCTTTATTTGTGAAGCATGTTCTTTTGACTACCAAGGGATTGGATGATTTTGGAAGATCAACTACGTTTGGAGAATAACTTGAATCTAGTTCTACAGCCAATAATGGAGCTAGATATCTGCAATCTGCACTGCTACTTAAAATAATTATTTTTGATTTTTCTTTTTTTGCAATTTTTGAGATACAATTTGAATAGGTTTTTGCCTTAAAATCTGCCAACGATGTATCATTTATTATAATGCTCTTGTCTGCTCCATGTAATGATAGATCCTCAGTATTATCAATATTGAAACTTACACAAACCACCTTTTCATTCATAATTTTTGAAAGGGCTTTACCATAAGATAAAACTTCTAGAGCATTTTTCTTAAAATTATTATTTTCCGATTCTGTGTAAACGAGTATTGACATATTAAATTACTTTAGCTTCATTATGAAGTAAATTAATTAATTCATCTACATTATCAGACGGCACTAATTTAACTTCTCCTTTTGGCTTAGGCTTTTCAAATGATTTTATAATAGACTTAGCTTGAATATTAATAGGTCTAATAACATCTAAAGGCTTTTGCCTTGCTTGCATAATACCTCTCATATTTGGTATTATTAGGTCTTTCTCCTCAACTAAACCTTTTTGTGCACCAATAATAATTGGAAGTTTTGAGGACAAAATTTCTTTACCTCCATCAATCTCTCTGGAAGCCACAGCAATATTTTGATCAATTTCAAGTTGAATACAATTTGTTACAAAATTGTAGTTTAATAATCCTGCTAAAATTCCAGGAACCATTCCACCATTATAATCAATTGATTCTCGTCCCGCAATTATTAAATCATAATTATTTTTTTTACAAATTTCGGAAACTTGATTAGCAACAAAAAATCCATCTGTTGGTATTGCATCAATTCTAATTGCCTTATCAGCACCAATAGCTAAACACTTTCTCATAATTGGTTCACAGGATGATTCTCCGACAGTAAGCACAGTGACTTTAGCTCCTTTTTTTTGTTGAAACCATATTGCTCTTGTTAAGCCAAATTCATCGTTGGGATTTATAATATACTGAACACCATTTGTGTCAAATTCAGAATCATTATTTATAAAATTAATTTTCGTAGTAGTGTCTGGGACATTACTAATACATACTAGAATGTTCATTTTTAAATTATAATTTTTTAACTTAAGAGAGATTGCACTTTCATTGCAAGACCCATATCTCCAGTGATTTTGATTTGACCACCCATTACAGCCATCATTGGATTTACTTCTCCATTTTTTAATTTCAATAAAACCTCCAAGGAAGTACTTATAGTACAATCTGCATCTTTGTCATCTTCAGAAATAACATTAGATCCTCCTGATCCATCAATGAAAACTATACTTTCATCTATAACAAACTTTAAAGTTCCACCTATTGGATCAGCATTTTCAGCCTTTTCTTTCATTTGATTATAAACCATTTTATCACTCATATTATTTTATTTAAATAAAAACTTTTTTTTCTTTTTCAATAATTGTTAAACTTTCAGGATGTAAAAGTATATTTTTAATACCACTTGTTCTTGATAATTCATATTTAAAATAAAATTTCATTGTATGAATTTTTTTCTCAAAAAACTCTTTTGAATAATTATTATTGCCTGTTACAAGGGAGGTTTTGGCAACGGTTGCCATTTTTAACCATTGCCATGCAACAACAATATTACTCATGTATTCCATGAAAATAGTTGCATCTGAAATGTATCTTTCATGATCACCTTTCAAGGCATATTCCAATAACTTCATTATTACATCACCTAATTCTTTAGAATTGGTTTTAAAATGTTCAGCATAAGGTTTCAATTCATCATAAGCTATAGCACTTTCAATTGTATCCTTGAATTCTTCAATTAGAAGCTTCATAGCAGCACCATTTTTCATTACAATTTTTCTTCCCATTAAGTCCAGAGACTGAATACCAGTTGTTCCCTCATAAATTGACATTATACGAATATCCCTATAATATTGTTCTAAATCATAATCTGTACAAAATCCATATCCTCCAAGTACTTGAAGACCATTACTTATAGACTCTAAACCTTTTTCGGCAGGGAAGGTTTTTGCAATTGGGGTAAGAAGTTCAAGTAAGTTGTGATATTTCTCTTTTGATACATCATCATCAGAAGCATTTGAAAGATCATGGTAAAGAGAACATTGTAAAACTAGAGATAAAGCTCCTTCTGAAATAGATTCTTGAAATAATAACATTCTTCTTACATCAGGATGTTCAGTTATAAGGGCTTGATTTTCTTGAATATCTTTATTTCCACTTCCTTTAATTCTTCTTCCTTGAGGTCTATTCATTGCGTATTCCAAAGAGGATAAATAAGCAGATGTAGATAGGGAGGCTCCTTTCATTCCAACATCAATTCTAGCCCCATTCATCATTTGAAACATATGAGATAAACCTTTATTTTTTTCACCAACTAACCATCCTTTAGAAATGCCTTTTTCACCGAATGCTAAATGAGTAGTACAAAAACCCTTCTCACCTAATTTTTGAAAATCTGCTATTGTTGTAACATTATTTGATTCAGTGATTTTTTCAGAATTAAAATTATTTTTAGGCACAGCAAATAATGAAATACCCTTAGTGCCTTTCGGGGCGCCTTCAATCCTAGCTAAAACTAAATGAATAAAATTCTCACAATATTCATGATCACCTCCAGAAATAAAAATTTTATCTCCTTTAATAGAGAAACTTCCATCATTAAGTTTGGAGGCAGAAGTAACAATATCAGACAATGAACTTCCCGCCTGAGGTTCAGTCAAACACATTGTACCTCCCCAATCACCATTTAACATTTTAGGAATAAATTTTTTCTTTAAATTATCAGTTCCAAAAGTTACTATTAAATTTGCAGCCCCTTCAGTTAATCCAGGATACCCAATTGCACCATTGTTTGCACATCCTGCAATGTGGCCATTGGCTTGATGAATTAGATGAGGTAGTTGCATGCCACCGTCATCATAGTCAAAAGTAGCTCCAATAGATCCATTTTCTCCTGCACTTCGCATTACTTTTTCTACACTTGGATGAACAATTATTTTTCCATCTTTGTAATGTGCAGGATTTTGATCCATTTCTTTTTGAAAAGGTTTTAAGTATTTATCAGAAAAACTCTTATTTGAATCCATAAGTATTTCAAATGAATCCATATCATAATCTGAAAATCGTTTTAACTCACATAATTTTTTTGCATCGAACACATCTTTGACTAAAAATTTTAATGTATTCATGTTAACATAATCTGACATTTCTTTTTTTTCTTAAAAATAAAAATAAAAAATGACACTGTGTCATTTTTATAATATTTTTTTTTAATTTTAGAAAAAATCAATTTAAAAAAATCAACAAAAAAAATAAAAATGAATTTTAAATTAAAAAATGTTGCTGTTTTGGGCTCAGGAGTTATGGGTTCTGGAATTGCATGTCATTTAGCAAATATTGGGATGAATGTATTAATGCTTGATATTATCCCGTTTGATCTTTCTGAATCAGAAAAGAAAAATAAAGATTTTAGAAACAGAATTGTTGATTCATCTTTACTTAAAACAATAAAATCAAAACCTGCAGCTCTTTATAAACAGGATTTTTCAAAAAGAATTAAAACTGGAAATTTTGAAGATGATTTTGAAAAAATTTCAGATTCAGATTGGATAATAGAGGTTGTGATAGAAAAATTAGAAATTAAAAAACAAATTTTTGAAAAAGTTGAAAAATATAGAAAAAAGGGATCTTTTATTACCTCAAATACGTCTAGTATTCCAATAGAAATGTTAGTTGAAGGTAGAAGTGAGGATTTTAAAACTAATTTTTGTGGCACTCATTTTTTTAATCCTCCAAGATATTTAAGGTTATTAGAGATTATACCTCATAAAAAGTCAAATCCTGATTTGATTAAAAATTTTATGAAATTTGGTGAATTATTCTTAGGTAAGCAAACAGTATTATGTAAAGATACTCCTGCCTTTATTGCTAATAGGTTAGGAGTTATGTCTAATATGAAAATATTAGCCCTCACTGAAGAAATGGGATTTAAAATTGAAGAAGTTGATGCTTTGACAGGACCATTAATAGGTAGACCTAATACAGGAACTTTTCGTTTACAAGATCTTGTTGGCATTGACACTGGAGAAAATGTTAGTAAGTTTGTTAGAGAAACTGTTAAGAATGATGAGTTTATTGATTCATTTAAAAATACTCCCACACCCAATTACATTAATTTTTTAATTAAAAATAATTTTTTAGGAAATAAAACAAGCAAAGGTTTTTATGAAAAAACAAATTTGAAAGATGAAAAAGGTAAAACAATAATAAAATCTTTAAATCTTGAAACATTAAAATATGAAACAAGTATAAAACCTAATCTGGATATATTAAGTAAAGGGAAATCAATAGATAATTTTGGAAAAAAATTAAATTTTTTAATTGAGGGTAATAGTCGTGAAAATATTTTTTTTCAAAAATATTTTTCTTCTTTACTTTCATATTCAGCAAACAGAGTACCTGAGATAGCAAATCAATTCTTCTTTGTTGATAATGCAATGAGGTCAGGTTATATGTGGGATTATGGTCCATTTCAATATTGGGATTGTCTAGGATTTAAAAATGGTCTTAAATTAATTGAAAAGAATGGAGAAAAATTACCACCGTGGATATACGAAATGGAAAAAAGAAAAATTACTTCGTTTTACAAAATAGAGGATGGTAAAAGAAAATTTCTTGATATAAATACTTTTCAATATATTGATTTTCCTGACGAAGACCAATTTATAATTTTAGACTCATTGAGATCACTAGAGCCTATTTATAAAAATAGTGAATGTATAGTTCACGATATTGGTAATGATGTATTATGTTTAGAGTTTACATCAAAAAGTAATTCAATCGGAGAAGGTATTGGTAACGGAATAAAAGAAGCTATTATGATTGCTGAGAAAAGAGGACTCAGAGGAGTTGTCATTGGGAATAATGCAAAACAATTTTCGGTTGGAGCTAATCTTATGAATGTTGGAATGTTAGCAATGCAAAAAGATTTTGATTCTTTATCAAAATTAATTGAAGGTTTTCAAAACCTTAATATGTTAATTAGGACATCTAAGGTTCCAGTGGTTGTTTCTACCCAAGGTTATGTTTTTGGAGGTGGCTGTGAAATTGCTATGCATTGCGATGCAGGAATTTATGCAGCTGAATCTTATATAGGACTTGTTGAAGTTGGTGTGGGGTTATTACCTGCTGGAGGTGGCACGAAGGAAATGGTTTTAAGATCTTCAGATAAATTTTATGAAGGGGATGTTAAAATTCCAATTTTAATTGATCATTTCAAGGCAATAGCTACTGCAAGTGTTTCAACTTCTGCATGGGAGGGATTTGATTATAATTATTTAGTTTCTAATAAAGATTATGTTTGTGTTAATACTATTAGAAATATTGCAATGGCTAAGGATAAGGTTATTGAATTGTCCAAAAACTATATGCCCCCAAGCCCAAGATCAGATATAGAAGTTTTAGGTAATTCCGGTCTTTCTACACTTTACTCTGCAATTAATGAATTTAAACTTGCAGGATATATGTCAGATTACGATGTAGAAATTAGACGGAAAATTGCCTATGTTATGTCCGGAGGAGATCTTTCATCAGGTCAAAAAGTAAGTGAACAATATTTACTAGATTTAGAGAGAGAAGCTATGCTTTCTCTTTTAGGTAATCAGAAAACTTTAGACAGAATACAATATTTGTTAATGAATAATAAACCACTTAGAAATTAGAAAAATGGAAGCATACATAATTAAAGGTTATAGATCAGCTATTACAAAATCAAAAAAAGGAAGTTTTAAAAATTTTAGATCTGATGATTTATCTGTTATTGTTATAAAACATCTTTTAAAACAATTTCCTCAAATAAATCCTAAATTAGTTGATGATGTAATTGTAGGGTGTGCAAATCCAGAGGGAGAACAAGGATTACAAATAGGTAGATTAATTTCTTCTAGGGCACTTGGAATAGATGTTCCAGGAATGACTATAAACAGGTATTGTGCTTCTGGACTTGAAGCAATTTCAATGGCAGTTAGTAAAATTAGAGCTGGTTTTGGTAAAATTTATGTTGCTGGAGGAGCAGAAAGTATGAGTATGATTCCAATGACAGGTTATAAATTAGCTCCAAGCTATAAAGCTAATTTAGAAAATATTAATTATCATGTTTCTATGGGAGCAACAGCTGAAGCAGTAGCAAGTAAATTTAAAATTTCAAGAGATGATGCTGATGAATTTTCTTATAATTCCCATAAAAAAGCTGCAAATGCAATTGATTTTGGAAACTTTGAAGAAGAAATTGTTCCAATAAATGTAGAATCAGTATTTGTTGAAAATAATATTAAAAAATCCGAAAAAAAAGTTGTAAAGGTTGATGAGGGTGTTAGACGAGATACATCAATTGAGGGTTTATCTAAATTAAAGCCAGCTTTTAAATTGGGTGGAATTGTAACTGCAGGAAATTCTTCTCAAACATCAGATGGGGTGGCTTTTACTCTTATTGTTAGCGAAGATTATGTTAAAAAATTTAATTTAAAACCTGTAGCACGATTGGTTAGTTCAGCAGTTGGGGGTGTAGATCCACTTTATATGGGGATTGGTCCTTGTGTGGCAATTCCAAAAGTTTTAAAACAATCAGGTTTAAAACTCAATGATATTGACCAAATAGAGTTAAATGAAGCTTTTGCTGCTCAAGCCCTTGCAGTTATCAAAAAAGCTAACTTAAATCCTGATATAGTCAATCCAAATGGAGGTGCAATAGCATTGGGTCATCCACTAGGATGTACAGGTGCAAAGTTGTCCATTCAGCTTATAAATCATATGAAAAGAAAAAAACAAAGATATGGTATGGTTACTGCCTGCGTTGGAGGGGGACAGGGTATTGCTGGCGTATTTGAAAATTTAAATTAATTAATTTAACTTTTTTTTATGGGTAAAAGAGAGAATAACAAGTTATTAATAAGGGAGAGACTCCTAGATTATTCTTTTAATTTATTTCAAAAAAATGGAATTGAAAACACAACAGTTTCTGATATTATTGAAGTTGCTGGAATAGGAAGAGGCACTTTCTATAATTACTTTTCAGATGTAAATGATATTTTCGATACTATCATTGAAAATTTAAATAGAGATATAGAAAAAGAGATAAAATACTCAAGAAAAGATTCAAAAAATACTGATGAATATCTTTACAAATCTTTTTTGGGATATTTTAATTTAATTTCTTCAAAAAAAATGATAAATTTTCATCTAAAAAATCAAAATTATATTAGGAAAAGCTCTTACAGAAGTAAAATAATTCTTTCTATGATCCGAGATCTTGTAAGAGATATGAAGTATAAGCTCAAGGCAAAGGAATTTGACAACAAAAAAGATTTTCTTTTATTAAGTTTTATGCTCGTGGGAACACCACCTGAGCTATTTGTTAATACACACCAATTAAAGCTCAATATATCTAATGAAGAACTAGCAACTTTTTTAACAAAAATGTATGGTAAAGTTTTAAATAAATAATAATAATAAAACAATTAATTATGCATATGGTTAAGCGGAAATAACAATCAATTCGGCTATGGCTTTTACTGAGTTGTTTTTTATAGCATGATCCATAGCAGTATATCCGTCTTCACACTCTAACGAGAAAAAAGCACCTTGACTTATCAATAGATTAATCATTTCTGGCTTATCAAATATTGATGCATAAATTAAAAGTGTTTTACCATTAATGGATTGATTAACATCTAATTTACCCTCACTAAAAGAAGAGATAAAGTAATCATAATCATCTGATTTAATAGCATCTATTATTTCATTTTCTAATTTATTTTCATATGAAAAAGAAGAACTAAATTCTTTGATATTAATATTTTCCCCAGAAAATATTAAAAATAATAAAAATGTTATTGTTGCTTTCATGATTTAAAATTTCATTTTGAGCATTACCTACCAAATTTTTAAAAAACTTAAATCCTTTATAAAATTAATTTATATAATCGGTTTGAGCACCATCAAACTCAGTGATAGTCTCATTTTTACGAAGTATTTGATTTTTATTTATTAAATTGAAACATTTAATAAATTTTAGGCTATAATTTTAAAGAAAAATCAATATTATTAAGTATTTATTGATAATATTTTTTTAAATATCAAACTATATGTTAATTTATTATTAAAAATTTATTATATATTAATTTTTTTTAAATTTTATCGATTTCTTTTTAGTCTTAAAGCAATATAAAGTAAAATTATACCCAATGACATAATTATGATACCTTTCAAGCTTTGATCATTTATAGAAATTGATATTCCATAAAAAGTCATAAAAACAGATGTTAATGCTAATAGATTTATAGTAATTGGACTTATCTTCATTGGAAAAATAAATGAATAATAAATTTAGATCATAAAATTTAATGATATAATTTTATAATAAATAATTTATAATTAAAAATTTGAAAAAAACAATTGTAATTGCTGGTGCTACAGGTTTTATTGGAAGATGGATAATTGATATTTTTAAAAAGGATTACAATATTGTTGCATTAAGTAGAAGAAAGACTTTAAAAAGTATTAATAAAAATGTTACATGGAGAGAAGTTGATTTATATTCAATATCAAGTACAGAAAATGCATTAAAAGGAGCCGATTACGCAATCTATTTAGTACATTCTATGCAACCTTCTACAAGATTAAATCAGGGTAAATTTGAAGATACTGATTTGCTTTTAGCTGATAATTTTTCTAGGGGAGCATATGCTAATAAAGTAGAGCAAATAATTTATTTAGGAGGAATTATTCCAAAAGATAACCAACAAATTTCAAAGCATCTTATGTCTAGACTTGAGGTTGAAAAAACCTTATCCTCAAAAGGTGTTCCTGTAACTGCTATTAGGGCAGGGATAATTATTGGACCGGGAGGCTCATCATTTAAAATAATAAGAAAATTAGTTGAAAAATTACCTATCATGGCCTGCCCAAGTTGGACTAGATCATTAAATCAGCCTGTTGATGTATTTGAGACAATTGAAGTTATTAAGTCTTGTATTGGCAATAAAGGGTTTTATAATAATTTTATTGAAATAGGGGGAAGCAAAATTCTATCATATATGGACTTATTAAAATTGACTTCAACTATAATGAACAAAAAAAGAATTATTTTTTCAGTTCCCATTATAACAGTTGGTATTTCTAAATTTTGGGTAAGTATTTTCACAGGTTCAAGTTTAAATTTTGTATCTCCTCTGGTAGAAAGTTTAAAGCACAAAATGTTACCCGATAATAGTTTTAATGATAAATTTTCAATTAATAGAATAAAAATCGAGGATAGCATAAAAAATGCACTCAAAAATAATCCACCGGTTCTTCCTTCATTTAAAGACATAAAAAAAGAAAAGAATACTGTTAGAAGTGTACAGAGAATTAGTAATCCAAGCCTTCGTGATACAAGTTGGATTGCAAATCAATATCCTATATGGATTACCAAGAAATTTGCTGGAATTATTAACGCTAAATTTGATGGTGTATTTTTGACATTTTGGTTTTTTAATATAAAATTTTTAGAACTCAAATTAATTAAAGATAGAAGTGATAAAAAAAGACAATTATATTATATAACTGGAGGAGTTCTTGTCAAAAGAGTTGATTATGGATGGTTGGAATTTAGGTCAATATCAGATAATAAGTTTATTATTGTTGCTATCCATGAGTTTGTACCTAAATTACCATGGATGGTATATAAATATACTCAAGCTATAGCTCATCTATATGTTATGAAAAATTTTGAAAAATACTTAATTAATTTAAAAAATTAATTAAGTCCAAATAACTTATCTAACTCTTTATTTGATAACTTTATAATACCAATTTGTTTCTTTTTTTCAATCAATTTTATAAAGTAAATTTTATTTTTCTTCCTATAATACAATTTTAATTTATCTAAAATTAAAGAATCATATTTCTTTTCTGACTTTTTTAATTTTGAATAGATTTCATCTAATTTATATGGGCTAATTGAGAAATTTACTGATCTAAAATCGTCAATTTTTTCTATTACAGGAGAAATTCTCTTTCTGCCCATCAGAAAATTATAGCTCGACGAGTACTCAAAACTTTTAAAGTAAATATTGTAAATTTCTTTATTGTTGTATGAAGTTTTTTTAAGAAATGGGTGCCCAGTTAATTTATTTGAAATTCCAATTGTTTCCCATGCATAATTATTCTTTTCTACAATATTCTGACCAAATAAAATTAGAGGGAACAAAAGCAATAATAAGTATCTCATTCTTAATTTTATTAAATTTAAATAAAAATGTGACCTCGGCAGGATTCAAACCTGCAACCTCTTGAGCCGTAATCAAGTGC
>CAJPUR010000008.1 GCA_905381055.1 uncultured Flavobacteriaceae bacterium
GTCACCTGAGCATTTAAAAAAAAAGGAAGTGCTAAAAAAAAAATATAAAAAAAGCTTAAAACTCTAAACATAATGATCAATAGAGTTTATATAAAAAACTTATTAAAAAAGTTGACTTATAATAAACTTCTAAAAAACTACAAAATAAAAATTGATAGGATGTTATTTTAATAAATTATATTATTTTTTTTGATGATTTCTTAATATTTGATACGGTATTTAATAATATGCTAAAAAAACATAATATTATTAAATAATTAAAAAACAGCAGCTTAAAGACTAATATTCTAAAACAATACCTGTATGCATGAGGAATTCTGGAACCTCTAATTTAATTATACCATTTAAAACTTTAAAGTCAACAGGGTTCATACTTGGAATTTGATAAATTTTTTTAATTTTTTTATCTAAATTAATTTCTACTTCTGCTCCTGATATAGGAATAAAATCTTCTATAACCTGAACTTTATCTGCTCTGAGAATAGGAGAAGAATATAAAAGATGTAAAACATACCTATCTTCATTTTTTTGATCTAAAAAGCTTATCCTTCCACTACTTGGTAAATTGTCAACCTTAATCATATGTTTAGGATTAAGTCTGTTAATAGCATTACCGAATAGTTGACGATGAATTCTCATACCGTGATTAAAATACAGCTGATCAATAGAATGGGAAAAAAAGATTGTATTACCATTTTGGACAATTGCAGGATATTTTGAGTCTTCTAAAAGATATGGTGTTTCTCTGTGACTTGAATACTTCTCATAAGTTCTATTAAAATAGGGTTCCCTGATCATTGCTAATGGAATTCCATTGGATAAATTAACTCTAATTGCTGCATCATAATTTACAAAAGGGGTTTTAACTACATCCTCCTCAAGAGCATTTTTTAAGACTGTAAAATCAAAATCAAAAGGGGACTCACTTTCATAGTTTACTCCCAAATCAATTCCAAAAATATCTTTGTTTGTTAACATTGCTCCTTTACCAAAAACAATTAATTTACCTCCATTGTTTACCCATTTTTGAATTGTTTCAGATTCGTTTGTAGAGAGGTTCCTATGGCTTGGTAACATCAACATTTCTAAATTATTGAGATTATCTACATCTGCAACTACAAAATCTTGATGCAATTGAAGTAACATATTTACAACTCCCTGATCTGCTTCATGTTTAAGAGATAACCAAACACCTAAGTTTGAAACAGGAGTACCTCCAGGTCCATAACCTTCAATTTTTTCAACATAATCATATGCCTTACCAATATTTTTATATGTCTCCATATCCATCATACCAGAGGGATGCAGTTGATCTCCAAAATTACATGATGCTCCAAACGAAATCATTGCGGCTGCTTCATATTTTATGGCATCAGGATGTTTAAATCCTCCAAATTCGCCCCATGCTTTGTGAAATTTACCGCTCATGGCTACTATTGGAGTTCCTTTTCCTAGATGAAATTTTGCTTCTAAGGGTAACTTATCATAACCTCCCCATGTGGTAGGTAAATCCTCTAATTCAGCATGAGTATTCATTTCATACAATGCCTCTTTAAAGATTGATTTGTTTGCAATATGAGTTGCTGAATTAAAAAAAACTGTTGCTTTAGGATGATATTCAGAAACTAGATTTCTCAAATCTTTCATATGAGCTTTCAAAGCCAAAGCAAAGCTTTTTTCCATCGCTTTTTTGTCATTTAAATCAACCCCTTCAGAAATCATTCTTTCCTTTGAATATGTTGTTAAACTGAATGGCTTTATATGATAAATATCAAACCAAAAACCATCTAAATCATTATAACGCTCACAAATCTCTTTTACATTTTTCATAATAAATTCGTGATATCCTCCTCCAGGAGTTGGATCTAAACATTTCCAACTGTAATTAGGTCTAATTTCATCTGGTTTGGCATTGACATCTAAATTAGCGGTAAGCATGGATCCATCAATATCTTTCATAACCCAATCCGGATTTTGTTCAGCATCAAGAACACTCCAGCCGACTGCAAAATACAATGGGCATTTTACTCCAATTTCTTTACAAGCTTCAAGTTGTGAACCAAGTAAATCAAACTTTAATTCAGGATGTGAAGTTCCAACTTTTGTTGGATAATAACTATAACCATGATGACCTTTACTAAATATATTTATATGATTAACCTTACCAACTTTCAAAGCCTCCTGAAATTGTTTTTTATCAAATTTTGCTCCTATTTCAGGAATGTACTCAGAGGTATGAAAGTCAAGGTGAACTTGACGAGTACTTAAAGGTTCCTCAATTGAAAGCTGTGATTGAGAAAAAGCATAAGAAAAATTAATTAAAAGTAGATATAGTAATAATTGATTTATTGATTTTTTCATATTTCAATTTAAAAAAAAATCCTTTTAAAAATTTTTTAAAAGGATTTAATAATTATGTATTTAAAAAATGGATTTTTAAAAATTAAAATAAACTTTACGATTTAACTGTTTCACCACCTTTAAATTAATACTCTTTGTTGTAGACTCAATAATATTCCGCATTTTAAATAGCTTTTAATTTGTTTCAACTATTTTTTCTGCGATAAATCTTAAATCAAATCCATTACTCATGGCCCAGTTCTCTTCTGTAACTTTAAGGTTCATAATATTACCACTAAGAGCTCTAAAAACATCTCCAAGAGTTGTAAATCCATCCCATGTGAAAACATTATGTTCACCTCCATTATTAGGCATAATCCTTGTTCCCGAAGACCATCCTGCTCTTCCCGCTTCATTATTTTTCATCTGGTTAATAAATTGTTGTTTCCAAGGAGCTTGAGCATCAAGAAATTTTTGAGGATCTAGAGAAACTCCAAAATTATATAAACTAAATTTAGGTCTTTTATCACCCATACCTTCCCATGCTGAGTCTTGAATTTTCCAAACATAAATTCCAATTTGTTCAATATCACTAGGCCATGAAACATCTTCAATTTTAACCTTAAGTTTTTTTGCGGCATCAGACCACCAAGGATTTGATAATTGATCAATATATCCTTCAATGTCCTTATGGACTTGAACAAATTGATAAACATTTCCCATTCCTGGCATATTACTTCTTCCTCCAGAAATTCCTGCAGGATAAATTATTTTTTCCAAACACCAATATTGAATATCTCCATCTTTAACTGCTTTTTGAACTAATTTAGAATTGTATTTTTTTTCAACTTCTTCAAATTTAGCTTGATCCTCAGATTTTACATATACCAAATGATAAGATGTAATTTGAGCATTTAAACTAAAACATATTAAAGTTACAATTGATAATATATATTTTTTCATTATTATTTTATTTTATAATTAATATTTATTGTTTAATAGAAGTGCTTGCGATTATTTGCCATACTGACCTCCAGCCCCATCCGTCGGGAATGTAAGAAAAAACTTCTTTTTTCATATCTTCAGGAATATCTGACATTGCAGCTTCATTTGCCAAATGCCCCATAATGCCTTCCATATTATCATATCCATCCCAAAAAAGGATAGTATTAGGATTAGTATTCGAATCAATAGGTATTATCTTGGATGCAACACCCCAAGATTTTATACCCGACTTTTTCATGTTTTTTTTAAAAACTTTATTTGCTATTTCAGTTGAAGTTTTAATAAGTTTTCCAATATCAGTTGGTTTTGCACCATTTAATATGACAAACTTTGATACTTTTTCAGATGGTATTTCTCCTTCTACTTTCCAATAATATCTACCAGATTCAGTTGCACCTATATCGCCCCAAATAAAATTTGAAATATCACCAAACTCAGATTCCATATTTTGCCAGAATGGTTTTCTTTCAACCATCTGTTTAATATCCTTAAATCTATGAACCCAAATGTAATTGTATTTATAATCTGAAGGATTACCTATAGAGTTAACTCTTTTTAAAAGTATCCATGCAGCCATTCTATCAGCATCAACCTCATCCTGAGCTAATTCAGACAAATACTGAGTCTCTCTTTGTTCAAATATTGATGCATTTTCTTGAGGTACATTTATACCATGTAGAAAAAATACACCTTGAGCATTCATATTTAGCCCTATAAGAACTATAATTGATAACAAAAAATTTTTCATTTATATATATTTTAAATTAAACCAATTTTATTAAAAATTGAGAAAGGGAGGTTTTAAAAAAATAATTTAAACTTTAATTTTTTAAAAAAAGTTTTTAATTTTTTTTTTTTAAAATCTATAATTTCAAGAGTTTAGAAGTTTTTATTTTTACTAATTTTAAATTTTCAATACGAATATGAAAAAGAAATTATATTCTTTTACAGATATGAAAAATGATCTAGAAAAGATTATTAGCCAAATTAAAATCTCAAAATTAGATCCTGAATTAATAATAAGTATTAACAGAGGTGGTTGCATTCCAGGAATTTATCTTTCACACTATTTAAAAAAAACTCACAGAGTTATAGATATCCAGCTAAGAGACAGTGATTCAAAACCAAATTTTGATGTTTTGAAAGACTCTTTAAACAACTTCAATAAAATTCTTATTATTGATGATATTAATGATTCTGGTTCAACTTTTGGTTTGGTCAAAAAAATAATAGGTCATTCAAATTGTAAAACATATTTTGCTGCTTTAATAAATAACGAAAAAAGTAAAACCAAAATTGATTTTCATGGACAAATAATTGATAAATCAATTAATCCAGTATGGTATGTTTTTCCTTGGGAAAAATGGTGGTGAGTTATCTATGATTAAAAATAACTATTTATTGATTTTTTTAGTAATACTTCATATTAGTATCATAACGTTGTCTAATATTTTAGTTTCTATTCCAATTGAAATATATGGTTTAAAAATTACCTGGGCTGCTTTTAGTTTTCCTTTAGTAGTAGTAGCCACTGATTTAACAATTCGACTACTTGGAAAATCAACTGCCCAAAAAACAATAACCTTTTCTTTTCCATTCGCGATAATTTCATCAATACTTATTCTTTATTTGGAGGAAAATCCTTTATCAGTATCATTAAGAATTGGAATTGCAAGTGGAACAGCGTATGCTATTGGAATATTAATAGATATATATGCTTTTCAATTTATAAGAGAAAAATATGCATCATGGTGGATAGCACCTGCATTTTCTACGATTATTTCAAATATAATTGACTCTTATACCTTTTTTTTTGCTGCTTTTTACGATTCAGACGACCAATATATGGCAATAAACTGGATAGAAATTGCAGGAACTCAAACTCTATTAAAAATAATTATAGGTCTTACATTTTTTCTTCCTGCATATGGAATACTTCTTAATTTTTTTATGAATAAATTAAATAAAAATAGATCAGAGTAATTTATTTTTTTTTGTAAATTGATTGCTAGAAAAAAATCAAATAATGAAAAATAGAAATAATTCCAGAAGAAATTTTATTAAAAAAAGTATTGTTATTCCTTCGATAATGATTGTCCCAAGGCATGTACTTGGTGGAGATGGGTATACGGCTCCAAGTGACAAATTAAATATAGCAGGAATAGGAGTTGGTGGAAGGGGTAACAGAAATGTATCAGCGTGTGATAGTGAAAACATTATTGCTTTGTGTGATGTAGATCAAAAACATGCTTCGGCTACTTTTAAAAAATATCCAAAGGCAAAAATCTATAAAGATTACAGAATTCTAATGGAAGAGGAAAAAAATATTGATGCCGTGGTAATTTCAACACCTGATCATACTCACGCTGTAATAACGATGTTAGCAATAAAAATGGGTAAACATGTATTTTGTGAAAAACCCTTAACTCACACTGTTTATGAAGCAAGAGTTATTACAGAACTAGCTAGGAAATATAAAGTACAAACACAAATGGGAAATCAAGGTCATTCCTCTGATGAAATCAGAAGTTTAAAGGAATGGGTAAATGATGGTGCAATTGGAAAAGTCAATGAAATATATGCATGGACAGACCGTCCAGTTGGAGGTCGACCTTGGAGTACTTTCGCAGTAAAGGCACAGTCTAATGAAAAACCCCCAATACCTGACACCCTTGATTGGGATTTATGGCTAGGACCAGCTCAGTATAGAGATTATCATCCAGATTATCATCCATCTAAATGGAGAGCATGGATGGATTTTGGAACTGGCTCAATGGGTGATATGGGTTGTCATATTTTAGATCCTTCATTTTATGCACTTGATTTAGGATCACCATCAGAAATTCAAGCTACTTCTACTCATTGGATCCCTGAAATTTCAAGTCAAACATACCCTGTTGCATCAATTGTTCGTATGAAATTCCCTGAAAGAGGTAATCACCCTGAATTAAATTTAACTTGGTCTGATGGTAGACTGTTACCCCCTGTGCCTAAAGAATTTAAAAAAGGTGAAACTTTCTCTGCTAGTGGAGCAATGTTGGTTGGTGATGAAGGAAAAATATTACATGGCTCTCATGGCGCAAGTGGGCTAAAAATAATTCCTGAAGAGAGAATGCTTGACTATAAGAAACCACCTAAAACTATAAAAAGGGTCACTACCAATCATCATAAAGATTGGATAAGAGCTTGTAAAGATGGTATTGAGTCATCATCTACTTTTGAATATGGAGGTCCTTTAACTGAAATGGCATTGTTAGGTATGATAGCCATAAGATTAAAAGATCAACTTCTAAAATGGGATGGTAAAAATTTAAAATTTACCAATAATGAAACTGCAAACAAATTATTGCACAAAGATTACCGTGATGGTTGGACATTAAAATAATTTAAAGAACTTAGATTTTAAATACTTTTTATTAGTTTATTTTTTTAATAATTTTATTTAAAAAATAATTCTATGAAAATCTATCTTTTTAATCTTTTACTTTTTTTTACATTTTCATTTTATGCTCAAAGAGGTGAAACCGGAGACAAAACTTTTGCTGATAGGTTTCCTGAAGAAGTAATTAACAAATATACAAGTTCATCACTACTTGTAGTAAACACTGTTGATCACGATATAATTGTTTGTGTTAGGGATCAGAGAAAAAAATATTTGAATCATGTTTATATAAGAAATAAAGAAAGTTATTTATTTAAAGGCTTGCCAATTTCGAGGATTTTTTTACAGTATAAATCAAAAGAATTCTTTTATGAAGATAAACAGAATACTGTAATTAATTTTGGAGAAAGACATACATTCTCATTTTATTATGATGCTTCAAAAGCAGGAAATTTTATAGTTATCTCTGAGGAAGATTTTTTTAAACCCTAATAATTAATTTAATTCATACAGTGTTGAAAGTATAACAGAATCTCTTCTTGAATTTTCTTGATTAACTTCTAAAATATTTTTTTTACTAATATATTTTAAATTAAATGGTTGTTGGTCTAAAATTATTCCGCTATCTATACCAAGTCTAATTTTGGGTCCAGAGGGCTTATCTAAATTAGGAATAAATGATTTTTTTAAAGGAAGCTGTTCAGTAATGAGTAAAAACTTATAAGGTGATTTTTTATTAATTTTTTCAACAAAAGATTTAATTTCACTATTACTTAAATGCTGTAAAACTTGTCTTACTGTTGCTAAATCTCCTTCTGGAAGGACATCCTTAGACAGATTTAGATGTAAAAAATTTAAATTATCAAGTTTAAATTTTTTCTTATTTCTTTCCAATATAACCTTTGAAATATCACATGCAACGTAATGATCACAATAAGTAACTAATTTTTTACCTATATTGAAATCTCCACAACCTAAATCAACAACTTTTGAAATTTTTAATTTTTTAAAAAGCTGAGAAGCAGCATTAATGTATGGCTTCACAATTTCAATTTCATGAGATCCTGGGCCTGATGTGGATTCACCTTTATCGTTTTTTCCCCATATACCTTCTTTATATATTTTTTCAAATACATCTTGAGTATTAACACCCTTGTATTTATGATCTAAACCAATTGTTTTGTATTTTAAATGACTAAAAAAGTTCTGTATTTTGATTAAAGTACTTTTTTTTAATAACTTATTCATCATGTTAATTTAAATCAATTTTTAATTAAATGCACTCACAAATTGTTAAATATTTGATTGTAATTATAATCTTAGTTTCAAGTTGCTCGAAAACTAATAAAAAATATTTATTTATATTATCAGGACAATCCAATATGGAACTCTTAAATCCTTATGAGTCCTTTATTCCTAAATTAGAAGAGAAAATTGGTCAAAACAAAATCATAGTCATAAAAGATGCTAAAGGAGGACAACCAATAAGAAGATGGTATAAAAAATGGAATGAAAAAAATTTTAAAAAAACTAATGATTCAATTGGGGATTTATATAATAGATTAATTACTAAAGTGAAAAAAACAATTGTAAATGAAAAAATCGAATCAATAACTTTTATTTGGATGCAAGGTGAAAGAGATGCAAGAGAAAAATTAGCTCAATATTATCAACAAAGTTTAATTGGCCTATATAATCAATTAAGTGAGGATTTAAATAATAAAAAAATAAATTTTGTAATTGGTCGAATAAATGATTTTGACCTAGAAAACATAAACTATAAACATTGGACAAAAATAAGAGATATTCAAGTTAGAGTCGCAAGGTCAAAAAATCAATTTGATTGGGTAAATACTGATGATCTTAATGATGGATATAACAGGAAAGGTGAATCAATAAAAAATGACTTACACATGTCAGTTAAAGGTTATAAAAAGTTAGGTGAAAGATTCGCTGAAAAAGCATTAGAATTAATAACTAATAATAAATAAAAATATTTTTATTTGAGTAATATTATCCAAAAAAAAGCTTGATTTTTATTTTTAATACATTTGTGCTTATTTTAATATCTAATAATGATAAGAAAAATTATTCGTAAAACGATTTCCGTAATTGAAAGTGAACAAAACGCCTCTATTCTTTCAAAGGAGTACGTTCTTGAAAATCGAACTCAAGAAAAAAAAGTATTAGAGTTAATTAAAAAATTACAACCTTATAACGTGGGTAAAGATTTAATACGATTAGGAGCAAAAAGAGACGGAGGATATCTCGTCCCTGACGATTTAGTCGAAATAGAAGCTTGTTTTTCTCCTGGTGTTTCAACAGTCAGTGAATTTGAAAAAGATTGTTTTAATAGAGGTATGAAAATTTTTCTTGCTGATAAATCAGTAGATAAACCAAAAATTGGATTAAATAAAAATAATTATCATTTTTTAAAAAAATATATCGGTTGCTATAATAATGACGATTTTATAACTCTAGATTCATGGATTAATTCTAGTAACATTAAAAAAAATAAAGATTTAATGCTTCAAATGGATATTGAAGGGGCAGAGTACACATCTCTATTAAATATTTCTGATGACTTACTAAATCTTTTTAGAATAATTGTAATAGAATTTCACGATTTACATAAATTTTGGAATAAAGGTTTTTATGATATTGCTTCAGTATGTTTTGATAAAATTTTACTAAATCACACCTGTGTTCATATACACCCAAATAATTTTGAACCTATAGACTCACATAATGAAATTGAAATTCCAATGGCTGCTGAATTTACATTTATAAGGAATGATAGATTTTCAACTAAAAGTCATCAAAAGTCTTTTCCTCATAATCTAGATAATGATAATTCAAATGAAAGAAAATCTATCTTATTACCAAAAATTTGGTATCTTCAATAGTAATGATTAATAGAAGGAGTTTTGTAAAATCAATTTCAACAATTTCATTTGGATCAGTTTTGATTCCCAATCAGTTTCCAGAAATGAAAGGTGAAAATTATTTCAAAGCAAGCTTATCACCTGGTTCAATTGGATTAAAAACAGATGCGAATAAAATAATATCTCAAGCCTATAAATATAATTTTAGTGCTATATCTCCTTTACTATCTGAACTAATTTCTTTTAGCTTAAAACAAATTGACGATTATAGATCAAAAATGAAAAAGCATAATCTAGTATTTGATGCCGCAGGGCTACCAATTCAATTCAGATTAGATGAAGCCAATTTTTTAAAAGATTATGAAGTATTAAAAAATAACTTACCTAAAATTTCAAAATTTAAAATACCAGGATTTATAACTTGGATAATGCCAACAAATAATGAATTTCCATATTTAAAAAATTTTAACATTCATAAATCAAGATTAAAAAAAGTTGCTAGACTATTAAATAAATATGACATGAAATTAGGTCTCGAATATGTTGGCCCTAAAACTTTAATGTCAAGAGATAAATTCCCTTTTATCCACACAATTGCTGAACTTAGATCATTAATACATGAAATTAAGGAAGATAATGTTGGATATCTTTTAGACTCTTTCCATATGTATTGTTCAGAGGATAAACCAAGTGATTACGAATTTTTAAAAAAGGAAGATATTGTCTCCGTTCAGATAAATGACGCAGTTATGGGAAGAAGTCCTTCAGAACAAATTGATTTTGAAAGGAATTTGCCTGGAATTACTGGAGTTATTAATTTAAAACAATTCCTTTCTATTTTGAAATCTAAATTTTATAATGGTTGCATAAGCGTTGAACCATTTAACAAAGAAATTTATAACATGGAGGAGAACAAAAAACTAATTGCAGTTTCAAATTCTTTACTAAATACATTTAATTTGGTTTAACCATAAATTCAAAAAAACTATGTCGATTAATATAAAATTAATAGAAAAAAGTGGAGTTCAATTGTTTACAATAATGGGACTATTAAATGATTTTAAAAAATCAATGCAAATAATAAGCTCAATAGGCTTTAAAAATATAGAGCTTTTTGGCCCATACCCATTTAGTTCAGATGAAACAAAAAAAGAATGGTCGAGTTATAAAGAAATGTTTGGATTAAAAAAAGATGATATTTTCGATGGAAAAAATTCTAAAGAGATATATAAAATTATCAAGGAAAATGATTTAAATGTTCCGTCTTTGCATGTAGACCTAAATACATTAAGACATAATTTCAGTCAATTAATTAATGAAGTGAAATACTTTAATTCTAAATATATTGTTTTGCCAGCATTAATGGAACCCCCTAAAACTATTGACGGATATAAAAAATATGCTGAAGAATTTAATTCTTTTGGAAAAAAATTAAGCGAAATCGACATGAAATTTGTTTATCATAATCACGGATATGAACACAAAGTTATAGACAATAATGAAGGGATTAATGTTCTTTTTGATTATACAAATCCTGAATATGTAAAATTTGAATTAGATGTTTTTTGGATGAAGGCTGCAGGGAAAAATCCTTTAGAATACCTCAAGAAACATCCTTCTAGATTCGCTTTAATGCATGTTAAAGATTCCTCAGAACCTTTTGTTTTTTCAAAGGATGGGCAAACGCCTGATCAATGGATGGAGGGATTTTCTTTTGTTTCAGACCCAGGAGAAGGGATTCTACCATTAAAAGAATACATCAGTGAAGGACTTAAAAATGGAATTGATTATTTTATGATAGAAAAAGATTTATCACAAGACCCAATGAAAACCCTTGAAACAAGTTATAATTTTTTAAAAAACTTTTAATAAAAAAATTAATTTGTGTCTATAATCTCTGTTGAACCAAAAAGTTGTCCAATAAATTTTGAAAAAATTGGTCTACTTGAAGTTTTATTTCCTGTATTTTGATCAAATCTTTGAAAAGAAACATACTTAATAATTTTTTTGTTGTGGAATCTTAATAGTAATTTATCTCCCTCATTTAATCCCCCTTCTAATACCTCTGAAATGTCTGCATATTTAATTCTTTTTAGAATTGGATGAGCTTTAAATTCTTTATAACCTGATACCATTAACTCTTGTAATCGATTAAATTTCTCTTCATTGGCTAAATGAAAACTTGATATTTTTGCAGTTGGATTTTCAACTCCATATTGAGATAACTCAGTATCAAATCCTATCATAAAGGCACTTACAAAAAAAATTGTGTAAGACCCATCTTCATTTAATTCACTTTGGGTGAGATAAACATCGGACATTCCTCCAGTTAATTTAGACATAGCTTTCCCTAATTGACAACATTTACCAATAGTTGTTGAGGTTTTTCTTAGTGGAATAATTTCTTCACTATTATCATATAATTTAATTTGAGCATTAATTGAAATAGAAAAAAGAAATAATATTATAATTTTTTTCATAAAACTGGTTATTTTGATATTTTTCAATTATTTAAATTTAAAAAATTATTTATAATAAATCATTACAAGGCATTGATTACGAATTATTTAAAATTTTATTTAAATTTTAAATAATAAACTAGAATAATGAGGTCTAAAATGGGGATGATTAAATTAAAGAAAAAATTTCCTTAAAAGTATATTATATTATGTTCAAAAAAAATAAATTTATAAACTATAAATAAAATCTAAAAAATTATGAAAAATTCACTTATTATTTTCCTTTTTTGCTCTAGTGTGCTAATTGCTCAAAAGAAAACTAAAAACGGAACTGTTTATATTAAACATCCAGGAATTGAACTTGTTAATAAATTCAACAAAGCATTTGTAGAAGCAGATACTATTGCTCTTGATGAAATTTTGCATAAAGATTTTAAAAGACGAAATGGTATTTCACAAAATAAGTCAGATACTGGTGATACAAAATCTCAATTAATTCAAAATTCAATTTATTGGAATTCTAATATAAAATATTTAAGTATAACTCAAGCAAAACCTGCTTATCCAGACGCAATAGAATATAAAGAAGGTAAACAATTGTGGGTTCAAAGTTGGGATAGAGTTAATGGTTACCATAAATCCACAGGAGTTAAATTAGATGCTCCTTTACATAGATTATTCAGACTTACTTCTGATGCAAAAAAAATTCTTTGGATTGCTGAATATTTTGATACAAAAATTTACTGGGATATATGGAGCGGAGATGGAAAGGATAGAAAGAATGGTGAAATTTTTATGGAACACGAGAACATAAATACAGTAAGGAAAGTAATGTATTCGTTTGAATTTGGAAATTATGAAGAAGCTTACAGCTATTTTGATGAGGATGCAGTTATATACGATATAAATTTACCTATTGACAAAACACTAACTCTAGAAGAAGGAATCGAAAGTGATAAAATTTTTCTTAATACTTATGAAATTGAGTCAATTGACATGAGAGGATATGTTGATTATTTAAATTATGATTGGGGAGATGCAAATTCAGCTCTATCATGGTGGACTTTTAGACTAAAGAGAAAGAAAGATGGTGAAAAAATTGATTTACCAGTTCATATCCAGGATTCTTTTAATGATGAAGGAAAAATAGTAAGAAGAGTTCTTTATTACAGTATGAAATTATTAGAAAATTAAAAGCTTAATATTAAAACCTGTAAAATAAAATCTGATTCAAATTATGTTTAATAGTTGAAAAATAAACCTCCTAATTTAGGAGGTTTTTGTTTTTTTGAGCGAGTACACTAGGAAATTATAACCTTTATAGAAATTTTAGTTAAAACACTTTAAATACTACAAATGATCGAATGAGGACTTACAACTTTTACCTAAGCCATCCGTAAAGTCATCCGTAAAAAAACAAACCCCTAATGACAGCAAGGGTTAAGAAAGATATTTGTAGCCCGTAGGGGAATCGAACCCCTCTTTCCAGGATGAAAACCTGATGTCCTAACCGATAGACGAACGGGCCAAAAATATGCGTGCAAACTTACATCTAAAAAAGTAAATCTGCAACCCTTTAATTTATATATTGATAAAAATAAAATATTATTTTTTAATAAGATTTAGCAAATAAAACACGTTTTTTTGAAGGCTTACCAGAAAAAACACAACTGCCTGTTTCACCAACAGTTTCATATGGAATACATCTTATAGTAGCTTTAGTTATCTTTTTAATTTCCTCTTCAGTTTCAGAAGATCCATCCCAATGAGCAGAAATAAATCCACCTTTATTTTTAATAATATTTTTAAACTCTTCAAAATCATCAACTTCAGTGATATTTTCGTTTCTAAAACTTAAGGCTTTATTAAATAAATTATGTTGAATTTCATTTAATAGTTTTGAAATATATTCTGATAAATCATTTTTTGAAATTAACGATTTTTCAAGGGTATCTCTTCTAGCCAATTCAACTTGATTATTTTTAATATCTCGAGGCCCAATTGAAATCCTGATAGGCACTCCTTTTAGCTCATATTCATTAAATTTATAGCCTGGTTTAAAATTTTCTCTATCATCATATTTTACGCTAATTTTTGTTTGACTTAAAGAATCTTTAATCTCATGAGCAACTTTTGAAACTTCATCAAACTGTTCTTGATTTTTATAAATAGGAATAATTACAACTTGAATTGGAGCAAGCTTAGGAGGAAGAACCAAGCCATTGTCGTCACTATGAGTCATAATCAAAGCTCCCATCAATCTTGTTGAAACTCCCCAAGAGGTAGCCCAAACATAATCTAGTTTACCCTCTTGATTAGCAAATTTAACATCAAAGGCTTTAGCAAAATTTTGACCTAAAAAATGGGAAGTACCCGCTTGGAGTGATTTTCCATCTTGCATTAATGCCTCAATACAATATGTTTCTATAGCTCCTGCAAACCTTTCAGTTTCTGACTTGATACCCTGAATCACAGGAATTGACATGAAATCTTCAGCAAATTTAGCATAAAGATCGTTTATTAATTTAGCTTCCTTAATTGCTTCTTCCTTTTTAGAGTGAGCAGTGTGTCCCTCCTGCCATAAAAACTCAGATGTTCTTAAAAATAATCTTGTCCTCATTTCCCATCTTACAACATTTGCCCATTGATTTATTAAAATGGGTAAATCTCTGTAGGATTGAATCCACTTTTTAAATGAACTCCATATGATTGCTTCACTTGTAGGTCTAACAATTAATTCTTCTTCGAGTTTCGCTTCAGGGTCTACAATCAATTTTCCGCTATTATTTTTATCACTAATAAGTCTGTAATGAGTTACAACTGCACATTCTTTAGCAAAACCTTCTGCATTTTTTTCTTCAGCCTCAAATAATTTTTTTGGAACAAACATCGGAAAATATGCATTTTGATGTCCTGTTGATTTAAACATTATATCAAGTTCAGATTGGATTTTTTCCCATATAGCGTAACCATAAGGTTTTATAATCATGCAGCCCCTAACATCTGATTGTTCAGCTAAATCAGCTTTACTGACCAAATCATTATACCATTTTGAATAGTCTTCTAACCGACTTGTTAATTTCTTTGACATAATTTATGGCATAAATTTTGTATATTTATTGATATAAGTTTTTTACACTACTAAATTAAGTATTAATAATTTTTTTTTGTTAAATAATAGAAAATCTTTTTATGAATTTAATTAAATTTTTCATACTATTTTTTTGTTCAATTTTTTTAATTTCTTGCGGAAATTATAGAAGTGTATCATATTACAATAATGATCCTATATATGGAATAGCTGATAATAATTCAATTGCTCAACAATCAAATAATCAATCTTTTTACAAAAATTATTTTGATTCAAAATCTAACGAATTAAATAACAAATTAAATTCATCAATTGACTCTATTAAATCTAATCAAACTGAAAAAATAAATTCTGTCAAAAAGCCATGGGGTTCAAATGTGACTAAAACAGATATTTTCTTTGTAAATAATTACCCTTGGAGTAATGGATTTTATTCTCATTACAATTATTATCCATACAATAGGTATTATAGGCCTTATAGCTTTTATGGTTATGGAAACTTTGGATTTTACAATAATTATTATAATCCCTTTTTCTATGACTCTATGATTCCTTTTTATGATTATTATTCTCCATATAGGTTTTATGGCTTTGGTTTTAGACCTGGATTAGGGTATTACAATGGTTATTTCAACTACAGATATAATAATTATGGTTATTCAAATTTTTCTAGAAGTGACTATTCAACAAATAACAGCTATTATCCAAATCGAGTTCTAATGGCTGATAATAGAGGTTCAAAAAATTATACATATAATAGGAATTCTAAATCTGATAATAACTCTGAAAAAACATCGAATTCAAGTAAAAACAATACTTCAAATAATTCAACTTTGATTAGAAGATTAAATATGGGAAGAACTTACTTTGCTCCTCAATACCCATCATCTAGAAATAGTTATAATAATCCAAACTTGAATCAAAAAAATAACTTAAAGGCTGATGCCAATTCAAAAAACAAAAGAAATCAAATACCTAACTACAATAACTATAATTCAAAAAATTACACTTCAAGATCATATCCCTCAAATAACTATAGTTCAAGTAGTTCAAACTATTCTGGTAGGTCATCATACAGTAGTGGAGGTAGTTCGAGGTCCTCGGGAAATTCCCGATCATCTTCTGGTGGTAGAAGAAACTAAAGTAATATGATTTATAAAAAGTTTTTCTTCTTTTTCTTATTACTATTTTATACAGCGTTAAGTTATTCCCAATATTTTGAAGATTTAAAAAGATATGTTGATGAAAATTATTCTGGAACTGCTCGGTATAATTCAATGGGAGGAGCTTTTGGATCATTAGGAGGTGAATTTTCATCTATAAGCGATAACCCTGCTTCGGGTGCTGTTTTCAACTACACTCAAATAGGGTTTAGTTTGAAACTTAATACTAAAAAAAATTCTGTTTTTTACAACAATACAAATACAATGAATGAATTCAATGATTTTGATTTTAATCAATTTGGAATTGTTTTTGTTTTAAATAATGATTCTAGTTCTTGGTCTAAACTTAATTTTTCTTTTAATTACCAATTACAAAATATTTATAATGACAAATTTTCTGCAAAAGGATCAAGTAATATTGGTATTGACAACTATTTTTTAAATTATGCCCAAGGCATTGAATTAAGTAATTTAAGACTTAATGATAATGAAAATATTTCTGGACTATATCAGTTCCTAGGCTCCTCTCCAAATTTAGGGTTTGGTGCACAACAAGCCTTTTTAGGATACCAAGGATATATTGTCAATCCCACCTCAAACACCGATAACAATAATGTCTACTTTTCTAATGCTAAATATTCTGATAATTTAAATCAAGAATTATATTTAAATTCTTCAGGTGATAATAAAAAATCAAGCTTTAATGTAAGTGGATTTTATAAAAATAAATTTTATGTAGGTTTAAATATAAATTCATATGAAATTAATTTCTCAGAAACCAGAGAATTTATTGAAAATAATTATGATTTTGAGTCAAATGTAAGAAGTTTACAGTTAAGAAACGACCTAAAGACTTTTGGAAAAGGAACCTCAATTCAAATTGGACTTATTGCTCTCCTAAAAAATAATTTTAGATTAGGTATTAGTTATCATAGCCCAATTTGGTATAAGTTTTTTGAAGAAAGCTCTCAATATTTAATTTCATCTCATAAGATTGATGAAATTTTTTATGAAGATACTATTGACCCAAATACAATAAATGTTTATCCAGAGTATAAACTTTCGATTCCAAGCAAATTATCTGCGAGTATTTCATACGTATTTAATAAAAAAGGCATTATCTCTTTTGAATTTACCTCTCAAAATATCTCTTCAACAAACTTTAGCAATAATATCAGTAATTCATTTACAGATTTAAATAATGAAGTTAATATTAGCTCAAAAACTAAAACTACTATTAAGACTGGTTTAGAATACAGGTTATACGACTCCATTAGCCTTAGAGGAGGCTTCTTCAATCAAAGTAGCTATGTTAAATCCTATGATAATGGATTAAGTGCTTTAAGTTTTGGAATTGGATTTAATTTTGGATATAGTTTTCTTGATATATCAATTCAAAAATTTAACTCAAAAGATTCAAAAAAAATATTTAATTCTGTTTTAAATAATAATTTTTCAATCAAAAAAGAAATCACAAAAGTTGTAGCTACATACATCATCAATTTATAATTTTTATAAATTAATTATTCATTATAGATACAAATGGAAATTATTACATAAATCCTTACATTTGTAAATACTTAAAAAATATTATGAAAATAGAGAGAATTATAAGAGAATCAATTGATAAGTTTGATGATGACCATCATAGCGCCTCATTAACAACTCCTATTAGAAAAGATGCTTTTGATATAAGTGACCAGGAAAAGATATCACTAATTAGAAAAAATATTGAGAAAATTCTTCATGTTATTGGAATGGATTTAAATGATGATAGTATAAAAGGTACTCCTGACAGAGTTGCCAAAATGTTTGTTAATGAAATTTTTAGTGGTCTAAACCCAAAAAATAAACCAAAATCATCAACTTTTGAAAATAAATATAAATATGGTGAGATATTAATTGAAAAAAATATTACTTTATATTCTACTTGCGAACATCATCTTCTCCCAATATATGGTAAAGCTCATGTCGGTTATATCTCTAACGGTAATGTAGTAGGATTATCAAAAATGAACAGAATAGTTGATTATTTTTCAAGAAGACCTCAAGTACAAGAAAGACTCACCCTTCAAATAGTAGAGGAACTACAAAAAGTTTTAAACACTAAAGATGTTGCCTGTGTAATTGACGCTAAACATATGTGTGTGAATTCAAGAGGTATAAATGACATAAGTAGTAGTACTATTACATCAGAATTTGGTGGAAAATTTAAAAACAAACAAACTAAAAGAGAATTTTTAGATTTTTTAAAAATCGAGACTGAATTTTAATGCAAAATCTTAAGGTCTATAATTCGTTAAGCGGCAAAAAAGAGGTTTTTAAATCAATTGAAAAAAAGTTTGTTGGAATATATGTTTGTGGCCCCACTGTATACAATAAGGTTCATTTAGGTAATTGTAGGACATTTATTTCTTTTGATTTAATTTACAGATATTTTAAACATCTAGGATATAAAGTACGATATGTTAGAAACATAACTGATGTAGGGCACTTAGAAGATGATTCTGAAAATGCAGAAGATAGAATTATAAAAAAAGCGAGAACTGAGAAAATTGAACCAATGGAGGTTGTTCAATTGTATACTGTCGATTTCCATAAAACATTAAGCTTATTCAATATACTTCCTCCAAGTATTGAACCGTCTGCTACAGGACACATAATTGAACAAATAGAAATTGTCAAATCAATTATTAAAAAGGGATATGCCTATGAAATTAATGGTTCTGTATATTTTGATGTTTCTAAATTTGATAATTCTTATAAATATGGGAAATTAAGTAAACGAAACATTGAAGACTTAATTTCAAATACTCGAAATCTTGATGGACAATCAGATAAAAAAAATCCTCATGATTTTGCACTTTGGAAAAAAGCTGAACCTCAACACATTATGAGATGGAAATCTCCGTGGAGTGATGGATTTCCTGGATGGCATCTTGAGTGTACTGCTATGAGCAGGAAATATTTAGGTGAAAAATTTGATATTCATGGAGGTGGACTTGATTTAAAATTCCCTCATCACGAATGTGAAATTGCTCAATCTGAAGCTATAAATGATGGAAAAGAGTGTGTCAGATATTGGATGCATTCTAATATGTTAACTCTAAATGGTAAGAAAATGTCAAAATCTACTGGTAATAGTATTTTACCTGAGGAGATTTTTAATGGAAAAAATTCTTTATTTAAAAAAGAATTTTCCCCTGAGGTAGTTCGTTTTTTTATGCTCCAAGCTCATTACAGAAGCATCTTAGACATCAGTGAAGATGCATTATTGGCCTCTGAAAAAGGCTATAAAAAACTCTGTGATGCCATAAGCCAGTTATCAGAAATAGAAACTAATAAAGAAACAACTGGATTTGATGTTACTAAATGGATTTCTAATTGTTATGGTGCTTTAAATGATGATTTCAATAGTCCAATATTGATTGCTAAAATATTTGATGCCGTTAAATATATTAATTCGTTAAATACTGGTATTGAATCAATTAATAAAAATGATTTCAAATTATTAGAGGAGAAAATTAAGTTTTTTTTCCATGAAATTCTCGGTCTTAATTTGATCAAATCAAAAAGTAAAACAAAAGAAAATAATTATATTGAAGAATTAATAAATTTAATTATAGATATAAGAAATAAAGCAAGATTTGATAATGATTTTGAAACTTCTGATAAAATTAGAGACAGCTTACTAAAATTAGGAGTTAAATTAAAAGATAGCAAAAAAGGTACTGAATTTAAAATTGATTGAATTATGAAAAAATTTTTTTCTAAACCATTTATAATTTTAATTAGAATTTACCAAAAAATTATTTCACCTGTTTTACCTGCTTCTTGCAGATATAGTCCTACTTGCTCAACTTATGCAATTCAATCATTGAAAAAATATAACTTAATTAAAGCCATATATTTAATTTTAATCAGAATTTTTAAATGTCATCCATGGAGTAAAGGAGGATTTGATCCTGTCCCATAATTAAATTCATTCAAAATTTTAACTAAATTTACAATCAATGAACTTTATTCAAAAAATTGAGTGGGCACCAAGTGAAACTCTATTTAAAATAGGATCTTTTGGTATACATTACTACAGTTTGATGTTTGTAATTGCTTTTTCTTTTGGATATTATTTAATGAAAAATATTTATAAAAAAGAAAATATAAGTGTTGATTTTATTGACCCACTTCTTGTTTATTTAGTTGTTTCAACTTTAATTGGCGCTAGGCTGGGTGAAGTTTTTTTTTATAATTGGACTTACTACAATAATCATCTTTTAGAAATTTTTCTTCCTATTAGAGAAAGATCTGGTAGTAGTTTTTTATTTGGAATAATAGAAAATTATGAATTTATAGGTTTTAGAGGACTTTCAAGCCATGGAGCATCAATTGGTATTATTTTGGGTCTTTATCTTTATCAAAAAAAATATAAGTTTAAGCCTCTTTTATGGATACTGGATAAATTATCAATTCCTGTAAGTTTAGGAGCGGGATTTGTGAGAATTGGAAATTTTTTTAATTCTGAAATCGTTGGAAATTATACTGGAAATAATTTTGGTGTTATTTTTATGAACAGAGGAGAATCTCTTCCAAGACATCCAGCTCAAATATATGAGGCCATTGGTTATTTTTTACTTTTTTTATTACTAAGGTTCTTATACAAAAATGAATTTGGTGTTAAAAAAGGTTATATTTTTGGAATGTTTCTTTTTGGTATGTTTACAATTAGATTTTTAATTGAATTCGTGAAAGAAAGCCAGGGAGGATTTGAATCTGATTTTAATTTGTTATCTACCGGACAGTGGCTAAGTATTCCGTTAATTATTTTTGGTTTATTTTTCTTATTCAGAAGTATTTTGGTAAGTAAAAAATTAAAAAATGAATCTTAATAAGATTAAATATCCAATTGGCAGATTTGAACCAAATAATAATAAATTTGACCTAAAATACGTTAAAAAAAACATTGAGATCTTAAAAAATTTCCCTATGGAATTAGATGATGAAATTAATATTTTAAGTTTAAATCAAATTAATACTCCATATAGAGAAAAAGGTTGGACAATTTTGCAATTAATTCACCATCTGGCAGACAGCCATAGTGTTGCATATATTAGATGTAAGCTTGCAGTATATAAAAATGATATATCTGTTAATGATTATATTCCAGATAAATGGGCGAATTCTATTGATGCCAAACAAAATAATTATAAAGAAAGTTTATTAATTCTTGAAGGGTTGCATGCTAGGTGGTCAACTTTTTTTATGAATTTATCTGAGAAAAAATTTAAATCTAGATATTATTATCCTGCTAGGAAAAAATTTTACTCCATTTATGATGTTTTAGGCTTATATGCTTGGCATAGTAAGCATCATTTACAACATATAAAAAATATAAAAATAAGAATGAATTGGTAAATTTCAACTAGTATAGTATTTGTCTTTCTTTTGAGTATCAAACATTATCGGTGTCGCAATAAAAACTGAGGAATATGTTCCAACTAAAACACCAATAATTAATGCGAACATAAATCCTCTAATAGATTCTCCACCAAAAATAAAAATTGAAATTAAAACTATCAAAGTTGTTAATGAAGTATTTAGTGTTCTACTTAAAGTAGAATTCAATGCACTATTAATATTTTTGTCTAATTCCCAATTTTTGTGTTGACCAAAATATTCTCTAATTCTGTCAAAAACAACTACGGTATCATTTAAAGAATATCCTATAACTGTTAAAATTGCAGCAATGAAAGCTTGATTAATTTCCATACTAAAAGGCATAAAAGTGTATGTTAATGAAAAAATACCTAATACAATTAAAACATCGTGAAATACTGCAGCAACTGCCCCAAGAGAAAATTGCCACTTCCTAAATCTGAAAAGAATATATAGAAAAACAACTACTAATGACCCTACAACGGCTAAAAATGAATTTTTTTTAATGTCATCGGCAATTGTTGGTCCAACCTTTATTGATGACATAATTCCAACTTGCTTTTCATCTGAACCATTTATAAAATCGTCATAAGTTAAGTCCTTTGGAAGAAATTGTTTAAGGGAGTTATATAATTTGTTTGAAATTTCAATATCAACTTCATTACCTTCTTCGTCTACCTTATATTTGGTTGTAATTTTTAATTGATTCTCCTCTCCAAAAGTTTTAACTTCAGCACTTCCAAAAGTTTGATTTAAAGTCCCTTGGATAGAAAAAGGCTTTACAACTTGATCAAATCTAACAGTAAATGATCTACCTCCAACAAAATCTACACCTTGATTTAGACCATTTGTAAAAAGTGAAAAAATACAAATTAAAAGAGCAATAGATGAAAACAAGTATGATAAAAACCTTTTACTTAAAAACTTTATTGATAAATTTTGAAATAATGAATTAGTAAGTTTTGTTGCAAAAGACACATCTTTTCCTCTCTCCCCTCTTGAATCTACAAGTAATCGAGTAATAAAAATTGCAGTAAATAATGAAGTGGCGATACCAATTAATAAAGTAGTAGCAAAACCTTTAATTGGTCCTGTTCCAAAAATAAATAATATTAAAGCTGTTAAACCAGTCGTTATATTTGCATCTAATATTGATGATAATGCATTATTAAAGCCATCTGAAACAGATTTTTTTAAACCTTTACCTTTTCTTAATTCTTCTCTTACTCTTTCGAAAATTAATACATTAGCATCTACGGAAATTCCAATTGTAAGGACAATACCAGCAATTCCAGGTAAAGTTAGGACTGCTCCCATACCAGATAAAATTCCAAAAATTAATAAAATATTTAAAACTAGTGCTAGATCAGCAAAAAAACCAGAAAGACCATAATAAAAAATCATCCACCCTAAAACGAAGAGTAGAGCAATCAAAAAAGAATTAATACCACTTTCAATTGCCTCTTTACCTAATGAAGGACCAACAATTTCCGATTGAATTATTTCAGCAGATGCAGGAAGTTTTCCTGCTCTTAAAACATTTGCTAAATCAATTGCTTCATTTAAACTGAAATCCCCAGTGATTTCAGATCTTCCACCTGAAATCGCGCCATTTGAAACTCCAGGAGCAGAATAAACTATATCATCTAAAACAATAGCAATATTGCTAGACTGTTTAAAGGCTTTTTCAGTCATAGCTTCCCAAACCCTTGCTCCCTTTGCATTCATTTGCATTGAAACAGCAGCTTGTCCAAGTTGATCATAAGTTTGAAGTGCATCTACAACAACTCCTCCACTCAAAGGTGGAATCCCATCTCTATTAGATTTTAAGACATACAAATCGACTAAATTATTTTCAGGGTCAGCTTTACCAAATAAGAAAGTTACATACCTATATTCAGAGGGTAAAAGTCTTCTAACTTGAGGATTATTTAGATAACTTAAAACCTTTTCTTTGTCTTTATCCAAAAATTGAGCAATAACAGGACCCCCCTGGTAACCTGAACCTTTAATTAACTCTAACAAAGGATTTAAATTTGATAAATTAGAAATAGAATCACTAGCCTCAACATCAGCCAATAAATCGTCAATAGCAGAAGATGTATTTTTACTACTTTCCTTTTTAATGTTATTTTGTTTTTCAATTTGAGCAATTAATTTATCAGCATCATATAAAAAATTTATGAATCTATCATTTTTAAATGTTTCCCAAAACTCTAACTGAGCTGTACTTTGAAGTAAATTCTTGACTCTTTCAACTTCTCTTGCTCCTGGAAGTTCAACTAAAATCCTTCCAGAATTTCCAAGCCTCTGAATGTTAGGTTGCGTAACTCCAAACTTATCAATTCTTTTTCTTAAAACTTCAAATGCAGATATAATTGATTCATCAATTTTTTTTCTTAAAATAGGTTTAACATCATCATCTGTCATTTCAAAATTTATTTCATCACTTAGAGTTCTATTTGCAAAAATCTCTGGTGAGGATAGATTGATTGAACCTTTATTATCTTCAAAAGCCTCAAAAAATGAATCAATGTAAGGTTGATCAGAGCTTTTTTGTAAAAAATCAGCATCATCTAAAGATTTATTAAAAATTGGATTTTTAGAATAATCTGATAAACCTTTTAATATATCTTTTACTGAAATTTGAAGTATAACATTTATTCCACCTTTTAAATCTAATCCTTTATTTAATTCTTTCTCCTTAGAATCATTATAAGAAGTAAAACCTAAAATAGAGATATTACCAATTGAATCTAAATATTGAATTTGAGCTTGATCTCTCAGGGATATATAATTATCCTTATCATTAGAAAATTTATTAATTGCAAACTGCTTTGCTTTATCTTCCTGATTAGAAGCTATAAATGAAAAAGAAAGCTGATATAAACTTACAATTGTAAATAAAATAGCAAATATTTTTACAAGACCATTATTTAACATTACACTTAGTAATTTAAAATATAAAAGTTAGCAAATATAAAATTTACCTTATTATTTAACAACTTTATTACGATTCTTTGGGATTATTAATAATGTCAAAGTATTTTGTCTAAGGCATCATTCATTTTTCTTACAGCCTCTGAACTTTTATTAAACTTAAAAGTTTCATCTTTATTCAATTCTATCTCTAAAATTGAATCAATACCATTTTTACCAATTACACAAGGAACACCAATACATATGTCTTTTTGACCATATTCCCCATCTAAAAAAACTGAACATGGAATTATTTTTTTTTGATCATTTAAAATACTATCAACTAAATAAGAAACTGAAGCACCTGGGGCATACCATGCAGAAGTACCAAGAAGTTTAGTCAAAGTAGCACCACCTACCATAGTAGAATTTGATATTTCAGAAAGCTTTTGATTACTTAAAAAATCACTAACAGGTATTCCATTATAGGTAGCAAGTCTGGTTAAAGGAATCATTGTGGTGTCTCCATGTCCACCGATAACCATTCCCTGGATATCACTTGCAGGCTTATTCATAGCAATTGATAAATATGTTTTAAATCTCGAACTGTCAAGAGCACCTCCCATTCCAATAATTCTATTTTTACTTAAACCACTTACTTTTAGGGCCAAATATGCCATTGTATCCATGGGATTTGAAACGACAATAATAATAGTATTAGGTGAATTAGATAAAATTTTATCAACAACTGATTTAACAATTTCAGCATTTATTCCTATGAGCTCCTCTCTGGTCATTCCTGGCTTTCTTGGAACACCAGATGTTATTACTACTACATCACTATTAGAAGTTAAAGAGAAATCATTAGTAGCCCCAATAATTCTTGTGTTAAATCCTAACGTAGTTGAAGTTTGAGATAAATCCAAAGCCTTTCCTTCTGCTAATCCTTTTTTTATATCTAATAATATAACTTCACTAGCAATACTTTTTAAAGAAATATATTCAGCGCATGACGAACCAACGTTACCAGCACCAATAATTGAAACTTTCATGGTATGATTTTTTTTTACAAATTTAAAAATTAAGCATCAATATTTGCATAAACAGCATTTCTTTCAATAAAATCTCTTCTTGGTGGAACTTCATCACCCATAAGCATTGAAAAGATTCTATCGGCTTCACTTCCACTATCAATTGAAACCTGTCTTAATGTTCTAAACTCAGGATTCATTGTAGTATCCCAAAGTTGATCAGCATTCATTTCTCCTAATCCTTTGTATCTTTGAACACTACAACCTTTACCATAGCTTTCCATTAATTTATCTCTTTCTTTATCATTCCACGCATATTCCTTTTTAGCACCTTTTTTAACAAGATATAAAGGGGGGGTTGCTATATATACATAACCTGATTCAACTAATTCTCTCATATACCTGAAAAAAAACGTCAGGATCAAGGTTGAAATGTGACTTCCATCTACATCAGCATCACACATAATAACTACTTTATGATATCTTAATTTCTCCAAATTTAAAGCTTTACTATCCTCTTCAGTACCAATAGTAACTCCTAATGCAGTATAAATATTTCTTATCTCTTCATTTTCGAAAACTTTGTGTTGCATAGCTTTTTCAACATTTAAAATTTTTCCTCTAAGTGGAAGAATTGCTTGAAAATTCCTATCTCTACCCTGCTTTGCAGTCCCACCAGCAGAATCGCCCTCAACCAAAAAAACTTCACACAATTCAGGATTTTGCTCAGAGCAATCAGAAAGTTTTCCAGGTAAGCCACCACCACTCATAACGGTTTTACGTTGAACCATTTCTCGAGCTTTTCTGGCAGCATGTCTTGCTTGAGCAGCAAGAATAACTTTTTGAACAATTATTTTAGCATCATTTGGATGTTCCTCTAAATAATTTTCTAACATTTCAGAGACTGCCTGTGACACAGCAGAGGTCAATTCTCTATTACCAAGCTTAGTTTTTGTTTGACCCTCAAATTGTGGCTCAGCAACTTTGACAGATATAATTGCGGTTAAACCTTCTCTAAAATCATCTCCACTTATTTCAAATTTTACTTTATCTAGAAGACCTGATCCATCAGCAAACTTTTTTAAAGTTGAGGTTAAACCACGCCTAAATCCAGCAAGATGAGTTCCACCCTCGTGAGTATTTATATTATTGACATATGAATGTAGGTTTTCAGAAAAGGATGTATTATACACCATTGCAACTTCAACAGGAAAACCATTTTTTTCACTTTCCATTGAAATTACATTTTGAATAATTGACTCTCTAGACTGATCTAAAAAACCAATAAATTCACTCAAACCTTCTTTAGAATGAAAAGTCTCATTAAAAAATGATCCGTCTTCTTTTTTAGACCTTTTATCAGTGAGAATTATTGTAATTCCTTTATTTAGATAGGATAATTCTCTCATTCTGTTAGATAAAGTTTCATAATTGTATTCAATTGTTTGGGTGAAAATTTCAGTATCAGGAGAAAAGGTAACCAAAGTTCCTCTTTTATCAGAATTTCCAACTTTCCTTACAGAATATAAAGGTTTTCCTCTTTCATATTCTTGTTCCCATTCGACGCCATCTCTGTAAACTGTAGCCTTTAGCTTCTTGGATAATGCATTAACACACGATACTCCAACCCCATGTAAACCGCCGGAAACTTTATATGAATCCTTATCAAATTTTCCTCCAGCACCAATCTTAGTCATTACAACTTCAAGTGCAGAAACTCCTTCCTTCTTGTGGACTCCTACAGGAATACCTCTGCCATTATCGTGAGTTGATATAGAATTATCTTCATTTATAGTAACAGATATCTGGTCACAATGACCTGCTAAAGCCTCATCAATTGAGTTATCAACAACTTCATAGACTAAATGATGGAGTCCCCTTAATCCAACATCCCCAATATACATAGAGGGACGCATCCTTACGTGCTCCATTCCCTCTAATGCCTGTATATTATCAGCTGAATATTCAGGGTTTTTTGTAATTTCGCTCATTTGTTTTTTTTAAGTTTTATAACCTCTCAAGGAATACTATCAAATATACGAAATAGCTTAGTTTTTTTTAACTTAAAAGGTCCTGGAACCCTTGAAGTTATTAACATAATTAGCTTATAAAAAACAAAGCAAAAAGATAATTAATATGTGGTTCTAATCATAAGAATCTGAATGAACTTTTGATACTGCCCTTCCACTTGGATCATTCATGTTTTTAAAAGCTTCGTCCCATTCAAGTGCTATAGGAGTGCTACAGGCAACTGAAGGTACTGAGGGAACTGATAAAGCAGAAGCATCACTTGGAAAATGCTCTTCAAAAATACTTCGATAATAAAACTCCTCTTTATTTTGAGGAGTTTGAAGGGGAAATCTAAAATGAGCATTTTTAAATTGTTCGTTAGTTACTTTTTTATCTACTAAATCTTTTAAAGTATCAATCCAAGTGTATCCTACACCGTCAGAAAACTGTTCTTTTTGTCTCCAAGCAACAGACTTAGGTAAATATTTCTCAAATGCTTTTCTTACAACCCATTTTTCCATTCTATCATCATTAATCATTTTATCTTTAGGGTTAATTCTCATTGCTACGTCAATAAAATCCTTATCTAAGAAAGGGACTCTCCCCTCAATCCCCCAAGCTGCAAGGGATTTATTAGCCCTTAGACAATCATACTGATGAAGCTTATTTAATTTTCTAACAGTTTCATCATGGAATTCTTTAGCATTTGGAGCTTTATGAAAATATAAATATCCACCAAATAATTCATCTGCTCCTTCACCAGAAAGTACCATCTTAATACCAAGCGATTTAATTGATCTTGCCATCAAATACATTGGAGTTGAAGCTCTAATAGTTGTAATATCATAAGTTTCAAGATGATATATTACATCCTTAATTGCGTCAAGTCCTTCTTGAATAGTGAAAATCACTTCATGATGAACCGTCCCAATATGGTTCGCTACTTTTTTTGCCGCAATTAAGTCAGGTGATCCTTCCAATCCAACTGAAAATGAATGTAATTTAGAAAGCTTAACAGACTTTCCTCCATCCTTAGGATTTTCCATTGAAGTAAATACTTTGGCTAAAGCAGAAGTTACAGATGAGTCCAAACCTCCAGATAATAGAACGCCATAAGGAACATCACTCATTAATTGACGCTTAACTGCAGAAGACAATGAATTATGAATATGAGAAATATTTGTTTGATTTTTGGAAATTTTTTCATATTCCATCCAATCCCTCTTATACCAAGTAGTTAATTTTTTATTTTTACTATGTAAATATTTGCCAGGAGGGAATAATTCAATTTTAGAACAAATTCCCTCTAATGCCTTTAATTCAGAAGCTACATAGAAAGTTCCATTTTGATCCCATCCCATATATAATGGAATGATTCCAATATGGTCACGTGAAATAAAAAATTCATTTTCTTTCGTGTCGTAAATTGCAAAACCAAAAATACCATTCAATTCATCTAAAAAACTTATACCCAAAATTGAATAAAGTGCAATGATTATTTCACAATCTGATTCAGTCTGAAAGTTATAACCCTTGCAAAATTTTTCCCGAAGCTCTAAATGATTATAAATTTCACCGTTGGCAGCCAAAACATATCTTTTATCTTCACTATAAAGAGGTTGTTTTCCAGAGGCAGGATCAACAATTGCAAGCCTTTCATGACTCATTATTACTTTTTCATTTGAAAAGACTCCACTCCAATCAGGACCTCTATGCCTAATAGACTTTGACATTTCCAAAACTTTAGGACGCAACAAAGCTGATTTTTCCTTTAAATCAAAAGCACAAACAATTCCACACATTATTTAAATTTTAAACAAAAATATCAAATTTAATTAATTTTATAAAATGTTTCATATTAAATAATTGAATTTATTAATATAAATTAATTAATTAGTTTAAAATTTAAACTAATTAATTAAAAAAAATAATGTTAAATTAATGTTTTCAATCATCAATGTTTATTCTGTATTGAAGATTTCCATTTAAAACTGTTGCGATTATTTGAGTTTTAGAAATCAAATCTGTATTTATTTCCATAATATCCCTGGAGAGAATAACAAAATCAGCAAATTTACCTACAGAAATTGATCCTTTTTTTGATTCTTCAAAATTAGCAAATGCTCCCCAATATGTAATGCCTTTTAATGCTTCTGATCTGGATAAGGAATTTTTTATTTGAAAATTAGAACTTCCCTCTAAAACACTATTTATTTTTGGTGATAAAGCTGAATGAAATGTTACCAATGGTTTAATTTCATTATTGGGATAATCACTCCCTAAAATAAGCTTACCAGTCCAATCAATTAAATCTATGTTTACAGCGTTTTCATTTTTTGCATTTTTAAATTGAATTGATGGGATGAATTTACTATTTAATAGCTCAAAATCTAATTTGTTAATTTTAATTGCATTTTCTATTCTCCATCTCGGATCTGAAATACCGTTTAAAGCCTTTTTGTATGAATTTATTATTACCGAATTAGATAAATTATTATCGGCATCAGTACTAATCTGAAAGCCTGTATTGGCTAAGCGAAAACATATTTTTTCAAAATCTTCTTCTGAAAAAACAAAGTTTTTAATATTATTTTTTTCATGAATAACTTTCTTTTGAATTGAATTAAATTTGGAGTCTGAGGAAGCATCTAAAATAAACTTAAATGAACGAATAGTTATTTTTTCAGTTTCAAAAGGTCCTTTTTCAAGAAAATATTCAAAATTTTCAGGAGAAAAATTTATGATTCCATTAACTCTAATTGATAATTCATCTGCTTTTTGTAAGCTATCTATTAGCTGAATGTCATCAAGATTTAAACCCACCTCACTTATGGTTGTAATTCCGTTTTCAAAAAGTAGTTTTTGAGCTTTTTTTAAAGCATTAGCCTTTTCATTAACGGATGGAGTTAGATTATTTGCATAAATAAAATGATTTAAAACATGAGTATGAGAATCAATAAAACCAGGAAAAATGAACATACCTTTTGCATCAAGGGTACTTTTAGATTTATACTTTGAAACTAATTCATCATCTCCAATATCAATGAATTTACCATCTTTCACAGCAAAAGCACTTACCTTTTCAAATTTTGGATTTACAGTATAAATCTTTGCATTGAAAACAATTAAGTCAATATTGTTTGATGAACATGATATTAAAATAAATGAAAAAAATATTTTAATAAATTTTTTAATTTTATTTAACATGACTGATTTAAAAATATGCTAATTTAAAATTTTAATAATTGAAATTAAAATTATACAAAATTCCTAATAAAAATTGAAAACCATAGGATTTGTAATTTGCCCATTCATACGATTTTTGATTAAAAATATTTTCTCCTTTTACAAAAATATTCCATCTTTCATTAACAACTTGAGTAATTCTAAAATCAGAATAAATATATGGTTTTAATTCTTCTTCTAAAATTGAAGCGTCTTCAGGGAGTTGAAGTAAAAACTGATCTCTATATGAATTAAATCTTTTACCAAGGTAATTCATATTCCACTGGGCATGTAACTTTTTTAAAACTCTTATATTTCCTGAAAAATTTATATTTAACTTCGGTAAATTCCAAGGTCTAGATATTTCTTTAGTCTTCAGATCCCTGTAAATTAAATTAAAATCTATATAATCACTACTTCTAAAAACTGCTTTTAACCCTATATCAAAACCATAAACTTCAAGTTCATCATATATAACCTCAAATGAATTTCCAAATCTATATGGGGTGAAATCAAAATTAAAGGTATCATATCCAAAATTTCTGAAAAAAGGATTTGCTTTACTTTTCTTATAAAAAGTATTTAAATCTAATTTAATGGTTTTTGAAAGTATAAAAAGATTTCCAAATATCAAATTAAGAGGAACAATATTAGGCTCAAAAACAATTCCGGGTGAAGTAAATGGATTATTATGAGTAAATTTTCTATAATTATTCAAATCTAAATTACCTTTAATTTTAGCATAAGGGTTAAAAAGCCTATTTGATGAGAAATAAGCTACATCAGCATTTGGGAAAATAAAAAACTTATTTTCTTCAAATCCATCAATCAAACCGTGTGATGCAACCATACCTAGCTTCAATTTTAACTTGTTATTTAGAGAGACAATATTAAATTTGACACTTGATTTACCAGAAAAATACTCTGAAGGTAAATTAGAATAGTAATCACTGGAAAACTGATTCGAAAAATAATTGATTGATGGTGAAATATCTAATTTCAATCCTAATAAGGAAAATTTAAAAATTGACTTTAGATCAACTTCTAACTCACTGGATTCTTGATTATCAGAAGTAAAAAAAATATTAAAGTCAACTTCATTTAAAAAGCTACTAAACCAATTCCAATTAGATCCAATTGAAAGATACCCCAAATTCTGTTTAGTGTCGGTTTTTTCAATTATTAAAGGATCAGAAATTATTGATCTTATTCCATGAAAATTTTGTTTGTATTGATGAAAATTAATTTGTGATGAAGACCAAACTGAATTAGTCTTGTAACCATGTGAAATATTAAATACTGAACTACTTTTAGTGCTGTCAAAAACAGTTATTGGATTTTTTTTCAAAATACCATCAAAATTAATTATCCAATCAATTGAATTTAATCTGTCAAGTTTTACTCCAGATGAATAATCTATAAGTAAGTGATTAAAATTACCAAAACCAATATTTAATAGTGAATTGAATTTTTCAGGTTTTTTAGAAAATTTTAAAACTAATGGTTCACCTTTATTTGGTATAAAAGTTGAAAGAACAGGAACTGGAATAACATTATAATTATTTTTACTTTTTCCAATTAAAAGAGAATCCAATAAGTTAATGGACTCTGGCACTTTAAATGCCTCTAACAAACTTGGATTATATGATTTTATTATTGTAACCTGTTGAATAGGGACTTTATTTTCATTCTTAACTTCTTGAGATAAAATAAAATTAAAACTCAAAATCGTCACAAAAAAAAATATATCTGAATTAAATCTCATCTTCATTTTTTTTGTTATCAATTGATGAGTTATAATTAATTTCAATATTTTTTATTTTCTCCAATTCTTTTTTTGCTTGAGATACTATATCTGGGAATTGATTAAAATTAGAGATAATAGTTTCCAAAATAAAAGTGGCTTGGAAAGAATCATTTAAACTATAAAAATTTTTAGACATAAGTAATAAACTTTTTGCAGACCAAATCGGAAAACCTGAATAGTTTTCAGATATATTTTGTATTACTAAATTAGACTCTTCAAATTGTTTATTATAATGCTTTTGATATGCATCAAAAAAAAATGCCTCTAAAGCAAATTCCCTGTTAGGAGATTTTTCAAGTTTTTTAAAAATAATAATTGCATTAGTTAAATCATTTAAATTCTTGTAAGATTTTGCTAATATATAAAGAGCGTCCCATTTAATCCTTTCCTCTAAAAAATCAATATCAATAGCTTTTTTAGAATATTGCTTGGCTAATTCAAATTTATTTTGATAAAAATAAATTTTCATTAAATTAAAAATAGCAAAATTTTTATTTTCATCGAATTGAGCAATTAATTCTAATTCGTTCAAATAGCTTATTGCTTCATACCTTTTATCAAGATTAATCAATGCTTTTGATATCCTAACTAATGATTTCTCTGTAAATTCGTTTACAGAAAAACCTATCAAATTTTTATAAAACTTTAAACATTTATCCCATTCAGAATCTTTAAAGTAGATTTCTCCCATTAAAAAATTTACATTTAAACTATTTGGACCATTTGGGTACTTTTCCAAATAAGAATTAAAAATTTTTATTGAAGCTTTATCTTTGTCTTGATTAAATAATTTTTCACCTGAAGTAAATAATGCTTGCTCTAATTCATCTTGACTTACATAATTAACTTTATTTTCCATAAGCCATTTTTCAAATTCATCAACCTTCACTAAATCAATTGCAATCTCCTTAGACTTTATCAAAGCTTGACGAGATAATGATTCATTTGGATAAGCAATGACTAATCTTTTCAATATTTCAAATGACTGTAATAACAATTCATCATTATATAAAATTAATGCTTTATTTAAAAGAGCTTTAGATCTGTATGGGCTTGAGTCATAATATTTTATAATTTGATCATAACTTTCTAAAGCTTTTTCAATATTATTTTCTTTTGAGTAAGTCAATGCTAATTCAAATAGTGAATCATCTATTAAATTACTTCCTTCAAAATTATTAATAAGGTTTTCTAAAGATTCAATTTTTTTTTCAGATCTATCTACAAATCCATAACTTTTTGCAGTCTGATATAAAGCATAATCAGACTTTTCGTTTGAATTTGAAATAATTTTTAAATAATTATCCATCGCTGGCCAGTATGCCTTTAATGCAAAATAACTATCAGCAAGTCTCAAAATTGCATCATAAAGAAAATCACTATTTGCATTTATTTTTTTTAAAAAAAAATCAAAAAAAACAATTGCTTTATCGTAATCTTTTTTCTTAAAATAACAATAAGCTAAATTATAATCAAGATTTTGAAAGTTCCTAATTTTTTTAGATTCTGGATGGGACTTAAATTGATTAAAAATATTAATTGCATAATCATAATTATTTAACTCGAATAAAGCCTGAGCTTTCCAATATAAACAAGTTACATAAATAGTTTGGTTTAATTTAAACTCCAATGATTTATTAAAATAATCTATTGACTCATTATAATCACCTAATCTAAATAAATCAACTGCTTTCATATAGTTGACTTTTTGTAAAGGATCTTTATAAATATTCTTATTTTCTTTATCTAAAATTTTTAATGCGGCGTCATGATCATTATTTAAAACATAAGAATGAATCAATAGTTTTTTAATTTCGTCAATTGATTCATTATTTGGATACTTCTCAATAAATTTCTTTAAAATATGACTTAAATCCTCATAAGGATTCCCAATCTCATAGCTCAATTTCACATAATTCAAATTAGCATCCTCTTCAATAACAGAGTTGTATTTTAAAGACATTGCAATTTTAAAAGCATTTAATGCTGATGACTTTAAATTCATTTTCAAATAACAATCACCTAAATAATAGTATGCATTTTGCGCTAATTCATTATTACCTGAAATAATTTTATTAAATTGGCTTATTGCTTCTTGATATTTATTTAGTTTATAGTAGGTATAACCTAACTGATAAAAATCAGTATGACTCCATTTCCCATTTTTACCTTTGTAATCTTTTAAATAAATTAAAGCTTTCGGATAATCGTTAAGATTAAAATAACTTTCACCAATAATTTTTGATAAAGCTGAAAGCTCTTTTGCAGATACACTTTTTAAATTAGCTTCACCTATTTTAATTGCATCATCAAAACGACCTAATTTAAAATTCATGTCTGCCTGGAAGTAACCAATTTTATATTTACTTTCAAGTTCATTTAAAGAACTAAAACTTTGATTTGCGGCTTTATAGTCGTCTAATTGATATGAAATATAACCTAAATAATAATTTGAATCGTATTGATATCTTGGAACATCTTTGACTTTCTCAAAAAATTGTTTTGATGATTTATATTGTTTTGTAGCAAATAAAGTATAACCCTTATTAAAAAAATATTCATTCCTTCTATAAAAATCAATATCTGAGGTTTTAAGTTTTTTATACCATTTTAATGCATAAGAATAATCACCTTTATAAAAAAAGAAATTGGCTAAATCAAGATAAAAGTTGTTTTCTATATTTTTTGTAGGATATTTGTCAACAAAATCTAATAATTTTTTTTCAGAGCCTGGATCATTTAATCTTAATGATGAAGAAATTTTATTATACTCAAGGAAATAATCTAAATTCTTGAGGTTTGGAAAAAAATCACCAATACCAAAATATCTTAACGATGACTGATATGATTCAGATAAAAATAGGTAATTTCCAATATCAACAGGTTTTTTATCCCACCTATTTTGACTAAACAATGAAAAACAGATAAATAAGCAAAAAAGGTAAAAAAAATTAAAAAACTTGAATGTTAATTGCATATATAAATTTATAATAATATTGAATGCATTATTAAAATTTAAATTTGTAATTCTTTATATTTTATCAACAAAATTCTTTTTACAACTCTAATTTTTATAATTTATACAAAAAAAAATCTTTAAAAATTAAAATAATTTTGTCTGTACTTAACCTTAATAAAGTATCAATTTTTCAAAATGGAGAACTCATTTTATCTGATGTATCCATAAATGTAAAAAAGGGTGATTTCGTTTTTTTAATTGGAAGAACTGGAAGTGGTAAAAGTAGTTTGATTAAAACAATTTATGGAGATATCCCCTTAAAAAAAGGAATTGGTGAAGTAGTCTCATTTTCACTAAACAATTTAAAGGAACATCAAACTCCTTTTTTAAGGAGAAAAATTGGAATAGTTTTTCAAGATTTTAAGTTACTTTCAGATAGAACAATATTTGAAAATTTAAATTTTGTTTTAAAAGCAACTGGATGGAAAGGCAAAACTCCAATTAAAAAAAGAATCAACGAAGTTCTTTACTTAGTTGGTTTAAATAATGTTTTGGAAAAATTTTCAAACGAACTTTCTGGAGGAGAACAACAAAGAGTTGCTATTGCTAGATCTCTTTTAAATAATCCGGACATAATAATTGCTGATGAACCGACTGGTAACCTTGATCCACAAACTAGCCTTGAAATTATGGAATTATTTCAAACTTTAAACAAAAATGGAATGACTATTTTAATGGCAACTCATGATTATAATATGATTGTTAAATTCCCTTCAAAAGTCTTAAAATGTGAAAATGGAGAGGTTTTCGAAGTTGTTCAAAAAAATTAAACACTATTTCTTTTTCTTTCATGTTCATTCAAAAACACCTTTCGTAATCTAATTTTTTTTGGTGTAACTTCAACATACTCATCTGACTGAATATATTCGAGTGCTTCTTCAAGTGAAAATTTTAAAGGTGGAGCTAATTTGACTTTTTCATCTGATCCTGACGCCCTAACATTTGAAAGTTTTTTTGTTTTAGTAATATTGATTATTAGATCATCAGATCTAGAATTCTCTCCAATTACTTGTCCTGAATATACCTCTTCGTTAGAATTTATAAAAAAAACTCCTCTATCTTTTAATTTATCAAGTGAATATGGAATAGCAATTCCTTTTTCCATAGAAATCAAAGAACCATTAATCCTAGAAGGTATTTCCCCTTTTAACGGTTCAAATTGTTTAAATCTGTGATTAATTAAAGCTTCACCTGCTGTTGCTGTTAAAAGTTGATTTCTTAATCCAATTATACCACGGGAAGGGATAATAAAATCACAAATCATTCTTTTACCTTTGGGAACCATGTTCACAAGTTCCCCTTTTCGATTAGAAACAATCTCTATTGCTTTACCAGAAATTTCCTCAGGAAGATCAATTGTTAATTCCTCAACGGGTTCATTTTTTTTACCATTAATTTCTTTAATTATTACCTGCGGTTGTCCAATTTGAAGCTCATATCCCTCTCTTCTCATTGTTTCAATTAAAATTGAAAGATGAAGAACTCCCCTACCGAAAACCATAAATTTCTCGGGTGAATCAGTATATTCTAATCTCATTGCCAAATTTTTCTCTAATTCTCTTTCTAATCTTTCTTTTAGATGTCGGGAAGTAATAAATTTTCCCTCTTTACCGAAAAAAGGGGAGTTGTTTATAGTAAAAAGCATACTCATAGTTGGTTCATCTATTTTTATTGATGGAAGAGATTCTGGAAATTCAAAATCAGCAATAGTATCGCCTATTTCAAAATCTTCTAATCCAATTAATGCACAAATATCTCCTTGAATAACTGAATCTACTTTTTTTCTTGATAATCCATCAAATACATTAATCTCTTTTATTTTAGAATGAGAAATTTTTCCATTTCTATCAACCAAACTGACATTCATATTTGAATGTAGTTCCCCTCTTTGTAATCTTCCAATTGCAATTCTTCCAGTAAATGGAGAAAAATCTAATGATGTGATTAATAGTTGTAAATTTCCATTAATTATTTTTGGACTTGGGATTTCTTTAATAACCATATCAAGTAATGGTTCTATATTATCAGTTTTTGTTTTCCAATTTAAACTCATCCAATTATTCTTAGCGGAACCATATATTGTAGGAAAATCAAGCTGCCATTCTTCAGCGTCTAATTCATACATTAAATCAAATACAGCTTCTTGAACCTCATCTGGCTTACAATTTTCTTTGTCAACCTTGTTTATTACAACGATGGGTTTTAATTTTAAATTCAATGCCTTCTGAAGTACAAAACGAGTCTGAGGCATGGGGCCTTCAAAAGCGTCAACCAATAGCAAAACCCCATCAGCCATATTCAAAACTCTTTCAACCTCTCCACCAAAATCGGCATGCCCAGGGGTATCAATTATATTTATTTTAGTCCCTTTATATTCAACTGAAATATTTTTAGATAGAATTGTAATACCTCTTTCTTTCTCCAAATCATTGTTATCTAATATTAAATCACCAACATTTTTATTAACTCTAAATAATTCACAGTGGAACATTATTTTATCAACTAGAGTTGTTTTACCATGATCAACATGAGCAATAATTGCGATATTTTTAATTTGCGACATCTAAAAATTTGTGCGCAAATATAAAACATATATAACCATATTTAGTTTTAAACAGTTTGTATATTAATTAAATAATTAAAAAAGATGTAATTTTGTACACTGTTTTTGTTCTTTGAAATTATGGGGTCGACTGGTTTTGACAGCAGGACCAAAAAAATAATAAGCATGTCGAGCATTGATTCACAGCTCGTAAAAATTGGATTCAAACCTTAATTGGCGAAAATAACTACGCTCTAGCTGCATAAATAACTGAATTATAGTAAGTTAATGCTTAATTCTGACTAGGTCAGAAAGCCGGATGTCTCATAATTGCCCTTGTTGACGGCATTTAATAACGAGGCACCATAAAAGTCAACATCGAAATTCGAGTTTGCCTATCGGATTTTTTAATTTAAGGTAATAAGAGAATTATAGATAGTTTTTAGTCAGTAATTCTTCGAAAATTAAATGGAAACTAAGCATGTAGAAAGTTGTTTTTTTGCTTGTTTGGACGAGGGTTCGATTCCCTCCGACTCCACTAAAATATTCCTAAAAATAAATTTATTTTTAGGAATATTTTTTTACTAATTTTATT
>CAJPUR010000009.1 GCA_905381055.1 uncultured Flavobacteriaceae bacterium
AAACCATCCAAAGATAACATTAAGCATTCCTGAAACTCTGTAGACAGCACTATCTCTTCCCCAAGCTTTATCTGCAAGTGATGTTCCCATAGCAACCATAAATGTAACATAGGTTGTTGAAAGTGGTAGTTTATAAGAAGTTGCAATTGAAATTAATATAGCTGCAACTGACAAATTAACTGACGCTCTAAGCATATCGAATGATGGTGTATTTTGGTCATTGATTTTTTTTGTTTGTTTTGATAATCCGGAAAACTGAACTTCAATTTTCTTTTTTAATTCATTAGGCAATAGTTTATTTAATAAATTCGATAGATTCGTAAAAAGCTTTACAATAAATTTTGAAATAATAGAAGGTTTAAATCTCTCCTTAATTAGGCCCTGATTTGACAAGTCTAGTTCAGTTTTCATAACTTTTCTCGCTTTTGACGAAAGCCATAAGGTTAGAACCATTATTAAGCCAGATACAACTAAAAAAATATTTGGTGTTGATACTTTTGATGCAAGAACCCCCATGTTAAACTCTGACGCTAAATCACCTGACAAAACCCATGCTTCATATGATTGAAATGCTGCAATGGGTACACCAATAAAATTAACTAAATCATTTCCAGCAAAAGCAAGTGCTAGAGCAAAAGTTCCAATCCCAATAATGAATTTGTATATATTGACTTTTATAAATCGAATTAGTCCATATGATAGAAAATACCAAAAAATTAAATTTAAAAAAACAACTTTTATTACCTCTATTTCAATGAAATCTTTAATTTTCATACCTCCAATTAAATTAAATTCCAGATTTGCAAAGGGTGTTCCTTTAATACCTTTCATCAAAATAAAATATGTAATAGCTGAAAGTGCAATACCTGAAAATAACGCACTTATCCAAATAGATTTATTTTCAAATTCATATGTTAAAAAGAGTCTTGAAATCCACTGTACAAGTGCTCCAACTGTTAATGCAATAACAACCGAAAGAACAATTCCTGAAATGATTTGAATAGCTTTGCTTGTATTTATATAATTAACCAAATCAGACAAGTCTCCTGTTGTGGAGCTAATTTTAATCAAAGACATAAAAACAGCTGCGCCTAATAGTTCAAAAACGATTGAAACTGTAGTTGAAGTTGGCATACCTATCGTATTAAAGAAATCCAATAATAAGATATCAGTCAACATTACTGCAGTAAAAATTAACATAATTTCATCAAAATAAAATTCTCCCGGATTAAAAATCCCCTTTCTTGCAACCTCCATTAGTCCACTAGAAAAAAAAGCTCCAAAAGCAACACCAAAACCAGCCAAAATCAAAATTGTTTTCATTGAAATAGCTTTAGATCCGACAGCTGAATTTAAAAAATTTACTGCGTCATTGCTAACACCTACTATTAAGTCTCCGCAGGCTAGAATTGCTAAAATAATTACTAAAATTAAATATAAATTTTCCATAAAGTTTTTTTAAAAGTGAATTTCAAATTGTAAGCGATAAAATATTTTATTTTTATCATTTATAGATTTCTCGCTAGTAAGGTCTGATTGAATTTTTAGTTTATGTTTAACAAAATACTTTGATAACCCAATAGTTAGTTGTTCTGTATCATTGTATATAATATCTTTAAATTTAATATTCGTAAATCTAGTTGTTATAGCAACATTGGATGGAGTAACATATCCAATTTGAAAATTAATAGCAGAGCCATCACTTACTATATCTCCTGTTAAACTTCCATCAGAATTTTTAGAAATAGCGTCATCACTACTCCTATTTGCGTATTCACCCATAAAAGACAGGCCCATGTATTTGAAGTGAGAGTTTACAAAAAGTGTTTTAATATCAGTTTTAAAAAACCCAGTAGTAGTTTCCATGTAATTACCAGTGTTACCTCTTGTTTTAACAGAATTATTATTATAATCGTATGCTACACCAACTAATAATTTTGGTTTTTTTTCTCTTTCAATATCGTCACCCGAGTAGTCTCCGTCGTTTTTAAAGTTACCGAAAGGTAATAAATCTATTCTTGCTGTGTATTTGTGACCACCAAGATTACCCTTTGAAACGTTTCTGCCCTCGCCCTGAGAAATAGCAAAAGTTTCTTTAACGACAAATTTCTTACTTAAATTAAATTTATACCTCATCTGAAGCCCAAAATCTCTATCAATATTAAATTTACTATTAAGAATAGACCTGTCTACAAGCGCCAGTTTTGATGAGGAAATTATTCTTTCAATATTGCCAGGCAATTTTGCTTGACCAAATTGAATCCATAAATTTTTATTAAACTTCCATCTAACACTTGCGTCGATAATTATTCTAGGTGAATTAGACGTATAATTTGATCCACCAGAGATATCTCTATTTGAAAAACCCAGTTCAAGTTTATAAGTTAGATTTGGGTGATATGCAAAACCTTTAAATTTCAATCTAGATCTTCTAATCAAAGAGTTTGATTCTGGGGAACTATACCCTTGATTTTTTTCCATCCATGTAGTTGTAGTTAAATATTGTACTCTTGCAGCGAAGTTCATACTCCATGTATTGTCTTTTCCTGATATGTTTAATAGTCCTTTACCAAACCTTGGGGCAGTTACCTCTTGTGCTTTAATAAGCATAGGAATATAGATTACAATGCAAAAAAGTATTTTTTTTAACGATTTAAACATGTGTGTCTTTGTTTTATTCAAAGCTGGTAATTAATTATTTATCTAATGTTTATTTAATGTTAACTTTTAATTAAATAATAGTTAGTAGTCTTCAAATTTTATATATGTATTATAAAAATTAAATTAAAAATTCACAGAAGATTTTTCTAATATTGTTAGCTTTGGAAATATGAATTGGGAACAGCTATTGTCGCTTAAACGATATGGAGATAAATCTAAAAGAATTAGAATTGAACAAGATGAAACACGTCTTGGATTTGAGGTCGATTATGATAGAATAGTTTTTTCCTCAGCATTTAGAAGTTTGCAGGATAAAACCCAAGTAATCCCTTTTTCTAAAACCGATTTTGTTCATACAAGATTAACTCACAGTTTGGAGGTCTCTGTTGTTGCCAGAACACTTGGTAGACTTGCAGGAGAGGAGTTATTGAATAAAAATCCAAATTTAAAAGAAATAGACGGATATAAAAGCAATGATTTTGGAGCCATTGTTGCTACTGCCGCATTAGCACATGATATTGGTAACCCTCCGTTTGGTCATAGTGGAGAAAAGGCAATTGGATATTATTTTTCTAATGGTAAGGGTAAAAGATTTAAAGAAATGCTTGATCCCATCCAATATCAAGATCTTTGTAATTTTGAAGGCAATGCTAATGGTTTTAAAATTTTAGTTCAAGATCAAGATGGAATTCCCGGTGGATTAAGATTAAGCTATGCTACTCTGGGGTCATTCATTAAATACCCTAAGGCTTCACTGCCCATAAAACCTTCTAATCACGTAGCTGATAAAAAATTCGGTGTTTTTCAGTCTCAACTTAATTTTTTTAAAGAGTTAATGAATGATCTGGATATGGTTGACAATATAAATAATCGATTTCATAGACACCCACTAGCTTATTTAGTTGAAGCTGCAGATGATATATGCTACACTATAATTGATTTTGAAGATGGAATTAATTTAGGTTGGATTCCAGAGTCCTATGCTCTGGAGTATCTGATTAATTTAGTAAAAGATAGTTTGGATCAAAAAAAATTTTCAACATTAAAGCATACGCCTCAAAGAATGGCTTATTTAAGGGCACTTGCTATAAATAGTTTAATAAAGGATTCAGTATCAATATTTCTTGAAAATGAGAAAGAGATATTAGAGGGGAATTTTAAATACGCATTACTAGACAAGAGTAAATATAAAGCCCAAATTGAAGATGTTATTTCTCTTAGTATTAAAAATGTATACAGGTCTCAAGAAGTTTTACAAAAAGAAATTATTGGTTATAAAGTTATTTCGAATTTGTTAAATGCTTTTGTAAGCGCTGCTCATAACAAATTTTTAAATAAAGAAAGTTCATTTGATAAATTATTGTTGAGATTAATTCCTGATGGCACCCCTTTGGTTAAAGAAACTTTATACTTAACTATTTTAAATGCTACATGTTTTGTTGCAAGTTTATCTGATGGTAAAGCAAAAGAGCTTTCAAAAAAGATAAAGTAATAATTAAATCTTTATTATGTTTGCAAAAAAAAATAATGCTACGCTGGATATTTATAATAATTTTTTTTAGTGTTTTTGAATTTTATGCTTTTCAAGCGATTAAGACCATTACAAATAATAGGTCAATATTATTAGTTTATTTTTTAATTGTAGCTCTAATTTTAGGAAACTTAACTTATCATAGTTTAATCTTTGACAGATCAATTGGATTCACTCATTATTTTGGATATGCATTAGGACTTTTCCTGTCGTTATTTGTATCTCAACTTTGTATAATCAGTTTTTTATTTTTTGAGGATATTTACAGAGTTATTCAAGGGATATATGATTATTTTACTTATAATTTAACTGATGATTTTATTCCAGAAAGAAGAAAATTTATTTCTAAAATAGCTCTTATAACTGGGCTTATTCCCTTTTCAAGTTTAATATATGGTATGTTTTATGGGAGATATAATTATAAAGTATTAAAGTATTCTTTAACTTTTGATAATTTACCTAAAGAATTTGATGGGTTTAAAATAACTCAGATTTCAGATATACACTGTGGAAGTTTTGATAATAAAGAAAAAGTTAAATACGGTGTAGATTTAATAAATGAACAAAAGTCTGATGTAATACTTTTTACTGGAGATATTGTAAATAATAAAGCAAGTGAACTAATTCCGTGGATTGATATTTTTAAAACTTTAGAGGCACCATCAGGTAAATTTTCAATTTTGGGTAATCATGATTATGGAGATTACGCTAATTGGAAAAGTATAAAAGACAAAGAGGACAATTTTAATCTATTATTAAAATCTCAAAAGGAAATGGGATTTGAACTATTACTGAATCAATCTAAATATATTAATAAAGAAAATTCTAAAATAGCGATTGTTGGAGTTGAAAACTGGGGAGAGGGATTTAAAAAAAAGGGAGATTTAAATTTAGCAACTGAAAAAATCATAAAGGAAGATTTTAAAATATTATTAACTCATGATCCATCTCATTGGGAGGCTGAGGCATTAAATCATGATAAACTCATTAATCTTACTCTTAGTGGGCATACCCATGGGATGCAATTTGGAATTGAAATCCCTGGAATTATTAAATGGAGCCCTGTCAAGTGGCGATATAAGCAATGGGCCGGTATTTATAACAGAGGTAAAAAGTTTTTAAATGTCAATAGAGGCTTTGGATATCTGGCATATCCAGGAAGAGTTGGAATTTGGCCTGAGATCACAGTTATAACCTTAAAATCTTCAATGCCAACTATTTAAATAAAAAAAACTAAATTTGTACTCTAATTAAGAAAAATAATTTATTGTTGTGTCAAAATTTGGTGATTTAATTAACGAAAAATATCCACTGCTATTAGCTTTTTTCCTTGATAAAAAAGATGAAACAGATGTTGATTTAAATCCTGTATTAAAGGATGTAGCTGCAGCAATTGGAGATAAGGGTAGAGTCGTTAAAATTGATGTTGAGAAAAATAATAAAATTTCTGATGCATTAAGGATTAAAGTATTACCTACATTGATGATTTATAAAACAGGTGAAATGGTTTGGAGGCAAAGCGGTGAACAAGACGCTAATACCCTTATTGGATTGATGAAAGAGTATTTGGATTAATTTTCCAAGTACATTTTTTCAACGTTTTCCAAACTACTAAAAACATCAAATACTCTTTCTTCTAGTTTTTTGACATAATCTTCAGAATCATAAGAATTGACGATAATTAGCATTTTACGATATTTATTCATTTCTTCTTTAATCTGATTGTCAAGATATTTTTGATTTTCTTCAGATAATTCGCTAATTATTTTAAATCTTTTATCAAATTCCTGAGCAATATTTTCAACTAATTTTCTTGCTTCATCTGTATTCCCAGATATATAATGTCCTTCGACAAAATCAACCATAATAGTGTAATACTCATATTTACCATATAAAAAAATGAATTTACTTGAAATCTCTTGAAATTTAGTGATACTTTGACTGGATTTTGACTTATCTCTATTATCTATTATTGTTTCAACTAGGGCTCTATATCTTTCAATTTCAGTTAAAATTTCTTCACCTAAAGAATATTGAAGTTCTAATTCAAGGCTATTAAAATAATTGAGGCGGTCAAAATATTTATAACTTACCTTGTCGAATAAATCTCGTGCGCTATCATTTTCATTTAGTCTATAGTATATTTCAATAAATGGAGAGATCAAACTATAAAATCCAAAGTAGTCAATGGGCATTTTTTCCATTGCTAAATCAGCTATATATTTAGCTTTTTCATTTTTACCTTTGTCTACTAAAACCTCTGCTAGTCTTGCCATATTACTCCTGTATGAAATGCTGTTTTTCCTGGTTTCTGGGTCATGATAAATTTTTGGGCTGTCAGAATTACCCCATTCCCAATTTTTCACAATATCAAACATTAAATCTTCATCAAGTCTTCCCATTAAATAAGGATTATTTTTATTTTTTTCAGTTTTAATTGGAACAAGTTTATATACTAAACCTTCAAGTTGAAGATAATCTTTCATCCATATATACTCAGAATCCGAGTAACTCCCTCCAGTAAAATAAATAGGTCTTTTCCAATCATTATTAGCAAGAATATCAAGCATCATTAATTGATTTTTTGTTATACCGCTTTTAGGTAGTTCAATATCAATAAAGGGAACAATTTTTTCAAAATCCTTCTCTTTTACTAATCCGCTATTTATAACATTATCTTTATTTACAGAAACTCTTAATTTATTGGTTGGATAAAATACCATTTCTTGAGTATTAAGAGGATATTGATTAGGATCTCCTCCGGATTGTTGAATTAAATTTCTGTATTTTGTCTTTGGATTGTCACTTGAAACCCAATTCATAAAATCCTTTATATCCCATCTAACACTATCAATTAAAGCTTCGTGTTTAATGTAATCTCTAATCCCATAAGCGTATAAATCATGGGACATTTGCGAGGGGATTGGATCGCTTTCATATGTTTTTCTTTTCATTTGATCTATATACCAGTCAGTAGCTAATAAACTGGTATTTATAGTTTTAACATCAGTTCTATATTCTTCAATTTCCTGAGCATACCACAAGGCAAATGTGTCATTATCTCCAATTGTAAAAATCATTGCTCCTGAATCTTTTTGAATAGAAGCTAAATAAGATTTTGCCATAGACTGAGCTGTATACCTATTTGATCTATCATGGTCATCCCAATTTTGGAAAGCCATTAAAAATGGAACAGCTAAGAGCAGTAGAGAAATAATTATTGGATTTGAAAATTTAGATTTCCAATTTTCTTTTATTTTTTGGATTATGTTTAGCGCTCCAATTCCTATGAAAATAGCAAAAACATAAAAAGAACCAACAAGAGCATAATCTCTTTCTCTAGGTTCAAATGGGCGTTCATTTAAATATATTTTTAGAGCTAAACCCGTAAATAAAAAAAATAAAAGCAGGACCCAAAATTTCATTTTATCTTGATTGTAGAGAAAGAAAAATCCAATTAATCCTAAGATAAAAGGCAAGAAAAAGTATGTATTCCTTGCTTTATTATTTTTTGCATCATCAGTTAAATTATTTTGATTACCTAATCTAAATTTATCAATAAAGGGAATTCCACTTATCCAGTTTCCATCTAAAACATCAAATTTACCTTGAATATCATTTTGTCTTCCTGTAAAATTCCACATAAAATAACGCACATACATGTAACCAATCTGATAATTAAATAGGTAAGATAAATTCTTAAAAAATGAAGGTTTTTCAATTTTAAGGTATGGGCCAAATTCTTTAAAAAAATTATTATAATCTTCCCCACTCAATTCTTCTTCTTCAATTCGATTTTTAAATTCATTAACTCTGTCTCTTAAAGCTTCGCTTGATCTATAGCTAGGAAGAATAGAAAAAGATAGAGGACCGGTAAAATTCATATAATTAGCAGCATGTTCAGGGCTCCACATTCTGGGAAGAAATCCATTGTGATTTTGATTTGAATTAATACGCGATTTCTCCCAATTATTAACTATTATATATTTTTTAGTTTTTTCATCTCTTTCATATTTTGGCTTATCATCTACATACGGTTCATTAGGATCTTGGCCAGCGTAAATATCAGAAAACATTGGGCCATAAAATAAATGGGTGTCAGGATATTGTTCAAGATTGTAGTATGCTAGAAGTTGTCGCGCATCTGTTGGAGAATTTTCATTAATAATTGTATTTGCATTAGCTCTTATTGGGAGCATTATCCATGAGGAGAATCCAAGAAAAACAAAAAGAATACATAAAATTCCTGTGTTTAGATTAACCCAATTTTTTTTTGATGATAGTCTAAGGGCATAGATAAAAAATAAAATAATTACCAAAGCTGAGAAAATTGTTCCCGAATTAAAAGGTAAGTCTAAATTATTTACAAAATAAACTTCAGCCTTACCAAAAAAAGACAATGTGGAAGGCAACAATAATTTGAATATTATTAGGAGTATGGAAACAGAAAAAAGGTTAGCCAAAAAGAAATTTTTAAAATTAATTTTTGTTTTAAAATTTTTAAAGTAATAAAGCATTCCTATTGCAGGGATTGTCAATAATCCCATAAAATGAACACCAAATGAAAGACCAATTATAAACGAAATTAATAATAACCATCTATCCCCGTAGGCCGTATTCATTTCTTGTTCCCATTTTAATCCAAGCCAAAAAAGAACTGAAAGTATTAAAGTTGCCATTGCATATACTTCAGCTTCTACTGCATTAAACCAAAAGCTGTCTGAGAAACAAAATGCAAGTGAACCGATACTAGCACTTCCAAAAAAACCAATATAATCAGATTTAGTATTTATGTTTTTGAAAGCAGGAAGTTTTCTTAGAATTAAAGTTAGTGTCCAAAACATAAACAGTATTGTAAATGCACTTGAAAAAACAGACATAAGATTTACAAAAAGGGCTATTTTCTCAGCATTCGGAGCAAACATGGCGAAAAATGCACCTATCATTTGAAAAAGTGGAGCGCCAGGGGGATGGCCAACTTGAAGTTTTGCTGAAGTAGCTATGTATTCTCCAGCATCCCAAAAGCTAGCTGTAGGTTCAACAGTTAAGCTAAAAGTAATAAGTGCAATAAAAAAATGAAGCCACCCTAAGGAAGTATTATAAAATCTATATTTTTTTTCACTCATTACAATTAAATCCAGGTTACGAATTTACTAATAAATTTTTCCCATAAATTGGTATTTATTATTTTTTTTAGCGATGAATTACTTATTGTTTGTGATAAATTGTTAATATAAATATTTTTGTACTAAATTCGCAAATCTTGGCCTATGGTGTAATTGGTAACACGTCTGATTTTGGTTCAGAAGAGTCCAGGTTCGAGCCCTGGTAGGCCAACTAATCATTAATATTTAGAGGTTTTACTATTTTGAACGATTCATTTGTACTAGTCACTGGAAGCACATCAGGTATTGGACTGGAAATTTCAAAGTATTTTGCTAGCAAAGGTTATAATTTAATTTTAACAGCAAGGAGAGAGACTATTTTAAAAGATTTAAAAAAAAAAATATCACTCACTTATGACATTTCGGTCGATTATATATCTGCTGATTTAAGTTCAGAAGATTCACCAAAAAATATTTATCGTTTTTGTAAGTCTAAAGGATATAATATTGAAATTTTAGTCAATAATGCAGGATACGCAATTCCTGATCCTTTTCATATAACTTCAATGGATGAAGAAGAAAAGTTTTTAAGAGTTTTATCAACCTCAGTAATAGTATTAACTAAATTATTTTTAAATGGTATGATTAAAAATAAAAAAGGGAAGATTATGATAATTTCCTCAGTTGCAGCATTTGCTCCTCCTTCTACAATTCAATTCTTATATGGACCTGTTAAAACTTTCATGAATAGATTTAGTGAGGGAATAAACTCAAGTTATAACCAAATAGGCATTACATCTACTGCTGTTTGTCCTGGGTACACTATTACAAATTTTCACTCTTCAAGTGGAATTCAAGATGAAATGGATAGAGTTCCTAAATTTTTAAAAAAAAATTCAAAAAGAATAGCAAAAATTGCAGTTGAAGATACATTAAAAGGAAAAAAAGTTTCTATACCCACAATGACTTATAAGATTATTGTATTTCTATTAAAGGTAATTCCGAAATCTATATTTTTTGCTGTAAATAAATATTTTTCTCCTGGTAGGTATGATAATAAAATTTAAAAACAAAAATCATTATTATTGTTGTTGCTGTTGTTGTTGAACCATTTGAAGATTTCTCATAAAACTATTTTTAGCTTTAGAGTTGTCTTTAGTTTTGATATTTTTTTCTTTGGAAATAATTAATTCCTTTTTGGAAACTTCTTTCTCTTTTGTCCCTAGATATACATTAACTGACATTTTTTGAGTTTCTTCTCCTTTAAATACCCCTTTTACTGGTGAACAATCATTATAATCTCTACCAACGGCAAGTCTTACATGTAATTCACTTGCAATCAGATTATTTGTTGGATCAAAACCTATCCATCCGTAATCTGGTATAAATGCTTCAGTCCAGGCATGAGTCGCAGAATAACCTCTAATATTTTTTTTAGCACAAACATAACCACTGACATATCTAGCAGGTATTTTCGCAATCCTAAGAAGTTGAATTAGTACATTAGCAAAATCTTGGCATACTCCAGTTTTTTCTTCCCAGACATCCTTTGCTTGGGAATTTACTGTTGTAATTCCAGCTTTATATTTAAAATTTTCAAATATATAATTGTTTAAATTTTGGCATAATTGGAAAGGCGTTATGGATTTTAATTTTAAATCATTAACTAAGTTAAATGCTTCGTTAAAGGAAAAAAGAGGGTCAATTCTCATAAACTCGAGATAATTTATAAGTTTACATAGTTTTTCAAGAATTTCCCATTGTCTTTTTGAGTCTAAGGAATCTTCAGGAAATTTTATTTTGCTAGTTATAATTTCGGCCTCAGATTTAATTATTAAGGATGAATGATGAGTTAAAAAATTGAAAACTCCAACGCGATTGTTAAAATGATCGATATAGGTAAATAATTCAGGATTACCAGTTATAGATATATTATGATTTACTAGATGTTGATTAGTATCGTTATATGGGAAAAGCATAATTCTATTTGTACTTTCAGAAACATCATTAGTATAAGAATATCCAGTTATGTGTTTTAAAAAAAGTTTTGCCATTATTATTGTTATTTAAGAGAAATAGTCTTCATTAATTTTTATTGAAAGTTCATTGATTTCTTTGATTAAATCATCTAAAAAAAACCTTAGTCCTTTCGAATTCAATATTTTGTTAGTGTTGAATTTCAAATTATTTTCTAGTTTTTCAGCTAAAAAAAAGGATTCTGTCTTTTTTAGTTCATTGAAAGTATTAAGCCTCTTAATATGAAGTTTAAGTTTATTTACTCCATATTTAACAGATCTTGGAAAGTTGTCATTTATTAAAATCATTTCAATAATATTTTCAATTTTAAAAATCGATTTATATGTTTTTGTGTATAATTGATATCCACCAATTGAAATCAGTAAATTCTTCCAAAAAACAATTTCTTGAAGGTTTTTTTCATTTTCACTTAATTTTAATAATTTAAAATACAAGAAATCAACACTTTGAATAATTCTTTCAAAATACTTACCAACATTCATAAAACAATATGCATTTCCTCGTTCTTGGGTTATATCTGATGTGCTATAGTAAAGTAAATTAAATTGTAATAATTTATTTAAAAAATTAAGAGGATCAGATTTTTTGAAATTTGACAAAGTAGTTTGATCATTAATAAATAAAAAGTATTTATTTGCAGATAACCAAACCTCTCTTGATATGTGATCCTGAACACTCCTGGCATTTTCCCTTGATTTACTAACAATATTTTTTAATGAGTTTGGATTCTTATAATCGAAAAGCATATATTCAATTACTTTAAGGGAGTCATCGTAATTTATAATTTTTTTGTCAGATTTAAATCCCATGTAGGAATTCATTATTGATTCCCATGAGGAGTAATCTCCAGAATCAATTGTAGAGTTGTGATTAGTAGAGATGATATTTAATAAACCATAGCTTCTTTGCATATATCTATCTAACCAATATAAATTATTCGCAACTCTACTAAGCATTATTTTAAATTTTTAATAATCCAGGTGTCTTTACTGCCTCCTCCTTGAGAACTGTTGACAACTAAAGATCCTTTTTTTAAAGCTACTCTAGAAAGACCACCAGGACAAACCTTTATTCCTTCAGAACCATATATTGCAAATGGTCTTAAATCAACACATCTAGGAGTAAGTTCGTCATCAATGAGACATGGTGTAGTTGAAATACTTATAACAGGTTGAGCAATAAAATTTTTTGGATTTTTCTGAATTAGTTTTTTATATGATTCGATTTCTTTTTCTGTGGCACTATTACCCATAAGCATTCCATATCCACCACTACCATCAGTTTTTTTTACAACCATTTTCTCAATGTTGTCATGTACGTGTTTATAATGTTCGGGGTTTTCAAGCTCAAATGTGTCTATATTTTTTAATATTGGTTCCTCGTTAAGATAATATGAAATCATTTTGGGAACATATATATATGAGGCTTTATCATCAGCTATTCCAGATCCCGGGGCATTGACAATTACAACATTACCTTTTCTGTATGAAGACATAATTCCTGCAACTCCAAGTTGACTTGAGGAATTAAAATATAATGGATCTAGGTAATCATCATCGATTCTTCTGTATATAACGTCAACCCTTTTTAATCCACCCGCATTTTTCATATAAACATAATTATTATTCAGGACTAAATCTCTTCCCTCTACAAGTTCTATTCCCATTAATCTTGCTAAAGTTGAATGCTCATAATATGCAGAGTTATATAAACCAGGAGTTAGAAGAACAATTGTAGGGTTTTTTTTATCAACAAGTGATGATAAATGGTCATATAATATTGAAGGGTAATTTAAAACTGACAGTATATTTTGCTTTGGAAAAAATGAAGGATATAGTCTTCTAGATATTTCTCTGTTTTCTAGCATATAACAAACTCCTGATGGTGTTCTTAAATTATCTTCTAGAACATAAAATTTTCCATCAGTATTCCTAATCAAATCAATACCTGAAATATGTGTATAAATATTTTTTGGAACATTTAATTTTCTCATTTCAAATAAATATTGAGGATTATTTGAAATCAAGTTTGAGGGGAATACATTATCCTTTAATATGAATTGTTCATGATAAATATCTTTTAAAAAAAGATTTAAAGCTTTAATACGTTGTTTAATACCTTCTTCAATTTCAATCCATTCTTTAGCTTTGATTATTCTTGGTAAAATATCAAAAGGGAAAATTCTTTCAATTCCCTCATTGTTGTTATAAACCGTAAAAGTTACACCCTGAGTCATAAAGAATTGCCTGGCAAAATCTTCCATTTCTCTCAAGCTATTGATATTTACTTTTTTAAGTAATTTTTTAAATGATAGATATTCTGGGCGAATATTACCTTGTAAGTCAAACATTTCGTCCCAAGCATTTGACATGTATTCGTAATTTTCGAGTGAAACTTTATCTTTGAGCATCCACTAAAGTTATTGTTTGAAAATAAATAAATTTCTAAGGAGGTTATTTTTTAATCTATTAATTAAATTATGATAATTTAAAAAGGAGTAAAATGAATATTTTAAAATTTAATTAATATTTTTTTATGAAATCTATAATTTTTTAAAAGTTTAAAACAAAAACTATTGATTAATATCTATTATTCCAATATTTTTTTTTCACCACATATTTCTTGGCCATACAATTGAGTTGCAAGTAAAATATCACTAAGCCACTCTTTGGTAGAAGAAATTTTGCCATCTTCATTTAATTCGTACATTATTGCATAATCATTTTCATATTTCCCCCCAACTCCTTCCATTCTCCCTTCTAAAAAAACAACAGCCTTATTCTCATCAGCAATTATCCCTTTATAAATGGCTCCAATATCTCCAATTAGTAAGGAACCAAAGTATTTGTTAAATTCCATTAGTTCATCCCAATTATATGTTTTTGAAATATCTAACTTGCCGGTTAATGTAAAAGTAAAATCATCACTTAAAAGTGATTTCCATAATTCAACATCACCGCTCATTTGAGCATTGTATGCTTTTAAAACTATTTCTTTAGTATTTTCCATTTTTTTTTCTTTATCACTTTTTAAAAGGCTGTCACATGAAATTGACAAAAAAGTAAATAAAACTATTAGTGGTTGTAATTTATTAATCATACTAAATTTTTTAGGGTTATAAATAATAATTATAAAATTAATTATTTTTGAAAATAATACTAATATTTAGTCTGAAATATGAAAAGGAAGATCTGAAATTTTTTCACAGCAAAGCTGTTCCATAATTTGATTTAATTCAGTTTTTAATATATGAATTGTTTGATCTCCCCCTTGATTACCCAATGCACATACACCATACATAAATGACCTTCCTAAAAAAGTAAATTTAGCACCACTTGCCAAAGTTCTAGAAATATCAGCTCCTGATCTTATTCCGCTATCCATCATTATTTCAATTTTATCTTCATATTTAGGGGAAATTTTTTCAAGAACTTTTATTGATGATGGACCAGCATCCAATTGTCTCCCTCCATGGTTAGATATAATAACCCCATCAATACCAAGCCGAATAGATTTTTTTACATCAAATTCAGATGAAACACCTTTCAAAATAAGTTTACCTTTCCAAAGATCTCGAATTTTTTTAATTTTTTCTTCATTAAGTCTTCCATCAAAAGTTTGATTCATAAATCCCCCTAATTGCTTAAGATTCAAGCCCTTTGGCATGTATGGTTTTAGGGTTTCAAAATTTGGTTGTCCGTATTTAATAGTTTCAATTGCCCAATGGGGTTTAGAAAAAATTTGAAAAAAATTATTTAAATTCATTTTAGGGGGCATTGATAAACCATTTTTTATATCTTTTGGTCTATAGCCAAATGTGGGGACATCGCATAAAATAACTAGGACCTTACATCCAGAATTGTTAGCCCTTAATATTAAGTCATTTGTTAACTTTTCTTCAGCTGGATGATATAATTGAAACCAAAACTTTCCTTGAGTAATCTCAGAAATTTTTTCAATGCTTGAAGTTGATACTGTACTTAAGATAAAGGGGATGTTATTGTTGAATGCAGATTTTGCCAATATTTCAGGAGAATTTGGCCACATTAAACCTTGAAGACCAATGGGTGCGATACCAAAAGGCAAATCATATTCAATTCCAAAAATTGAAGCTTTTAATGAATTACCATTAAATTTTTTTATATATTCAGGTATAAGCTGTACATTTCTTATTTCATCTGTATTTCTTTTAATATTCACATTGTCATTACACCCTCCATTTAAATACTCAAATGCGAATTTTGGAATTTTTCTTCTTGCTTTAATTTTAAGGTCGTTAATCGAAGGATATTTAGATATGAATTTAAATTTCACTTTATTGATAAATAGTTAATAAAACTGAGGATTTTAGTTGTAAAATGATTGCTTATTAAATATACAAATTATAGATAAAGTTAGATTATATAAAATAATTATTTTTTTGGTGGAATTCTTCCCCAATTTCCTCCCCCATCATAGTCGATTGAATCTTCTTCTTCAGACTTATATTTATACCTTCTATTTCTTCCAGATTGAGAAATTGCAAGAATAAAAGAAATTATTACAGTTCCAAATACGAGAAATCCAATAAAGAAAATTATTGCTAAACTCATTTTTTTTGATTTAATATGAGTTTTATATAAGCTCCTGCAGCAAGAATTGATGGCACCCATATTCCAACATAAAGACCCTCATCTTGAAATCCATTAAACCATAATCCAACTGAAAAGCAGAAACTAAAAAAAGCAGCTCCGAGTAATAAATAATCTGATCTTGAAAACATAGTTTTTTATTTCAAATTTAGCTTATTAAAATTATTTTATCTAATTAAGTAATTAAATTTTTATTTTTTTGAAATTAAAATATACAATAAATTAGTTTTTAGATTTTGTATTAATTAATTTCAAGGTAAGATTTCTAATTTATTTCTTTGGAAAAAAGTTTCTTGATTAATTTGTTAATTCAAATTCATTATATCTCAAACATACTAATGATTGGGATTTCTTTAATAGTACAAATTATAATTTATCCTTCATTTAAATTTATTAAAATAGATTCATTTAAGGGATATCATTTAAATTATATGAACAAAATTTCTTATGTAGTTGCTCCAATAATGTTATTAGAAATTATTTCATCCTTTTTATTACTAATTTTTAATAAAAGTTTAATAGATATTTTAGGATTTATTTTATTATCTCTTATTTGGATTGTAACTTTTTTTTTAATTGTGCCTATTCACAATGAATTAAATATAAAATTTAGATTAGTAGAACTGAAAAAATTAATTAAGCTAAATTTACTAAGAACAATTTTGTGGATTTTAAAATTTTCAATTATTATAAATTTATAAAAAATGAAAAAAAAATATTTTATAGTTTTTGTAAGTTTAATTTCAATTTTTAAAATTTCTTCTCAAGAATTAATTATTGGAGAGGAAAGATTAGAACCAGGAATTAAATTTATATTTGAAGGAGCCATTAAAGATAAGGTATTTCCCTTATCAAGAAATCTAAGTGAAGGTGAAACAAATGTTCATATTGAGGCCAGAGTTAATTGGGATATAATAAATGTCCCAAAAGGAAGCCCAAAAGGTGGGTTTATTCCATATTTAAAAATAGTTTCAATAATTAAAAATCAATCCTCTGGGATCAAGACTTTTATTGATTTATTCCCTCATATAAATCTTATTGATAATTTTCATTATGCCAGAAATATTTCTTTACCTGGTAGTATTAATGATTTATATACTGTGCAATTTTTAGTTAATCCACCCTCTGAATCTGAATTGTTTTTTCATAATGACTGGATTGAAAATTATGGTGAAAATATTTTTAATGAGGTTAATTATATCTATAAAAATGTAAACTTTGAAGAAATTGCTAAAGCAATAAGAAAATGACTAAACTTTATAATAAAATTAAGAGTTTAGATATTAACTTAAAAAGGAAGGTAAAGTCAAGCTTAAAGCAACAATAAAAGAGAAATAAAAAACAAGTATTACAATTTCTCTTTTACCTGCAAAGTAAACTACATTGTCAGCTTTATTTATTTTTTTATTAATAATTTGGCTAACTGATATTCCAAAAAAAAAGGTAATAAAACAACCAATTGCATTCCACCAAAACCAAAAAATTTCAGGGACATAAAGCCATAAATAAATATTGAATAAGACTCCTGAAATTATTCCTATGTTTGCCCCTAATGCATGAGTTTTTTTTGTCATGATAGCTAAAATAAATGCTCCTAATATAGGGCCATAGAAAACAGAACCTATTTTATTTATTACTTCAATAATGGTTCCTTCAATATTGCCTGTGAGCAATGCAAAAAATAAGCAAATCGATCCCCAAAATAATGAAAGCAATCTGGATTGAAAAACATATTTTTCATCTGAAATTTTCGGATTAAATCGTTTTATAAAATCTTCCATTGTAACTGCCGAAAGTGAGTTAATTGCTGAACTAAGTGAGGACATAGCAGCAGACATTATTGCAATAATTAAAATTCCTATAATGCCATTAGGTAAATATGTAATTATAAATACAGGTACCATTAGGTCTGCTTTTTTACCTTCAACTGAAGATATATTATTCATGTATATCTCATTTAAAGATTCTTGAAAAGAAATGTCTTGAAAAAAAAGTGTTCCAAGAATTAAACCCATAATGCAATAAACTAAAGTTATTGGGAATCTAAAAAATGCATTTGCAAATAAAAGCTTTTTTATAGTTCCCATATTCTTTGCAGAAAGCAATCTTTGTGATTGAGTCTGATCAGTCCCATAGTATGAGGCATAAAGAAAAAATCCGCCAATAACCATTGGCCAAAATCCAAACTCATCAGTTTTATTTGCATTACTAAATCCTAACTTTTTAAAATCAACTGCACTAATTCTCTCTTTATCAACATTATTAATAAAATTTTCTATACCTCCTAATTCATTTAGGCCAAAAACAAGACATATTATTATACCAATAAATAAAATTATCATTTGAATTACGTCACCCCAAATAACAGCCTTCATACCACCCTGATAAGAATAAATTAATGTAATTACTCCAATTATGAGGATAGAAATCCAAAAATCCACATTAAAAGCAGATTGAAGAATTAATGACATTGTATAAATCATTACTCCAGCGGCAACTGATCTACTTATTTGGAAAACAAAACTAATAATTAGTCTTGATGAGGCATCAAAACGTTTTTCTAAATATTCGTATACACTGACAACCCCAGATTTATATAAAGTTGGAACAATTGCAATCATTAAAAATGCCATTGCAAGAGGAACACCAAATTCAAAAGTAAGCCATTGTAATCCACCACCCTCTTTAAGACCCACAAAAGCAGGAGCTGAAATAAAACTTATTGCAGAAAGTTGTGTTGCCATTGTTGATAGGGTTAATGGACCCCAGCCCATTGATCTACCTCCAAGAAAATAATCATTTGAACTTTTATTTTTTTTAAAAAAATATCCAAGTATTAAAAGACCAATCAAATAAAAAATAATTATAAAATAGTCAATAAAATTCATGGTTAAATTTTGTCATTCATTAAATCAATATAAAGGGCTGCAGTCCATGAAAAATTGTCACCGCCATAACCTGTTTTTTTTAATCCAGCTCTATTTTTCCTTGGATCGAAATATTCATAAAACCCATGTTTTGAAATTAACTCGATTGAGTCATTTTTAATTTTTTTAGCCATCTTATTAAGGCCATATCTTTTAAATCCATTATATAAAATCCAGTTTAAGTTAATCCATATAGGGCCTCTCCAATATTTAATTGGATTATATCTAGAATTAGTAGTATCAAAAGAAGCACATAAATATTTTTCTTTTCCTCCAAATTTATTTTCCAATGTTGAAATTAGCTTTTTTAATTTTTTTAAATCTGGTGCTCCACAAAATAAAGGGGCAAAAGATGAGGAAGATATAAAAGGAACTTGCTTTTGATTTCTTAAATCATAATGAACATATGCACAAATTTTTTCATTGTATAGTTTTTTGTTCATATTTTCTATTCCAATTGATAGTTTTTTTTCTAAAAAATTCACTTTATTCTTTTCATTTCCAATTATTTTGTACAAGTTTATTAGGGCCTCATTTGATCTTAATAGGATACTATTAAATAATGGGTCTTGAACTAAAAAAGGAGAATTATCAGATATTCCTTTATCATTGTAATTATATTTTTTTGCAATTTCAATTAAATGTATGTAGTGATCGTATTCTCTTTTAGAGGGTCTTTGTGAGGGATCAACATGAGTTGTATCTTTTCTTTCAAATTTATAATCAGGAGAATCTATATTTTGCCATATGTCATCCCAAAGTGGGGAGTTATCTGTTCCAGATTCCCAATTATGATATATATATACTAATCCTTCATTAAAAAGGTCTCTATTTTCATAGAAGTAAATATGATTCTTATAAATTTGGTCAATTACAGATCTTATAAAAACTAAAATTTCATTTTTGTTTAGAGAAATTTCATAAAGTTTCTCTAAGATAAATCCAAAAACCGGAGGTTGAGTAATTCCGGTTGTCTTGATATTTAATGGAGCAAAAGGGCTCAATTCGGATTGATGTACTTCAGGGCCAGGAAAGTATGAATCACTCTCATTATGAAAAACAATATGAGGTATAAATCCATTTTTCCATTGTGCTTTTAAAATAGATTTAATTTCTTGTTTAGCTTTTCCCATATCAAAATGAGCATATCCAATTGCAATAAACCCAGAATCCCATTTCCATTGAAATGGATATAGATTTTTACTTGGAATTGTAAAACCACCCTTTTGAAAGTTATTAATTAAAACCTCTTTAGCTTTATCTATAAGATTTTCAGTCATTGTAATTTTAATAATTAAATCTTTTTATATTAGACTTTATTAATTCTTAATTTTAAATCTGAATTTAAAAAGATAAATTTTTTCAAAAAGATATGAAAAATAGAATAAAAATATTTTTTATAATAATTGTATTATTAATTATAGGGGCTTTAATAAGATATATCAACTTAAAAGTGTTTCAGGATAATGATCTATTAAATAATGAAATGGGGCATTTTTTATTTGTCCTCATTTTATTGATTGTAGTGGCTATTTTAATATTCGCTATTTTATTTTTTGATAAAAAAGGTTCTTAAAATTGAATTAATAAATGTGATTTAGTTTAAAAATGAAAAAAATCTTAGCGTTAAAAAATATTATAATTTTATTTAACTCAATTTTTTTGATTTCTCAAGAAAATCTGATAAACTATAAAGACAAGCAATGTCCTCCTTGCGAAATTATTTATTCTGAAAAAGAGATTAATAAAAAATTAGAGAAATGGCCAGAATTTAGAGGAGGAGACTTATTAAAAATTAATAGTTTAACAAATATTCAATACAAAAGAAGTTCATCTTCTCAATATTTATATTATGAAGATAAAATTGTTCCAGAGGGATTTGAAAAAGGTAAGGGCCTAATTGGATCATGGTGGACATCCCCTGGATTAGATCCATGGAGCGCTAAACCATTTTGGGGATCAAATTATGAACAACCAACTCATAGTTTTAAAGACTGCGTAAATGATAATCTTAGATGGATGTGCGGATATTCTTATGTTGTAGATATACCAAATGAATATAGTCATAAAAAAAAATTTCCTTTAATTATATATTTACACGGGAGTGTTTATTATGATAGTGATAAATCATTTATTTCAAGAGAAAAAACAAGAGAAATTTTTTTTAGGCCTTATGATGATCCATATATTTTTGTTGCTCCAATTAGACTTGAAATTGATTGGGATCCAAAAAAAATAAAAGATTTAATTGAGAACGTTAAAGAAAATTTAAGTGTTGATATTTCAAGAATTTATCTTACTGGGTTGAGTATGGGAGGAAGGGGAACTTTTATAGTTGCAGCTGAATATCCAAATTTATTTGCTGCTATTATGCCATTATCTCCTCATCATGGGCCACATGATTATTTACCTTTAGCACAAAAAATCAAAGATCTTCCAATATGGATGAGTCATGGTGATATTGATCGGGTATCATCCTATAGCCAAGCAAAAAAAATGGCAGATACTTTAAAATTAATGAATGCAAATATTAAATTTAGAACTGAAAAAAATGTTGGCCACTGGGGTTGGAATAATATATATTCTGATTCAGTTGCAATTAATTGGTTAATGTCTTGGAGAAATAATGATAATAAAATTATTATTAATAGCTTATCTAAATAATAAATAAAATTTATTTGCTAAAACCAGAAATATTTTTAAAATAAATAGTCTTCATTCCAAATTCTGAAATTGTACTTTTGAATTCCTTAGTCAAGTCACCATAATATGTAATTGAATCAATAACGAAGTGGTCCATAAACTGTCCAAAATCTTTTTCCAAAATACCTTCTGGAGAAACATTATTTATATGGTTAAAAATTGCTCCTTCGTTTTTATATCTTTCAATTAAAATTATCTTGTTATCGATAGATCTTAAGAATTTCCAGGATAAAACATCTGGTTCTAATTCTTTCATTCTGCTTTGATAGTATTCAGAAAAGTCATCAATCTCCTCTGAAGTTTTATTGTTTGGAGTCATATATACAAGACTAATTATTTCATTTTCTAAAAAATCAATTTCAGGCTTTTCTTCGTGAATTGTTTTGCAAGAAAATAAAATTGCTATCGTACTTATTATTATATTTTTTTTCATTTTATTAATACTCCTTTTGCTTCAAAACTATAAACTTTTTTTGGATCAACAATTTTTTTAATTTCCTCATCAGTTTTTCCTGCATCGTATGCATAATGTTGTAATTGTTTTACTGAAAGAATTTCAATCGAAGCCTTTCCCTCAACTATTACTTTTTTACCCTCAATATCCTTTGGAACAAAGAAACTGTAATCTTTAAAATTTACCATAATTTCTTGACCATTTTCTAAATCAAGATTCATCCAACATCCCTTTACTTTACATACAGAATTAACTTTTGCCTCAAACTTTAAATCTTTTAGTTCTTTTTTTTCCATAGAACTATAGATTTCTGAAACATATACAATAGACTTTATATCATTTAAAAAAACTTTTTCTCCAAAATAAAGATTTTGAGAGAACAGGCTATGAGTTAATAAAAATAAAATGGAGTTTAAATAAATATTTTTTTTCATTTCTTTAAAATTTAATTCAAAATTAATAAATTTTTCTTATTTAGAATGATTAAAAATTAAGTAACTTTGTGTTTTAACATTAGAAAAATCTATGAAAAATTTAGTTCTATTTATTATTGTATTATTTTCAATAAATTCAGTTAATTCTCAGAAAAAGCAAAATAAAGATATTGAGGCTATTAAGAAAATGTGTGGTTGTTATGAAGTAACATATAATTTTGCTGAAACATTCAATTATTCTAAAGATTCACTTTACAAACCTTCGAAAATAAAAATTTCTGGAGGTCTGGAACTGGCAGTTTTAGTTGAAGACGAAAATGATATAATTTCAATTCAACATATACTTCAGGTAGGAGATCCTAGTAATCCAATGATAGTGAAACATTGGCGACAAGATTGGCTTTATGAAAATAAAAATACTTATATTTTCAATGCTAATAATTCTTGGATTTATAATGAGAAAAATAAAAAAGAAGTAAAAGGGCAGTGGACTCAAAAGGTTTTTCAAGTTGACGATAGTCCCCGATATGAAGGTTCGGGTTCATGGGTACATATAGATGGTAAAAGTTATTGGGAAAATACTACTCCCGCACCTCTTCCAAGGCGAGAGTATACAATTCGAAGTGATTATAATTTGATGATGCGAGGTAATCGTCATGAAATTACTAAATATGGGTGGCTACACGACCAAGATAATTCTAAAATTAAAAGAGTAATGGGCAAAGATGATTTAATCATTGCCAAAGAAAAGGGTTACAATACTTATAAAAAAGTAAATGATAATAGATGTTCAATAGCAAAAAAATGGTGGATTGATAATTCAAATAAATGGGCTATTGTTAGATCAAAATGGGAACAGATTTTCAATAAAAAAGTTGATTTATATTTAAAGCCTACATTTGAAAATAAACCGTTATATGTTTATCTTTTTGATGAGAAAATTAAAGACAAAGAAAGCATTAATTCTTTGTTAGAATCTTTTGTAATTAAAAAATGAAATATAGCTTAAATAATTATTTTTGATTTTTTA
>CAJPUR010000010.1 GCA_905381055.1 uncultured Flavobacteriaceae bacterium
AGCTAAACCAGCTAAAGTTGTTTTGATCTCAGTGATATCCTTAGTAAGGGTAGCAAATTGATCATCATAATTTTGACAGCCAACTACCGTTAGTACAACCGCCAAAAGACTTAATAAACCTTTTTTCATTTTTGTATAAATTAAATTAAAATTAATAATGCTTTATATTTTTAGATTAACATATTACTTGCAAATATAATGATATAATTAAAAATGCAAACTTTTTTTATAAAAAAATAAAGATAAAGAATGTAATTTGAAAAACAATAGGATGAACAGTAAAAGTTAAAGAAAAAAAAACCCTCGATTTAATACGAGGGTTGAAAAGGTTTTAGCTTTTATTGATTTAACGGTATTAGTGTAAAATTAGTTAATTTATATTAGATATTAGTGATATTTAAAAGGATTTATCAACAATTTAGGTTAAGTTATCATTAATGATTATATTCTTTTAGATATTTTTATTAAAACTTTACCTATAGCTTCTTGAATATCTGACAATGATTTGTTGTGATGATTAACCATAAAACTAAAAAGTATAAGTTTTTCATTTTTAACAAGATAACCACTCAAGCAATGATTATTCCTCAAAGATCCTGTCTTTGCAAATATCTTGAATTCATTTTCTTGATTAAAAAAAGACGTTTTTTTTGATCTTTCATTTATTTCTGGAAAAAAATACATGACTTTATTTAATCCAATTTTCTCATGTATTTTTTTTAAAACATAAATAATAGAACTAGAAGTAACTAGATTATATCTTGAAAGCCCAGAGCCATCATACCAAAGAGGTTTTTTATTTATTTGGAAAAAATTGTTCGATATAAAGTCACCAATAGTCTTTTTAATATCAATATTATTTTCTAAATGATTACTTATCATTAATAGTAAAGACTCTGCTATTAAATTGTCACTGTTATGAAGTAATGCTTTATATATTTGATTTTCAAAACCAGAATAAAATGTTTTAAACTTAATTGATTTTTCAAAAAATTCATCAGTTGATAAAACTGTCTTGTCTAAATATTCACTTATAAGATCTTCAAAAGATACTTTATTAGTTAAAAATGGAATAAACAAAGTATCTGAAATCCTCATTTTGTCAATATCATTCCAAGTTCCAATTTTTTTGATTAAATTTTTATTCTTCATAAAATATTTTGGAAAAATTTCCAATGCTCCATTTTTATTTTTTTTGTAAGCCTTAACAACATTTCCATGAAATGGGAAAAATGATCTCTCAGAAGAAAAATAATACTCTTGGTCATCCCAAGCCCAGCCTGGCCCTAAAGGAGTAATTTTATTTTTATTTTTCAGATAAATTAAAGTGTCTGACTGTTTTTTTAAAAATTCAGCTAAACCCTTATCCTCAAATTTTGGGTGACCAAATAAAGGGTATCCTGTTGATCTAAAATAGAATTTCTTACCCTTTTTAATGTATTCAATTGAAGGGATTTTATCAAAAAACGAAATAGCCGCTAAAAAAGTAAATAATTTGATATTTGAAGCAGGAGTCATATATCTATTTGATTGATAATCGACTATATTTTTATTTTTTTTTACATCTAAAAACACCGCAGATACAATTGATCCATTAAAAGAATCCTCTTTTTCTATTATCTTTTTAAATTTTCTATCTGAAATTCTTTGGCTATAAATATTTGTAAATACAGAAAATATTACAATACCAAAAAAAATTATTTTCTTAAAAAATTGGGTCAACATTAATGAAGGTTAAAAATTTATTTAAATCAAATAAAAAACATACTTTTAAAAATCTAAAATTAAAATGAATTCTAAAAAAACTAAAATAGCCAAACTTTACTGGAAAAAAAACCTCCAATACTTATTTATACTCCTTTCTATTTGGGCCATCACCTCCTTTGGTGCTTCAATTCTTTGGAAAGAGTGGCTTGATCAATTTTATTTTTATGGTTTTCCCGTTGGATTTTGGTTTGCCCAACAAGGTTCAATTTACATATTTGTTATCTTAATTTTTATATATGTAAGGTTAATGAATAAGCTTGACGATACAATTGATGAAGAATTTAATAAATCTATAAACACCAAATAATTATGAGTGTTCAACTATGGACTTATATAATAGTAGGTTTGACTTTTGCATTATATATTTTTATTGCAATTAAAAGTAAAGCAGGTTCTACTAAAGAATTTTATGTGGCTGGAGGAGGCGTCTCTCCACTAGCAAATGGAATGGCAACTGCTGCTGATTGGATGTCAGCGGCATCCTTTATTTCTATGGCTGGAATAATTGCATTTTCTGGATATGATGGCTCAGTATATTTGATGGGTTGGACAGGAGGTTATGTCCTATTAGCTTTATTGCTTGCACCATACTTAAGAAAATTTGGGAAATTTACTGTTCCTGATTTCATTGGAGACAGATATTATTCTCAAAGTGCAAGATTAGTTGCAGTTGTTTGTGCATTAATTGTGTCATTTACATACGTTGCAGGTCAAATGAGGGGAGTAGGTATAGTTTTTTCAAGATTTCTTGAGGTAGATATAAATACTGGAGTTTATATTGGAATGGCTATTGTTCTATTTTATGCTGTCCTTGGTGGCATGAAAGGAATAACTTATACTCAAGTTGCTCAATATTGTGTTTTAATTTTCGCTTTTATGGTACCTGCATTTTTCATTTCTTTTCAAATGACTGGTAATCCAATCCCTCAATTTGGCATGGGTAGTTCCATTAATGATGGTTCAGGCCAATATTTACTTGAAAAACTCAATAATTTGTCTACCGATTTAGGCTTCAGCGCATACACTAGTGGAGAAAAATCTGTTGCTGATGTCCTTGCTATTACTTTAGCTTTAATGGTTGGTACTGCTGGACTTCCGCATGTAATTGTAAGATTCTTCACTGTCAAAAGAATGCGGGATGCAAGGAAATCCGTTGGACTTGCTTTGTTATTTATTTCCTTACTATATGCTACTGCCCCTGCCATAGCAGTTTTTGCAAAAACAAATCTAATTGAAACAGTAAGTAATAAATCCTACAGTGAAATGCCTGGCTGGTTTAAAAATTGGGAAAATACAGGATTAATAAAATTTAACGACAAAAATAACGATGGATTAATCCAATATCAAGCAAATAGAGCCAAAAACGAGCTAGAAATTGATAATGATATTATGGTTTTAGCTAATCCTGAAATTGCTGAGCTTCCAGCATGGGTTATAGCTCTTGTTGCAGCTGGAGGATTGGCTGCAGCATTATCTACAGCTGCGGGACTACTTTTAGTAATTTCTACATCTGTTTCTAATGATTTAATTAAAAAAATTATAAATCCATCAATATCTGAAAAAAGTGAGCTATGGACTGCTCGTATTTCAGCTTCATTTGCTGTTTTAATTGCCGGTTATTTTGGTATTAATCCTCCTGATTTTGTTGCTGCTGTTGTTGCACTAGCTTTTGGACTAGCTGCTGCATCATTGTTCCCAGCTATTGTATTAGGTATTTTTTTTAAAAGAATTAACAAGCAAGGAGCAATAAGCGGAATGTTAGCTGGAATTACATTAATGCTTTTTTACATGATGAAATATAAATTGGGATGGCTTGGAAAAATGCCTGACAAAAGTGAATGGTGGTTTGGAATATCACCTGAGGGATTTGGATCAATAGCCATGTGCGTGAATTTCATTGTTTCAATAATTGTATCGTATCTTACTTCAAAGCCCCATAAAGAAATTTATGAGATGGTAGAAAGGATAAGAGTGCCTGAGAGTATTAAATGAAATATTTAGCGATTTTATTTTTATTGATTTCTGTAATTTGTTTCTTAGTAGTGGGTTTAATGTTCAATTTGCTTAGTTTTATTGATTACCCCTATTTATATTCTGGGGTTATTTTTTTAACATTAAGTGTTGTTATATATTTTAAATATAGATAAGTATTAATTATTTAATTTTTCATAAGCTTCCATTTCCTCGGCGATTAAACTTTTAAAATTATTGTAGACATGTTCTTCTATTATTTTATCATCCTCCCAAAATAAGGTTATATTCATTGGAGTTTGATATTTTTTTTTTGAAAATTTGCCAGTCCCCATCCAAATAAACCAAAAACTTGTCACTTTCGAATTATCGTTGTATATATAAGTCTCTAAGTTATATTTTGAATCCTTGGAAATATTTTCCCATAAAAAATGTTGTCTTTCAATTCCATTCTTAAATTCTGAATATGAAATTGGTTTAGTAGAATTAATAAACATTCTGGCATTTTTTTGATAATATTTAACTACTTCTTTAAGTTGATTAGTATTATATGCTTCATTAATTTCAAGAGCAATATCAATTTCTTTACCCTCAGTGAATATTTCTCCCATGTTCCTGCTCTTTGAATTACAGCCTACAAAGAAATACGAAATAATTATTAGCTTAAACAAAAAATTTGACATCACTTTAAATATTATTTTTAATAATTATTACTTAATAAAATCTTAATATTTATTAAACTAAATTTTTAATGATTTAAATATACTTTTATTAATAATTAAAGTTTTTAAAAATAGTATTTAAGCTTAGAGAAAAAAAAATAAACTTTTAAAAATTATTTATTAATGATTTATAAAAAAATTATAGCCTTGTAATTTTTTTATTATTTAAATACCTTCTAAATTAGCAATTCTAATTATAATTTTTTTTAACTGATAATCAATTACTTACAAAAATTTAAATTCTTAAAATTTTAAAAAATGAAATTATTGTTTGAAAAAATCAAATCAATTATTGATAGAAATTACTACGATTCAAACTTTTCTGCTGATGCTTTGCTAAAAAATATTGATTACGAAAAAGAACTAGTAAGAAAGACTGTAAAAAAAAAGACGGGAAGAACAATTTCAAATTATATTCGTTACTTCAGACTTGTTAAAGCTCAAAAAGAACTAAATTCAGGAAAAAAAAATATTTCTGAAATTGCATTTTCTTCCGGCTTTTCATCTCTTTCATATTTTTCAAAATCATATAAAGATGAGTTTGGATTCCCCCCTAATGTTAAACTTAATAATACCAAAATTAATCTTGAATTCAAGCAATTCTTTAAGTTATTCTTTGAAGAAAAAAAAAGTTTTGTCCTAGTGATTTCAATATTATTATTTATTACTTCTTTATATTTATTTTTTAATCCACTCTCTAGTCAATACATTTTTTTAACTCAAAAAGATTCTTATCCATTTAAAGAATATTATGACTATAAAAATATTGCTGATTCAAAAAAAAAATATTCAGAGATTTTTTCAATGGATACAATCTTATTAAAGAATTCAATGGCTTCATATGAAATATTTTGGAGATTTAATGAAAATCAAAAATGGAAACCTTTTTTAAGAGTTAATGACTCAGCAGTTTTATTTCCAAAGAGTATAAGTTCCTCAGTGCAAATTATGGTTTCTGAAAAACAAGCTGAATCTTTTTTCTTCAATTCATACAAAAAAAATATTGATGATATAACTTCAAAGTCTATTTTAAATGAGGGTATTTTGTTTGAGAGCCGTGAATTTTTAAATTTAGACAATCCACTTTTTCAGTCAAATGAGAAGTTTTCAAAAATTAATTCTTTTTATTTTGATTCATATGAGGTTTCTAATAAGGAGTTCTATGAATTTGTCAAAGACAGCGGGTATTTTAAAAAAGAGTATTGGCCTTCAAAAATTATTGTTAATAATAAAAAAATACCTTTTGAAAAAATTTCATTATTCTTTAATGACTTGACCGGTATTCCGTCCCCAAGTTCATGGATAAATGGTAAGTATCCAACAGACATGGAACTACATCCAGTAAGAGGAGTTAACTGGTATGAAGCCTATGCCTATGCTAAATATAGGAAGAAAGATCTTCCGTCATATGATCAATGGCTTTTAGCCTCTGACAATGGGGTTCTAAAAGATCCAATCAATCCATTTAAAGATCAGCCAATTAAAAATAGAGCTAAAACAAATTCAGTAAATTTTTATGGTGTTTATGACGCAAAATATAATATCAAAGAGTGGATTTCTAACTCTTTTGGTAAAGAAAATCATAAAGGAATAATGGGTGGACTAAATGAAAAAAACGATTTGAATAATGGAAAACTTCCGTCAGGAAGTTTATTAGATATTTTAGAAAAATGGGACAGAAATATCTTTAATGGTATTAGGTTAGTAAAAAATATTGATAAAAATTTAAATATTAATACAAAATACAAATTTAAATCGCCAAGGGATTTTCTAAATAACTCAAAGATTACCTTATCAGAAAAAAATAGATTATTTGAAAATTTTAATAAACATAAAAAGGGAATTGAAAATTACAGTTCTAGTGATCATTTACCTTTTTTTGGTAATTCATATATTAGGACTCATACAGTTAAAAAAGAAGATGGTAATTATTTGAAAATTTTACATTTTAAATCTAATTTATCTGGAAAATCAAAAAAATCTGTAATATATTTTCCTCCTCATAAAATAGTTTATAATTCACAAAAAGATTTAAAAAATATATGGGAATGGCATATAAAGGACCTTGTTGAAAATGGTTTCGATGTGTTCGTTCCACAATATGATGGGCTCTTTTTAAAGGATTCAAGATTAATTGGAGACTTAACAATGGATTTTAACTTTACCCCTGAAAATATTATAAAATGGGTTAATGAAACTAGAACTGCTATGGATTTTATTTTTATTAAAAATGAAAATTCAAATGTAAATTTTTTTGGAGGCAATTGGGGAGCACAAATAGGGAGTTACATCCTATCAATTGAAAATAGATTTTCATCTGCAGTTTTACTTAGGCCTAGTCTTTTTAGCTATCAACCAAATCCTGACTTTTTTATTGAAAAATTTGTTGCTTCAATAAAAACGCCTGTTTTCTGTTTAATTACTGAAAATATTTTTAACTCAGTTGAGGATACTCAAGTACCTTATTATAAATTATTAAAAAATCCAAAAAAAATGTTTTTTGTGGACATTAAAAATTTTAGCTTGTCAAAGAATGAAGTAAAAAAAGAAATTACCAATTGGTTGAATTTTTATTCTAATAATGATACAGATTTAGTTGTTAACTTTTAGATTTAGTCCTAAATAAAAATTTCTTAAAGGTGCTGGTTCAAAAAATCTACCACCAAAAGCGTTCAATCTTATATTATCTGAATAATGCGTGTTAAAAATATTACTTAGCCCAAAGTATATATCCCAAAACAAATTTTTATTATTTATTTTTTTTGAAATTTTAAAATTTGAAAGCCAATAAGGTTTTTCATAAATATCATTATTGTTAGATGAGTAAATCTTATCATTATATATTAATTCTGTTAAAAAGATCAATCCATTTTCAGTTTTATAACTTATGTTAGAATTAAATATATTTTTGGGTATTCCAGGAAGATAATTATCATTTAAATTATTGCTGCCACTTGTAAATTCTCTGAATTTAAAATCAGAAAATGTGTAAGAATTATCAAAATTTATCTTCTTTGAAATATTATGATTAAAAATTATTTCAATTCCTTTTCTTGATGTTTTACCAGCATTCCTGTAGAAAGTTCTTCCGGGGAACTGCTCAATCTCATATGGAGTGATTTCATCATCAGTTGGAATATAAAAAGCAACCATTTCAAAATATTTATTTTTCATTTTTGATCTATATCCAAACTCAAAGTTTAAGGCTTTTTGTGCAATTAATTGTGGATTAAGACCAGAATCACCATAAGGATTTGAAGATAATTCACTTAAGGTTGGGGTTTCAAAACTTGAAGAAAAACTAACCCAAATATTTTTATTTTTAGAAACACTCATATTAATTCCAATACTGGGATTCAATTTATATAATTCAATACCGTAATCAGTTTTATCAGTAGCTAAAGTATTATTGTCCCATCTTAAACCAATATTGATTAATGCATTTTTATATTTTAAATGATCGATCAAATAAAAACTTCTATTTTCGAATGATTCAATTTGATTTAATGTTATTTCGCCTTGAACTCCTTTGATGTTTTTGAACCTCTTTCTTCTATCTTTCTGAAAGCCTAAATCCAGACCTAAAAGAAGTGTATTAGAAACTTTTTCGTTAAAACTAATAAGTTTAAAATTAAAATTTCCACCCCAAAAATCTCTACCTAAATCTACAATTCCTCCAAACTCAAATGGTAATTTCCCATAAAAATTTCTTTTTGAATAAAATGTTGAAGCATTCCAACTAATTTTTTCAGAATTTTTTAATTCCCATTGTAATGATGATTTAAAATGATTAATTGACTCATATGTATCATAATCAATATTCCTTCCCCTAGCTTGTGACCTATTATTATTTCTTTCTTGATCTGTCAATCCTCCAGGATCTCCAGCAAATGGACTATCGGTATAAGATATAGAACCAGTAAAAATCCCACTACTTTTTGAATATATTTGAAGACGTGATAAAAAATTTGTTTGTTCAATTCCACTTCTATCCCTATATCCATCAATTGAAATTTTGTTCAAATGAACTAGGGCTTCTGAGTTTAATCTTTTTAATCCAAAACTACCTTGATAATTTTGCATACCATATGAACCATAAGTTGATTTTAAATTCACAAAATTATTTTCAAAATTTGAGATAGAATTGATCTTAATTACCCCTCCAGATGCATTCCCATACAAAGAAGCTGATGGTCCTCTAATCACCTCAACTCTTTCTATAATTCCAAGATTCAAGTTGTCTAATTGACCTTGCCCATCAGGAGTTGTTTCAGGTATACCATCCACTATTAGTTTAATTCCTCTTATGCCAAAAGCTGATCTTGCTCCAAAGCCACGAATAGAAATTCTTAAATCTTGAGCAAAATTATTAGCATTGAGGGTAAACACTCCAGGTATTCTGTTTATGTATTCCTTTAAAGAATTTTGTTGTAAAATATTAACATTTAATGCAGTATCTAAAACATTAACTGATAAAGGGATGTCATCTAATCTAGAAGGAATTTTAGATGAATTAACAATAACTTCCTTTAAATCTAAAACTTTTATTTGTGTAGTATCAATTATTTGACTGAAAGAATAGTTTGAGAATAGAAAAATTAAAAAAAAATATATCTTAACTTTTAACACTTTTATTTAAAATAAATTATTAATTTCTTAAGTAAAATAATCCGTAATATTATATAATTATTTTTTTAAAATGAAAAAATTTTTTCTAATAATTTTCATGAGATCAAAAAAGTATAGAACAACAATTTGAAAAAGTTCCCTATGATTCTAATAATCCATTGTATAAATTTGGAAAAGGATTAACATATGAAAGAAAATAAAGCATGTATATTTTAAGCGATACTGAAGAGATATTAGTTATAATAGTTGGTTTGTCTCTAGTGATTGGTTTATTAATCAAAAGCTATAGAGATTACAAATCAATGACTAATGAATACAATATTAAAATGAGAAAAAAGGAAAATGATGAAAAGTATGTGAAAAATCTAATAAAGGAAATTAATGCAAAAAATGAACTGTTAAAAAAAACAGCTGAATTAATAAAAAAGAATAAATCAAATCAATAAATTTGTATATACAATAATTGTTATGGAATCAATTTCAGAAAATAACTCAATCAATGATCTTATAAGTCACTTAGATTTTATTTTAGATAACAAAAAATATATTGATTCTGTCCACAAAATTAAAATTATGACTGCACGTGAGATAATTTTAAAAATAATTTCAAAATAAACTATTTATAAACTCTCACATAATCTATTTCCATTGTGCCAAAATTAAAATCTTCATCAACTTTATTGCCCACAAAATTTCCTCCCATTGCAACATTTAATACTATAAAGAAGGTTTGATTGTATGGAAAAATTGGTTGATTATTATAAGTGTAGACAGCAATATCATCTATATAAAAAGTTAATGTTTGATTATTCCATATTAAAGAATAAACATGAAATTCTTCAGTAACATTTTTTATATCATTTTTAACTGATGTAAAATAAACAGGATCTCCATTTTCATTAGCTCTATGAACAGTAGTATGAATTCTGCCTTCTTTAAACCCATCATGCTCCATTATATCAATTTCTCCACATTGAGGCCAATCGACCTGATCAAAATTATCTCCTATCATCCATATTGCAGGCCAAGTTCCTCCTCCTTTCGGAAGCTTCGCCCTAACCTCAATTTTACCATACATAAAACTAAATAAACCTTTAGAAACAATTCTTGCCGAAGTAAAATCTTTATTTAAATATTTCTCTCTTTTAGCAATTATTTTTAAGGTTCCATTTTCAACTAATAAATTATCAGTCCTATCAGTGTAGTATTGAAATTCATTATTCCACCAACTGCCATTATTTGGAGGAATTGTCTCTGCGTACCAATTCTTGTCACAAATTGCCCCATTCTGTTCAAACTCATCTGACCAAATAAGTGTTTTTAAATCTCCATTAAAATTAGCATTTGGAATTTTTCCTGAACACCCCTGAACTTCATCCTCAGATACTGACTGAGAAATTTGCTGAATAACAGGGACCGATTGAATTAAAGTATTATCTGAAATTGATTCATCGCTTTTACTACAGGAAATAATTAAAAAAAATAAACAAAGTTTTATTTTTTTTAAAAAAAATAATTTAAACATGATCCAAAAATTGAGTTAATTTAAAAAACTTAGGTTGCATAAATAAAAATTGTTGATACTATTTTTATTAAATTACATCAAATAGTTATAAACTGATAAGCTAATATTAAAAACAAATGGAAATTACCCCTCATGAAGGCATTAACTTGACCTCAATTTTAAGAGGTATTTTAGGTTTATCTGTTTTGGTATTTTTATCTTTTTTACTAAGCTCAGACAAAAAAAATATTCCTTGGAAAACTGTTATAATTGGATTGACTGTCCAATTTATTCTTGGAATAAGTATTTTGAAAGTTCCTATAATCAAGAATGTTTTTGAAAAAATAGCAAACACCTTTATTACAGTAATAGAATCAACAATTGAAGGCACATATTTTCTGTTTGGTTCGCTATTAAATAATGATAGTAACGAATATATTTTTGCTTTAAATGTTTTACCAGTAATAATATTTTTTTCGGCTTTAACTTCAATATTATATTATTATGGAATTATTCAAAAAACTGTAGGATTTTTCGCTTGGGGATTAAAAAATATTGTAAAAATTTCAGGTACAGAAAGCTTATCTCTTACCGGGAATATTTTTTTAGGTCAAACCGAAGCTCCCTTATTAATAAAAAAACATTTAAAAAAAATGCATTCTTCAGAAATTTATACTGTCATGGTTGGGGGTATGGCAACTGTAGCTGGTTCAGTTCTAGCAGGATATGTTGGTCTTTTGGGAGGTGAAGACCCTACTGAAAAACTAAAAGTAACTACTAACTTAATAGCTGCATCAGTAATGGCAGCTCCTGGGGCAGTTGCAATTGCAAAAATAATTATTCCAAGCCGAAATAGCTTAATTGATAAACAGATTAAAATTGATAATGAACAAAAAGACAATAATATTCTTGATGCCATTTCAAATGGTACTATTCAGGGATTAAAATTAGCTTTTAATGTTGGAGCAATGCTACTTGTATTTATTGCCCTTTTAGCTTTATTAAATAAAATATTATTTTTTATTGGTGACTTCACACAATTAAATGAATTAGTTGAGCAAAACACAATCTATAAGAATTTATCACTTGAATTTATATTAGGCTATATTTTTGCTCCTTTAATGTGGATTATTGGAGTTGCTAAAGAGGATATGACATTAATGGGGCAACTTTTGGGAATTAAAATAGCTGCAAATGAATTTTTAGGTTATATACAGCTAAGTGAATTAAAAAATATATCTAGTGGTCTATATTTAACTTACCAAAAATCTATAATTATGGCCACATTTATGTTATGTGGATTTGCAAATTTTCAATCAATTGGTATTCAAATTGCTGGGATTGGATCACTTGCCCCAAACCACAGAAAAACCCTTTCAAATTATGGAGTCAGAGCCTTAGTAGGAGGAGCTATAGTCTCACTAATTTCTGCCTGTTTTGCAGGAATGATTTTAGGTTAATTTTTTAAAATCACAAAACTGAATCTTTAATTCTCATCCAAGCTTTATATAAAAAGTATCCTGAAAAAATTGATAAAAATGTAGTTGGAATTGCATAAGTCAATTCTGAATAAATCCAAAAGCCCGTTGCAAACATAATACTATATATCATAATGCATCCTAAAATCATTGCTTTTATTCCTGAGGGTACAGTCCATTTCTGATCAGAATTAGAAATAATTTTCACATTATCAATTTCAGCCTGAGCAATAACTTTTTTCCATCCAGGGCCTCCTGGTTGTGTTTTTTTATAAAATCCCATTAATACATTTTTACTTTCTGGCTTAGTAATAAATGTTGCAAATAGCCAAATTAAGGTAGTAACTGCTACTACAAGAGGATATTCCATATAATCTTCAAAAAATCCATCTACAGGATTAAATAAAAAATTTCCTAATGGAGTTAATTTTAATGAAAGCGAAATAATTCCTGAGGCAAACATGGCTGTAATTTCACTCCATGCATTTATTCTCCACCAAAACCACCTTAAAATGAAAATCAAACCTGTACCAGCTCCAAATACTAATAAAAGATTAAAAAGCTGTAAAGCATTTTGAAGTAAAAGGGCTAAAACTGCACTAAAAACCATTAAAATAACTGTAGAAATTCTTCCTACTGCAACTAATCTCTTTTCGGAAGCTTCAGGATTAATTTGTTGTTTATAAAAATCATATACAATATATGAAGAACCCCAATTTAACTGCGTAGAAATAGTACTCATATAAGCTGCAATTAATGAAGCTAATACTAATCCTAAAAGACCACTTGGGAGCATTGTTAACATCGCAGGGTAAGCTAAATCATTACCAAGTTTATCCTCTGATAAATTTGGAAATGCTTCTCTAATACTATCTAAATCAGGGAAAACAACTAATGAGGCTAATGCAACTATAATCCATGGCCATGGCCTCAGAGCATAGTGCATAATATTAAAAAAGAAAGTAGCACCAATTGCATGATTTCCATCTTTAGCTGCCAACATTCTCTGGGCAATATAACCTCCACCTCCAGGTTCAGCTCCTGGATACCAAGAGCTCCACCACTGGACAGCAAGGGGTATTATAAGTAAAGTTATTAATGCATTTTTATCTGATAGGTCAGGTAAAATTGATAACTTATTTGAGATATTTTCATTACTAATTAATGAATTAATTCCCCCAACTTCTGGAATATTTACTAAATAAATAGCTGCTCCAATTGAGCCTACCATAGCTAAAAAAAATAAAATAAAATCTGTATAAATTACTCCTTTAAATCCTCCAAGAGCACTAAAAATTACAGTAATTAATCCTGCTCCAATAACTGTTTGCCATGGCTCTAAGTTTAACATTATTCCACCAATCTTTATTGCAGCTAAGGTTACAGCAGACATAGTAATAACATTAAAAATAATTCCAAGATAAATGGCTCTAAACTTTCTAAGAAATTTAGCGGAAGCCCCTCCGTACCTTATTTGATAAAATTCTAAATCCGTATTAACATTAGATTTTCTCCACAGTTTGGCGTAAACAAAAACAGTCAAAAGCCCAGTAAGAAGAAAAGCCCACCAAACCCAATTCCCTGAAACTCCATTTGTTCTAACAATATCAGTAACTAAATTTGGAGTATCAGTTGAAAAAGTTGTCGCTACCATTGAAACCCCAAGAAGCCACCACGGCATATTTTTACCAGATAAAAAAAACTCAGAACTATTCCTGCCAGCTTTTTTTGATACATAAATTCCAATCCCTAGAGTAAGACTTAAAAAAAATATTATGATAAACCAATCAAGAAAAGAAAGATGCATTTATTTATATTTCTAGCAATATAGTGATTTTTAAAACTTATTATATTAGTCTTTTTACAATTATTTTTTGTCCTTAAATTAGCATATATTCATATAATGAAAAAAAGAATAAAGTCTAATAATATAATTTTCTTTTCTCTTGTATTATCATTTCAACTCAATATAGGGTTTATTAATTTTTCTTATTCACAAGTTGAATTTTCGCCAAACTTTTTTTCAACTGAAAAAAATGAAAATAATTTTTTAAGTCCTGCCAAAAAACCTTCTTTATTAGGTGAAGACTTCTTAAAATCAAAACCTTTAGATATTACTGATCCGGATACCAAATATGACTCTCCAAACTTAAAAATGGATTTAGACGATGATTATATTAACCCAGGAGATTATTACCTTTCAAGACTAAAAAGTGGGGAAAACAAGAAAAACCCCAATAGTTACAATAAAAACCAATTTTTAGGAGATTTTAGAAATAATGGTGAGTTTGTCGAAATTATTTTTAGAGATCATGAATACCCTGATGGAGATAGAGTTCAAATTCTAGTAAATGACAATATCATTGTTTCAAATGTCTTACTTGAAGAAAACTTTAAAGGATTGAAATTCAAACTTAATTCCGGATTTAATAAAATTGATTTTCTAGCTCTAAATCAAGGTGAAAGTGGACCTAATACTGCCGAGGTTAGAGTTTTTGATGATAATAATACTATAATTACATCTAATAAATGGAATTTAGCTACAGGTGTAAGGGCTACATTAATTGTAATAAAAAAATGATTTTTAAATTTTTTTCTTATGCTGACTAAAATTGGAGAAAGGTTCACAGACCTTTTCAAAAAAAATATGCCCGATTCATTTGTTTTTGCAATAATTCTTACATTTTTAGTTGCAATAATTTCTAAATTAAGTTTAGATGCTAGCTTTATTCAAATTATTGATTCCTGGTATAAAGGGTTTTGGATGCTTTTAGAATTTGGAATGCAGATGGTACTTTTAATAGTTACTGGTTATACAATTGCTATTTCGCCATTTATAAAAAATCAAATTGATAAGTTGACAAAAATTATTAATACTCCAAACCAAGTTTATATACTTGTTAGTATTTTTGGAATATCTGTATCCATTATTAGCTGGGGATGGATTGTAATTGCTGCTGTACTTGGTAGAGAGCTAGCTTTAAGAGTAAAAGGTGTTCACTACCCTTATCTTATTGCTTGCACATATTTTGCTAATGGTGCATGGGTGACAGGTTTATCTAGCTCTATTCCTCTTCTTTTAAACACCGAAAATAATTATTTAATAAAGTCTGAAATATTAGAAACTATTATTCCCACTTCAATAACCCTTACATCTCCACTTAATTTTTCATTGATGCTAGTTTACTTAATTTTTGGTCCAATTTTACTTTTTATTTTAAGGCCTAGAAAAAATGATGGATATGAAATAAAAGACTTGTTAGAAAACAAAAAATTACAAAAAGAAATTTCAATTAAAAATGAAGCTGAAAAACTTCGCCTTCCTTTTTTTGCAATTTCAGATAAATTAAACAACAATTTTATTTTGGTATTAATAATCTCTTTTATGGGGTTAAGCTATATAATTCGGCATTTTTATTTAAATGGGTTTGACCTTAATTTAAATATAATGATCTTCATTTTTTTAATTCTAGGACTTTTTTTGCACAAAACCCCAATCAGATATGGAATTGCTATGAGGAAAACCAGCAGCAATGTATCAAGTATTTTGTTTCAATTTCCATTCTATGCTGGTATTATGGGTATAATGATTCATACTGGATTAGGGGAAAAATTAGCGCTTTTTATATCAGAAACGGCAACAATAAATACCTATGCTTTTTTTTCATTCGTTATAGGAGGAATTGTTAATTTTGCTATTCCATCAGGAGGAGGTGAATTTGCAGTTATAGGCCCAAGTATATTAGAAGCAGTTAAAACAATTGGACAAGACTTCAACAATCAAGAAATTATAAAAATGCTATCTAGAGCTTCTCTATCTATTGCTTATGGTGAGACACTTACTAATCTTTTACAACCTTTTTATTTAATGCTTATCTTACCGGTAATGGGAGCTGGTATTAATATCCAAGCAAGAGATGTTATGGGTTTTCTTGTAATTCCTTTTTTATTATTTTTTGTGATAATGAGCCTTCTTATAACTTTTGTTCCAATATAATTTTATAAACAAGATTGTTGATAAATTTAAAATAATCTAACCTGATTTTAACCCAATTATACGATAGTCTTATTAACTTTAAAACATGCTCAAATCAGTTATTTTTGATATGGATGGAACAATTGTTGACAGCCTACCTTATCACAAAAAATCATGGCAATTATTTTCAAGAAAACACCCAATAAAAAATTTTGAAAAATTATTGTTACAAAAAAAAGGAGGGACTATAAATGAGATTATGAGATATATGTTAGGAAAAGAAAAAAGTGAAGTTGAAATTGAAAAACTTGGAGAATTAAAAGAGTCATTATTTAGAAAAATTTATTCAGATAAAATTCACCCTATAAAAGGTTTTATTGATTTTTTAAAAATTCTTAAAAAGAATAAAATAATAATAAATTTAGCATCAAATGGAGGTCATGAAAATATAAAGTTTGTAATGAAAAAATTAAATTGTAATAAGTATTTCAAATTTATAATTGGAGGTGAAGATGTTAAAAGTGGAAAACCAAATCCAGAGATGTTTTTACGTGTCATGAAACTTTCCTCATTAAAACCTGATGAATGCTTGATTTTTGAAGATTCAATTGAAGGAGTAAAGGCTGGAATAACAGCAGGTTGTAATGTTGTTGGAGTTACCACCTCACATAGATCAAAAAAACTTCTTTCTCTTGGCTGTAGCTATACAATTGATAATTACAAAAATATTAATCTATTAAATCAGATAATAAATTCTTATGAATAGTTACTTTTTTAAAAATACCTCTTAATTTATGGCCTTATCAAATTTTTTTATAGACATAAAAGGGAACAAAGTTGATCCTGTAATTCATACACAAAAAATTTTAAGTAAAAACCCTTTTGTTTCAATACACATCGGAACAGATTCACAAAGCAGAGCAAAAAAAACACAATTTGCAACAGTAATTGCCTACAGATACGGAAATAGAGGTGTGCATTATATACTTTCAAAAGTTGGTTTTCCCAAAATCAAAGATCTATGGACAAGACTTTGGAAAGAAGCAGAAATGAGTATTAATGTCTCCGAGCTGATAACTAACTCACTAAATATTTCTGTTGAAATAGATATGGACTATAATGAAGATAATAATTTTAAATCTAATAAATTAGTCGCTGCAACTAAAGGATGGGCCAATTCCCTTGGTTATAAAGTTAATGTTAAACCAAATATTCAAATTGCAACTAAAGCTGCAGACCACCATTGTAAAAAGTTTTGAATTTTTTTAAAATTATATTTTAAATATATAATTAGGTTTTGTCAATAGTCTATATTTACAAAAAATTAAACCTGAATTAATCATGAAAAAATTCTTCATTTTATTTTGCCTACTAATCTCCTGTTCAAATCCTTCAGATAATAATGAAATAGACTCAAAAATAGATCTGCAGATTTCACAAATGACATTAAAAGAAAAAATTGGGCAAATGGCTCAAATTAATCTTACAGTTATTACTGAAGGCCCTGATAAATGGAGTTCATTTGAACCAATTAAGCTTGACTCAAAAAAATTAAGAAAAACTATTTTAGAATATAAAATTGGATCTGTATTAAATACTGCAAATAATCAAGCTAGAAAACCAGAATTATGGAATAAAATAATAGGTGAGATTCAAAATGTTGCTATTAATGAAAGTAGGTTAGGAATTCCAATAATTTATGGTATTGACGCTATTCATGGAGCAACTTACACAGATGGAGCAACCATGTTTCCCCAGCAAATTACAACAGCTGCTAGTTGGAATACAGATAATGCATATAATATGGCGAAAGTTACAGCATATGAAACCAAAGCATGTGGAATTCCATGGAACTTTTCCCCTGTCCTAGATCTAGGTCAAGACCCTAGATTCCCAAGGCAGTTTGAGACTTTCGGTGAAGATCCCTATATAACTACTCAAATGGGAATGGAAATGGTAAGAGGTTATCAAGGAAATGAAAATAATATTAGTGGTTCTGAAAATTTAGCCACATGCATCAAACATTTTTTAGGTTATCAAACAACAATAACTGGAAAAGATAGAACTCCATCTTACATACCCGAACATGTTTTGAGAGAAATTCATCTTCCATCTTTCAAATCAGCAATAGAAATGGGTGCAAAATCGATAATGATTAATTCTGGTCTAATCAATGGAATCCCAACTCATGCAGACAAATACATTCTAACCACATTATTAAGAGATGAATTAGGTTTTGAAGGAGTAATTCTAACTGACTGGGAAGATATCAATAAATTACATGATAGAGATAAAGTAGCAGCTTCAAGAAAAGAGGCTATTAAAATCGCAATAAATGCTGGGATTGACATGTCCATGATTCCATATGATTATGAGGAATTTTGTGACAAGCTTTTTGAATTAGTTAATGAAAATTTAGTTTCAATTTCAAGAATAAATGAATCTGTAAAAAGAATTTTAAGACTTAAATATGAGCTAAAATTATTTGAAACCCCAGTTACTGATTATAAAAATTATGAAGACTTTGGATCTGAAAAATTTGCAAAATTGGCTTATAAATCAGCCTCTGAAGGTATTACTTTACTGAAAAACACCAATTCTATTTTACCATTAAAAGAAAATTTAAAAATATTAGTAACTGGCCCAAATGGGAACAGCATGAGAACTCTTAATGGAGCCTGGACTTATTCATGGCAAGGTGAAAAAACAGAAAAATTTGCTCAAAAGCATAATACAATTTATGAATCTATTTCTAATATTTATGGTAAGAAAAATGTAAAATTTGTATCTGGCGTAGAATATCCTTTCAATGCAGATTTTGATAAGGAACCGAAATTTCAATATTATGATCAAAATGAAAAAAACTTCAATAAAGCTATTTCTGAAGCTAAAAAATCTGATGTTATTATTTTATGCTTAGGAGAAAATACTTACACAGAAAAACCCGGTGATCTGAATGATTTAAACTTACACAGATTACAAAAAAAATTAGCGATTAAATTAGCGGAAACTGGTAAACCGATTATTTTAATTATTAATAGTGGTCGGCCAAGATTAATTACTGATATTGAACCACTTATGGCGAGTGTTGTTAATATATATTTACCTGGTAATTATGGCGGAGATGCCCTTGCAGACATAATAAGTGGTAAAGTAAATCCGTCTGGTAAACTTCCTTATACTTACCCTTTGTTTCCAAATTCCTTAACTACATATAATTATAAGCCTGCAGAAATTCAAAATAATTCTCAGGGCGCATATAATTACGTTGGAGAAATTAATTCACTTTATGAATTTGGTTTTGGCCTAAGCTACACCAATTTTAAATATGAAAACCTTAAATTAAATGATTCAATATTTAATAAAAATGAAAATATCGATGTTTCAATAAAAGTAACTAACATAGGAAAAAGAATAGGTAAAGAAACAATACAACTTTACTCAAAAGATCATTATGCTACATTAACCCCTGACATTAAGCGACTTAGAAGATTTAAAAAAATTGAATTAAGTCCGGGGGAATCAAAAGTGGTAAATTTTAAATTATCCGTTTCAGAATTAAGTTTTATTAATGAAAAAAATATAAGTATTGTAGAGCCTGGAAATTTCGACTTAATTATTTCTAATTTGAATAAAACAATCGAAGTTAAATAAATCAAAATTTATCCTGTAAAATATGTTAGGATGATAATGACTATTGCAATTAGTAATACCGAAAAAAAGACATCCCAATTAGTGAAACTGTTTTTGGCACTCTTTCTTTGTTCATCAGTAATTGTAGAAAAAGTAAGGCCTTGAAGACTGATCTCTGAATTTGGTGTGGTTAAAATTGACGTTACAATGCATATTGAAATTGAAAATAAAAACATAAAAATTGCCATGTGAGAAAAGTTGATTGTGGCGAATTGATACATTATTCCACTCAAAGAATCTTTAAAGATTTCAGAACAAATCCTTAGTGTTGCTACTAGTAGTCCAGAGAAAAGTGTAACAATGGCAGCACTTGATGTAACTCTTTTTGAAATTATCCCCAAAAGGAATATTGCTGCTACTGGTGGAGCTATGTATGACTGAACACTTTGAAGGTACTGATATAGTACACCTCCTCCAATCAGATCCATAATAGGAATCCAAATAATTCCCATGATAACCATTATAGCAGTTGCAATTTTTCCAACATTTAATAATTTACGTTCGGTACTTTTGGGACTTATAATTTTGTATATGTCCATAGTAAATATTGTTGAACATGAATTAAAAACCGAAGCCAAAGAACTCATCAAAGCAGCCATCAATCCACCAGCAACTAAACCTTTTACTCCAACTGGGAGAAGAGTCTTAACTAGAAGAGGAAAGGCCTCATCGCTCCTTTCAAGTTGAATGACACCCTGTTTATGTAAAGCAAAAGCAATAACCCCAGGAATTAAAAAAATAAATATGGGTAAAATCTTTAAGTATGCTGCAAAAATAGCACCTCTTCTTCCTATTTTTATATTATTTGCTGCCAAAGTCCTTTGAACAATATATTGATCAGTACACCAATACCATATTCCAACAATAGTTCCACCAAAAAGCATACCAGTCCAAGGAAAATCGGGATCAGAAATTGGCCTCCACATATTAAAATGATCTGGCCCAACTGTTTCTCTAAGAGATGACCATCCTCCTACTTCTTGAAGGCCCAAATAAGTTATAATTACTGACCCAAAAATTAAAATAATTGTTTGTAAAGTTTCGGTATATATAACTGCTTTCATTCCTCCAATAATTGTGTATATACCAGTAAAAAGAACAATTCCTAAAGCTCCGTACCAAAAAGGTATTCCTATTAATTCAGAAACAACAATACCTCCTGCATAGATTGTAACAGAAACTTTAGTAATAACATAACCCAATAAAGAAAATACAGATAAAAACCATCTGGATCTACTATCAAATCTTTTTTCTAGAAATTCTGGCATAGTAAATACACCACTTCTCATATAAAAAGGTAAGAAAACCCATCCCAAGAGAAGAACTATCCAAGCGTGCAACTCATAGTGTGCCATTGGCATTCCAGACTCAGCTCCAGTTCCAGCAAGACCTACAACATGTTCAGATCCAATATTTGATGCAAAGATAGATGCTCCAATCACAAACCATCCAACATTTCTGCCAGCTAAAAAATAATCCTCAGTATTTTTATTTTTTTGAATAACCACCCAAACTGCTACACCAATTAGAGCCAAAAAATACATAGCTAAAACTACCCAATCAAAAGTTTCTAGAATTGAAGTCATTAAAATTTGATAATTTATATAAATTGATTTATAATACTTTCGTATAACTCCTGTTTACCACTTTTCATTTCTATATCCTGATTTTTGTATGACCATTTATAAAGGTCTAATAAACTTAACTTACCATCTTCAAAATCTTTTCCAACACCACTATCAAAAGAGGAATATCTTTCCCTACGTAATTTATCAAAAATAGAATTTGACTTAATAGCATCAGCAGCAATTAATGCTTTTGCAAAAGTATCAACGCCAGAAATATGAGCAATAAATGTATCCTCCAAGTCTGTTGAGTTTCTTCTCAATTTTGCGTCAAAATTGACGCCCCCTCCTTGAAGACCTCCAGCTGAAAGAATCACCAACATTGCTTCAGTAACTTCTAAAACATTATTTGGAAATTGATCGGTATCCCACCCATTTTGATAATCCCCTCTATTTGCATCCACACTTCCAAGCATGCCTGCATCAGCAGCAACTTGAAGTTCATGTTGAAAAGTATGTTGTGCTAGAGTAGCATGGTTAACTTCAATATTAATTTTAAAATCTTTTTCTAATCCATATTTATTCAAAAACCCTACAACTGTAGCAGAATCAAAATCATATTGATGTTTGGAAGGTTCAGCAGGTTTTGGTTCAATAAAAAAGTTGCCTTTAAATCCCTTACTTCTTGCATAATCTCTTGAAATTCCAAGAAAATTTGCCATATGCTCAGTCTCCCTTTTCATATCGGTATTTAAAAGAGACATATATCCCTCTCTTCCTCCCCAAAAAACATAATTTTCACCACCCAACTTCATAGTTATATCTAATGCAATTTTAATTTGAGCTGAGGCCCTAGCAACTACCTTGAAATCAGGATTAGTTGAGGCACCATTCATATATCGAGGGTTTGTAAAACAATTAGCGGTTCCCCAAAGAACCTTTTTACCAGAATTAATTTGATGCTGTTTTATATAATCAGAAACCTCATGGAGTCTTTTCTCAGTTTTAGCCAAATCATCAGCTTCATCAACTAAATCTACATCATGAAAACAAAAATAATCAAAACCCATCTTTTCAAGAAATTCAAAAGCTGCATCGGCTTTATCTTTTGCTCTTTGAACAGGATCATTTGATGTATTCCATGGGAAAACTTGAGTTCCTGATCCAAAAGGGTCCCCCCCCTCATTACAAAGTGTATGCCAATAGGCCATAGCGAATTTAAAATGATCTTTTAATTTTTTTCCAGCAACAACTCTCTCTGGGTCATAAAACTTGTAGGCTAAAGGATTATCCGATTCCTTCCCTTCAAAAGGAATTTTATTAATCCCCTTAAAATATTCTTTATTTGAATTCATTTATTTTTAATTAAAATTTCTAAATTATTTTTCCAGTTAATATACGCTTTTAGATATAGATCTCTATTTTCAGAAATAGTGGAATCAACAAAATCTTGATTTGAAATTTTATCAGACAAATCATTTATTGAGTTTTCATCCACACTGCTTGCTCTTGCTGATCCCACTGCCCCAGTAGTATTATATCTTTCAATGGGCGAGTCTATAAGACAAGCTAAAGTTTTAGTGAAGACTTTAGATTTAAAAAGATTATCATTACCAACTTTAAGTACATTTATTTCCAATCCATCATTTTTCAAAATATCTATTCCATAATTGAATGAAAAAGCGATTCCTTCTAATGTTGCTCGACACATATGTCCTGGCGAGTGGATATTGAAATTGATATTTTTAAAATTAGAATCTAATATTTTATTTTCAAAAATTCTCTCAGAACCGTTTCCAAAAGGGAAGACTTGTAAGTTGTCACAACCAATTGGTATTTCTTCCGACATTTCATTCATTAACTCATAACTATCAATTCTTAAAATTTTCTTTAACCAACTATACTGAATTCCAGCTCCATTTATATTCAAGAGTTTCCCAAGAATTTGATTATTGTTATTATATGTTACATGAGCAAAAGAATTAATCCTTGTCATCTCTTTAATATTCTTGCTTTTAGTAACTCCGTATACTACCCCTGAAGTACCCCCTGTGGCAGCAACTTGCCCTGGATTCAATACTGCTAAAGCTAATGCATTATTTGGCTGGTCACCTGCTCTATATGTTATTTTTGTTCCAACTGCTAGACCAGAACTTTCTGCTCCATTTTGATTAACCAAAGCTTGAACACTAAAAGTAGGGACTATCTCTGGAACTAATTTATTTGAGATTTTATATTTTTCTAAAACTGAATTAGCAATAGATTTATTTTTAAAATCCCATAAAATCCCTTCAGAGAGGCCTGATGGAGTTGATTGAATTGTTCCAGAAAACATAAGGGCAATAAAATCTCCTGGTAACATAAATTTATATATTTTTTTATAAATTTCTGGTTCATTTTCCATGACCCATTTTAACTTAGAAGCTGTAAAATTTGCTGGGGAATTATATAAGTATTCTTTACAATGTGATTCACCAAGTTCATTAAATGCCTTTTCCCCTATTTCAACAGCTCTACTATCACACCAAATAATTGAATCCCTTAAAGGTTTTAAATTTTCATCAACAATAACTAAACCATGCATTTGATATGCAATGCCAATGGTTAATATATCATTAGGATTTGCTCCAGTTTTTTTAATTAATTCTTTTGAACTTTGACAAACATATTCCCACCATAAAAATGGATCTTGTTCAGCCCAGCCATTATTTAAAGACTTGATTGTCATTTCATCATCAGGTTTTTTTACAACTGAAATGACTTTACCAGTATCTTTTTCAACCAAGGCGGCTTTTACAGATGAGCTACCTATATCAAATCCAATGGAATACATAATTGTTAAATAAAAATTAAACTATTATTACTCGACAATTCTTTCCCCTTTAATATCTAGATCCATAACAGAACCCGTTATTTGGTCTTCATTAATTTGCATCTCCAAAGTGAATTCCATTCCCCCTGCTGCAGCATCAATACTTAAATTATTTTCTGAAACAGTTGTAGCGTCAACTTCAAAAACACCATCCAACTGTCCTTCCCCATTAATTAAGGCAGAGTATTCACCATCAGTCTTATTTACTTCAAGAACTAGTGGTATATCACCCATTGGAGTATCAAAAAGGGTAATATTAAATTTCCCTAAGAGGGGATCTTTTTTAGTGCTTTTAAAAATAGCGCAAGAATTAATTAATAAAGAACTAGCAAAGATTAATAAAATTATTTTTTTCATTTTTTTATGGTTTTTTTGAGGAAATAAATATAAACATTTTTGTCATATATTAAAGTTTTAATCAATAATTGATTGAAAAACTAACCTTCTGAAAACTCCTGAAGTAGGATCACTAATATTTTGAGTCTGCTTATATATAATAGCAATAAGATTTTCCTTTGGGTCTGCAACACAACTTGTATTCCAATATCCTCCTGTTCCTAATGATCCAACACTTCCTCCAACCCCTTTTGCAAAATCTTTTTCATTTAAAAGACTAAATGCCAATGATGATTCTGAATCACCCCAAGAAGAAAAATATCCTTGCCCAGTTACAAGTGTCTCATATGTTTTCTTGCCAATTATTTGAGCATTATTATATTTCCCTTTATTCAAAATCATTTGCATAAATTTTGCATAATCCTCTACTGTACTTGTGAGGCCACATCCACCAAAAAAAGTTGTTTTAGAGCCACTAATAGGATAGTTTACATTAAACCTTTCGTCCTCAAAATCAACCCATTTATTTTGCTTTTTTGTTTGAACTGAAACAAGCCTATTCTCTTTATTTTTAGGAATATAAAATTGAGTATCGCCCATACCCAAAGGACTAAAGATTCTGGTTTGAAAAAAATCACTTAATGATAATCCTGACTGCAACTCAATAAGATATCCTAAAACATCAAGTCCAACTGAATATGTCCATTTCTCACCAGGCTCATGGTGTAAGGGATATTTTGCAACATTTTTGATTATATTTTGAATTTTAACGTCCTCATCACAAAAACACATCACCCCATTTTTCATAAACTTCTTGTTGTTTTTGGTAAATATTGCTTTCATAGCTGGATTAGAATCTATAAATCCATAACCCATCCCTGAGGAGTGAGTTAATAAATTTCTAATTGTTATTTTACTTTTAGCTTTTTTTGTTGTGTATGTTGAGTCCCTTTTATTGAACTTATCTAATATTTGATGATCTTTAAATTCAGGAATAAATTTTTCTATTGGATCATCAAGTGAAAATTTTCCTTCTTCCCATAACATAACAACCGCAAGGGAAGTAATAGCTTTAGTCATTGATGCAATTCTAAAAATATCATTTTTTTCAAAAGGTATTTTTTCAGAAAAATTCTCATATCCAAAGGCCTTATGATAAATAATTTTCCCATTTCGAGTAACTAAAGCTACTGCGCCTGGAATAATTGAGTCCTCAATTGATTTTTCCAAATAATCATCAATACGTAAAAGTCTTTCCTGAGAAACCCCTTCGTTTAAAGCAGATCCTTCTGTTAATTCTAGTTTATTTATTTTTTTTGAATTATCAAAACACCCAAAAATAATTAAAGAAAATAAAATAGATAATAGTAAGTTTTTTTTCATTTTGTATTAGATTTTTTTAAATCTAAGAATTCTAAATCTATTTAATGAATTAAATTTTAAAAAAAATTTATTAAATTTCATATAACTAAACAAAACAAATGAAAAATTCTAGAAGGTCTTTCCTAAAAAAGTCTGCAATAACTATGGGTGGAATCACTGTAATTCCTCGTCATGTTTTAGGTAAAGGATTTGTTGCTCCAAGTGATAAATTTTCAATTGGAGTTATAGGAGCTGGTACTCAGAGTAGATGGCTTGCTTCAGGTTTTATAAAATTACCTGAAACTCAAATTGTTGCTGCAAGTGAAGTGAATTCAAAAAAAATGGAAGAGTTCCAAATAAATTTCAATAAATCTGTCAAGGAATTTAATAATCAAAAAAATCAATTAGATACCTATTTAGATTATAAAGAACTTATTCAAAGAGATGATATAGATGGAGTAATTATTGCAACTCCCGATCATTGGCATGCAATAATGACAATTAATTCAATAAAATCAGGGAAGCACGTTTATTGTGAAAAGCCATTGTCTCACACTATTGATGAAGGAAGAGAGATGGTAAGTGCTTCAAGAAAATTTAAAAAAATCCTTCAGACTGGAAGCATGCAAAGATCAAGTCATAATTTCAGACATGCTGTTGATTTAATTAGAAATGGGTATTTAGGCAAAATAGAAAAAGCAATTGTAAATGTTGGCAACCCGTCTGCTAAATGTAACCTCCCATATCAACCAACACCCTCAACAATTGATTGGGATAGATGGATTGGTCCAGCTCAAATGAGATCTTATCATTCTACTTTGGTAGATGCTGATTTTTTTCCTAGATGGAGATGGTATAAAGAATTTGGAGGTGGTATTTTAGCTGATTGGGGAGCCCATATGTTTGACATTGTCCAATGGGCACTAGATATGGATAATAGTGGACCCGTTAAACTTGTTCCTCCAAGAGAACCAAATGCTGTTAGGGGACTTCAGATGACTTACAAAAATGGAGTTGAAGTTGTTCACGAAGATTTTTACAGAGGTTTTGGAGTTCGATTCATAGGCTCCAAAGGGACTCTTGATGTAAGTCGTGAATATTTAGATTCAAACATAAAAGGATTGGTAAAAAAATCATTAAAAAAAAGTGACACCAGAGTTTATTTCTCTGACGATCATCTTAAAGACTGGATAACTTCAATAAAAAATAATTCACTCCCTATCTGCGACGTTGAAATAGGACATAGAAGTGCTTCTGTTTGTCAATTGGGAAATATAGCTTATGAACTCAGGGAAACACTAAATTGGGACCCTGTTAAAGAAGAGTTTATAGATAATAGCAGGGCTAATTTTTTAAAAACAAAATTTTATAGAAAACCATATACATTATAGAATAATAAAAACTTTTTAATATGAAAAAATATATATCAAGAAGAAACTTTTTTAATAAAACCTTAGCTGCGAGTACAGTTCCATTTATAATACCAAAAACTTATTTTGAAAATGTTACTAATGCTAATCCTGAGCCATCCCTCAAAAACAAAAAAGTATTATTTGTATACGGTGGTTGGAAAGGACATTTCCCTCAAGAATCTAAAGAACTATTTGTTCCTTTTTTTGAATCAGAAGGTGCAATTGTTACATTATCAGAGACTTTAGATATTTATGAGGATGAAGTAAAAATGAAGGATTTTGATCTAATTGTTCAAGCTATGACAATGGGTAATCCAACTGCAAACCAATTAAAAGGTTTAATTAAAACAATTTACTCGGGAGTTGGCTTTACTGGATGGCATGGAGGAATTGGTGACTCCTTCGTGCCACAAGGAAAATTTTATAGACAGGTTCAACAATTCCAGTCTATGGTCGGTGGATTTTTTATAAAGCATCCAGGAAATTTTATTGATTTTAATGTTAAAATTATTGATAAAAATGATTACATCACATCTGGAATAAATGATTTTACTGCAGTTAATACGGAGCAGTATTATTTATTAGTTGACCCAAATGTAAAAGTTTTAGCAACCTCTAAATTTTATGATAAATATGAAGAAGGTATTGGTGGTTCAACGATGCCAGTCGCATGGAAAAAAAATTATGGGAAAGGAAGAGTATTTTATCAATCTATTGGCCATCATCTGAAGGAATTTGAAATTTTTGAAATAATGGAAATTCAAAAAAGAGGAATGAGATGGGCTGCTGAAAGTAAATACCATTCTTTTGAAAATTGTATATCACCTGCCTATTCATAGTAATGAGGTATTTAAAATTTTTCACATTCCTTTTTATATTACAATTTATACTTTTTTCTTGTCAAAAGATTAAAAAAAAACCTAATATCATTTTTATCTTAACTGATGACCAAGGCTACAATGATTTAAGTTGTTATGGAGCTAAAGACATATATTCACCAAATATTGACAGTTTGGCGGCTAACGGAGCAATTTTTTCTTCATATTATGCTACCAATCCTGTTTGCTCTGCTTCACGAGCATCGATCATGACTGGTTGCTATGCAGATCGAATTGGCGTTTTCAATGCTTATATGCCAAAAAATAAATTCGGGTTAAATCCAAATGAAACTACTATTGCTGAGATGTTAAAAAAACAAAATTATAAAACTGGAATTTTTGGAAAATGGCATTTAGGGGATGCCCCTGAATTCTTACCAAGAAAGCAAGGATTTGACGAATTTTATGGCATCTTATATTCAAATGATATGTGGCCTTTCCACCCACAACAGGGTCCAGTTTTTAATTTTTCCGATATATTTTTATATGAAAATGAAACAAAACTAAAAGTACTAAAAGATCAAACATTTTTAACCCAAGCACTAACTGAAAGATCTATTGCTTTTATTGAAAAAAATAAAAAAAATCCTTTCTTTTTATTTTTATCTCACCCCCAACCCCATGTTCCTCTTTTTGTAAGTGAAAAATTTAAAGGCACTTCAAAGAGAAAACTATATGGAGATGTGATTCAAGAAATTGATAATTCCGTTGGTCAAATAATTAAAGCCCTAAAAGAAAGAGATTTAGAAAAAAACACAATTATTATCTTTACCTCTGATAATGGCCCATGGCTTTCATATGGAACTCATTCAGGTTCTGCTGGAATATATAAAGAAGGCAAAGGCACTAGTTGGGAAGGAGGGCATAGAGTGCCTGGAATAGTATATTACCCTAACGAGATTAAAAAAAATACTAAAATTGAAGCCCCTGCGATGGGGATTGATTGGTTGCCTACAATCGCAGATTTTACTAAAAGTGCATTGCCAGATAAAAAAATTGATGGTCTTTCTCTAGTTCCTTTGTTAAAGGGAGAAACCGAAAAATCTCCTCATCAAAATTTTTTCTTTTATTACAATACAAATGAACTTCATGCAATTAGACATTTAGATTATAAACTTTATTTCCCTCATAAATATAGATCTTTAAATGGTAGAATGGGAAGGGATGATGGCTTACCAATTAATTATGACCAAAATGAAATAAATTCTCACGAATTATATAACTTAAAAGAAGATCCTTCTGAAACAAATGAAATTTCAAATTCGAATCTAAAAATGGTTTATAAAATTTTAAAAATTGGTGACTCTATTAGAAATATTTTAGGGGATAGTCTAAAAGATATAAAAGGTTCAGAAGTCCGAGAAATCGGGATAAGTAGTTATTTTGACTAGTTTATGTTTTTATAGAATCAAATACTTGAACTTTTTCCCATAAATTACTTGCCTTGTCAATAAAACTCAAATGAGTAGGATCGTTTTGATAAACTTCTTGTTCTTCTTTCGAATTAAAAGTAACAATCAAACTTACATCATAACTATTATCAACAACACCTCTTTTTGTCCCCGCAGGTAATCCAATAAAAGAGGTAACTACTTGCTTATTTTCACCAATAAATTTTTTTAAATCATTTACAAGTTTATTAGTATCTCCATAATCTTTAGATTTTTTCAACCAGAAATATACTACATGATAAAAGGAACTTGTATTATTCATAAAATTTATAAATTCTCAATATATAAATTTCTCCATCTAACTTTAATTTTGTCTCCTCCGTCCTTAGAGTGAATTTGAAGAGCAATAGAACCTTTACCATTCCCAATTTTTTCATCGGTAAAAGAAATCATTTGAGTACCATTTAGCCATGTCTCAACATCGTCTCCCACAACTTTTATCATCATTTTATTCCATTCTCCCATTTTTAAGGCTTTATCTTTTGATGGATCAGGCTTAATTAACCAACCTCTACCATAAGACTCATATATCCCTCCTGAGTTACTACCTGGAGGAGCAACCTCAGCTTGCCAACCAGTAATTTTTGTTCCTTCTAATGTTGATCGAAAAAAAATACCACTATTACCATTAGCTTCCTGTTTAAATTCAACAGTTAATATAAAGTCATCATAATATTTTTTTGTCGATAAGTATCCATATTCCCCTTTTGGACCACTTTCACATATAATTTCTCCATCAGAGACATACCATAATTCTTCACCATGGTTTATCCATCCATCTAAATTTTCTCCATTAAATAAGGAAATTTTTTCATTTTGGGCATTTAAACTAAATAATAAAAAGGTAAATAAACTTAAACTCAAAAATATTTTTAATTTTTTCATGACTAATTTTTTTAGTTTTATTTGGTAAAAGGGATTTTTAATCTCATTGTACCCCATGCCATATACATATCAAATCCATTATCATTATCTTCCATCGCAATTGATAATGCCTCAATTGATTGATTAGAATTGGATGACTTAATTTTTATTCTCAATACATCATTAGAACTATCATATCCATATGCCCCCCATGTAAAAAGTTTAGAATTCAAAATAAAAGTCCACTCATCATTACCTGGTATTGTAAAAATTGAATATTTACCTTTTTTTACAAAATTCCCATTAATATTAGCATCATTGAATAATTCTAACTCTGTAGATTCATTTGCACCAGTTCTCCATATTTTACCATTTGGAGCTAATTTCCCCATATCTCTGCCTTTCAACTGCGGTCTACTATAAATTATTCTTGCAGACAACTCTGGATTTGGAGAAAAAACCATATCCATTGGGCTTATATCTAAAGACTTGAATTTTTGTGCACTTAAATTAGATAAGAATAATATTGATAAAAAAAGTATAATGTTTTTCATTTTAGTTTAGTGTTTTAATTATATTAAATTTACTGGAAAGTAAATTTAATATTTTTATTGATTTGATGAAATTCTTATTTGATTAATTAATTGAGATAATTCATATGAATTTTTATGTGACCATAATGAACTTTCAATTTTATTTTTTTTAAGACACTTATTAACTTCCTCTATTTCGTGAGTATACCCTCGGCCTTTTTTTGGAATTTCAAAAATTTGTTTTTCCATTTCATTAACTAATATAAAAGAATCTGTTTCATGCCATCTTGAATTTAGATATATTTCACCTTTTGTTCCACAAATTTTAGCTCCATTATCTGAATTATTTACTATTCCGGAATACATAACTGATTGTGCATTTTGGTAATGGAAAATCATAGAGATTTGAATATCTGCTTTATTATTAAAATAATGTGCCTTAGCGACAACATCTTTTGGCTTTCCTAATAAAAGATAGGAGAGAAAAATAGGATATATTCCAATATCTACAAGTGACCCAGGTCCTTTCTTTGGATCTAATAATCTGTGTTTTTTATTCATTTTTTTTAATAAAAAAGAAAATTCAGAATATATATATTTTACCTCTCCAATTAAACCATTGTCTATCAATTCTTTTACTTTAGAAATTGAAGGATTAAAACGAGACCAAAGAGCTTCCATTAGGAAAACATTATTTTTAATTGAAGTAGCAATCATTTTTTTTACATCTGCAGGGTTCATTGCCAAGGGTTTCTCACACAATACTGCCTTTCCTTTCTCTAATGATTTAATTGTCCATTCAATATGTAAAGTATTTATACTTGCAATATAAATAACATCAATTTCTTTATCATTTATGAGTTTTTGATAAGAGTCGTATGAGTTTTTGACTTTAAACTTTTTACTAAAAATTTTAGCTCTATCGATACTTGAAGATGCAACTGAAATAATTTTTGCATCATCAACTAAAATTAAATCTTCAGCAAATTTGTGGGCAATATTTCCTAATCCGAGAATTCCCCAATTAATTTTTTTTACATTCTGCATTTCTACTTGACTCTGATTTTTAGAGTTTGGGCAAAACCAAAATTTTCAATTTGAGGGAAACTTAATGAAAATTTAGTTTCAGAGAGTTTTTCCCATTTAACTTTTTTATTAGTACCTAAATGAATTATTTCAGAGTCCTTTAAAGGTAAAAATCCATTAATTTTAATTTTGCCATCACTAATTTTTTCAGTTAAAATTGCATAAATAAATTTTTCATCTTTACTTAAAGTAAAATAAATATTGTCTTTTTTAAAAGGTTTCCATCTTAATGAAGAATAAATTGCCTCACCATTAATTTTTACCCAATTCCCAATATCCTTTAATCTGGAGATAGACTCCTGGGGGATTTCACCATCAGCCATAGGCCCAACATTAAGTAAATAATTCCCCCCTTTCGCAGTCACATCAATTAAATTATAAATTAATTGTTCTGAAGACTTCCAATTATCATCATCTTTTCTATATCCCCATGTATCATTCATAGTCATGCATGATTCCCAATCATAGTCAGAAGTTTCTTCTAGAATCTCTTGTTCAGGAGTACCAAAATCACCAGCGGCATCATCATATTTATTCATCCCACTCATTCCCTCCCTGGCTTTACTAATTCTATTATTAATTATTAACTTGGGATCTAAATCCATTAAATAATTATATAAATCACTACCTTGTTTTTCCGTCCATTCAGGAATCCACTCTCCGTCAAACCACAATACAGCAGGTTTATATTTTTTTACTAATTCTGTAATTTGAGGTATCATATAGTTTTCTCTGTAATTATCCCAATTAGCATCAGGATTATTTTGATGTTTATAATTTTTCGGGGATTCTGCATTAGGATGATGCCAATCCATAATAGAATAGTAAAAACACATTTTGATACCAGCCTCATTAGCAGCATTTGTTAATTCCATAAGAATATCTCTTTTATAAGGACTGGCATCTATTACATCATAATCACTTACTTTAGAATCCCAAAGAGAAAACCCATCATGATGTTTTGATGTAATAACTATATATTTCATTCCAGCATCTTTTGCTATTTTAACCCACTTACTAGCATCAAATTTGATAGGATTAAATTCATTAGCAAGCTTCTCATATTCTGAAATATCAATATCTAGACTATGCATTATCCATTCCCCTATTTTGCCTTTTTCTAATTTTTGACCTTTCCATTCACCAGCAGGAATAGCATAAAGTCCCCAATGGATAAACATACCAAATTTTGCGTCTCTCCACCACTCCATTCTTATGTCTTTATCAGATGGAACTTCTTCTATTTTTTTACAAGAGGTTAAACCAAATGCTAAAAAAATTAATCCTAAGCTTATAGTGAGTTTTTTCATTATTTTTTATTATTTAATTATTTGACCAATAATCATATACAACTAAGTTTTCTAATTCAGGAACAAAAACCTCACCAAAATCGACATGAGTTGGATGCGGTAAATAAATACTATCTCTATCATATTCATTTTTAAATGTCATAGTTAAACTATGAGTTAGACCTTTATTAAGTTTTTCAGGAGAAACATTTTGACCCCATGTCAAGTTTTCAACTCCTTTAATTTTAGATAACTCTAATGCGGCTTTTTTAATAATTTCTATTTTCGCTTCAGAGGTAGAATCTTTGAATTGAAATAGAACAATATGATATAATTGATTTTCGATTTGTTTTTTATTTTCTTCCATACAAGATAAAAAAATGAATATGACTAAAGTTATATATTTATATTTCATGTTTTGTGTAAATTAATTTCTTTAAATCTACTTAATTTCTACAAAAAAAAATTTAAAAACTCATAATGTTATTAAAATTTAATATTTTGTTATAAATTTTAAATCAATAAAACTCTAAATAACATAATGAAAAATATATTTTTTTTAACTCTTACTTTTCTACTACTATTCTTTTCTTGTGACAAAATTGATGAAAGACCAAACATCTTATTTATTATGTCAGATGACCATGCTTATCAAGCTGTAAGTGCATATGGTTATAATTTAAATAATACACCAAATATTGATCGAATCGCAAAAGAAGGAGCTATTTTCAAAAATGGATTTGTAACAAACTCCATATGTGCCCCAAGTAGAGCAGTAATGCTAACTGGAAAGCACAGTTTTGTAAATGGTAAAGTAGACAATATTCAAGATTTTAACTGGGATCAAGATAGTTTTGCAAAACAATTACAAGCATCTGGTTATCAAACTGCATTGATTGGTAAAATCCATTTAAGAGGTTTGCCCCAGGGTTTTGATTATTCTGCTGTCCTACCTGGTCAAGGTCATTATTACAATCCGGATTTTATTGTTAATGGCGTTATGGAAAGAATCCAAGGATACGTAACAACTATAACGACCCATTTGAGTTTAGATTGGTTAAAAAATAAAAGAGAAAAAAATAAACCTTTTCTATTACTATATCATCAAAAAGCACCTCATAGAAATTGGCAATCAGAAGAAAAGTATCTAACTCTTTTTGATGATAAAACTTTTGATTTCCCTTCAAATTTTTTTGATAATTATAAAGGAAGACCTGCAGCTGCAGCTCAGGAGATGATGATTGCAGCTTCAGAGGAACAACTTGCAGTGACTCATGGTCAAGGAGGCCACGGAAGGTGGGGACATGATTTTAAACTTCTTACAGATCCTTTTGGAAGAGATACAAGATTTGCTAAAGAACTAGAAAGATTCACCCCTGAACAAAAAGAAGCATGGTTAAATGCATACACTCCAAAAAATGAGGCTATGAGAGCAGCTAATTTAAAGGGTAAAGATTTAGCATTATGGAAATTTAACAGATACCTAAAAGACTATTTACGAACTATCCAATCTGTAGATGATGGGGTAGGTGAAGTTTTAGATTACTTAGATCAAAATGGCCTTTCTGAAAACACAATAGTTGTTTATACATCTGATCAAGGGTTCTATCTTGGTGAGCATGGTTGGTTTGATAAAAGGTTTATGTATGAAGAGTCCTTAAGAACTCCAATATTGATGAAATATCCCAAAGAAATTAAACCTGGATCTGAAATTAATGAACTAATACAAAATTTAGATTTTGCTCCAACATTTCTTGATTATGCCAATGTCGAAAAGCCTTCCGATATTCAAGGAGAATCTTTCAGAAAAATTGTAAGTAAAGAATCATCAGAATGGAGAGATGCAATTTACTACACTTATTATGAGTATCCGTCAGTGCATATGGTTAAAAGGCATTACGGAGTTAGAACGGATCGCTACAAATTAATTCATTTTTATTATGATATAGATAAATGGGAAATGTATGATTTAAAAAATGATCCTTCTGAAATGAATAATATTTATGATGATCCTGCTTTCACAGAAATTAAGAATCAAATGCATAAACGCCTTTCTAAACTCAGAATAAAATATGGAGATTCAGATGAAATGGATAAGATGCATTTAGACAGATATCTTGGAGCTATTAATGCCGGCAAAGTATGGGGAATCAAAGAATGGAAAAAATAATTCCTTAAAGATTTATAAATATTTAGTTTACTTGATTTAAAAAAAAATGCATAAGTTTACTCTCTAATTTTTAAAAAATATATAATGAAAAAATTGATTTTATTAATGATTTGTTTGTTTATCTCAAATATTGCTACTTCCCAATATGTAGCTTTCTACAAGTTTAAAACAGATCAGCCTGAAATGGTAGTTTCTATATTACAAGAAATGATTAATTCTGATTGGGGTAATCAAATAAATGGGACATGTAACTTATTTCAAGTTTTATTTGCTGGAAATGACGATTCTACTCATATTGTTAATTTTGATTTCATGACTGAAAAAGATTTAAACTCTTTTGTAACTTCCGCAGCAGGATCAAAAATGACTCAACTTTTACAATCTAAAATGAGATCTGTCACTGAATTAAAATCCACCTATGTTGGAACGCCTATTTGGTATAAAGGAGACTGGTCACCTGATCAAGTATTTATGATTTATGATTTAGATGTGTCAGATCCAGGCACGTATGTAAAAGAATTTACTTCAATGTCAAGTAAAATGGAGAAAAAAGAAAAAATTGTTGGTTCTTATGGGGTAGGTATGCCAATCCTTGGTCAATCTGAAGATTTTTCTCATTTTATTTGGATGGGAGCGCCAAGCATTGAAGCCTCTTTGAAACAAACTAAAAGAATATATGCTGATCCATTATTTGCTCAATTTAATAAAAATGTTTCCTCAATTAGAAAAATTAAAGGAACATGGATGATGGTTAGATTAGCAAAATTTAAATAATACTTAATTATTTCTTAAATTAAAGTAAAACCCTTCAATTGAAGGGTTTTTTATTTTTCTATAATTTATTCTTATAGTCAAATAAATTATAAAAATAACTTTTGCTTTTAACTATTATTGTAAATTACTAAATTCATAAAAAATAAACTAAAGATGGAAAATTTCAAATCAGGTAAATGCCCTGTGATGCACGGTGGAAGTACAAGTATAGACACTTCTCCCACTAAATGGTGGCCAAAAGCGCTTAACCTTGATATGCTTAATCAACATGACACCAAAACTAATCCTTACCAAAATGGATATGATTACCGTCAATCCGTTAAAAACTTGGATTATAAAGCTCTTGAAAATGATATGCATAGTCTGATGACAACCTCTCAAGAGTGGTGGCCTTCTGATTGGGGACATTATGGTGGATTAATGATAAGAATGGCATGGCATGCAGCCGGATCATATAGAATATCTGATGGTAGAGGTGGAGCTGGTACAGGAAACTTAAGATTCGCTCCATTAAATTCATGGCCGGATAATACCAGTCTTGATAAAGCAAGAAGGATTTTATGGCCGATCAAAAAAAAATATGGCAATAAAATCAGTTGGGCTGATTTATTTATTCTAGCTGGTAACATTGCATACGAAAGTATGGGTCTAAAAATGTTTGGCTTTTCATATGGTCGTTCTGATATATGGCATCCTGAAAAGGATATCTATTGGGGTCCAGAAAAAGAATTTATGGCTCCAAGTGAACAGAGATATTCTGATCTTAATAACGCATCTACAATGGAAAACCCCTTGGCAGCGACTCACATGGGATTAATTTATGTAAACCCTGAAGGTGTAAATGGAAATCCTGATCCTTTAAGAACTGCTCTTCATATCAGAGAGACTTTTGCAAGAATGGCTATGAATGATGAGGAAACCGTTGCTCTTACAGCAGGGGGTCATACTGTTGGAAAAGCACATGGAAATGGAGATGCCAATATTTTGGGGGCTGAGCCTGAAGGCGCATCTATTGAAGAACAAGGACTTGGATGGTCCAATCCAACAAGAACTGGAGTTGGGAAAGATGCTGTTACAAGTGGTATTGAAGGTGCATGGACTACTAACCCAACAAAATGGGATAATGGATATTTCCAAATGTTGTTTAATCACAATTGGGAGTTGGCAAAAAGCCCTGCTGGTGCATGGCAATGGGAGCCAACTGATATAAAAGAAGAAGACAAGCCCATTGATGCAAATGATCCATCAATTAGAAAAAATCCAATAATGACTGATGCAGATATGGCTATGAGGGAAGATCCAATCTATAGAGAAATTTCATTGAAATTTAAAGAAGACCATGATTACCTTTCTGAAACATTCGCAAGAGCTTGGTTTAAACTAACTCACAGAGATATGGGTCCAAAAACTAGGTATATTGGACCGAGTGTCCCGTCTGAAGATCTTATATGGCAAGACCCAATTCCAAAAGGAAATTCTAATTATGATGTTGAATCAGTAAAAAGAAAAATTTCAGAAACTAATTTGTCTATATCTGATAAAATTACAATTGCATGGGATAGCGCAAGAACTTTTAGAGGATCTGATTTGCGCGGAGGTGCAAATGGAGGGAGAATTAGACTTAATCCTCAAAAAAATTGGGAAGCAAACGAACCCGAAAGACTTTCAAAAACATTATCAGTACTTGAACCAATTGCTTCTGAATTTAATATAAGTATTGCTGATGTAATTGTCTTAGCTGGAAACCTTGCGATTGAAGAGGCCTCTAAAAACGCAGGATTTGATAAAAAAGTTCCTTTTTCTTCAGGAAGAGGTGATGCAACTATTGAAATGACTGACTCTAATTCTTTCGCTCCACTTGAACCATTATCTGATCCATTCAGAAATTTTATCAAAAGTGAATATTCCGAAAACGCTCAAGAAATGATGTTGGACCGATCTCAATTATTAGGGTTAACTGCTCCAGAAATGACTGTTTTAATTGGAGGTATGAGAGTATTAGGAGCTAATTTTAAAAATTCCAAAGAAGGGGTTTTTACAGATACTGAAGGGGTATTGTCAAATGACTTCTATAGTAATCTAATGGATATGAATAATATATGGAAAGTGACTGGGGAAAATAGCTATGAAATAATTGATAGATCGTCTGGGAAATTGAAATGGAAAGCTACATCTGTAGATCTTGTTTTTGGTTCTAATTCCATTTTAAGATCTTATTGTGAGTTATATGCTCAAGACGATAACAAAGAAAAATTTGTTGACGATTTTATTTCTGTGTGGAATAAAGTTATGAATGCTGACAGATTTGACCTTGTAAAATAATTTAAAATATAATCCCCTCTAATTTTAGAAAAATAGAGGGGATTATTTATTCTAAAATATCTTCTAAAGCTTTTTTTGTTTCTTTTGGGACTTCAACAGGTTTTTTTGAGTTTCTATTAACAAAAACATGAACGAATTCTCCAAAAGCTGAAACTTTTTCTTCTCCTTTTCTAAAAATTCCAAGACCATATTTTACTGAACTATGGCCAATTTTAATAACTTTCATTCCAACTTCAATTTCATCTGGATAAGAAATCCCTGACAAAAAACTACAGTTAGAACTAACAACATATCCAACTATTGAAGACTCTTTGATTTTAAGACCTCCTTTATCAATTAAATATTTATTTACAGTTGTGTCAAAATATGAATAATAAGTAACATTGTTTATATGTCCATAAACATCATTATCCATCCATCTAGAATTAATTAAATGAAAATATTTGAAATTTTTCCTGCTTGGTTTTTCTGATTTTTCCATTTTTCGTTAATGAAGTTTATTTAATATTTCCAAAACACATATATTTTATTTCAATATAATCCTCAATGCCATATTTAGAGCCTTCTCTTCCTTGACCAGAGAATTTAACTCCTCCAAAAGGAGCAACTTCTGAAGAAATTAACCCTTCATTAATTCCCACCATTCCATATTCGAGTTCTTCAGCAACTTTCCAACATCTAGAAATATTTTTAGAATAAAAATAAGATGCTAGACCATAAATGGTATCATTAGCCATTTTTACTGCCTCCTCATCAGAAGAAAACTTATACAAAGGAACAACCGGTCCAAAAATCTCTTCTTTTGAAAACTTCATCTCATTACTTGCACCTCCAATTACAGTTGGTTCGAAAAAACAATCACCAATTGGATTACCTCCTGTTAGAATTTCTCCACCTTTTTTAATTGAATCTTCAACAAAACTATTTGTTTTGGAAATTGCCTTTTTATTTATCATTGGACCAATTTTAACATCTTTATCAAATCCATCTCCAACTTTTAATTTTGAAACTTCATTACATAGCTTAAGACTAAATTGATTATAAATATCATCATGAATTAAAATCCTATTAACACAAACACATGTTTGTCCAGAATTTCTAAATTTTGAATTAATTGCTCCCTCAACTGCTTTATCAATATCGGCATCTTCAAAAACAATAAAAGGGGCATTGCCACCAAGTTCTAAACTTAATTTTTTTAAACTTGAAGCGCTTTGTGAAAAAAGAATTTTACCTACTTCAGTTGACCCAGTAAATGATATTTTTTTCACCAAATTACTTTCACAAAAAACTTTACCAATAGGAGATGGGTCTTTCCCCAGTACTAAATTAATTACTCCAGGAGGAAATCCTGCAACTTCGGCTAAATGTAATATTGCAGTAGCCACTAATGGTGTTTCCTCAGAAGGTCTAATTACGACTGTACATCCAGCAGCCAAAGCTGGAGCAACTTTTCTTGTAATCATAGCCAAAGGAAAATTCCATGGAGTAATTGCAGCAACAACTCCAATTGGTTGCTTCAATACTACAATTCTTTTATCTACTGAATTTGATGGGATTATATCTCCATATATTCTTTTTCCTTCCTCTGCAAACCATTTAATAAATGATGCTCCATACAAAACTTCCCCTTTACTTTCTTTGATAGGTTTACCGCATTCTAAAGTCATAATTTCTGCAAGGTCATCGGAATTTTCAATTATTAGTTCACACCATTTTTCTAAAATTTCCGAACGAAATTTTGCAGTTTTATTACTCCAAGATGAGAATGCATTATTTGCTGCATCTACAGCTTTTTTTGCAATTTTAGACCCTCCATCAAAGACTCTTGCTATTTTTTTATTATTTGAAGGATTAAAGACATCAAAATATAAATCGCCTTCTGATACCCATAAGCCATCTACATACGATTTATCAAAGATTAAATTCTTATTCATTAGTTTTTAGTTAACATTCAGTCAAAAATAATAATTTGTCTGATTCCCTCGCCAGAAGCCAATCTATCAAAAGCCTGATTAACTTCACTCAATTTAATTCTATGTGAAATTAATTTTTCTACTTGAAGTCTTCCAGACTTATATAATTCAATATAGGCTGGTATATCAATTGAAGGTATACAGCCTCCAAGATATGATCCTTTTATAGTTTTCTCCTGACCTACCAAAGTGACCGGTGAAAGCTTTAACCTTGCCTTGGGATTAGGTAAGGCTGCTGTAACAGTTGTTCCTCCTCTTTTAGTTGCTTTAAATGCAAATTCTAGTGCAGATATTGCTCCCGCAAATTCAACAGAAATGTCTACTCCTCCACCAGTAATATCCTTTAAATAATTTAAAGAGTTTTTATCAGAAGAATCAATAACATAATTTGCTCCAAAAGATTTAGCTATTTCTCTTTTTTTTGGATTTATATCTGCAGCAATAATTTTTGATGCTCCAGCTGCTTTAGCTCCCAAAATTGCAGCTAATCCAACTCCCCCTAATCCTATAACCAAAATTGTTTGACCAAACTTTAATTTAGCAGAGTTAACAATTGAACCGACTCCAGTTAAAACAGCGCATCCAAAAAGTGCTGCAATTTCAAAAGGTACATCTTTATCAATTTTGACTATAGAGTCAACTGATCCCACTGCATATTCAGAAAACCCTGATACTCCAAGATGATGATTAATATATTCACTATTTAATTTAATTCTTCTGTATCCACCAATAAGAGTGCCTTCATTATTTGCCTTAGCTCCTGGCTCACATAAAGCAGCTCTACCTGATTTACAAAATTGACAATCCCCACATGATGGTAAAAAAGCAAAAACAACATGATCGCCAACTTCAAACCTTTTTACTCCTTTGCCTAGCTGAATAATTTCACCTGAAGCTTCGTGACCTAGTAACATAGGGAGAGGTCTTGGTCTATTTCCATCTATTACGGAAAGGTCAGAGTGGCACAACCCAGCAGCTCTAATTTTAATTAAAACCTCGTTCTCTCCTGGCGGATCAATAATAAGATTAGAAATTTTTAAAGGCATAGAATCAAAATATGGTCTTTTAGATTCCATATTAAATAAAACTGCTCCCTTGGATTTTATTGTCAAATTAAAAAGTTTTTTGTTGATCCATCATCTCCTCCACTTTTAAAAAAATCTTTACCGTATATCAAAAATACTAAAACAATTCCTATTGCAAATCCCCATGATGCTCCTTTTGCAATAAGTACCGCAGCTATTATCCCTGCTATTCCCAAATCCTTTTTACTTTTAGATTCCAATATACCCACCTTGACACTTACAAAACCTTGAATAATTAATGTTAAAGCTAACGCAACTCCTAGTATTGGTTTTACTAAACTAACAATTGGAAGTAAAAAAAGACCAGTATTTGTTCCCCACCTGAATGATCCGCCTCCTCCAAAAATTGAATTCATAGCTTTTTTCCCTTTTTTATATCTTTCAACAATAACAACGTGCATGGCGGCCCATAAGGGGCCACACATTGTGATATCAGGGCCAAAAAAACTCATTGCTGTGTTTCTAGCTCCAAAAATTATATGCGCTCTATTTGAGTCATAATCAACTATTTCATCTTTTCTTTCACTATATGATTCTTTCAATATAGCTTCACTTTGAAGTACGTCCCCGAATAAAATTATATAAGTAGCAAATACTGTTGGCAAGGCACTTAAAAACATTGTCAGTGATGGTAATCCAACTCCAAAAATTGTATAATTTGAAAATAATAATTTAAAATCAGGTTTAGTTAATCCCCATTCTAAGTCAGGCCAAGTTGACTCATTTAGAATAGGAGAAATAAAAACAGCTATTAAAATAATTGGGAAAATACCAAGATTCCCTATATGCTTAAAAAAACTATTTTTTTCCATTAATTTAGAAAAATGTGATGAATAAATAAGATAGAACGCGAGTCCCACTGAAATACTAATTGAATAAGGATAAACATCAAACCTTCCCCCATCATTGAAAACAGTTAAAATTGCAGAAATACCCGCTCCGATTATAATTCCAGATTTAATTGAAGATGGGATTAAACTCACTACTTTCTTTGCCAATTTAGTGACTCCAAGGAAAATTGATAATGTCCCTAACATTAATTGAAATGCCATCAGTGCTTTTACTCTGTCTGGACCCATATCAAAATCCTGTACATAAATCATAATAAGAGGTATTGCAGGAGTAATCCACCCCGGAACTGAAGGGTCTCCAAGTAGATGATGGGTTAAATATAAAATACCATTTAGAATTACTATTGCCATTGCGGCTTCAAAAGGCATACCCAAAAGTTCAATAATCAAAGGTATAGCCGCTAAATCAACTGCACACATCAAAAGACCTTGAAAATAATCAGGCCATTCAAAACGATAGTGAATAAATGGTACCCTAATCTTAAACGGTCCAAAAGGAATATGATCTATTTCTTTTTTATTAATTTTACCTTTTAACGTATTCATTGAAATTCAACCTTTAATAATTAAAATTAAATAAATCGTTGAAGACTATTAAATTTGTTCTAATTTAAATTTAATATCCCTGACTACACATGGATAAAGTATTTATAATTTTATTTTTTTTTACAATTCAAGTTCTTGGTCAAGAATCTAAGCCTTATTTTCTAGCGCCCACGGATCATTTTTTATTAAGTGCTGATCTTCATACACATAGTGTTTTTTCTGATGGCAGTGTCTGGCCAGATATTAGAGTAAAAGAAGCTATAAGAGAGAATATTGATCTACTAGCTATTACTGAGCATTTAGAATATCAACCTTATAAAGAAGATATTCCACATCCTGACAGGAACAGGTCATTTATTTTAGCGGATACAATTGCAAAATCATTACTAAGCAAATTAAGAATAATAAGTGGTGCTGAAATTACTAGAAAAATGCCTCCTGGCCATTTAAATGCAATATTTATTAATGATGCCAATACATTGCTGTATGAAAAAGATTCTATAAAAGGAGTTGAAATTGCAAATAAACAAGGAGCTTTTGTTTTTTGGAATCACCCGATGTGGGGAGGACAGGAAAAAGATGGTATTTCCAAGCTATATCCTATTCATAATCACTTAATTAAAAATAAATTACTTCATGGAATTGAAGTTGTCAATTTATTTGATTACTCTCAGGAAGCACTCAAAATAGCGTTGGAAAATAATTTAACTATTCTGGGTACGTCTGATATTCATGGTTTAATTAATTGGGAATGGAATTTAGATAAAGGAGGTCATAGACCTTTAACTTTTATAATAACTAAAGATGATTCTTTTAAAGGTATAAAAAATGCCTTATTTGAAAGAAAAACTATGGTTTGGTTTAATAATTTAATAATTGGAGAAGAACAAAATATTTCTCCAATAATAAATAAAAATTTAAAATTACATTATTTAGGGTATGGGGAAAAAAGTCCCAATTTTGAGGAAGACGATAAAGGATCATTGGTTTTAAAAGTTAAATTAAAAAACAATTCCGCATTACCATACAAATTATTACATAATGGAGACTACACCTTTATGTCTCAGTCTAACCTGATTGAAATTCCTCCTTATGATAATTTAATATTAAGAGTGAAAACAATAAAAAAGAAAGATAAAATAGAATTATATTTTAAAGTTTTAAATGCAATAATTGGGCCTCAAAAAAATCTTGACATTATTCTTTCACATGACTGATATTATCTTAATTAAATGAAAAAACCTATAATCAAATGCAGTCAATGTGATATGGAATTTTATTCCGGTCATGAATACAGACTACATTGGGAGAAACATTTAGATGAATATCTAGAAAGAAAGAAAAAAAAACTTGAATAATTATATTTCAAAAACTCTATTTAAATATGAATTGATTAAAGCTTCTTTTGGATCAATCTCCTTTATTAAATATACAAACCTATCATACATAGGATATACACTTTTTAAATTAGTGGAATTAAATCCATGAATTTTACCCCAATGAGGTCTGGCCATAAATGGTTTCAATTTTGATTCAATTTTAGGAAGTATTGATAAAACTTCTTTCCCCATAGGTTTCCATGTAAAATGTATCGATATACTGTCCCGCTCGAATGTTGGACTCATCCAAAAATTATCAGCAGCAATAGAGCGTATTTCAGTAACAAATAAAATTGGTGAAATTTTATCTTTTAAGCTTTCAATTGACATTATTGCCTCATATGCCATAGAAATTGGAACAAAATACTCTGACTGTAATTCATCGCCATTACTGGGTGTAAAATTCATTTTAAAATGTGGTAATCTCTCATGCCATGGCCCGGAAATCCCCATCTGAGGTGTACAATTAATTGCAGAATTTGTCTTGATTGGATGTAAATCTCGCTTTGCAGGTGAAGCACCAAAAAATGAGTTTTTAAGATTTAAAAAATCACCTGATTTAGACTTAATCCATATTTGGTTTATATTTCTATCCAACCAATGAGTAAAAAAACTAACACTGTAACCAGATTTCATAATATCTAGAAAATTTTTCTTCAATACGTCCATTGGCAGATTTTCAAAAACATATTGTTCGACATCAAAGGTTTTTTCAATTCTCAATTTAATTTTAGTTATAATTCCAATTGCACCTAGGCTTACTACTCCCCCAAAAAACAAATCGCTATTTTTAATTGGATCTACCCAAAAAATCTCACCACTTGAAGTAAGAAGTTCAAATCCTAATACTGAACTAGCTAGATTTCCATTAAAAACACCTGATCCGTGAGTTGCAGTAGCACAGGCACCTCCAACAGATATATGAGGAAGAGAGGCAAGATTATTAAGAGCCCACCCCCTTTGATTCAAATATTGTCCTAATTCACCATATTTTATTCCTGAAAGAACCATTACATATTTTTCTTTTTCATTTAATTCAATTACAGAGTTTAAATTTTTTGTGCTAAACTGAGTACCATTTGTGTCAGCAATGTCATTGAAACAGTGTTGAGTCCCTAATGCTTTTATTTTTTTTGATGAGACAATTTTGTTTTTTAATTCTTCAATAGAATTGACAAATTTTGTTTCTTTAGCTATGTATGTATAGTTCCCTGACCAATTTTTAAGTCCTGAAATTTTCTCTTGGTTTAATTCGCAAGAAATTAAACTTGGTAAACCCATGGATAGAATTGCAGATTTTGAAATTTTTGAAATAAATTCTTTTCTTTTCATGAACTAATTAGATTAAACTATTCTCCAATAACTGTAACTAATAATTTTCTATTACCTGCATTATTCCTATGCTCACAAATATATATTCCTTGCCATATTCCCATTAAAGGTTTACCTTTTCTAATAGGAAAAGTAACTGATGAACCTAATATACTACTTTTAATATGAGATGTCATATCATCAGGGCCTTCAAGAACATGTTTATAATAATCAGCATCTTCGGGAACCATTTTGTTAAAGTGATTTTCAAAATCTTCTCTAACTGAAGGGTCAGCATTTTCATTTATTGTTAAGCTTGCTGAAGTATGTTTTATAAAAATATTAACAATCCCCGATACGTTGGGGATAATTCTCAAAACTTCATCTGTAATTAAATGAAAGCCTCTAGAATGAGGACTTAAAATAATTTCCTTTTGTATAATCATTCTGTTTTTAAATAAACTTAAATCTATTCAATTAATAATAGAAACTCAAACTAATTATATTTTTTATTTTTTTTAATTTTTTTGATCATTTTTGATCATTTTT
>CAJPUR010000011.1 GCA_905381055.1 uncultured Flavobacteriaceae bacterium
AAATTACATTTCCAAACTTAAAGATAAATTAATTCAAAATAAAGTTGAAATTTCTGGTGAACCAACTGTGCTGGTTTATAATAGTCCCTATAAAGTTTTTAATAGAAGAAATGAGATAATAATACCCATAAATTTTAGAAAAAAATGAAAAATATTTTAATTATAACATTTGTATTTTTTTGCCTCAGTTGTTCTCAGAATTCAGAGCCATGGAAAAAAAATCAACTTATTGAGCCAAATATATTATCAGAAATGATTTTAAAAAAAACTAAATTACCTCATATAATAAGTATTGGACCTGGTGCAGTCATTGACAAATCTATAAGTGTCGGTGAAACTAGATTAAGTGAAAACTTTGATAAATTAAATGAAATTCTAAAATCAATAGACAAAAAAGATGAAATCGTTCTATATTGTGGTTGTTGTCCTTTTGAAAATTGTCAAAATATAAGGCCTGCCTTTAAACTTTTAAACAAATTAGGGTTTAAAAATCATTATCTTCTTAATATTAAAAATAATATTAAGACTGATTGGATTGATTTAGGATATCCAGCTAAATAGTAAAAAATTAAAATTTTTTAATTTTTATTTTTTAGAATCTTCTAAAAAAATTAAATTCATATAATAAAATAAATAAATATGAAAAATTTTATATCAACTTTCCTGATTTATATACTAATTTTTTCTTGTTCAAAAGATAACGATGTCCCCGTTGTTACCTCTGATGCAAGGATGAAAAATTCAGTAATCACTGATATTTACGCATCAGGAAAAGTTTCTGAACAATCAGCAGCTGAAGCTAAAAAAACTATTTTTGGCAAATGGAATGTTGGAGGATCTAAAACTTCTACATCAAAAAATATTACAGATTGCATATTTAATTATATTGAATTTACAGATTCATCTTATATAATGTCGTTGAGTATTTCAAGTGATAGTGGAAGTCCTGAAAGCGGCAGTATTTTTGGAAACTATAATTTAGTTGAAGAAGGAGATTTAGTCACTGAGGTAGAACTTTTTTTCTCAGTATCAGGAGAGGATATAAAAATTGCTTCTTTAACTAATATTGAAGTTATTGAAACAGCAAGTCGTTTCGATGCCACTTTTGATATAAATTTCATTATTGATTTCGATGAAATTAATATTATTTGTAGCGATTTAAGCGGAAATTATTCGGCTGACAAAGAGGCTGCTATGGATGAAACTATTGGAGCAAGTGCTGATTCAAATCATTTTAAAGTAATTAGAAATTGGAGAATGAGTTCATATTCTGATTCTGAAGGATATGATCTTTCTGCAGTATTAACTGACTATTGCCAACAAGAAGATTATAACCCAGATACGGGTGAATATGATTTAATAGTTTTAATTCCTGGTTGTACTATTCCCTCTACTTTTCAGGTGAATTTATCAACTTTTGGAACCTATGTTACTATGACTTTAGACAGCTCTAATTCTCCTTTAGAAATTCAAACTGGAACATGGGAATGGGTAAATGCAGAACAAACACAATTTAAAGTTGATAATGACTGGATAGGAACTATATCAAGCCTTTCTGTAACTAATTGGCAATTTGATAGTGTAGAAGATGAAGGATTAACAGCTTCCTATTCTTTTACTGCTGTTCCCTAAAATAAATCTTTTATAATAATCAATTAAACCCTCGAAAAGTTCGAGGGTTTTTAATTTCAATTATTTGAAATAATTATCGTTTTTTGACTAATTAAATTTTACCTACATTTAAAAATAAAAAAACCGTGAGTGAAATTTTAAATTTTATTAATTCCAAATTAACATTTCTTTCCTTATTATTTTTTTTATTTATAACATCATGTAATAATGAGGAAAGGCCTAACATTATTTGGTTAGTAAGTGAAGACAACTCTATTCATTTCATGGATTTATATTCTGAAGATGGGGCAAAAATGCCGAATATTTCTAACCTCGCAAAAGAGGGAGTAATTTTCAATAATGCCTTCTCTAATGCTCCAGTGTGTTCTGTTGCAAGAAGTACAATAATCACTGGTGTTTATGGGCCAAGTATTGGTACGCAATACCATAGAAAAGCATCACCAGTTAATTTACCAAAACATATTAAGCCACTTCCTCTATACCTTAAAGAAGCCGGATATTATACTACAAACAATAATAAAGAAGATTATAATTTTAAAAGGCAAAATAAAATATGGGATGAGTCTTCATCTAAAGCTACCTACAAAAATAGAAAAGTTAATCAACCATTTTTTCATGTTCAAAATTTTGGAGATACTCATGAGGGGCGATTACATTTTGACGAAGAATATTTTAAAAAAGAAATTGAAAATTTTAATATTGAAAATACTCCTACTTTCCCTTATCATCCTGATACTCCAATTTTTAGATTTACAAGAGAATTACTTTACAAGCACCATATGAGTTTAGATTCTAAGATAGGAGAATTCATCAAAGATCTTGAAAAACAAGGATTAATGGATAATACTATTATTTTCTACTACGGTGATCATGGTGGTGTTTTACCTAGAAGTAAAGGATATCTTTATGAAAGTGGACTTAATGTTCCTATGGTTGTCTATATCCCTGAAAAATGGAAAAATCTTTCCCCATTTCATATTGGCACAAAAACTTCCGCATTTGTCGATTTTCTTGATTTAGTTCCAACAGTTTTATCTATAGCTGGAATTAAAATTCCTGATCATCTAGATGGGACTCCTTTTTTAGGTCAAAATATAAAAAAAGAAAATATTGAACAACAAAACATCACTTTCGGATATGCTGACAGATTTGATGAAAAATATGACTTAGTTAGATCTGTTAGAAAAGGAAAATTTAAGTATATAAGAAATTTTCAACCATTTAATGTGGATGGTTTATACAATTATTATAGATATAAAATGCTAGCCTACAAGCAATGGTATAATCTATTCAATGATGAAAAATTAAATAAATATCAGGCAAATTTTTTTCTACCCAAGAAAGCAGAAGAATTATATGATCTTGAAAAAGATCCACATGAAATAAATAATTTAGCAAAAAAATCGAATTTTAAAAATGAATTAAATGAATTACGTAGATTATTGATTAAACAAATTATTTCAAAAAATGATCTCAGTTTTTTCCCAGAACCATATTTTTTAGAGAAAGGTATTGAAAATCCAATTGAATTTGGTAAGAAAAATAAAGAACTTTTAGTTTCTCTTATTGAGGTTGCCAACTTAAATATTTTCACTTTCGAAGAGGTTAGAAAGAAAATTAGTGATGCATTAAATGACAATAACCCATGGATAAAATATTGGGGCTTAATTGCATGTACATCATTTGGAATGAAAGCGAAAGAAAACATAAATAAAATAAACACTATTTTTAAAGATGAAAATGAAGAAAATATAGTGAGAATTAGAGCATTTGAGTTTTTGCTTTTAAATAATTTAAAATTTGATAGTTCAACAATGGAAGTTCTAATAACTAGTCAAATGAATTTAATGGAAGCAACCTTAATGTATAATTCTTTGGCTCTAAATAAAACTATAAATCCAGATTTCAAAATTGAAGTAATCAAAAATATTTTTCCAAAAAAGTGGTTTGAAAAAGAAAATAATCTTATGAATAGAAGGATAAATTATTTAACGAATAATGAATGAAAATAGTAAATAGGATAACATTATTAATTGTTTTTTTTACTTTATTTTCTTGCTTAAAAATAGATGATAAAAATAAAAAACCAAATATTATTTTAATTGTTGCTGACGATCTAGGTTGGACGGATGCCTCTTTTATGGGATCAAATTTCTATGAAACCCCCAATATTGATAAATTATCAAAAAGCGGAATGACATTTTATAATGGTTATGCATCCTCAGCTAATTGTGCTCCAAGTAGAGCAACAATGCTATCGGGTAAATACCAAACGAAACACGGAATATATACTGTTGGGACATCGGAAAGAGGTAATAAAAAAACAAGAAAAATAATACCAATTAAAAACAAAACTATCCTCGATTTAGATTTTTTTATAATTCCAGAAATGTTAAAAACTAAAGGCTATATTAATGGTCACTTCGGTAAATGGCATATGGGTCCAAAAGGCTTTTATCCTGAACAAAGAGGTTTTGACCTTAATATTGGAGGAAACGAAAAAGGGGGTCCTGGCAAAGGAGGGTATTTTTCTCCCTATCTAAATCCTAATCTCTCAGATGGTCCTGATAATGAATATTTAACTGATAGGCTTGGAAATGAGGTTGTAAATTTTATTGAATCAAATAAAAAAAAATCATTTTTTGCATATGTCCCTTTTTATTCAGTTCATACTCCTATTCAGTCAAAAAAGTCATATCAATCTAAGTATTGTAAAAAGTTAGGAGACGTAAATCACAGAAGATGCGATTATGCTGGAATGATAGAATCTTTAGATGAAAATATTGGAAAAATTATTAGTAAAATAGAAGAATTAAATCTAGCTGAAAATACCTTAATTATATTTACATCTGACAATGGAGGAATTAGATCTATATCAAATCAATTTCCACTAAGAGCTGGAAAAGGATCTTACTATGAAGGAGGGATTAAAGTTCCATTAATTTTTTCTTGGAAAGGTAAAATTAAAGCTGAAAGTGTATCTTATGAAAGGGTAAGTAATATTGATTTTTTTCCTACTGTAAAAACAATTGTAAATTATGAAAATAGTGATCTAAAATTAGATGGTGTTGACCTAAATCCCATCTTTAAAGGTGAAAAAATAAGAAAAAGATCTTTATTTTTCCATTTCCCAATTTACTTAGAACCCTATAATGTTCATCTAGATGATGGAACCGATCCTTTATTTAGAACACGCCCTGGATCGGTAATTATAAAAGATAATTGGAAATTACATTACTATTATGAGAATAATCAAATAGAACTTTACAAAATTGACGAAGATGTTTCTGAATCTAATGATTTAAGTGAAATAAATTTTGAGAAAAAAAATGAACTTTTTAATGATTTAAAAAACTGGAAAACTAAAAATAAAGCTCCTGTACCATCAATTATTAATCCTCACTTTGATCAAAAATATGTTGACAGTTTAAATTTTTTAATTAAAAATAATAAAGTTAGCGGGAGGGTAAATAGAAATGAAAAAATAATTAATAATAATCCTTTTTATTCAACACAAAACAATTAATATAAATAATAATATGAAAACTAAACTCATCAAATACTTTTTATTATTTACTTTTTTAATATGTTGTAAATCTGAAAAGATAGCATCAAAAAAAAATCCAAATATTGTAATTATATATTTAGATGATTTAGGATATGGAGATGTCAGCGCCTATAAAAATGGATTATTAAAAACTCCAAATATTGATAAACTAGCAAATGAGGGATTGAAATTTTATAATGGCTATTCTTCCTCAGCTACATGTAGCCCAAGCAGATATGCTTTACTTACAGGAACATATCCTTGGAGAAATCCTAGAGCGAAAATAATAACAGGGGGTTCCCTGATAATTGATACTTTAGAAATGACATTGCCAAAAATGTTAAAAGAAAAGGGCTATAAAACTGGAATTGTCGGAAAATGGCACTTAGGACTTGGAATAGATAAAATAGATTACAACAAAATTATTTATCCTGGCCCAAACGAAATTGGTTTTGATTATTCCTATATAATGGCTGATACTCAAGACAGAGTTCCATCCGCATATATTGAAGACGGAAAGGTAGTAAACCTTGATCCAAACGATCCGATTGAAGTAAATTTTAATAATAATGATTATGGTCTTCCTACTGGATTAAAAAACCCTGAACTCACATCAATGAAATGGCATCACGGTCATAATGGATCAATTGTAAATGGTGTTCCTAGAATTGGATTTATGAAAGGTGGAATTAAAGCAAGATGGAGTGATATAGATATGGCTGATCATTTCCTTAAAAAAGCTGAAGAATACATAGTTAAAAACAAAGAAGAAACGTTTTTTCTATACTATTCTTTACAACAACCTCATGTGCCCAGAACACCTCATCCAAGATTTGAAGGTAAATCTGGTATGGGTCCCAGAGGAGACGTTATTATTGAAGCTGACTGGTGCATTGGTGAGCTATATAAAACTCTAGAATCTCAAGGTATATTAAAGAATACATTGATAATATTGTCTAGTGATAATGGGCCAGTTCTTAATGATGGGTATTTTGATAATGCAGTTGAAATGATTGGTGATCATAATCCATCAGGAGGATTAAGAGGAGGGAAATATAGTTTATTTGAAGCAGGAACTAGAGTCCCATTTATTACTTACTGGAAAGGGAAAATAAATTCTGGTGTTTCAAATGAGATTATATCTCAATTGGATTTATTCAATTCAATATCAGAAATTGTTGATTCTGAATTTAAATCTAATGATGGTTTAAATCTTTCAAATTTGATTATAAATAATCAAGGTAAAGGAAGAGATGAACTAATTCTTGAAGCAACAACTAGAACTGCCTACCGAAATAAAAACTGGGTTATGATACCTCCATATAATGGTCAAAAAATTAATAAAAATGTTAATATTGAATTAGGTAATTCCAAAAATTTTATGCTTTTCAATTTAGATGAAGACCCTTTTCAAGATAACAATCTTGCTAAAAAAGAACCAGAAAAGTTGAAACAAATGCTTTCAGATTTTATTAAAATAAGAGGTGGAAAATTTTCAAATATTAAAGACTTAAAGCTTGAGTAAAATTAAATTCTGATGCAAATTTATTCATTTGATGGTTTAAAATAAATTCTTTTTCCATTAGCATCGTAAATATCTCCCGGAGTATATTTAATTCTATTATAAGTTCTTTGTTCAAATTGTCTTCCAAGTCCACTTGGTTTTAACCTTGCATTTTCTATTCTTAAATCAATTTCCTTTTTGAGGGAATCAAGTATTAATAAATATTTAGAATCATTAACAAGATTAATCAATTCATTTTTATCATACATATGATCGTAAAGTTCATAACCTAATTCTCCATTTTCTCCCCATTTAGTCAATCTATATCTTTCAGATTTTATTGAATACCCGTTACCTGAGTTATCCATTACATTTAATCTTGTTAAAGCTGAATTACGAACTCTAAAATCAGTATCATTAAATATTGGCACTAAACTTTTACCAACAACATGATCTGGAGATTTTATCCCAGTTAATTCCATTAATGTTGGATAAATATCAATTAATTCAACCGGTGATTTAGTCGTTTTACCTCTCTCTATTCCTGGTCCTGAAAAAATCAAAGGTACTCTAGTTGACTTATCAAAAAGAGTTTGCTTTTGCCAATGACCATGCTCTCCTAAATGATAACCATGGTCAGATGAAAATACAATGATTGTGTTTTTATCAAGTCCTGTTTTTTTTAATTTATTTAAAACCCTACCTATTTGAACATCCATAAAAGAAATTGTTGCGTAGTAAGCTTCTTTAATTTCCTGGGATAGATCTTCATTAGATTTTAAATTTAATTTAATTTGATTTTTCTTAATCCTTATTGACCTGGCTGCTGGATATGGAATTGATTTTAAGTATTCTTCTCCGATACCAGTATATGGAATCACCATTTTTTCTTTTTCATACATATCAAAATATTTTTTTGGAGCCACAAATGGAGTATGGGGTTTATAAAAACCAACTGCTAAGAAAAAATTTTGTCCACTTTTAGAGAATTTATCTAATTGCTCAATTGCCTCACTTGCAACAATTCCATCGGTTTGTTCTTCATCTTTCCCATCAGCTTGAAGCCAACTTAAAGTTCCCCCATATTGTCTAGGAGTAAGTGTATTAATTTTATATTCTTCTTCTTTGTCTCTTCCCCATGGGTTTATTGTATAATCCCATGTATATATATCATCTGAGCTTGAACTTCCTATTGATCCAGGATTATCATAATGAAAAATTTTACCTATTCTTACAGATCTATAATTCTGTTGCCTAAACCTTTGACCAATCGTTACCACATCAGGTATAGTTGTTCTAATATCTACATTAAGTTTTGTATGCATTGTTTGGTCAGAATACATACCTGTCATAAAAGATGCTCTTGAGGGACCACATAATGGATATTGAATATGTGCATTTTCAAAAACAACGCCTTGGCTTGCAAGTCTATCTATATTAGGACTTATAACTTGAGGATGCCCATAATAACCCAAATCACAATTAAGATCGTCAGTCATTATGAATAATACATTCAACTTATTATTATTTTTATCCTCAATTTCCTTATTACAAGAAAATAAAATCAGAAGTATAACAAGTTTTAATGAAGTTTTTAAATTTTTCATATAATTAAAATCTCTGTAATAGATTAAAATGGCCCTTTATTATTTATTTTAGCTGCGTTATTGGATTTTCCAGAAAATTCTCCTCTTTTGCCATAAAAAGAGGTAGTTAAACTATAAGGACCACCAACGGGTTCATCATTTTTTGTTATAGATTTTTGCTTTTTTGGACCTGGTCTTCTTTCATACCAGTCTTTTGTTATTTCTGATGGCTCTGAATCTCCAGTATCATTTTTCCATTGGTTTAAAACCAACTTTAATTCTTTAATTTTTTCTATATATTTTTTATTATCAATTAAATTTTCTCTTTGAAATAAATCATTTTTAATTTCGTAAAACTCCTCCCTAGGTCTTGGACTTATAAAAATATCCTTTTGAATATCTGTAATATCTCCAGAGTTAAATTTACTTAAAAGACTTGCATATGTATCACTATTAATAGCATCTAATGGCCCCCTTTGTGCATATTGATTTCTTTTATTTTCAATATACATGAATTCATTACTTCTCACCATCCTTCCGTGTGATTCGAAATCGTGCCAATTATGTTCAGCAAAAACAAAATTTCTAAACTCACTTTCAGGATTTTCTAATAATTTTTTAAAACTCTTTCCTTGATAATTTTCACCAATTTTAAGACCAGCAAAATCAAGAATTGTTGGTGCAATATCAATTGAACTAACCAGACTTTGGGTTTCCCCTTTGAATTTTCCATAGTTATAAACAAGAATAAATGGAGTTTTAACTCCTTGATCATTGAGTCTAGTTTTACTATGTGGAAAAGGTCTACCATTATCAGCCATTACAATTATAAATGTATTTTCATAAATATTTTGTTCTTTCAAAGTCTTTATTACTTGCCCAATAGAATAATCAAACCTTTTGATCTCATCATAATAATCAGCTAAATCTTTTCTGGTTGGTCCGTCATTTATAAAATATTCTGGTGGAGTTAAATTTTCAGGATTATGAGTTCCAGAAAATTTGTTTTCTCCCCATTCCCTATGTGCATCATGAGATGCATACCATAAAAAAAACGGTTTATCTTTTGGCCTTTTTTCAATACTACTTACCCATTTAGCTTCACCTCCTAAACCATTATCTTTTCTCCCTTCATGAATTATATCAAATGATTTTCTAGCATAATCTCCCATATGAAATTTTCCTGAGGAGACTGTGAAATAACCACTTTCTTTTAACTCGAAAATAAATGTTTTCATATCCATTGGTGGCTGGCTATGAAGCTCTGGTGCCCCTGTATTATGGGGATATCTACCTGTAATTATTGAATTCCTACTTGGACTACAAGAGCTAGTGGTTAAATACATATTTTTAAAAATTAAACCCTCCCCTGCAAGTTTATCAATATTCGGTGTTTTAACGTCTTTATTTCCATAACATCCAAAATCATCCCAACTTATGTCATCAGCTATAAAAATTATAAAATTAGGTTTAGTTCTTTTCTTTTCAATATTTGAGTCACAAGAAATCAAAATAAAAATTGATAAAAAAAATAAAACTGATTTAAATAATTTTTTTTTCATATCATATTTATTAATTATCCAAAACAGGTATTATAAACTCATTAATTTCAGGCTTAGAATGAGATTCGTTCATTAATCTTTTCATTTTTTCTATTACCTCTGGATGAGTTTCAGCTAAATCATTCAACTCTTTTGGATCATCCTTAAGATTATAAAGCTGAATTTTTGATAGGCCATTAAACAAGTTCTTTCTAATACCTTTCCAATGGTCAATTCTAATTGCTTGTTGCCCCCCTTGCGCAGGAAACTCCCAATAAAGATGACTACTCATTTTTTGTTTTTCACCCATTAATGAGGGATAGTAAGAATTACCATCAATTTTGTTTGTTGGAGCTTCACCAAGAATATCTGAGACAGTAGCAAAGTAATCATAAAAAGTCATTGGATAATCTGATTTTGATCCTGGTTTAATTTTTTTTGGCCATGATGCAATACTTGGAACCCTAAGTCCTCCCTCATTTAAACTGCCTTTAACTGTTTTTTTTGAATTTACAAAAAGACCTGTACTATTGAAAAATTCAATGTCAACTTGATCTTTAAAAGTTGGACCGTTATCACTTGTAAAAATTATCAAAGTGTTTTCATATTGTCCAATTTCCTTCAACTTAGAAACTATTTCTCCTACCTGTTGATCTAAATATGATATCATCGCTGCATAAGTTGCCATAGGTGAGATATTTGGATAATATCCGTCATCACCAAGATAGGGTTCCTCTTTACCAAATTTTTCCCTATAATAATTCACCCACTTTAAAGGGGCTTGTAATGGTAAATGTGGAATCGGACTGGCGTAATAAAGGAAAAAATTATTGTTTTTATTCCTGTCTAAAAATCCTAAAGCTTCGTTATGCATCAGTGTTGGTGCATAATCATTTTGATTATAATCTTGATAACTCTCCTCCATATATGGATCAAGTCCCTGTGCTAGCTTTCCTTTATTAACTATTTTATTATTTAAAATATCTCTTTCACCATTCTTCCATAAATGACTTGGATAAAGAGTGTGGGCCTGTCTTTGACAATTATATCCATAGAAAAAATCAAATCCCATTTTGTTGGGAACACTATTAGTATTTGGAGCTCCAAGACCCCACTTCCCGATCATTCCAGTCTTATAACCCTGAGATTGTAAAAAACTTGCAACCGTAATTATTGAATCAGGCATTGGTCTTTGTCCTTCAAGATTAGGGTCGTCAAACATAGCTTTAAAACTCCATACGTCTCCACGTTCTTTCCATTCTCCATTTCCTCTAATTGGAGAATTGCCAGTATGAAGACCAGTCATTAAAACTGCTCTTGCAGGAGCACAAACTGGAGAACCAGAATAATGATCAGTTAATATCATTCCATCTTTGGCCAACTGATCTAAAAATGGAGTTTCAATTATTTTTTGTCCAAAAACTCCTAATTCACCATAACCCAAATCATCAGCTAGGATAAAAACAAAATTAGGCTTATTATCCTTATTTATAATTTGGCCACAAGAATAAAGGAAAGTAATTAGTATTAATATGATTCTTTTAAACACAATTCTAAGTTTAGTTTTAATTCCTTTTTTTTCATAAAAAATAACACATAAAATAACACAATATTTTCAACTTTCAATAATCTTATTTTAAAAAAATGTTTAGTTTTAAACAAACAATTTTAAAAAATCAAAATATTAATTTTCTATTTTTTTTAAATTTGATATTAAACTCATAATAATATGTCTCCAACTTTTTGGTTTAATTTAATATTAATTTTACTTATCTTAAATTTTCTTTTTACTTCAATATTAGAATTTATAAATGACAAAAGTTGGAAAGATAAAATCCCTGATTCATTAAAAGACTTTTACACTAAAAAAAAATATAAAAAAGCTAAAAATTACAAGATGGAAAATAGCAGAATATCTCTACTTTCTTCAATAATTTCTTTTTTTATAACACTTTTTATTTTGATTTCAGGATTTTATGGTTATTTAAGTGATTATTTAATTTCTCTTTCAAACTCTGCATTTATTCAATCCAGTATGTTTTTCTTATTTTTCTTTATTTTAAATACATTAATTAGTATACCTATAAAATATTATTCTACATTCATTATTGAAGAAAAATACGGTTTTAATAAATCATCAATTAAACTTTTTTTTATTGATCAAATTAAAGGGTTGCTCATATCAATTTTAATTGGTGGAATTTTACTTTTCTGTGCAATAAATCTTTATCAAATATTTAGTAATGGCTTTTGGGTATGGTTGTGGATAGGCCTTTCAATATTTATTATATTTCTAAATGTATTTTATGCTTCATTAATTGTGCCTATATTCAACAAGCTTACTCCACTTGAAAACGGAAAACTTAAAGAAAAGATTGAAGACTACTCAAAAAAAATTGGATATTCATTAAAAAATATTTTTATAATTGATGGTTCTAAAAGATCTTCAAAAGCTAATGCCTTTTTTTCAGGTCTGGGTCCAAAAAAAACAATTGCTCTTTTTGATACACTAATAGAAAATCATTCTGATGAGGAATTACTTGCTGTTTTGGCTCATGAAGTAGGCCACTATAAAAAAAATCATATCTTGAAAGGACTATTTTTATCAATTTTACAAGTTGGATTAATGTGTTATCTTTTTGAATTATGTTCACTTCAAAATCAAATTTCATATGCACTTGGTGCAGAAATTCCTGCATTTCACCTAGGTCTTATAGGATTTAGCCTGCTGTACAGTCCACTTGGACTAATTACCGGGATTTTAATGAATATTTTAAGTAGAAAAAACGAATTTGAAGCTGATAATTTTGCAAAAAAAACATACAATGGAAAACATTTATCATTAGCCCTTAAAAAATTATCTTCTGATAACTTGTCTAACTTATATCCTCATCCATTTTATGTATTTATTCATTACTCTCATCCACCTTTAATTAAAAGGCTGAATGCATTATCATCCTAAATTATTACTAAAAAAAATCAAAAATCATGTCAAATAAAATTCCGCTTATTATTTTCAGTCTTATTTTTTTTTCTTGCCAACAAAAAAAAATTGAACCAGAAAAATACAAACCTGAATGGAGTTCTTTAAGTAAACACAATGAGTCTCCTAAGTGGTTTGAAGATGCAAAATTTGGAATTTATTTCCATTGGGGTGTTTATACTGTTCCTGAATTCAGTAGTGAGTGGTATCCAAGAAACATGCACTTAAAAGATCATAAAGTATATGATTATCATGCAGAAAATTACGGTCACCCAAGTAAATTTGGATATCACGATTTCGTTCCATTATTTAAAGCTGAGGAGTTTGATAGTGATGAATGGGCAAAACTATTTAAAAAGGCAGGAGCAAAGTTTGCAGGTCCTGTTGCTGAACATCATGATGGCTTTTCAATGTGGGCAAGTAAAGTTTCACCTTGGAATGTTATGGATAAAGGACCAAAAAGGGATATCATGATGGAACTAAAAAATTCAATTAATAAAAATGGTATGAAATTTATAACTACTTTTCATCATGCAAAACATCTTCAAAGAAGTAAAGTTTTAGGAAAAGAAAATCAATTAAGTCATTATCCTTTTTTTAAAGATATGCCTACAAGTTCAAATGACCCTGAACTATCTCTTTTATATGGGAATATTGATGATAAAGTATGGTATGAAAAAATTTGGTTAGGCAAATTAAAAGAGGTCATTAATAATTATAAGCCAGATATTATTTGGTTTGATTATGTTCTGGATGCAATTCCTGAAAAGTACAGAAAACAATTTGCATCTTATTACTTAAATGAATCAACAGATAAAGAAGTTGTAATTGTAAGAAAACAGCATGACCTGCCTCAGTCTATTAGTATTGAAGATTTAGAACAATCAAGAAAAAATGAAATTGGAGTAAAGACTTGGATGACAGATGCAACAGTAAGTGATGGAAGTTGGTCTTACACAAAAAATCTCAAAGTAAAATCCGCTAATAAAATATTACATATGTTAATCGATATAGTTAGTAAAAATGGTGTTTTACTTTTGAATGTTTCTCCAATGGCTAATGGTAAGATTCCAGAAAATCAAAAAAAAGTATTAATATCAATTGGTGATTGGTTAAAAAAATATGGTGAATCAATTTATGAAACTGAGGCCTGGTATAAATATGGGGAGGGACCAACTGTTCAACCCAAAGGTCATTTTAAAAACAGAGATGTTTTTCATAAATTGGAGTACAGCGCCAATGATGTTAGGTACACAGTTAAAGATTATGATATATATGCCATTTTCTTAGGAAGAATTAAAGGTGGTAATAAAATATTATTAAAATCTTTTTCTAAAGAAACAATTATTGATGAAATAAGAATAAAAGATATTGAAATACTAGGTTCTGAAAATACTGTTAATTGGGAATATAATCCTGAGGGTCTTTATATTGAATTACCAGACGATAATTATGATGAATTAGCATCTGTATTAAAAATTAAAACTGATGGATAAATAATTTTTATGAATACAGAGAATAAATACTCATATGAAATTGTCTCGTAAACTAATACTTATATTTTTTTATTTTTTATACTTGGATATATATTGTCAATATAAAATTGAAAAAATCGATTTTATTAGCGCAAACCCATATACATTTAATGATATTATTACAAATATAGATAATCAAGAAAAACAAAAGGTCTATGGAAAACTTATCATACCAAAAGATTCAATAGATTATGACAAAAAATATCCATTAGTAATTGGTGTAGCAGGAAGTCTTGGATGGGCAGAACACCATTATAAATATCTTGAGATGTATCAAGAAATGGGCATAGCTACTTTTGAATTAAATAGTTTTAAAAGTAGAGGTATTACCTCAACTGTTGGTACTCAAAATGAAATAACTATGGCAGCAATGATATTTGACGCGTATAAAGCTCTTGAAGAACTTTCTAAACATCCAAATATTGATCAAAATAGAGTTTCAATAACAGGATGGAGTTTAGGAGGAGGCGTGACTTTATTTTCAGCATGGTTACCACTTAAAGAAGCTATAAACAAAGAATTATCTTTTGCTTCACATTTAGCATTTTACCCCCCATGTTTTATAAATCCAGATAACACAAATTTTTCTAATTCTCCAATACATATTTTAATTGGAGAATTAGATGACTGGACCCCATCTGCTCCATGTCATGATTTGGTAAAGAAATTAAAAAAAAAATCAAATATTAATTTGACTGTTTATAAGAACTCATACCACTCATTTGATCGTGAAAGTCCTGTTACAAGAAACGAGAGTGCCTATAATTTTTCTGATTGTATTTTTAGATTAGACGAAAAAGGAAATGTATTAATGAATTACTTTAATATTCCTATGTCAAATCCATTTCTTCAAAAAATTGGATTTATGATGTGTATTAGCCGAGGAGTATCTATTGGGGGTAATACTGAAGCTAGAGAAAAATCTTTTAATTTTAGTAAAGATTTTATGAGCAAAACTATTTTAAATCCTAGAGAGTTACCCTAAAAAAATCTTTAAATTTTTTTAAATTTGTGCCATCTTTAAAATTAGTAATTCAAAGTTTTCCCTATTTCTAAATTATAATTTAATTATATTCAAGTATATTAAAATAAATATAAAATATTATGCTTAATCTAAAAATAATTTTTGCTTTCTTACTTATTTTAAAAATATCTATTTCTTGTGAAGGTGATTTAGAATTAAAAAAATCAAATGATTTTATCTATCAAGAGATTTCTGTTAATCAATTAATTGAGAAATATAAAAATGAAGATCTTAAAGCGGTTGATGTTACTAAAGAATATATCAAAAGAATTAATGAAATTGATATAAATGGTCCTAACCTCAGGTCAATAATTCAAATTAATCCTGATGCAATTGAAATTGCTAAAGGTCTAGATGAATATTTAAAAAATGGCAAATTAAAAGGTCCCCTTCATGGAATACCTGTCGTTTTAAAAGATAATATTGATACTAAGGACAAAATGAATACTACTGCAGGGTCAAGAGCCCTTGCAAATTCAAAAGCAAATGAGGATAGCCATCTTGTAAAAAATTTGAGAGAATCTGGTGCTATAATATTAGGTAAAGCAAATCTAAGCGAGTGGGCCAATTTTAGAGGTGAAAATTCTACTAGTGGGTGGAGTGGAATTAATGGACAAACCAAAAGTCCATATATTCTGACCAGAAATCCATGTGGATCTAGCTCTGGATCAGGCGTAGCGGTATCTGCTAACCTAACTGTTATAGGTATTGGAACTGAAACAAATGGATCTATCGTTTGTCCCTCAAGTGCTAACGGTATAGTTGGAATAAAACCAACTGTTGGTATGATTAGTAGATCTGGAATTATTCCAATTTCATATACTCAAGATACTGCGGGACCAATGGCTAGAACACTAACAGATGCAGTAATAACATTAAATGTGCTAAAGGGTTCAGATGAAAAAGATCCAAAAACAAATTTAGGAGTAAAATATCTGAAAAGAGACTATACTAAATTCTTGAAACTAGGGGGGCTTAAAAATAAAAGAATAGGAGTTTATTCACTTCCTCTTAGAAATAAATTAGATGGGAGTGCAAAAAATGCCGAAGTAGACAGTTTATTCAAAAAAGCTATAGGGCTAATTAAATCGTTAGGTGCTGAAATTATTGAGATAGATTTTATTAACGATAAATCTGCAATAGAACACTCATTCACAGTTATGATCCACGAATACAAAGATGGTTTAAATAACTATTTTAAAAATTTAAGCGAAAATGTAAAAATTAAATCAATAGACGATTTAATTGATTTTAATCAAAAAGACTCATTGGAATTAAAATTTTTTAATCAATACTACTTAGAAATTGCAAACCAAACTGAGGGTATGAAAAGTAAAAAATATGCTGAATCCCTTATTAGTTTGAATAAACTTTCGAAAGAGCAAGGAATTGATAGAGTTATGAATAACCTAAATTTAGATGCAATTATTTCTCCTACTGGAAGTCCAGCCTGGAGTACTGATTTATTAAATGGAGATAATTATTATATAGGAAGTTCATCTCCCGCAGCAATGGCAGGATATCCAAATATTTCAATTCCAATGGGAAATATTCATGGTCTTCCAGTCGGTATTTCATTTTTTGGGAAAGCTTGGAGCGAACCGACTTTGATTCAAATTGCATTTGATTTTGAGCAAAAATCTAAAGCTAGGATAATTCCTGAATTTAAATTAAATGATGATGAACTTTGAAATACACTTATTTCAATTTTATTAAAAAATAAGATTTAATATATGAACAATAAAAAAAAATGGCTTTCAATAGCTGTTATTAGTTTTTCAATCTCTGCTTTGATTTATGGAATTGTGAATTTTTATAATGAAAATGAAAATTGGGAGTTAATTCTTTGGCCAATCTTAACAATATTGTTATGGCTTTCTATATATCTAAATAATAAATAAAAATTTCATTTAGTATTGTATTTAAAACTATACAAATCTTGATTGCGGTCTGGACGGGACTCGAACCCGCGACCCCATGCGTGACAGGCATGTATTCTAACCAACTGAACTACCAGACCTATTAATTTAGTTGATGGCAAATATACATTGCATTTTTTAACTTACAAAGTAATTAAAAGAAGATACGATATCTATAAAAGAGTATCAATTGCTTCCTTATATGCCGCCTTTGGAGCAACACCAACTTGGCGCCCAACAACTTCTCCATTTTGAAAAACTAAAACAGTTGGTATGTTTCTAACACCATATTTTGCAGCATATTCTTGACTAGCATCTACATCAAGCTTACATACTATAGCCTTTCCCTCATACTCGGAACTTATTTCCTCGATGACAGGACCAACCATTCTACATGGACCACACCATGCTGCCCAAAAATCAACCATTACAGGGATTTCAGATTTAAGAACTATTTCTTCAAAATTTGAATCGGTTATCTCTAATGCCATTTTTTACAATTTTAGTTTATAAAATTAATTTTTTTTTCTTAAGCTAACTATTTTTAAACAAATAACTTATAAATTAATTAATCTTATAAAAGATTTGATTTCTCTCTAAATTGTCAAGTAAATCGTTATTTATCTTTATTTTTTGTTTTCTGCTAGGTAATGTTAATTTAAATTCCCCGTTGGATTCAAACAAATCAAATTCTAAAGATTTTTTACCTTTAAATTTTTTAAAAATTGAGCTTAATTTTGATATTTTTTCTTCATTTACCTCATCAACCTTTAATTGTAAAGTTAATTTCTTTGAATTTAAATCTAATGAATCTTGTAATTGTTCAAAATCGTTAAATTGTATTCTTGGTTCAGATTTGATTCCAGTTTCTCTATTTGTCCATCCTTCTTTAACCAAGACTTTAATCCTAATAAATTGATTAATCACAAGAAAATGTTTAAATTTCAAATACTCCTCTCCGAATATTTTGAATTCATAATGATCTTTGTAGTCCTCAACTATAAATTTTCCCCATCCCTTTCCATTTCTTGATAAAAGATGGGATACATCACTTATAATTCCAACAAAACTAAGCTCCTTATTAACTAAATTATCAAGATTTTTAAGTTCATTTAGTCCAGTGGAAGAAAAATATTTCATTTCTCTTTTAAAGTCATCTAAGGGATGAGCTGAAATGTAAATACCTACAACTTCTTTTTCTTTTTTTAATTTTTCCAAATTTGTCCATTCTTCACAAAATGGTAGACTTATTTCTGCTATTTGTATTTCACTTTCCTCTCCAAATAAATTGATTTGAGAAGAATTCATATTTTCTTGATATTTTGATCCGTATCTTATGGCTTTTTCAATGAAAATTAGTCCATCACTATCAGTAGAAAAATATTGTGCTCTATGGGATTTTTCAAAAGAATCTAAGGCACCAGCTAAAGTTAAATTTTCTAATGTTTTTTTATTTGCCGCTCTTAAATCAATTTTTTTAGTTAAATCAAAAATTGATTTATAAGTTGTTTTTTTTCTTTTTTCGATTATGGTTTCAACCGCTCCTCTTCCAACTCCTTTTATAGCACCCATTCCAAATCTAATTGCCTGATTATCGTTAACCGTGAATTTGTAAAAGGACTCATTAACATCAGGACCTAGAACAGTTAAACCCATCCTTCTACACTCCTCCATAAAAAAAGTAACTTGCTTTATATCATTCATATTATTTGACAATACTGCAGCCATGTATTCTGCTGGATAATGAGCTTTAAGATATGCTGTTTGATAACCGATCCAAGCGTAACATGTAGAATGAGATTTATTAAAAGCATATGAAGCAAAAGCTTCCCAGTCTTTCCAAATTTTTTCTAGAATATTTTCATTATGACCATTATCTTTTCCTCCATTAATAAATTTGGGTTTTAATCTTTCTAATAAATTAAATATTTTTTTTCCCATCGCTTTTCTCAATAAATCTGCTTCACCTTTTGAAAAGCCTGCTAATTCTTGAGACAAAATCATAACTTGTTCCTGATAAACAGTAATTCCATAGGTTTCTTTAAGAAATTCTTCCATAATAGGAAGATCATATTTGATCTCTTCTTTTCCATTTTTCCTTGAAACAAAACTTGGTATATATTCTAAAGGACCTGGCCTATATAGAGCATTCATAGCAATAAGATCATCAAAAATATTTGGTTTTAGTTCTTTTAGATATTTTTGCATTCCTGCTGATTCATATTGAAAAATTCCAACTGTTTCACCCTTTTGAAATAATTCATAAGTTTTAATATCGTCAAGAGGAAAACTGTCCGGATCCAAATCCAAATTATATTTATATTTGACTAGTTTAACAGTATCTTTAATTAAAGTCAAGGTTTTTAATCCTAAGAAGTCCATTTTTAATAATCCAGCGTCTTCAACAACTGCATTATCAAATTGTGTAACATAAAGTTCCGATTCTTTTCCTCTTGTAACTGGGACAAAATCTGTTATGTCACTGGGTGTAATTATAACACCACATGCATGAATACCTGTATTTCTTAGTGAACCTTCTAGAATCTTTGCCTGTTGTATTGTTTCCCCTGCTAACCCTTTATCTTTTGATAATTGTTTAAATTCTTTTACATTATTGTATTCTTCATTTCTAAGAAACTCTTTTAATTCATTATCGGTTGAATTAAATATTTTTGAAAGCTTGATGTTTGGAAGTAATTTTGAAATTCTATCAGCTTCACTTAAATGTAAATCCAATACCCTTGCAGTATCTCTAATCGAGGATTTTGCAGCCATTTTACCATAAGTTATAATTTGTGCAACTTGATTAGATCCATATTTATTTATAACATAATCCATTACTTTACCTCTTCCTTCATCATCAAAATCAATATCAATATCTGGTAAACTAACTCTATCTGGATTTAAAAAACGTTCAAATAATAAATTATATTTGATTGGATCCAAATTTACTATACCTAATGAATAAGCTACTACGGAACCAGCAGCAGAACCTCTTCCAGGACCAACAGAAACATCCATATTTCTTGCAGCTTCAATTAAATCTTGAATAATTAAAAAATATCCAGGATATCCAGAATTAGAAATTACTTCTAACTCAAAATCAATTCTTCTTTTTATTTCACTATTAATTTCCCCATATCTTTTTTCAGCTCCAATGTATGTTAAGTGTCTTAAATATTTATTCTCTCCAACTTTATGATCAGAATCATTTTTATCAATAAATTCTGATGGAATTTTAAACTCAGGTAATACTACTTCTCTAGATAAATCAAATGATTCTATTTTATTGACAATTTTTTTAATTTCAAATATAGCTTCAGGTATATCCTTAAATAAATCAAACATTTCCTCTTGAGATTTAAAATAGTATTCCTGATTAGGTAAACCATATCTAAAACCTCTTCCCTTTCCAATAGGAGTAACTTGTTTTTCTCCCTCTTTTAAACATAATAATATATCATGTGCATTGGCTTCTTCTTTTTTTACGTAATAATTATTATTAGTTGCAACAAGAGGTATTTTGTGTTTTTTTGAAAATTTGATAAGTATCTCATTAGCTCTATCTTCATCTTCTTGGTTATGACGCATTATCTCTATGTAAAAGTCTTTTTTAAATATTTCTTTCCACCATTCTAAAGCTTTCTCTGCCTGATTTTCTCCAATATTTAATATTTTTGATGGTATCTCACCAAATAAATTTCCTGAAAGAACAATTAAATCGTCTTTATACTTTTCTACTATTTGCCTATCAATTCTTGGAACATAGTAAAAGCCTTGAATATTGGCAATTGAACTCATTTTAGCTAGATTATGATAACCATTTTTATTTTTTGCTAAAAATAATATTTGGAACCCATCATCTCTTCTAGTTTTATCTTTATGATCATCACAAACATTAAATTCACATCCAATAATTGGTTTTATTTTTTTATCATCTTCTAAATCTTGATTTCTAAATTTTATTAGCTTTAAAAATGAAAAAACTCCCATTAAATTTCCATGGTCAGTCAATGCAACTGCCTTCATGTTATTTTTAATTGTTATATCAACAATTTGATTTATGTTTGATGTTGATTGTAAAACGGAAAACTGAGAATGATTATGAAGGTGAACAAAAAATGAATTTTTAAAATTTATTTTTTTTAAATCATAAGTAGATGTTTTTTTTCTATTTAAATCATTTAAAATTGAATTTGATTTTTCTTTTAAATTTGAATGCTTTAATCCTAAAAGGGGTACTCCACCTATGAAATTATCTTTAAAAATCTTAAGTAAATTTTGCTTTTCAAGCTTTTTTGGAAAAATCTTTTCTGTTCTTATTAACTCTAAAAGACATCTTGCGGTTGCCTCAACATCAGCAGAGGCATTATGTGCTTCTTGAAATTTTTCTTTAAAAATATGAAAATATAATTCTGTTAAAGTTGGTAATTTAAATCTTCCTCCTTTGCCTCCAGAGAGTTTACATATCAATGCTGTGTTTTCAGAACATGTGTCAATAATTTCAATATTTTCTAAAGGATTTTCTTGATTTAATCTCAAAAATTCAGCACCTAAAATTTTCAAATCAAAAGAAACATTGTGACCACATAAATATTGTGTTTTAGATAATATTTTTTGAAAAATTGATAAAACATTTGATATATTTTTACCTTCTTTTTTTCCTAATTCAGTTGAAATTCCGTGAATTTTCTCTGCATCAAAAGGAATTGTAAAGTCATTAGGATAAATAATAAAACTTTCTTGTGAAATACATTCCCCTTTTTCATCATGAAGTTGCCAGGCTAATTGAACACATCTTGGCCAGTTCTCAAGATCACTTAATGGTGAATCCCATCTTTTTGGTAAACCAGTAGTTTCAGTGTCAAAAATTAAAAACATTCTATTATTTATCCTTAAACTAAAATAAAGAAATAAGTCATTAATAATAATTTTAATTTAAGTATTTATTAACCAATTAATTTAAAAAAGAATAAATGCAAAATTTATCTATATAATTCAATTCGTATTATATTTGTTAAAAACAATTAGATCAAATCTCTAATTAAATCTTTTTCTAATTCATCTTCACAAAATACTTTAGAAAAGTTTATTTTGGAAGAATTCAACTGTCTTCTTCTAAGAGGTTTAGTCGGTTCGGGAATAAGTTTTCGATTTGCAAACATTTTTAACAAAATCAATAAGAATCTCTTATTCATTTTAGAAAATAAAGAAAAAGCTGCATACTTTTTAAATGATTTTGAAAAAATATTAGGAGAAAGAAATGTTTTATATTTCCCATCAAGTTCAAATAATTATAAAAATTATTCTGTAGATAATGCAAACGTTTTGATGCGATCACAAGTCCTTTCAAAAATAAATAATTCTTCAAAAAAATTTGTAATTATTTCTTATTCTGAGGGGATTTTTGAAAAAGTAATATCAGAATCAACCTTAAAAAAAACAATTAAAACAATAAAAATAGGTGATTTGATTTCTATTGAAAATATTAATAATTTACTTTTTAAATTCAATTTTGAAAAAGTTGATTTTGTTTCTCAACCTGGTGAATTTTCAATTAGAGGAGGAATTCTTGACGTTTTTTCATTTGCTGATAATCATCCTTACAGAATTGAATTTAATGATAATACAATTGAGAGTTTAAGGAGCTTCACTATTAATTCTCAGTTATCTATCGAAAATCTTGATGAAATTAAATTAATGCCTAATTCAACCAAAGAATTTAAATTATCCAAAAGAAAAAATATAATTGAATTATTTGAAAAAGATGGGGTTTTATTATTTGAAAATATTGATGAGTTAATTAATATCTTTGATAAAGAATTTAAAAATTTAATTAATACTTTTAATGAAATAGATAAAGAAAAAAATTTATCTCCTAATTCCCTATTTACTTCTAAAGAATATTTTTTAAATAAAATCTCCTCGTTACCTAAAATATTTTTACAAAAATCCTTTATGTTCAAACATCATGATGTTATTCAAATAAAACAAGATCCCCAACCAGCTTTTAACAAAAAATTCAATTTACTGATTGATCATTTAATAAAAAACAATAATGATGGTTTTAAAAATTATATTTTTTGTTCTTCAGAAAAACAAGCTGAAAGATTTAACGAAATTTTAATTACATATAAGCAAAAAGTTGAATATAAAACTTTAGTTAGTTCAATTCATGAAGGGTTTGAGGATTTGGAGGAAAAAATATGTTGTTTTACTGACCATCAAATTTTTGAAAGATATCATAAGTATAAGATCAAATCTTTTTTTACAAAAAAAAATGCAATCTCATTTAAAGAGCTAACTTATCTTGAGTTTGGGGATTATGTAACTCATATTGACCATGGAATTGGGATTTTTGGTGGACTAAAAAAAATTGAAATTGATGGATCCAAACAGGAAGCAATAAAACTTATATATGCTGATAGAGATGTTTTATATTTAAGCATTCACTCACTTCATAAAATTTCAAAATTCAATGGTAAAGATGGAAAAATACCAAAAATATATAAACTTGGCTCAGCAGCCTGGAAAAATTTAAAATTAAAAACAAAATCTAAAGTAAAGAAAATAGCATTTGATTTAATTGAGCTTTACGCCAAAAGAAAAGCAAAAAAAGGTTTTGCATTTGAATTAGATAGTTTTTTACAGATTGAATTAGAAGCCTCTTTTCTCTTTGAAGATACTCCCGATCAAGTAAAGGTTACTGAAGCAATAAAGAAAGATATGGAAAGTGAAACTCCCATGGATAGGTTAGTTTGTGGTGATGTAGGATTTGGGAAAACTGAAATTGCAATAAGAGCTGCATTTAAAGCTGTTGATAACAGTAAACAAGTAGCTATATTAGTTCCTACAACAATTCTTGCATTTCAACATTTTAAGACTATTTCAAAAAGATTAAAGGACTTCCCAGTAAACATTGACTATATTAATAGATTCAGAAGTACAAGCGATAGAAAAAAAATTATTAAAAAACTTAAAGAAGGTCAAATTGATATAATTATTGGAACTCATCAATTGGTAAGTAAAAATATATTATATAAAGATTTAGGATTATTAATTGTTGACGAAGAACAAAAATTTGGGGTTTCAATAAAAGAAAAATTACGAACTCTTAAATCAAATATTGATGTTTTAACTTTGACAGCTACTCCAATACCAAGAACTCTTCAATTTAGTCTAATGTCAGCGAGAGATCTTTCAATAATATCTACTCCCCCTCCCAACAGACATCCAATTGAAAGTCAATTAATTAAGTTTAATAACAATATTATAAGAGAGAGTATTTTATATGAAATTCAAAGGGGAGGTCAAATATATTTTATAAATAATAGGGTAGAAAATATTAATGAAGTTGCAGATTACATTCAAAGACTTGTCCCTGAGGCCAAAATTAGAATAGGTCATGGCCAAATGAAAGGAGAAGTTTTAGAAAAAAATTTATTAGACTTTATGAATGCTGAATATGATATTCTTATTGCTACAACAATTGTGGAAAACGGTCTTGATGTCCCAAATGCAAATACAATTTTTATTAACAATGCCAACAATTTTGGATTAAGTGATTTGCACCAAATGAGAGGGAGAGTTGGAAGGAGTAATAAAAAAGCTTTTTGCTATTTTATAATTCCCAGTATTGAATCTATATCAAGTGATGCTAAAAAAAGGATACGAGCAATAGAACAATATTCAGGACTTGGAGCAGGAATTAAAATAGCAATGAAAGATTTAGAAATAAGGGGAGCAGGAGATTTACTTGGAGGTGAGCAAAGCGGTTTTATAAACGAAATTGGATTTGAAACTTATCATAAAATTCTCGATGAAGCTATAAATGAATTAAAAGAAAATGAATTTAAAAATATTTATTCTGAAAATTCTAATGAAAAAAATTTTAATAATGATATTATAATTGAAACTGATTTAGAATTATTTATCCCTGATGATTATATTAAAAATGTAACTGAAAGGATGAATATTTATAACAAAATTTCAAAATTCAAAAACGAAAATCAACTAATTAACTTTCAATATGAACTTGAAGATAGGTTTGGAAAAGTCCCAAAAAAATTAAATGAATTATTTGATTCTTTGAGGCTAAGATGGAAAATATCTAAATATGGTATCGAAAAAATTACTTTAAAAAAGAATAAATGTATTGCGTTTTTTATTTCTGATCAAAATAATGAATTTTATAGAGGAAAGGAATTTAGTGAGATTTTAAATTGGGTTAAAATAAATGGAGATAAAATAAAATTAAAAGAAAAAAAGAAAAACAATTTAACTAAACTAATAATGGTTATTAATGATGTAAAATCAATTGCAGATGCTAAAAATATTTTTTCATTCTAAAGTGACTTCAAATCTTTGATAACTTTAAAAGCAGTATTTACGTAATCCTCATCTACTAGGATTGTAAATTCATTAGACGTTGAAATCACTTCAATAATATTTACTCCTTCCCAAGATAATCTTTGAAAAATAAAATAATATATCCCTGGTATTGAGATATTTTCATTTGGAAGTTTTATCGAAACAGAAGATAAATTCTCTAATTTTTTTACTAAAAATTCATTTTTAAAATATTTATCAATTAATAAAGATAAATTGTTACTTATCACAATGTTACATTCAGATACTCCCCTCGAGGAGGTATAAAATGAATCCTTTTTTTGATTAATTTCAGAGAGGAATAAGGATTGAGCTCCAAATAAAGAATCAGAAATCATAAAACTATAGTCAATTAATGAAGATCTGACTGTAATATCGCCTATACCTTTTAAAACCTTTACAATTTTATGTGTTGAAACGAATTCCATATTATCTGATATTCTTTTGAGTGCCATAACAATAGCTCCACTTTTAGCTCTTTTCTTTATTATAATTTCAATATCAGGTTGAATTTGTCTAGAAAGAGATGTTAAATTAATTATTCCTTGAGATAATGCTGTTGAAAGAAATGGTTTAGTTTTTATATATTCTTCAACAACTGAAGCAATTGTCTTCATAATAAAGTTATTTATTTAACAAAAATAAAAAATATAATACAAATTGTTATTTTTTTAAAATTTACTTTTATAAGATTTATTCATAATTTTTAAAAAATCATAATAACATTATTTTAAAAAACTACTTTTGTAAAAAAAATATTTTGAATTCAAAACGTTACACAGTAACTGCTGCACTTCCATATACTAATGGCCCTATTCATATCGGCCATCTAGCCGGTGTATATATTCCTTCAGATATATACGTTAGGTATCTTAGGTTAGTAAACAGAGATGTTATATATATTTGTGGAAGTGATGAACATGGTGTAGCAATATCAATTAAAGCTAAAAATGAGGGTCTATCACCAAAAGATATAATTGATAAATATCATTTAAATATTAAAAATTCATTTCAAGAATTTGGTATATCTTTTGATAATTACTCTAGAACTTCAAATAAAATTCATCATGAAACAGCATCGGAGTTTTTTTCATTACTTCACGGCAAAAAAAAATTAATCGAAAAGACATCTGATCAACTTTATGATCCTAAAATGAATCAATTTCTTGCAGACAGATTTGTTGTTGGAGAATGTCCTGAATGTTCAAGTAAAGATGCATATGGAGATCAATGTGAGAAATGTGGAACTTCGCTTAATGCAATTGATTTGATTAATCCTAAATCAACCATTTCAGGAAGTGATCCAATTTTAAAAAAAACTAAACACTGGTTTTTACCTTTAAATAATTATGAAGATTTTATTAAAGAATTTATATTGGTTAATCATAAATATGATTGGAAATCAAATGTATATGGACAGGTAAAATCATGGATTGAAAATGGATTAAAACCTAGAGCGATTACGAGAGACTTAGATTGGGGGATAAAAGTCCCTTTAAAAAATGCCAAAGGTAAAGTACTCTATGTATGGTTTGATGCTCCTATTGGCTATATTTCTTCAACAAAGGAATGGGGTGAAATAAATAACAAAGATTGGAAACCTTACTGGCAAGATAAAAAAACTACTTTAGTTCATTTTATTGGTAAAGATAACATTGTTTTTCATTGTATTATTTTTCCAAGTATTCTCAAGGCAATAGGAAGCTATATTTTACCCACAAATGTACCTGCAAACGAATTTTTAAATCTTGAAGGTGAAAAAATTTCTACTTCTAAAAATTGGGCAGTATGGTTACCAAATTATTTGAAGGATTTTAAGGATAAACAAGATGTACTAAGGTATGTTCTTACAGTTAATCTTCCAGAAAATAAAGATAGTGACTTTACTTGGGATGATTTCCAAAATAAAAATAACAATGAACTTGTAGCTATATTTGGAAACTTTATTAACAGAGTTACTGTATTAACACACAAATACTTTAAAGGTAAAGTACCAAAGCAGGATGAATTAACTGAAAATGATAAAAAAATTATCACTAGACTTAATAAATTCCCAAAAAGCATAGGATTAAATATTGAAAATTTTAAATTTAGAGATGGTTGTTTTGAAATGATGAATCTTGCAAGAATGGGTAATAAATACCTTGCGGACGAAGAACCTTGGAAGAAAATAAAGTCTGATCCTCAAAGAGTAAAAACAATCATAAATTTATCACTTCAAATTGCAGCCTCATTGTCAATTTTATGTGAACCTTTTTTACCATTTACATCTAAAAAACTTAAATCAATATTGAAAATTGAAAAAAATATTAGATGGAATGAACTCTCCAAAAACCATATTTTATTAAAAATAAATCATAAAATAAATGATTCTGAGTTATTATTTGATAAAATTGAAGATAAAGAAATAGAATTACAGGTTAGGAAGTTAAGAAAAGATTAGGATCTCCAAGTTTGACTTTTCATATTAATCACTGCCTTCACAATATCCTTTCTACTAATTTGACCTACAAGATTAGAGTTTTCAACAACAGGAAATCTTCTTCGACTTGTTTTGTGGAATAAGGATGCTGCCTCAAAAATACTAAATGATGACTGAATTGTTTGAACATTTTTATTCATGAAATGCCTTACAGTTTTATCTAAAATAGGCATATTAAAATATCTACTATCAGATATCTCTTTCATTAAGTCAGCTTCCGAAATTATACCAATGATTGCTCCCCTTTTATCAACGACAGGGCCACCTGAAATTTTATGCCTTATAAATTTTCTCATTACTTCAAAAATTGAATCCTCAGGAGAAAAAACTACTAAATTTTTGGTCATAATATCTTTAACAAACAAAGTCGAAACCTTTTTTTTAGATTCATTTTCCCTAACTCCTTGAAAACTTTTGACAGCCATATTTCTATATTTGATTTCTATCTAATATATAAAAAAATAAATAAATAATTTATAAATAACTAAAATTCAGTTAATTTCGAGTAAAATTTTAAATGGAATCAATTGGTATTTTAGGTTGTGGATGGTTAGGTTTTCCATTAGCTAAATTTCTTAAGAAAAAAGAATACTCAGTAAAGGTAAGTTCAACAAGTAAAAATAAAAATTCTATTTTTAAAGAGTTTAAACTAGATCCATTTGTAATTAAAATTCATGATAATAAAATAGAAGGGGATTTAGAATTTTTCAATAATTTAAAAATTCTAATTATTTCGTTCCCTCCAAATATAAAAAAGAACGATAAATCTGAATTTGATAAAAAAATCAAATTGTGTCTAAAACAAATTCAAAAAAATAAAATTAAAAAAGTTTTATTTATTAGTAGTATTTCAGTTTATCGACAATTGACTGGCGTAGTTAACGAAAATACTTATATTAAACCTACAAAAAATTTAAATAACCAATTAATTGATTCTGAAAAAATATTAATTGGTAATTCAAAATTCAAAACTACTATTCTTAGAATGGGAGGGTTAATAGGACCAGGAAGACATCCTGTTTATAGTTTAGTTAATAAAAAGAAAATATTAAACCCTGAGGGAAAAATTAATCTAATTCATTTAGATGATTGTATAAAAATTATTTATAATTTGATATTAAATTTTCCTAAGAATGAAATATTTAATTGTGTTGCTCCCTTTCATCCATCAAAGAAAGAATATTACTCTTCGATTGCTTTAGATAAAAAATTAAAATTACCCGATTTTGATTACTCTAAATCCATATCAAGAACTGTATCATCAAAAAAAATCGTAAATTATTTGCACTATAATTTTACTAGAAAAAAACTTTTATTAAAATAAGTGCTTATAACTTAAATTTTTTCATTAGTTATTGTTTCATATACCATTTTTAAAAAGGCATTGTAAGAAATAAACATTTCTTCCATGGCAATATTCAACTTATTAATTTCATTTTTAGAACTATGAAATTTACAAATTAAAATATTGGTCTTTACTACTTTTAATCTGCTTTTAACTTGAGGTATATCAATAATATTGGGAAATTCTGAATCAAGCAATTCGTCTGACTTAACTATTGCATCCATTAAAAAAACTTCAATCCCATTGATATCTAATTTTTTTAAATTTAATATTGTTTTTGAAAATGAATTAAATTTTTTAAAATTGATAAAAATACTGTCAATCTTTTTCTCTGCTGGGATTTTAAAAAATTCAAAATCTTTAATCAACAATGAATCAAATTGACTTTTTTTATTAATTTTAGAAGAAGCATTCTTATTAATCAATTGCTTTTCACTGCACCCAATTATTATAAGAATAAATAAAATATTGAAGAGATTATTTTTTTTCATCCTATTGCACTTTCTAAATCTTTAATTTTCAATAATAAAATCATAAAAAATACCAATTGTAAAATAAATAAATGGTGAGTAAAATAAGAATTAATTTCAATTTTCCAATAATGATAAAAAAAATGAATAGGAAGAGAAACTATAAACCACCCAAAATAATTTTGAAGTGGGGCAACATTATTATCAAAGCTCCAAAAGTCTAAAATAGGAGCGACTGGTTCAATTAATAAATCTAGTATCAGAGCCAACGCTATTCCAATTAAAATTTTCAACCAAAAATTATTACTAAATTTATTTGAAATTGAAGCAGAACATATAGATACAATTGACCAATTTGCGGCAATTAAAATAGGAACCCCCTGAAATTTAATCCCTAGAGAATTACCATAACTATAATTACCAAAAATTAAACCATGATTAGCACCCAAATACTCTGAAAAAAAACCAATTAAAAAACTTAAAACAAGAATATATAAAAATCTTGGGGTTTGCCAGCAGACAATTATCAGTAAAAGAAAACTAATTAATAAATTTATTGGAGTTGCTGATAAGAACCACTTCGAATCAAAATATAAAATACCTACAACTCCTGTTAAATGAAAAAGCCAAATTACAAAGATTGATAAATTTATAATCGATACCTTTACCATTGAGAATTATTTATTAAAATAAAATTAATTCATTTAAACGTTAAACCTAATTTTAATAAAAATAATTTAAAAGGTTAATTAATTTATGACAATTATTCTCAAATTTATTAATTTTAAAAAAAAATGAGATGACTCCAACCTTTGTAGCAAATACTGTAATTATTACTACCATTATTGTAATAATTTTTATTGTTAGAGACCTTTATAAAAATAAATGAAAGTCCATAAATTTATTGACCAATTTATTCTTGTTTTAATTGTATTAAATGTTATTGCAATGGTTTTAGAATCTCACCAAAGTTTAAGAATTAGACATCAAACTTTTTTTAATACATTTGAATTGGTTTCTATTTCAATCTTCTCTGTAGAATATGTTTATAGAATTTTACATAATTTTAATAAAAAAAGGATTAAAGGCCTATTTTCTTATGTTTTCAGTTTTTTTGGTATAATTGATTTAATTTCTATTTTACCTTTTTACCTTGGTAATTTAATGCCACTTGATGGTCGATTTATTAGAATATTAAGGCTATTTAGAATTGTAAGGATATTTAAATTAGGAAGAAACAATCCTTCATTAAGGTTATTTGGTAAAGCAATTTATGCTGTTAAAAGTGAACTTTATTTTACATTATTTTTAGCAACATTATTGATACTATTTTCAGCCTCAGCTATATATTATTTGGAAAACGATGCGCAACCCGAAAAATATTCAAGTATAACTGAATCAATATGGTGGGCTACAATATCATTAACTACAGTTGGCTATGGAGATGTATATCCTGTGACTCTTGGTGGAAAGATTTTTGCAACTTTAATTTCATTAGTTGGTATTGGAATAGTAGCAATACCAACCGGAATAATTAGCGCTTCTTTTGTAGAGCAAATTAACAAGAAGAAAAAAAAATAAAAATAAACTCTGAATTCTATATTTACATAAATCAGACAGATAATGAAAAAGAAAGTTGTAATAATTGGATCAGGATTTTCATCTCTTTCTGCATCATGCTATTTAGCAAAATATGGATTCGAGGTAACCGTCTTTGAAAAGAATGAAACTTTTGGAGGTAGAGCTAGTCAATATAAAAAAGATGGTTTTACTTTTGATATTGGTCCTTCCTGGTATTGGATGCCTGACGTTTTTGAAAAATTTTTTAATGATTTTAATAAAGTTGTCTCTGATTATTATTTTTTAAAAAAATTAGATCCTGCATATGAAGTTTACTTCTCAGACGGAAAAAGTATTAAAATAGGAGATACACTCGAAAAAATTTATTCCGCATTTGAAAAAGAAGAAAAAGGGAGTTCAACTAAACTTAAAAGATTCATTAAAAATGCTGAAGAAAACTATAATATCGCTGTAAAAGATTTAGTATACAATATGCCTGGCATTTCTCCTCTAGAATTAGTCACTCTTGATACCATTAAAAAAATAGGTTATTTTCTGAGTACTATCAAAAAAGAAGTAAATCGAGAGTTTAATAATCCAAAATTATCTCAAATACTCCAGTTTCCAGTTCTCTTCCTTGGTGCAAAACCCGGTGCTACTCCAGCATTTTATAACTTTATGAATTTTGCAGATTTTGGTCTTGGAACATGGCATCCAAACAAAGGAATGTATAGTGTAGTTAAGGGGATTGTTGATTTAGCAATAGAACTTGGAGTTAAATTTCATAATAATAAAAACGTTGAAAAAATTATTGTTGAAAATAGTAAGATCAAAGGTGTTAAAGCTAATGGGAAAATTTATAATTTTGATATTGTTCTTTCTGGGGCTGACTATAATCACAGCGAAAAACTTCTTGATAAAAAATATAGAGTTTATTCTGAAAAATTTTGGTCTAAAAAAGTATTTGCTCCTTCTAGTCTTTTATTTTTTGTTGGAATAAATAAAAAAGTTAAAAATGTTTCACATCATACTTTATTTTTTGATGTGAATTTTGATAAACATGCAAACAGTATTTACGACACCCCCGAATGGCCAAAAGAACCTCTATTCTATGGAAACTTCCCTTCGATCACTGATAAAACTATGGCTCCAAAAGGGAAAGAGTCCTGTTTTTTCTTGATCCCAATTGCTTCAGGGATTGAAGATAACAAAGAAATAAGAGAAAAATATTTTAAAATTATAATCGAAAGATTAGAAAAATTAACTGGGCAGTCCCTGAAAAATGATATCCTTTTCAATAAATCATATTGTTTGAATGATTTTGTTAAAGATTATAACTCTTACAAGGGTAATGCCTATGGACTAGCAAATACTTTAATGCAAACTGCTTTTCTAAGACCTAAACTAATAAGTAAAAAAGTCAAAAATCTTTTTTTTTCTGGACAATTAACAGTTCCAGGGCCAGGAGTACCACCAGCACTTATTTCAGGTAAATTAGTGTCTGAAATTATTAAAAACCATAATCCTGAGGTCTAAAAACCCAATAAACTATTGTAAGTTCTTTTTCTTTGTCTACAACTACAGAATCAATATATGATATATTTTCATCAAGAGTTTTGGCATAATCATCCAGTTGACCCATAATTTGATCCCATAATTCAATCCTTTTAAGTAGATTATATTTAACGTACTTGTCTTTTTGAACATATTCCCTGTTGTCTATCCAAAATTGAGATTTTTCAGTTTCAATCCTTTTTATATCAAAAACCCACCTATTTTTAATTCTATTCTCAAAATCAGCAATATATGTTTTTTCCTCTTGAGCAGTATTTTCAATTATATATTTTAAATCAGTACCATCATAAGTTTTGTTAACTCTCCTACCTAATTCTGGTCCTAAAAAACGAAAAGTCCCATCAAGCTTAATTGCATCATAAACAACTCTTGGAGGGTCAAATGGATCTCTTTGAGTATAAAAAGTTAATGGAGCATATCTTCCGTCTTCATCAAAAACAACAAAAATACTATCATTATCCACTTCCCACCTTAAATATTGTTTTTTATACATGTCACTTACCCATTCCACCTGATCTAAATATTCCATTGTATAAGTCTTCATACTATTTAACTCATCTCTTAATCCTTCCAAATTTTCAATATTTTTAGATCTATCCTCAAAGTTGGCTCCTTTTTGTTCAACTCCAAATGAAACAAGAACACCAAAAAAAACAATGAAAAAGTTTACTATCCCCTCTTTTAATCTATCATAAAAATCTTTCCATGAAAATCTATCCCCTAAAGTTATTAATCTTAAAAACCAATTTAACTTTTCGGCTTTGACTCCCCTTTCTTTTTTATCTGGCATAACAAAGTTTTACTCCACAAAATTATTATTTTTATTAAATAAAGGGTCTATTTAAGTCAAAAAGTTCAGTCAGTACTTTTTTTAAAAATTCTTCAAACCCTTTTAAAATATAACTCTTTGAAAAATTTTTTTCTTGATTTTCCATAATAAATTTTAATTCTTTAAATGGATCTTTTTGATCTCTTAATGAAATTATTCCAGCTTTAACATTTAAGCCTTGCTGAAATAAACCTTTACTAACTAAAGAATATAATAATAATTGAAACATAGGAGCCATATGAAAATTTTCTCGTAATTGATCAAAATTTTTCAAAACCATATTTTGTGATTTAACCAATCCAGTTTTATAATCAATTATCCGTAGTTCTCCATCGAATATGTCAATTCTATCTATTTTACCAACTAATCTAACTTGTGGTAAAGATTCTGAAATTTTTAAATCATAATCGAATGATTTTTCGATTTCTATTATCTTAATTTTATGACCAGAATTAATTAAAATTAGTTCATTTTTGAGATGATCTTTAACTAATTTTTGTAATGTTTTAATTACTAATATATTTTGGCCATTATTATTATTAGAAATATCAGTAATTTTTTTTAATAAAGTAGATTCTACTTTTAACATCATACTTTTAATATTTTCAATCTTTAACTGTTTTTTTAAATAAGGGCGATATAAATCTTCTAAAGTATTATGAACTATATTACCCTTATCAATTGCATTGATTGATTGTTCAAATTTATCTGAAGCCTTAATTTTTAAAATTCTTTCATAATAAAAATTTATTGGATCATACAAATATTGGGAAATAGATGAAACTGAAAATCCTTTTTTAGAGATTTGTTTTAAGGAATTTAAAATTTCTTTTGACTTTTTAATTTCCTTTTTAAATTCATTATGGAAATTAACTTTTGGAGATTTCTCATCTTTAATTAATCTGTGAGATTCAAGCCCATCATGCTCTAATTGGTATAGGAAACGACTTTTTTCACCGCCTTTAATTCCAATATTATTTGAATTAAAAGTCAAAATAATATTTTTTGCTCTATGGAGTAAACGATAGAAATGATAAGTATAAATTAAATCATTTTCATAAAAAGTAGGTATTTTATAATATTTTTTTAACTCATAAGGTATGAAGCTAAATTCATTTTTACCTACAGGTAAAATCCCTTCATTAAGATTTGTTATTATGACATTTTCAAAATCTAAAACTCTTGTCTCAAGTAATCCCATTATTTGAATTCCATTAAAACCCGAGCCTTTAATGTGAATTTTTGAATCAGACAACAAATCTTCAAAAAAATATTTAAAAGCTATAATTGATTCTAATTTATTATTTATTTTAAATAAATTCTTTAATCTATCAAAAATTGACTCTAACTCGTAGAGATGTGAAAAATTAGAATTGATTAGAGAAGAAACTAGATTAATTATTTTTAAACACCTTTGAATAAATAAATTTGATTTTTCAAATGGCATGAACAACAGACATGAAATAAAATACTCTTTTTCAGTACTTTCTAAAAGTAATTTCTTAAAATTTACAAATTCATTATTATTTTTTTTAATATCATCAATAAGTTTTTCATAATAATTAGAATTTTTCTTAAATATTTGTTTGATCAAGTTAGATTTTAATAGATCTATAGTATTAGAAAAATAATAAGTACCATTTTTGAAACTTGACTGAAAATTTATGAAAGTCTGAAAAAAAATCACTAATGGAGTCTTAGAAAAAGGTATGCCCATCGAGACATTTATCTCATTATCATTTATGTTTAATCCAGAAAGTAAAGGGACTAGAAGATTTTGATTACCTAAAACAATAACAGTATCTGATATTTTTTTTTTATAATTTTCCGATATTTTTTTACCGATGAATTTTACTTGAGCTATATCTTGAGGTAAACCTACTATATTAATTTTTTTTTGATTACTATAATTGTTTGAAAAAAAGTCATACCCATTTTCCCTATAATATTTCCAATTTTTCAAATAAGATTTAATAAAATAAGATGAAGAATGATTTTTGTCCTCATAAAAATAACTGTCTATGTCCCAATATATTTCACATTTTTTTGACTCAAGAAATTCTTGGAAAATTATATTTTCAGCTTCATTTAAATAATTGAAACCAATAAAAAAGTGGATCATTTCAGTTGATTCCAGATATATACTTAAATCATTTATAACTTCTCTATATAAAAATCCAATACTCCCAAAACCAATTTCTTTATATTTTCTGTTTAAAACATTATAATATTTTGGTAATCTTTTCCAAAAATTTTCAGAAAATTTTTTATTTAAGTGATTTTCCTTATCCCAATTTCCTAGCTCTTCAAATGAAACTAGACTATTAAATATTTCATCTGAATTAATTAAGTTTAAATCAATATCATCGAAATCCTTCAATAAAAATGGAGCCCATGAAATAAAGTTTTCAAAAGAATCAAGTTCATCAAAAGGTGTATTTAATTTGTATATGTTATAAAATTCGAAAACCAATCTTTGTTTTGAAATCTTTAACTTACCTGAAAGTTTTATTATAAAATCTTCTATACTTAATATCTCTGGAAGAATTGAAGGCTTTTTTAATTGCTTGGATATTACATCAGAAATATATAACCCTGCCCTTTTATTAGGAAGAATTAAAATAGTATCTTCTAGCAAATAATTTGATTTAATTATTTTTTTTGATACCTCCTTTAAAAAAGTTTCCAAACTTTATGGTTTCATTAGTTCAAAAATAAATGTATAGAAAAAGATTAAATTCAAATAAAAAGAATTTTAATAAAAAAGCACCTAAAAAGGTGCTTTTTATCAAACTTTATTTGAGAGAAAATTGAACTCTACGATTACTTTTTCTACCCTCTCGGCTAGTGTTATCTTTTAATGGTTTGTCTTCACCATAACCAATAGTCTCTAATCGATCAGAATCTGCACCTTTATCAACTAATGCATTTTTTACTGAATTAGCTCTATCTTCAGATAACTTTTGATTAAATGATTTACTTCCATCACTTGAAGCATGACCTTCAATCATGATGATTGTAGATGGATAATTATCTAAAATAGATTTAATCTTATTGAGACATTCATCTGAATCCTCACCTATTAAAGAACTTGAGGCCTTGAATCTGATCATGGAACCTTCATCATTTAATTCATCAATTACAGAATCTGTAATAACTGGACATCCATTAGTTTCTTCACTACCAGCTTTATTTGGACACTGATCGTCTTTATCAGCAATTCCGTCTCCATCCGAATCAGGACAACCATTAGCCTCTGGACTTCCAACTAAATCTGGACACTGATCATCTTTATCAGCTACTCCGTCTCCGTCCGAATCAGGACAACCATTAGTTTCTGAACCACCAGCTGAATTAGGACATTCATCATCTTTGTCAGCAATTCCGTCTCCATCCGAATCAGGACAGCCCATCATATCCTTAGAACCAGCTTCATCTGGACATTGATCATCTTTGTCAGCTATTCCGTCTCCGTCAGTATCAGGACATCCTGCAAATTCTTCCAAGCCTGGTATTTCAGGACATTCATCATTTTTATCAGAAATACCATCACCATCCGAATCAAGGCTACCTAATTTAAAGGTTACACCAATAACATGTTGAAAATGTTTAAAAGCTTTAGATTCATCAGCATTTCTGTAAGAACTACTGACATTTATTCCCATTTTATCAGAAATACCAATATTTACTCCAATACCAGCCAAAGAAGTTTCTGAAACATCAGATGAAGGGAATAGACCATTTCTATCCACTCCATCTTGAAAAGCAGAAAAGCCGTATCCAGCAAATAAATAAGGTTGAAAGCTTTCACTATTTGAAAGATTATATTTTAAAATTCCATCTAATGAATAATATTTTAGATCCTTAGGAAGACTATACCCAGATATTTTATTGAGAGAATATTGAGCACCAATTGAAAGACCTCCCATGATATGTCTAGAAATTCCAATTGATGGAATCCCAAGTGCAGTATTTGCGTCAACATTATCCCCCTGAAGGCTTACAACATTGATTCCTAAATTAACAGCCCAGGGATTACTTTTGTCTTGTCCAAAAGTAAAAGACAAGACAAACAACATGGCTGTAAACAAGATATTTTTGAAAAGTTTCATTATTTTAAAATATTGATGATTACACTAAAATAAGCCGATTATATGAGCTTACAAAAAGTTTAATTGTTTTTTTTTTAATTAACTTAAAAAACTATTGTATAAGTTTAAACAAAATTAATTTTAATTTCGTCTTCCTTTATATATACTAATATTTTTTTTATGACATCTAAACCAGTATTTTTTACAAATTCACCATATTTATTTATTTGTTCAATATCTTTAATTTTTTCAATTCCTGTTTTATAGTCGATAATTATTGCATTATTTTTTTTGACCATTAATCTATCAATTCTTATTTTTTCACCAGATGAATTTACTATCTCTCTCTCTTTATAGATCTTAAACTCATGAGAAAAATAATCAATAATCTCAGGTTTATTTATTAAACTGTTTAAAAAAATAATTATTTTATTTTTATCCAAAATATCAATTTTTCCTTTTTCAAAAAATTCATTAACTACATTATCTATATCAAACTTTGTGTCAATCTTACTTAATAACTCATGAATAATAATTCCTTTTTTTTTAGATTGATTATTCTTTGGGGAAAAAAATTCTGAATCAGAATTAAAACCATTTAGATACCAAGGATACATTTTTTTATTAATAAAAAGTTTATTTTCAAATTCAGTCAATTTTATTTTATTTTTAATCCCTAAACTATTCCCAAATTCAACAATACCCTTTTTAAATAAAAAATTATTGTTTTTTAAAAAATCTTCAATTAATTTACTATAAGAATCATTTTTAGCATTTTGTGTTTTTGTAATTATATACATCTCGTTTATGGCCCTTGTTAATGAAACATATAAAACGGCAATGGAATCAAATTGATTTAAATTAAATTCATTTTTAAAGATTTTTTCCCCTTCATCACCAAACATTTTTAAGTTTTCTGAAAAATTCAATAAAGTAAATGGAAAGTTTTTTCCGATAATTTTTTCTGTACTAAACCATATATGATCTCTAACTTTTGGCTGTAAAGATTCATCCATAAATGGTAAAATAACGACTGGAAATTCAAGACCCTTCGATTTGTGTATAGTTAATACTTTTATTGCATTAACATTTTCAGGTAAAGAAATAAATAAATCTTCTTTTTCCTTAATCCAGGAATTTAAAAAATCATTTTTACTATCACTTCTCTCTAAAGAAAATTTATAAACAAAATCAAGAAAAGTATTCATGCTTGCATCGATTTCATCAGAAAAGTCAAATGAATAAAAAGCATAATCTACAGCATCATATAAAGAAAAATTTTTAAATCTACTAAAATCAAAGCCTTCCCTTAATTTTTTAAAAAAAATTTCAATTGGAGAATTAATCATATCAAAAACATATTGATGACAAGACTTATCAGTATAATTATCTGACATATTATAATCCATTAATATTATTCTACTAGATGAGGAATTCTCATCTATTGCCAATTCTAAAAGAGCTATAATAACTTTAACTTGACTAGATGAAGAAACAAGAAGGGATTCAGAAGAAATAAATGGCAGATTATTTAAAGTTAAAATTTCAGAAATAATTGAGACTTGGTCTTTTCTTCTTACCAAAATTGCTATATCATTTAAAACATAATTTTGATTTAAGACCTTTTTAATTTTTTCTATTGTTTTATCAGCATAAATTTGATCAATATTTTTTTTTGATTCACTTTCCTCTATTTTTTCAATTTGAACATACCCACCATTTTTAGTTGAAGACTGATTAATTGACGACTTGAAAATATTTTTATTTACATCACTTATGGATGAATTTAAAATTGAATCAAAAAAAGAATTATTAAAATCTGTAATAACAGAATAACTTCTGAAATTTTTTTTAAGATCTATAATTTGACTTTGAATTTGAAAAGGGCTAATATTATTTAATAGCTTAATAAATTGATTAACATCTCCCCCCCTCCATCTGTAAATTGATTGCTTGGGATCTCCTACTAAAATTAAAGAACCAGATTCATTATTTAAATCTATATTCTCAAGTGAATTGGAAATTAAAGGGATTAAATTTTCCCATTGTAAACTTGAAGTATCTTGAAATTCGTCTATGAAAAAATGCTTATATCTGCCTCCTAATTTTTCGTATATATAAGGCGCGGAAAATCCTAATATTTTTTTATTTATTATTTGATTAAATTTTGAAATTAAAATTATTCCTTTTTCCTTTTCAACCAGATCAATCTCATTTTTAATTAATTTAATTAGTGAAATTGGTATCCAATGCTTTCTAATTTCTTTTAGTAATAAAAATTTTCCAAATTTTTCTTTTGAGATTTTAAATAATTTTAAAAATTCTGGAATCAGATTATCTATTTTTTCTTTTTTACTTTGATCAAGGGATTTATTATAAATATCAATATTTTCAATTAAATTTTGTTCTAATTTATTTTTAAAAATTCTTGAAAACTTTAATTGTTTCAAATTTTCAAAATGGATTGGAAGCTGACTCCTTTTAAAATCTTTATACATAAGATCATTAGAAGAAATAAGTTCTAATGCTTGATCACAAATAATCGAAAAATCTGAAAAATATTTGTCTTGTTTTTTTTTTAATTTTAAATCAATTAAGTAGTAATTCTGAAGAGAATTATTCTCAATTTTAGTGATATATTTTAAATTCTGCTCCTTTAAAACTAAATCACCAATTGTTAGTAAATTCACATTTAAATCAGAACTTAAAAGATCATCCATTTTGCTGTAGGAAAATCTTTCAAGTAATTTTGTTAAAAATTCATCTATTCCAACTTTATTTAAAATTCTATTTACTACTTCCTCTAATACAATTTTAGAATTTAATTGAACTTGAAATCTTGACGAGATATTTAAATCTTTTGAAAAACTTCTTATAATTCTTAAAGTAAACTTATCAAGCGTTTCAATATCAAAATAAGAAAATTGATGAATTATTTTCTTTAATATTAATTTTGATTTGGCCTGCATTTTTTCATCTGTATAACCTAACTCTTTTTTAATTATTTTATATAATAGATGAGAATCTTTAATTTCATTTTTACCTGAAAAGGAAGACAAGTTTAAAATAATTCTGTACTTCATCTCATAGACAGCTTTATTTGTAAATGTCAAAGCAATCATACTTTTAAAAACTTCAGTATTATCATTCGATAAAAGCTTAATCAAATATTCCTTAACAAGGATAAAAGTTTTTCCAGTACCAGCTGACGCATTAATTATTTTAAACATAAAAATTTAATACATGTTAAGTTTGGGTATAAATGTAAAGAATCTTTAACTTTGTAAAAATTAAAAAAAAAAAATATGTCATTTGAATTACCAAAACTAAGCTACGGGTATGATGAACTTGAACCTCACATTGACTCAAAGACAATGGAGATTCACCATACCAAACATCATAATGGTTATACTTCAAACCTAAATAATGCAATTTCTGGTTCAAAATTTGAAAATGCTGAAATAGTAGAAATTTTAATAAATTTAGACATGAGTAACTCAGCTTTAAGAAATAACTCTGGGGGATATTTTAATCATTGTCTTTTTTGGGAAACAATTAAACCTAATAGTTCAGGTAAACCATCAGGTAATATTTCTCTAGCAATAGAAAAATCATTTGGATCATTTAATGAATTTAAAGAAATTTTTTCCAAGGCAGCTGCTACAAGATTTGGCTCAGGGTGGGCATGGCTTTGTGTTAAAAAGGGAGGTGCCCTAGAAGTTTGCTCAAGTTCAAATCAAGATAATCCTTTAATGCCAGGAATTGGGTGCGAAGGCTTTCCTATTTTGGGGCTTGATGTATGGGAGCATGCCTATTATTTAAATTATCAAAATAGAAGACCCGAATATATAAAAGCTTTTTTTGATATAATTAATTGGGAAAAAGTTAATAAGTATTACGTTGAAAATTCATAAAGTCTTAGTTCAATTTCAATAAGCTCTTTGTGATTTACCCTCGTAATAATTTATAAATGCGTTATTAGCAATTCTACTCCCACCAGGTGTAGGATAGTCTCCTGTAAAATACCAATCGCCTTTATGATAAGGACATGCTTTATGAAGGCCTTCAATACTTTGAAAAATAATTTTAACTTTAGATGAAATCTTATGACCCTTTAATATTGTGGCAATCTTATCTGAAATTTGCTCTTGAGTAAAATCTGAGTACAACATTTTTACATAATTTATAACTTCACCTTCTTTAGATTTTTTAGAACTTAAACATTTATTATATATTTTTTTAGTGATAGTTTGTTTTGTTCCATTTTCCTCGTGAAGTTTAAGAGCAGCTTTAAAAGCAATAAAATCATCAAGCTTTGCCATGTCAATTCCATAACAATCTGGGTATCTTATTTGTGGAGCACTTGATAAAATAATAATTTTTTTAGGAGATAATCTATCCAACATTGTTAATATACTTTTTTTTAATGTTGTACCTCTAACAATACTATCGTCAATTACAACTAAATTATCTTCTTTATTCACTACTCCGTAAGTGACGTCGTAGACATGGGCTACAAGATCGTCTCTTGCATTATCAGAAGTAATAAATGTCCTCAATTTTGCATCTTTAATTGCAATTTTTTCAATTCTTGGTCTTAAATTAAATATATTTTTAATGTATTTTTTATCTATAATGTCCTTTTCTAATTCATTATTGATTTTATTTTTTAAGTGATCTTGAACAGCTCCAATCAAACCATAAAAGGATGTCTCAGCTGTGTTAGGTATATATGAAAATACAGTGTTTTTTAGGTCACTTTTTATAGACTTTAATACCTTTGGAAAAAGAAAACTTCCAAGTTTTTTTCTTTCTTTGTATATTTCCGCATCACTACCTCTAGAAAAATAAATTCTTTCGAATGAGCATGCTTTTTTTTCAGCAGGGACAAAAACTTCTTTAATAAAAATATCACCTGATTTTTTTACAACTATTACATTTCCAGGTGGAACCTCTTTGATTTTATCAAAGGGAATATTAAAAACCGTTTGTATAACAGGCCTTTCAGATGCAACAACAACAATTTCTTCATTCTCAGTGTAAAATGCAGGTCTGATCCCAGCAGGATCTCTCATAACAAAAGAATCTCCATGACCTAACATTCCTGCAATAGCGTATCCCCCATCCCAATTTTTTGCGGCTTTTCTTAGAATCTTTGAAATTTTCATTCTCTCAGCAATTAAAGGAGATGCATCTCTTTTATTATATCCTTCCTTTTTTAAATTCTTGTATATTTTTGCAACTGCATCGTCTAAAAAGTGTCCAATGTTTTCCATTACAGTGATCGTATCAGCTTTTTCTTTTGGATGTTGCCCAAGAGAAATTAAATTTTTAAAAAGCAAACTTACATTGGTCATATTAAAATTACCAGCAACAATAAGATTTCTGTGCATCCAATTATTTTGTCTTAGAAATGGATGTACACTCTCTATTCCATTTTTTCCAAAAGTACCATACCTAACATGACCTAACATTAATTCCCCTAGATATGGTATGTCACTTTTTATAAATTCTTCATTATTTAATTTTTTAGGATTTTTTTCAAATACAGTTTCAATTCTTGAGTTAATTTGTTGAAATATATCTTGAATAGGCTGAGGCTCAATAGATCTGACTCTACTTATATATCTTTGCCCTGGATCTACATCTAATTTAATACTTGCAAAACCAGCACCATCTTGACCTCGATTGTGCTGCTTTTCCATCATCAAATACATTTTATTTATTCCATATAAGAGGGAACCATATTTTTTTTTATAAAATTTAAGGGGTTTTTTTAGTCTAATTAAAGCAATTCCACATTCATGTTTAATAGATTCACTCATAATTTATATTTATTAAGATCTAATTTAAATGAAGTCAAATTTTTAAATTCCTTTAGTCTTTCAAAGATATCATTTTTTGTAATCTTTTCAAGAGAATCAATACCGAAGGATTCAACTGTGAAGGATGAAAATATTGTACCATAAACAATTGCATTTTTAATGTTTTCAAAGTTTATTTTATGGTTAGTCAAATAACCAGCAATACCGCCTGCAAAACTATCGCCAGCTCCAGTTGGATCAACCACTTTTTTAACAGGGAAAGCAGGAATTACAAATAATTTATTCTTAGAAAAAAGAATAGAACCATGTTCACCCTTTTTAATAATAACATATTTAGGGCCCATTTTCAATATTTTAATGGCAGCTTCAAATAATGAATATTCATCTGTTAACAGTCTTGCCTCTTCGTCATTAACTGAGATAAGATTAGATTCAGAAATTACCTTTTCAAGTATATCGCGAAAGTTCTCAATCCATATATTCATAGTATCAAGAATTACAAATTTTTTTTTATTTATTGATTGATTTAAAGTTTCTAATTGCACTTTGGGATGAAGATTACCAATCATTATTAATTCAGAATTAATATAATTTTTTGGGATTTTTGGGACAAAATTTTCAAGAACATTTAATTCAGTTTTAATTGTAGTTCTTGAGTTCATATTTTGATGATATTTCCCAGACCAAAAAAATGTTTTATCATTTTTTATTAATTCAACACCATCACAATTTATTTTATTAAGTTTCAGAAGATAAATGTATTCTTTTTTAAAATCCTTCCCAATAACTGAAACTAAAGCACAGTCAATACTAAATTTTGAAGCAGCTAAAGCGATATAAGTGGATGCCCCCCCAAGAATTTTTGATACTTTACTGTAAGGAGTCTCAATTGAATCATAAGCCAAAGTCCCAACAACTAATAACTTTTTTTTCATCAAACAAATATATAACTTCTTTTATGCAAAAAAATTAAGTTCTCAGATTTATTGTTTGCTTTTTAATTCATTCTCAAAAAAATAATCATTAAAAAGGTTATTTGATTTTGCTGCTTCGGCAGCAATTTTGTCGCAATATTCATTTTGAGGATGATTATTGTGCCCTTTAATCCACTTAAAATTTACATTATGTTTTCTATAAACTAATAAAAATCTTTGCCATAAATCTGTATTTTTTTTACCCTTAAATTTATTTTTTTCCCATTTGAATAACCATTTTTTTTGAACAGAATCAATTACATATTTTGAATCGGAAAAAACAGTAACATTCGAAGGTGTTTTTTTTAAAAACTCTAATGATTCTATAACTGCTAGTAGTTCCATCCTATTATTAGTAGTGATTTTAAATCCTTTAGAAAAATTTTTAGTGTAACCTTTACCTTCCCATTCAAGAATAACTCCAAAACCCCCTGGGCCAGGATTCCCAATAGATGATCCATCAGTATATATGTTAATCATAGTAAATTTTCAATTACTCTCGGATAATGATAGTGCTCAAGCTTTTGTACCTTTTTAGAAATCATTTCAATTGAATCGGAATTTTCTATTTTAACTTTTTCTTGAAAAATTATTAATCCCTTATCATATTCATTATTTACAAAATGAATTGTTATTCCTGAAAATTTATCTCTATTTTTTTTTACCAACTCATGAATTTTAAAACCATACATTCCCTTACCTCCATATAAAGGAAGAATTGATGGATGGATATTAATTATTTTTTTTTCAAAACTTTCAATTATGGTAATTGGAATTTTCAATAAAAAACCAGCTAATACAATTAAGTCTGGTTGAATACTTTTTAATAATACCAGTAAATAGTTATTATTATAGGTTTCATTATTAATCCATAAACTAGGAATTTTAAATTTTTGAACTTTATCAAAAACACCTGCATTTCTTTTATTAGAAATAATCATAGAGATTTGAATACTTGGGTTATTTTTAAAGTATTCTATAAGGTTTTTAGTATTACTTCCAGATCCGGAGGCTAAGATTACAATTTTTTTCATAAATATCTGTTAACAAAAGAACATATATTTATCTAAAATTCAAACAGATATAATAGATTCTATTAAAAAATTTATATTTAGTTGAACTACTTTACATAAAGTGTTGAAGTTTTTATATTTTTGAACATAACAAAATCTTTAAAAATTATTTTTTATGTCAGACATTTCATCAAGAGTCAAAGCCATAATAATCGATAAATTAGGTGTTGACGAGAACGAGGTAGTACCAGAAGCAAACTTTACTAATGATTTAGGAGCAGATTCTTTAGATACAGTCGAATTAATAATGGAATTTGAAAAAGAATTTGATATACAAATCCCTGATGATCAGGCTGAAACCATTTCAACTGTTAAGCAAGCTATTCAATTTATTGAAAAATCAAATTAATCTGAATTTTTATGGCCTCAAGAAGAGTTGTCGTTACAGGATTGGGCGCACTAACTCCTTTAGGAAATTCCCTCCCGAAATTTTGGGAGGGCTTGATTTCAGGTAAAAGTGGAGCCGCGCCTATAACATATTTTGATACATCAGAATTCAAGACAAAATTTGCATGTGAGTTAAAAAATTACGATCCCTTAAATTATTTTGATAGAAAGGATGCTAGAAAACAAGACAAGTTTTGTCAATATGCTATGATTAGCTCTGACGAAGCAATTAATGATTCTAAAATTAACCTTAAAAAAATTGATTTGGACCGATCAGGTGTTATATGGGGTGCAGGAATTGGTGGTTTAGAGACTTTTCAAAATGAAATAATTAATTTTACTGAAAACAACAAAATTCCAAAGTTCAATCCTTTCTTTATTCCTAAAATGATTTCTGATATTGCCCCAGGTATGATATCAATAAAATATGGTTTCCGTGGTCCCAACTTTACTACAGTCTCAGCTTGTGCATCATCTTCAAATGCAATAATTGATGCTTTAAATTATATAAGGATGGATTATGCAGATGTTATTCTAACTGGTGGATCTGAAGCTGCCGTAACTTTTGCTGGGATTGGAGGATTTAACTCAATGCATGCCTTATCAACAAGGAATGATGATCCAAAAACTGCCTCAAGACCTTTTGATAAAAATAGAGATGGATTTGTTTTAGGTGAAGGCTCTGGAGCAATAATTCTTGAAGAATTAGAACATGCTAAAAGAAGAGGAGCTAGGATTTATGCGGAAATAATAGGAGGAGGGCTATCAGCGGATGCTTTTCACATGACTGCGCCTCATCCTGATGGAAATGGTGCTGAAAAAGTTATGCTAAATTGTTTAAAAAATGCTAAGCTTAAATTAGATGAAGTTGATACAATTAACATGCATGGTACTTCAACTCCTCTAGGGGATATTGCTGAAGTTTCTGCTGTAAAGAATGTTTTTAAAAATCACGCATATAAGTTAAATATTAATTCAACTAAATCTATGACAGGTCATCTTTTAGGAGCTGCTGGGGCAATTGAAGCTATAGCATCAATAATGTCTATTGTCCACAAAAAAGTACCTCCAACAATTAATCACTTTGATGATGATGAAAAAATAGATTCAAAATTAAATTTTACTTTTGGAAAAGCTCAAAAAAGAAATATTAAAGTTGCTATGTCAAATACCTTTGGTTTTGGAGGTCATAATGCTTGCATCGTTTTTAAAGAATTTTCTTAAATTTCAAAGTGGGTTTATTTGATTTTTTTTTAGCAAAAAAAAATGATGAAGATGTTTTTTATCATAAAATAAGTAACATTATTGGCTATCTTCCAAGAAATAAAACACTTTTTAAAAAAGTTTTTACCCATAGCTCAATGAATATTAAAAATTCAGATGGAGAATCATATAACTTTGAAAGGCTTGAATATCTTGGGGATTCAGTACTCAATTCAATTATTGCCAGTTATCTTTTCTCCAAACTTCCTAAATCAAATGAAGGTCAATTAACTGAAATGAAATCAAAAATTGTAAGTAGGAAAAATCTAAATAAAATAGGTAGAGAAATGAAATTATTAGATTTACTTAATTGTTCAGTTAATAAAAATAAATTTGGAGATGACATTAACGGAAACATATTAGAGGCAATTATTGGTGCCGTTTATAAAGATAAAGGCTATAATTATTCTAAAAAACTAGTGGAAAAAATTATTATTTATCCATATGTAAAACTAAATTTACTTTCTAATAAAATTATAAGTTTTAAAAAGTCATTATTAGAATGGAGTCATAAGAATAATCAAAATATAACATTCAAAACAATGTCTAAAATAGAAAATTCAAATAAAAATTTTTACTGTAACCTTTTTTTAGATGATAAAAAACTTGTTTCAGTAAGTGATATATCAAAAAAAAAGTCGGAAGAAAAAGCTTCAAAAATGGCTTTCAAAATTCTAAAAATTAAATCATAGATGATAATACATAAATTAAATCCAATCACAAACTATGAGGACTTTGATTTAATTGCAATTCATTCATCTATTGAAATTTATCAAATTGCTTATTTGATCAATTCCAAATTTAATTCTAAATTTATCAAATCAAAAAAAGACATTATTTTGTCAAAAGAAGAAGCTATTTTTGATAAATATGAATGGAAAACTAGCCAAAATGAAAATATTTGGTTTTTATTTTCTAATAAATATATGTCCGAAACAAAAATGTTTGAAAATAATCTTTTATTTAATTCAACTAATATTTTCCAACTATTTTTAATTAATGAGCACAAAAATGTTGATTTTTTAATTAGAAAAAACAAAGACAACTTAACTGCTTTATTTATTGACTCAATTAATTTAATTCCTGAAATAAATACTGCTTATAAAATATCTGATAAATTAAAAAACCCTTTAATTTTAGATTGATGAAATTAAATAAAAAAACAAAAATTGTTGCGACTTTAGGACCTTCTTGCTCCAAAAAAAATATTATTAAACAAATGATTAATAATGGTGTTGATGTATTTAGAATTAATTTTTCTCATGCCTCACACCAAGAAATAATTGATCAAATCAAGCTTATCAGATCTTTAAGTGAAGAATCCTATAAAAATATATCAATTCTTGCTGATCTTCAGGGACCAAAACTAAGAATTGGAATTGTAAAACCTGATTCAAAAGTCAAAAAAGGTGATATTTTAGAATTTTTAACTGAAACACCTTTTGAAGGCGACAGTGGTAAGGTATATATGACTTATTCCAAATTTCCTAAAGATGTTAAAAAAGGAGAAAGAGTTTTATTAGATGATGGTAAACTTATATTTAAAGTGATTTCATCAGATAAAAAAACCAGGGTAGTAACTCAAGTTATTCAGGGTGGAACTCTAAAATCCAAAAAAGGAGTAAACCTACCTAATACTAAAATTTCACTACCTGCTTTAACAAAAAAAGATATTTTGGATGCAACTTTTGCAATTAAACAAAATGTTGATTGGATTGCATTATCTTTTGTGAGAAATGAAAAAGACTTAACTGATTTAAAAAAGTTAATTGAAACCAATTCAAAACACAAAATTCCAATTATTGCTAAAATAGAAAAACCAGAGGCAATAAGAAATATTGATAATATTTTAAAAAACTGTGACGGTCTGATGGTGGCAAGAGGAGACCTAGGAGTTGAAATTCCAGCAGCAGAGGTACCATTAATTCAGAAACAACTTGTTTTAGACGCTAAAAATGCAAGAATTCCTGTAATTATTGCCACTCAAATGATGGAGACTATGACTACTAGCCTTACTGCTACCCGAGCAGAAGTAAATGATGTCGCCAATTCAGTTATGGATGGAGCTGACGCTGTAATGCTATCAGGTGAAACTTCTGTTGGTCAATACCCAGTTGAGGTTATTAAAACAATCACCTCAATAATTCAAAAAGTTGAAAATTCTCCTTTAATAATTGTCCCAGATAAACCTCCAAAAATTAGAGGTAATAGATATATTACAAAATCAATTTGTTATCATGCAGCTATAATGGCTAATGAAATCGATGCTAAATCAATTTGTACACTAACTAATAGTGGATATACTGCTTTTCAAATTTCTGCATGGCGCCCATCTGCAAATATTCTTGTATTTACTTCAAATAAAAGGATTCTAACTCAATTAAGTCTTCTATGGGGTGTAAAGACTTTTTTTTATGATAAGTTTGAAAGTACTGATAATACAATTGAAGAGGTAAACAAAATTGCAAAAAATAATGGTTATGCAAAACTAGGAGATATGATAATTAATTTAGCTTCAATGCCCATTTCCGATAAAGGCATGGTAAATACACTTAGAGTTTCAGTTATTTAAATTTTAAAATTTTGAGAGAATTCCTTAGTTAATATTTTTAATAGAAACAAAAAAATCTGCAATTCCTACATTGTGTATTTTTAAAACCTTATGCAGACTCTTTATTGTACAATTTGTCCCTTTCTCCATTTTCCAATATTGAATTCTACTTATTTTATTATCCCAAGCAAATACTTCATAACTTTTATATCCAGCATCTACCCTTAGTTTTTTAACCTTTAATCCGATGAGTTTTTTTATATTTTCAAAGTTTTGGTCCTCAACCATTAGATGTTTTTTTTCTTAAATAATTTATATCATATAAGCATTTTAAATGCTTATATGTCAACATATCGATTGTTTTTGTATCAGATTCTCAAAAAGACTGACTTTTAAATATATAAAAAATAGTTTAATTATTTTCGCAAATATTTGTATTAACAGTTAAAAAAAAAGGATTTTTTATAAATACTTTACTTAAATATGTTTTAAATAATATACATATTTAATTAACGTATTAAATAATACTATTTTAATACTGCATTTTAGTAATTTATGATTGAAAATATTTATTCATTTTGGGAACTCTTTGTCATTTTAATTTTTATAATACTACTGATTAGCTTACTTAAAAATCTTTTTGATAATAACCCATATAATATAACAAATTTTAGATTATCTATTTTTGTTCTAATAATTACAATATTTCAACTTTCAATTGAATTAGTTTTTATTATTTTAATCTATTTTGAAAATATAATTTTTAATAATGAAAAATATTTATTTGAAAATTTTACTTTAAATATTCTTAATACCTTTATTTCAATATTATTAGTATCTGTTGGCTGGTCAATTCAATTAAGAACTAAAATTAAAAAGAAAAAAATTTTAATAATTTTTTTCTTTTATCTAATGGCAGCTATAATTTTATTTTCAAAATATAATTTTAAAAAATGAATTAAATTGATTTAAATTGGTCCAAAAATCTAATATCATTTTCATAAAAAACTCTAATGTCGTCAATCTGATATAACAACATTGCTATTCTTTCTATTCCCATTCCAAAAGCATATCCAGAAAACTCATCTGGATCAATATTACAATTTTTTAATACATTTGGATCTACCATTCCACAGCCCATAATTTCCAGCCATCCAGTCCCTTTAGTTATCTTGTGATCAATTTCATTATCCAATCCCCAATAAATATCGACTTCTGCACTAGGTTCAGTAAATGGAAAATATGAAGGTCTTAAACGAATTTTAGATTTACCAAATAAAGACTCTGCAAAATAAATTAGTGTTTGTTTAAGATCTGCAAAAGAGACTTTTCTATCAATATATAAACCCTCTACTTGATGAAATAAACAATGTGCTCTTGCAGAAATTGCTTCATTCCTGTATACCCTCCCAGGTGAAACTATTCTTAATGGAGGATTATTTTCTTCCATATATCTGACTTGAACAGAGGAAGTATGTGTTCTTAATAAAATATCTGGATTTGTTTGAACAAAAAACGTATCCTGCATATCACGCGCAGGATGAAATTCTGGTAAGTTTAAAGCAGTAAAGTTGTGCCAATCATCTTCAATTTCTGGACCCTCAGAAATTATAAAACCTATTTTTGAAAAAATATCTAAAATTTTATTTTCAACTATTGATAATGGATGAAAAGATCCTAACTTATAAGGAAACCCTGGCTTTGACAAATCATTATTAACAGATGAAACTTTTTTAATTAATTTGTTTTGAAGATTGAGAATTTTATTATTAATCTCCTTCTTTAGTTCATTTAAAACTTTTCCAAACTCCTTTTTTTCTTTTTCAGGTACATCTCTAAAAGACTTAAATAATTTATTTAAAACTCCTTTTTTTCCATTGTATTTAATTCGAAATTCTTCAATTTTTAGATCATTTTCAGAATAAAAAGATTTAACCTCTTTTAAATGTTTTTTTACAATCTTTAGCATCAAGTAAAAATAATAAATTACTTCTTAATTATATTAATTATTAGATTTTTAATAAAAATTAACATTTATAAAAAAATAACTTTAAAAATTAATTGAATATATAAAATACTAAATCACTTTAAAATTTTATATTGTATTAATGAATTATCTAGATTTAATCTTTGGAGGTTTAATGTCCTACGGTGCAATTAGGGGCTTTTCTAAAGGCCTTATAATTGAAGCTACTTCATTAATCGCCTTAATCTTTGGACTAATTGGGTCTCTTTTGTTTGTTGATGTAATTGCTGATTTTTTAAAATTATTTTTAAGTTTAGAAATTATACCCCCCAAATGGATTATTTTTTTAATACTATTTATTTCGATTCTGGTTGTTAGTTCAATATTAGCTAAATTTTTAACCAAATTAATCAAAATGGTATTTCTTGGAACTTTAAATAAATTTCTAGGTGCTTTATTTGGGCTTATTAAAATTTCATTAATATTAAGTCTAATAGTAATAATACTTGACCAATTTGTATTTTTATTTGATTTTATGGAAAAAAACGTAATAAAAGATTCTTTTCTTTTTAGTCACTTAAAAAACTTTGGAATTCAAGTAATATCTTGGTTTTCAAAAAATAAAGATATTTTACCGAATGAAGGTTACGACCTATTATAATTTAAAAATCTAATATTTTTATTTTCAATCCATCCTTCAGAACCATTAGCAATTTTTATTCTCAACCAACCGTCTAATTTTTCTATGACTTCTATCATAGTACCTTCATGAAGATTGAATAGTAATGTAGACCTATTATTTGGTTCACTATTGACATTTATTTTATTTTCAAAAATAACAGCAGAATTATTTTGTTTTTTAGAATTATCAATATTGTAAATCACTAAAATTGATGTCAATAAAAAGATCAAAATCAATGAACTAAGAACAAAAAATGCTCTTTTAATTTTTGAATTTTGACTCCAAACATAAACCCCAAACAGAATACAAAAACTCCAGGAAAATAATAAAGAAGATATAGTCCAGGCATCTATACTTATAATATTTAAAACTTTTTTTTGAGCCACATCAATCTGGGATTTTGGAAGTTCCTCTATAGAGTCTAAACCCATATTTTTTGCAAATTTAATATTGTTTTTTATATCAATCTGACCAGGAGATAACCTATTGGCTAATTCAAGATAAAAAATACTTTCGGCAATTTCTCCAATTTTATAATATGAATTTCCAAGGTTAAAATATAACTCAGCGCTATGAAGATTATCATCTAATACTTTTAAATAAAAATTTTTAGCCTTTACATACGACCCTTTATTATAAGCTTCATTCCCCATATCAAATAGTTCCATAGGACTCTGGGCATGAATTAGTAAACAAAAAAATAAATAAAAAAATAATATTAAATCTTTCATTAAAATTAAAATTGTTTATCCATGGATGATATTATTTTTAAGGCACTTTCAAAATCTTCATTCATTCTTACCAAAGTTAGTGGGGAATACCTTGCAGCTTCACAATCTTTTATTAATTGAACAAATCCTTTTACTGATTTATTATCTATAGATTTTTCATCCAATAATTTAATGATCTTTTCTTTATTAAAATCAGTAGTTTCAATATTTAATTTAGCTTTTAAATAATTATGTAATGCCCTTTCTAATGCAATATAAAATAAATCTTTGTTACCAATAGTTTTTTTAGCAGAACTTAAGTATTTCTTAGATAGAGTTTTTGCTTGTATTGATTTACTATTTGAATTATTTTCTCTTCTTTTATTTTTTATTGCTAAAAACAATACAAATAGAATCAATATTAGGAAAGGAATAATTAAAACCAAAAAATATGTTTTAGTTTTCCAAAATTTTAATTTATCAATTAATTCAAGCTCAGTATTTAGTCTAATAAAACTAAATGAATTATCCTTATTAAGTTTTATATTATTTTGAAAATTAATATTGGAATTATTTAAATTATTTTCATTTGGAGAATCAAATACTTCAATAAAATTTTCTTTTGAATTTAGTGTAATATATTTTTCTGTTTTAGGATTAAAAAATGAAAAACTAACATTAGGAATTAGAAACTTACCCTTATTTTGAGGAATAACTGTATAAATGTCTTCAATTGATCCTTTCATCCCATTAATATCAGTAGTAATTGACTGTTTTCGCTCAGGGTCATAAATTTCCAATGAATTTGGAGCGATAAGTTTTGGTAATTTAAATAGTTTTAGATTACCTTTTCCGTAAATCTTAATTTTAGCTTGTAAAGATTCTGAGGCTTTTAATTCTAACTTGCTTAAAGAAACATCTAAGTCAAATTCCCCAACAGCTCCATTAAATCCTTCTGGTATACTGGATTCTGGTAGTTTTTTTACATTTATTGTTCTTTTTCCAGCAGTTACAACTTTTGGAACTTGCTGATATATTCTATTACCAAAAAAATCCCTTCTATTAGTAGGTATATCCACAGAAATATTTAGTGTTAGTGGAGCTAATTCCAATTTTCCTATTTTTTGTGGATAAAGAACAACCTTATGCCAAGTGACATATAAGTAATTACTCCCTTTATATGACTCTTGTTTAACCTCAAGCCTAGGAATTTTAAGGGTTTGACTCCAAAAGTCAGGAAATTTAGGTCTATCTAATTCACTTACATTAGATATACCAATTTTATCAGAATAATATAATTTATAAACAACAGTAAATGATTCATTCAAATAAGGATTTTGATTGGAAACTTCAGCAACTAAATGAATATTGTTATCAGCAATATAATCTGGATTATTTTCACTTAGCTCTGAATTAACTGCGCTTGTTACTTCAATCTCTAAAGGAATGGTTTTATATAATTGTCCATTAATTTCTACTTTTGCCTGAGAAATATTGATTTTACCTTTTATCTTTGGAGCTAAAAAGTAGGTGATTTTTTTTGAAAAAGTCCTTTTACCATTTATCCATGAATTACTAACTGACTGATTTGGTCCACCAATAATATTAAATCCTGAAAAATTAGGAGGAACAAAATTATCTCCATTTTCATTCATCTCAAAAGTAATTTTAAGTCGCTCATTTATACCTAACTTTTTTTTACTTACTGAGGCTTCAAAAGATATTTGAGAATATATCCCTGAAATTGATATAAAAAATAAAAAAAATAATTTATTTCTTATTTTGTTATTTTTAAACATAATCACCAGTCCTTTTCATTTTTTATTTGAACTCCTTTAATCTTAGATTTATTAACTTTTTCTTGCACGTCCTTTTCTTGATTTGACATTGCCTCCAAAATACTTTTTACTTGTTCATTTGATAGTTTTCCTTCTTTAAATTCAGGTTCCTCTCTCTTGCTTTCTTTATCTTTCGCTTTTTCAGATTTTTCATTTTCATTATCGGGATTTGAATTATCATTTTTTTCAGAAGTTTCATCTTTCTCAGAATTTCTTTTTTTGTCATTATTTTTTTTATCCTCAGAATCAGAATCTTTATCACCCTCGTTTTCTTTTTTATCATTCTTATTTTCAGAATCTGAATTTTTATTTTTCTGCTTCTCTTTTTCCAATAATTCTTTTGCTAAAGCAAAATTATATCTTGTTTCATCATCCATAGAATTATTTCTTAATGCATTTTTATATGATTCTACGGCTTTGGCATATTCCTTTTTTTTCATATAAATATTACCCATATTATGAAATGCTTTATGCTTTTCTGATTTAGATTTAGATGCCTTTTGACTTTGAAAATAACGTCTTAATGCAGGGTCAAAATCACTAGATTTAAAATGGGTATTGCCCAAATTAAAATGCCCAATTGATTTTTGATTATCTATTGATATAGCTTCCCTAAATTTTGACTCGGATTGAATATATTCTTTTTTTGAATGAAATTTATTTCCATCAAATAATCTGTTTTCTTTGTTATATTCTTGACTTTTTAAAGAAATCGAATATAAAAATACATTTATCAAAAGAATAAATATGAATCTATTTTTTTTCATTGAATAAATTTAAATTTTGAATCCATGAAGTCCTTTTTTCAAATAAAAAAATATCTAAAATAATTAATACCAAACCAATAATTAAAAAAAGCTGAAATTGATCTTTATAAGTTATAAATTTTTTTGCTTCAAATTCCTTTTTATCGATTTCATTTAATTCGGTTTTAATAAAATCTAAGACAATTTGAGTGTCATTTGCATTTGAATATTTCCCATCTGTTAAAGAAGCTATTTCATTTAAAATTTCAGCATTTCTTTTTGTAATAACTACTTCATTGTTTTTGTTTTTCTTATAACTTTCAACAACTCCATTAACCCTAATTGGAATGGGAGAACCTTTATCAGACCCAACTCCTAAAGTAAAAATTTTCACTCCCAAATCTTTAGCTTTTTTTGCAGATCCAAACGCAAGTTGATTATGATCTTCACCATCTGAAATAATTATTAATACTTTATTTGTTTTATCATCCATATCAAAAAAAGATAGTGACATGTCGATAGCTAAATCAATTACTGTACCATGAGAACTTAACATATTCGTATTCATTGATTGTAAAAACATTTTGGCTGCTGAATAATCTGTAGTTATAGGTAGTTGTGGAATGGCATTCCCCGCATATGCAACTATTCCTACACGATCACTAACTAACTGGTCAATAATTGTATTAACTAATCTTTTAGATTTTTCCAATCTATTAGGAGCAACATCCTCAGCAAGCATACTTTTTGATACATCAACAGCAAAAACAATATCAATACCCTCTCTTTTGACAGATTCTAACTCAGTCCCAATTTTTGGATTTACTAACCCAAGAGTTAAAAAAACAATTGAAAAACAAAAAACTATCAATTTTAAAAAAGGCTTAAAACTTGATCTGGTTGGGCTTAAAAATTCAAGCATTTGATTTGAAGCAAACTTTTTTTGAGTAGTAAATTTCCATCTTAAAACAATTATATATACCAAAATAAAAACTAGTATTATAAACATTAAATAAAAATATTCAGGTGAATCAATTTGATACATTCTATATAAAACTTTTAAAAATTGAATTTTTTAATGTCCATTCTGAAAATAAAAAGAAAAGAGATATTAAAACTAAAATTCGATATTTTTCACTGTAATTAAAAAATTTTATCTCCTCAATTTCTGTTTTTTCAAGCTTATTAATTTCCTCATAAATTTCTTCTAATTTTTTAATGTCCGTGGCTCTAAAGTAAAGACCCCCAGTCATATTTGCAATCCTTTTAAGCAACTCCTCGTCAATTTCAACTTTGGTTATTCCATACTGGAATTTTCCATTAGGCAAAACACCAATTGGAGCTCTTGCATTTCCATTACTTCCTAATCCTATTGTATAGGTTTTAATATTATACTCAACTGCTAATTCTGTTGCTATTTTAGGATCAATAAAACCAGAATTATTTACACCGTCAGTAAGTAAAATAATCACTTTACTTTTTGCTTTACTATCTTTTAATCGATTAACTGACGTAGCTAGGCCCATTCCAATTGCAGTTCCATCCTCAATAACTTCGTCATAAGTGATTTTTGATAATGAATTTTGAATAATTGATTTATCACTTGTTATAGGAGTTTTAGTATAACTTTCCCCTGCATAAACTACGATTCCTATTCTATCATTTGTTCTATTTCTTATAAAGTTTGAAGCAACTTTTTTTAAGGCAATTAATCTGTTCGGCTTTAGATCTTGAGCTAACATACTTGAGGAAACATCAATAGCCATAATTATATCAATTCCCTTGTTCATTTTTTTCTGAGAGCTCATATCAACTGTTTGAGGTCTTGCAATAGCAATTATTAAAAAAATGATAGCTATAATTCTTAAGAAAATTAAAGAATGTCTTAATTTACTCCAAATCTGAGAACTACCTTTAAAGGTATCGATTGATGAAATAATTAAAGTTGGATAAGATTTATTATTTGTAAAATAGTACCAAATAAGACATGGTATTATTAATATTAGTAACCAGAAAAAGTTTGGGTCTGCAAAAAAAATATCTTTATCTTCAAATATCATAACTCTTCTATAATTTCAATTGAATCTATTATCCTGTCTTCAATTTTCTTGCCATACCTGTCTTCTTTATCATAAATCATTTTAAGCTCAATAAAAACTTCTTTGAATACAAATACAATAGAAAAAAAACTAGACCTTACGTTTTTTAAATCAAGAGATCCATAAAATTTAATTCCTTCAATTCCTGAGTTAGTAATAAACTCCTCGTTTTTAGGTAAAATATTTACTGCACCTTCATTCTCAAAATCGTTAATAATCCTTTCAAGAATATTTTGGCCAATAAGTCCTTTTTCTTCTGATGAGTATTCTTCTTTAATTTCATTTATTATTGGTGGAGCAAACTTTAATTGAATTAAAAATGGTCTGTCCCATTTACCCTCATAGCTAAAAACTTTTATTGAATCATTATTACTATTATTTCTTACAAGAACACTTGGTGTTTCTATTTCAACAGGTGGTGTACCATATTGGCTAAGTATCCAATTACCACTTAATAATTTTTTTGTAGGATATTGTAACAATTCATCTCTTACAGGGTAATAACCATAGAAAATCATTGATATCCCAGTAATTAATATAATTGAAGAAAATATTACTATAATACCTAATTTAAACTGATTTTTCCTTTTTTTAATCATCTGATCCCTCCTGTATGATTCTTTTAATTCAAGTTCTTCTTTTGTTGGTTCAGGAAGAGACTCTTTCGTTTTTATTACCACTTTTTTAACTAAAACTCTATCTTCACTAGCAACAAAAAATTCTGGTGATGATTTAGCAAATTTCACTAAATCAGCATTAATTAAAACTTTTTTTAAATCTTTAATTGTATCTGATTTTAATTGCATTTTACCATCTCTTTTTAGTTTTTCAAGTTTTTTTAATAATTCTTCAGATGTGCTTTCAAGAGCTGATACATTTGCTTCTTCCTCAAAATAACGTCTTACAACGTCAGTCAATCTGGAATAATACAGTTTGTATTGACTTTGATTAGATAAATCAATATTTTCGAGTTGATCAAGTTCTCTTATTGCTTTATCAAATGGATGAATTAATTCCTTTTTATCAGTTTTAAGCCTTCTAATTTTTTTTAATATTATCCATGTCAAAATAATTATTAGAATTAAACCTAATATAGTTATAGAAATACTAAAAAGTTGATCATAATTTTTATCAACCACTATGATAGGTTTAATATCAAATAAAGGTTGCTTTAAAGTATCAACTTTTACATTTAAAATCTCAATTAAAATTGAATCAGTAGTTTTGATTTTTTTATCCAAATACAACTTTTGCGGAGGGATCCAGAATTTACCAGAATCAAAACTTATCAAAGAATATTTTTTTTGATATAAATAATTACTTTTTTTTCTAATAGTATCAATTAATGATTCACCAATAACTTCAAATGGATAAAAAATTGGATTTTTTTCCGTTTGAATTTCAATAATACTGTCTGACTCTATTAAAATTTCATATTCCAGTTGCTTTCCAATTATCTTTTCAGTTGAATCAATACTTACCTCAATTTTTTGAGTCCATGATAAAGATGAATAAAAGAAAAAAATTAATAGAAAATATTTCATTAAATTCTTGCTTTAAAATATCCTAACAGTTTTTTTACATAACTCTCATCAATACAACAATCAATTATACCACCGCCATTTTTTTTGAATATTTCTTTAAAATTATAAACAAGCTCTTCATAATTTTTTTTGTAATTGTTCCTTACACTAATTAAACTTGTATTTATCCAATTGATTTTCTTTGATTCATTATCAATTAGGGGAACCATCCCAATATTTGGAAATGATGTTTCAATCTTATCATAAATTCTTATTCCTGTGAAATCGTGTTTTTTAATTGCAATTTGAAGTGTTTTTTCATAATTATTATCAATAAAATCTGACAATAAAAACACAATAGCTTTTTTTTTCAATACCCCTAGCAAAAATTCCAGTGCAACATTAATTGAAGTTTTAGAACTAGTAGCTTTGAATTCTAATAACTCACGGATAATTCTTAGAATATGAAATTTCCCTTTTTTTGGGGGTATATAAAGTTCAACTTGATCAGAAAATAAAATAACTCCAACTTTATCATTATTTTGCAAAGCGGAAAAAGATAAAGTTGCTGCAATCTCAGTTATTACATCTCTCTTAAGTTTTTTATTTGTTCCAAAAAATTCAGAACCACTTATGTCAACTAATAGCATTAAAGTAAGCTCTCTTTCCTCCTCAAAAACTTTAATAAAAGGTTCGTTATATCTGGCAGTTACATTCCAATCAATTGCCCTAACATCGTCTCCATATTGATATTGTCGAACTTCGCTAAAAGTCATTCCTCTACCTTTAAAAGTCGAATGATACTCACCTCCAAAAACGTTATCGCTAAGACGTCTAGTTTTGATTTCAATTTTACGTACTTTTTTTAAAAGGTCTTTAGTTTCCATGACTTAATGAATCCAGAAATTAAAAATTAAATTCTATGGTACCTCAATTTGATTTATAATTTGACTTATCAAATCTTCAGTTTTAATATTTTCTGCTTCTGCTTCATATGTTAGTCCAATTCTATGTCTTAACACATCAAAAATTATGGATCTAACATCTTCAGGTATTACAAATCCTCTGTGCTTCAAAAAAGCGTAGCATTTTGCAGCAGTAGCAAGATTAATAGTCCCCCTCGGAGAAGACCCAAAACTTATATGTGGTTTAATTTCTGACAATTTATATCTTTCAGGGTATCTGGTTGCAAATATTAAATCTAATATGTATTTTTCAATTTTTTCATCCATATAAACTGACATTACAGCTTCTTGTGCAGACAAAATTTGTTTAGTGGTTACAATGCTTTTAATATCAGTATTATTAGAATTTAAATTTAATTGAACAATTTTTTGTTCATCTTCAATTGAAGGGTAATCTATTATGGTTTTTAACATAAACCTGTCAATTTGAGCTTCAGGTAAAGGATAAGTTCCTTCTTGCTCAACTGGATTTTGAGTAGCCATAACCAAAAAAGGATGTTTTAATTCAAATGAAGTATCACCAATTGTAACTTGTTTTTCTTGCATTGCTTCAAGTAATGCAGACTGCACTTTGGCAGGAGCTCTGTTAATTTCATCAGCAAGAATAAAATTTGCAAAAACAGGTCCCTTTTTTATAGAGAAATCATTTTCCTTTATGTTATAAATCATTGTCCCAATTACATCAGCAGGAAGTAAATCAGGAGTAAATTGTATCCTACTAAAACTTGCTTTAATAGACTTACTTAGAGTATTGATTGCTAGTGTCTTTGCCAAGCCAGGCACCCCCTCTAATAGAATATGTCCTTTGCCTAAAAGACCAATAAGTAGCCTTTCAACCATTTCTTTTTGACCAACAATTATTTTATTTATTTCATTAGTTAAAGGATCAATAAAAGCACTCTCTTTTTCTATCTTTTCATTTATTAATTTTATATCACTATCCCCACTGTTATTCATAATATTTTTTTTGGAACACAAAAATGAATAAATATTTTGTTAAAAGTTGTTAATAATTGGTTAAAACTTGACTGATATTATTTTTAAATTATAAATTTAGATTTCAATTTTTTAAAAATGAAAAACTATTCAAAAATAGTTTCTGGTACAATGACTTGGGGGGATTGGGGTAAAAATCTTAATGTCAAAGAAATGACAAAGTTAATTGAAAATTGCTTTGAGATTGGAATAAATTGTTTTGATCATGCTGATATTTATGGAGGATATACTACTGAATTTTCATTCGGTAAAAGTTTTAAAGAAAGTCAAATTTCAAGGGAAAAAGCTAAATTTATAACTAAATGTGGGATACAATATATTTGTGAAAAATCTAATTATAAAGTTAAACACTATGAATACTCAAAAAAACATATAATTGATTCAACTGAAAAATCATTAAAAAATTTGAAAACAGATTATATTGATTTACTTCTACTTCATAGACCTAGTCCGCTTTTAAACCCAGACGATATTGCTGAAGTTATCGAAAAATTTAAAAAAGAAGGTAAAGTTATATCATTTGGTGTTTCAAACTTCAATTCTAATCAAGTTGATCTTCTTTCAACTAAAAATTTAATTGAATGGAATCAAATTGAATGTTCTTTAACTGAACCTAAATACATGTTTGATGGATTATTAGATTATTCAATTAAAAATAAAATTAAAATAATGGCATGGTCACCATTGGGATCGTATTTTAAATTAAAAAACAAGGCTAATTACAGAATAAAAAAAACTTTACAACCTCTAATGGAAAAATATCAAGCGTCTGAAAGTCAAATTCTACTTGCATGGATAACTAAGCATCCAAGTAAAATTACACCTATTGTTGGGTCTACCTCAATTGAAAGATTAAAAAGCTCTGTCAATTCATTCAAAATAGAAATGTCTACTGAAGATTGGTTCTCGCTTTTAGAGGCTAGAAATGGATTTAAAATACCCTAATCATGAAAAAAATAAATAATACTACTACTCTAATTACTGGAGCAACCAGTGGAATTGGATTTGCTACTGCAAAACTATTATCTCAAAATGGATCAAAATTGATTTTATGTGGTAGGAGGCACAAAATTTTAAATGAAATGAAAAAAAAATTAAAAAATGTCATTTTCACCTTATGCTTTGATGTTTCAAATAAAGAAGAAGTCGAAAAAAGCTTAAACTCAATTCCTGATTCATGCAAGCCTATTGATTTCCTGATCAATAATGCTGGAAATGCTCATGGCTTAGATAACGTAATTAATGCCAAATTAAATGACTGGGATAAAATGATAGATACAAATCTCAAAGGGTTAATTTACGTTACTAAGTTTCTGATTCCAAATTTTATAAAACAAAAAAAAGGTACAATTATCAATATTGGCTCTATAGCAGGTCTTGAAGTATACCCTAAAGGAAGTGTCTATTGTGCAAGTAAGCACGGTGTTGATGCCTTTTCAAAAGGTCTAAGAATTGATTTAAATTCGTTTGGAGTTAGAGTTGGAACTATAAATCCAGGAATGGTTAATACTGAATTTTCTAAAATAAGATTTAAAGGTGACATAAAAAAAGCTAAAAAAGTATACGAAGGAATCATTCCCCTTGTTGCAAAAGACATAGCAAATGCAATATTATTCATGATTTCTGTTCCAGAACATGTAACAATAGCTGATCTTACAATTCTACCAACTGCACAAGCCAATAGCTCTATAGTTAATAGGAAAACAATATAAATTTATTCATGAAGTATTTCAGGATACAAATAATGATTATAAGGGAATCTATTTAAGTATAATCCCCTAATTTTTTCATATACTTTTTGCTTAAAATAAGGGATATTTTCCTTTGTTTTTGCTGATATAAATACGGTTTCTCCATTCATTCTTGACATCCAAGTCTTTTCCCATTCTTTTATTGAAAAATGAACAGAACTTCTTTTAACTATCAAATCAGTTTCATCTAAATTTTGAGGTCTATAAGAGTCTATTTTATTAAATATCATTATTAAAGGCTTATTTAAACAACCTATTTCCAACAAAATGTTATTAACAGAATCTATATGATCTTGAAAGTTTTTATGGGATATATCTACTACATGAATTAATAAATCAGCTTCTTTTACTTCATCAAGAGTACCCTTGAATGAGTCAATTAATTGAGTAGGAAGTTTCCTAATAAATCCAACAGTATCACTTAATAAAAAAGGTAAGTTCCCAATTACCACTTTTCTTACAGTTGTATCAAGGGTCGCAAATAATTTATTTTCTGCAAACACCTTACTCTTAGAAATTAAATTCATAAGTGTAGATTTTCCTACATTAGTATACCCAACTATAGAAACTCTAATTAATCTACCTCTATTTCCTCTTTGAGTTTTCATTTGCTTGTCAATCAATTTTATTTTATTTTTTAGTAACGAAATTTTATTTCTAACAATTCTTCTATCAGTTTCAATCTCTGTTTCCCCTGGACCACGCATACCAATTCCACCTTTTTGCCTTTCCAAATGAGTCCATAATCCCTTTAATCTTGGCAACAAGTACTCATATTGAGCTAATTCAACTTGAGTTCTGGAATAACTGCTTCTGGCTCTTTGTGAAAATATATCTAATATTAAAGCAGTTCTATCCATTATTTTACATTTCAATATTTCTTCAATATTTCTTTGCTGAGTCGGAGTTAATTCGTCATCAAAGATCACACAACTAATTTCATTTCCAAGAGTATATTTTTTTATTTCAATTAATTTTCCACTTCCAATAAATGTCTTTGTGTTTGGAACATCAATTTTTTGTTTAAATTGTTTAATTACTTTTCCCCCAGCAGTGTAAGTAAGAAAATTTAATTCGGCTAAATATTCATTTAATTTATCCTCCGATTGATTTGAATTAATAATTCCTACCAAGATTGTTCTCTCGAAAGTAGTTAACTTATTGTCAATCATCCATTTTAATAATTAAACTTTTTGAGTTCTAATTTTTTCCCATCAAAAATAGCATAACTGAAATGTTTAATCCAATCACCAAGATTAATATATTTTGAATTTGATGATAAATCAATGTCTAATGGTAAATGTCTATGACCAAATATGAAGAAATTAATGTTTTCATGTTTTAATTTTTTTTTACAATACTGGATTAACCATTCATTATCCTCTCCTAAAAAATCTGAAACCTCATCTCCTGACAATAACTTACTTTTTTGAGAAAAATATCTTCCTAATTTAATTGCTATATCTGGATGAATAATCCTAAATAGGAATTGGATTACTGAATTTGTGAAAATTTTTTTTAAGATTTTGTATCCTCTATCGCTTGGTCCTAAACCATCCCCATGACCTACATAAAAAAGATTATTATTAAAGTTGAATTGTGTAGATTTTTTAAAAACTTTAATTCCTAATTCTTGCTGAAAATAATCCTTAATCCATAAGTCATGATTTCCTACAAAAAAATTAATTTGAATTCCACTGTCAGATATTTCAGCTAATTTTCCAAAAACCCTAATAAATCCCTTTGGCACAACCTCATCATACTCAACCCAAAAATCAAAAAGATCTCCCAATAAAAATATTTCACAAGCATCTTTTTTAATTTCATCTAGCCATCTGACAAAAATTTTTTCTCTTTCTAAACTTTTTTCTCTGCTTGGAGCTCCAAGATGATTATCAGAGGCAAAATATATTTTTTTACCTTTTTTTAATTCCATCAAAATAACTTGATTAAATAAACATATTAACCATTAATCTATTGCTTGTGATAAATCCTCAATAAGATCTCTATAATCTTCTAAGCCAACACTTAATCTAATTAGAGAATCTACAACACCACTTTTTTCTCTTTCTTCTTTTGGTATAGATGCATGAGTCATGCTAGCTGGGTGACCTACAAGACTTTCAACGCCTCCCAATGATTCAGCAATTGTAAAAATCTTTAATTTTTTCATGATTTGAACAGATGAAGAGAAATCAGAACCTTTAGGTATAAATGATATCATTCCACCAAAATCATTCATTTGTTTTTTAGCAATTTTATGGCTGGGATGATTTTCAAGACCTGGCCAAAAAACTGTTTTAATTTTAGAATTACTCTCTAAAAATTCAGCTACTTTTTTTGCATTTTCCGAATGTCTTTGCATTCTTAAATGTAAAGTTTTTATTCCTCGGAGAGTTAAAAAACTGTCCATTGGGCCGCACACTGCTCCGCTAGCATTTTGAATAAAATATAACTTTTCAGCTAATACTTTATCATTTAAAGCTATTGTTCCTAAAATTACATCACTGTGTCCAGCAAGATATTTAGTTGCAGAATGCATAACTATATCTGCCCCTAAGTTTAATGGTTGTTGTAAATAAGGAGATGCAAAAGTATTATCTACTGCTAAAAGTATTTTATACTCTTTAGCTAATTTTGAAATTTTCTTTATGTCTATTACATTCATCATTGGATTTGTAGGAGTTTCAACCCAAAAGAGTTTTGTTTTATTGTTTACATGTTTTGATAAAAAATCAAAATTCCCCATGCCAACAAAATGAAATTTTATCCCAAAATTTTCAAAAATTTTAGTAAATAATCTGTAAGAACCCCCATAAAGGTCATTTGTTGAAATTACTTCATCACCTGGCTTAAGTAATTTAATTATTGCATCAATTGCTGCCAACCCAGAGCCAAAAGCAAGACCGTATTTAGCATTTTCAATACTTGCTATTGAATTTTCCAATGCTTCCCTTGTTGGATTATGAGTTCTACTGTATTCAAATCCTTTGTGTACCCCTGGAGAAGTTTGAGAATAAGTCGATGTCTGATATATTGGAGGCATTACTGCCCCATAAGCTGGATCTATTTTTTGTCCACCATGAATTGCAGCGGAATTAAATCGAAGTTTTTTATTCATATTTTTTTTTAATCACCTACAAAGGTAAAATATTAGGTTGATTTTACAGCCTTATTATTTTTTTTCATAAAATGATAGTAATTTGTAAAAAATATGGAGAATACTATTTTTTATCTAAGTTCTTGTAATACTTGTATAAAAATCTTAAATGATTTAAAACGGATTAACTCATTTAAAAAAGTTGACATAAAAATAAATCCTTTAAATGAAATTCAGTTAAATAAATTATTTAAATATTCAAAAAGTTTTGAAAAATTATTTAATAAAAGATGTCAACTGATCAAAAAAATGGATTTAGATATTAAAATTTTAAAAGAAAATGATTATAAAAATTTAATATTAAGTCACTACACTTTTTTAAAAAGACCTGTGATACTTTTTAATTACAATTTGTTTATTGGAAATAATAAAGAGACTTTAGCTGAGCTAAATAAAGCTTTGAATGAATAAAAAAAATATTGCTCTTTTTTGTGCTTTTACTGCAACTACTATTTACGGACTTAATCATACAATTGCCAAAGAAATTATGCCAAAATATATAGAGGCATTTGGACTTGTTCAATTGAGACTTTTAGGGGCTGGACTAGTTTTTTGGATTTTTAGTTTGTTCATTCCTAATGAGAGAATTCAAAAAAATGATTTTAAAAGAATTATTCTTGCATCTTTTTTTGGAATGAGCTTTAATATGCTAATGTTTATTAAAGGCTTAAGCCTTTCAACACCTATTAACAGTGGAATTCTTGTAACTTTAACTCCTGTAATAATTTTAGTTTTATCTGCAATTTTGCTAAACGAAAAAATAACAATTTTAAAATTTTGTGGAATTGTTTTGGGTTTTTCTGGATCCATTATTTTAATTTTTAACGGTGGAGAATTTATAAAAAATGCACCTAATGTAGCATTAGGTAACTTCATGCTTTTGGTTAATTCAATTAGCTACGGGACCTACCTAGTAATAATTAAGCCTTTAATTATTAAGTATAACATAATAACTTTAATGAAATGGATGTTTCTAATAGGTTTCGTTATTAGTATACCATTTACATTATCAGAATTTTCATCAGTTAATTGGAAATCATTACCATTTAATGCTATTTGGAGAATGGTTTTTGTGGTATTGGGAACGACTTTTTTAACTTACCTATTAAATAGCTTTGCTTTAAAAAATATTCAGCCAACCACTATTGGAGTTTTTGTTTATTTACAACCTATAATAGCAATATTTTATTCATCAATAACTGGTAATGATAAATTAGATATAACTAAAATTTTAGCTTCCATTTTAGTTTTCAGCGGTATATACCTGGTAACAAAAAAATCCAGTAAGTTAAATCTTAAAAGATAATTCATGTAAAATATTAAAGATTTAAAAATGTTTATTAAAATACTGAGGAATTGTTTGAAAAATAAAATAAAAAATCTTACTTTTCAGTTCATTTATAACTTTTTTTATTTAAATGAATAATATAATTTTTATGAAATACTTGAGCATCTTTTTTGTTTCCCTACTATTACTTTCTTGTGGTGAAAATAAAACCGATAAAAAAAATACAAATTTAGACAAAGAATTTGGAGTTGATTTTAGCAACAAAGGAATTGGTCCTATTAAAGAATTAAAATTTGATGAAATTGATGAAGAACTAGTTCAAAAAGGAGCTGCTGCTTACAGATCTAAATGCACTGCCTGCCATGCGATTGATAAAAAACTAATTGGACCTGCTCTAAAGGGGATATATAAAAGAAGAAGCCCAGAATGGGTTGTTAATCTTCTATTGAACCCAACTGAAATGCTAAAGAAAGATCCTATCGCAATGGCTTTACTTAAAGAGTATAACAATATTATGATGTTAAATCAAAATCTATCTGAAGACGAAGCTCTTGCAATTGCAGAATTTATGAGAACACTTTAGTTAATTCAATAAACTAAATATCTTATCCATATTTATTTTAAAAAATTATTTTACAAAGACCATGCCCTCCCACCAGTAGCTTCAAGAAGATCAACACAACCCACTTGTCTTCCTGGAATTGGAGAATATGCCATAACATTTTCACCTATAAACTCAGACATTTTAAATGCTCTAACTCCGCCTGATCTGAGTGTAGTTAAAAATTGGTAATTTAAGCTATCTGATGATGATCCTGTTTGCCAATTTTCAACTTTAGACTTATCTGCTTTCAAATAATAAGCTAATCTTGACTCAATATCGTCAGAACTAAGAGATGAGACACTAGCTTTTCCAGATGAATTTAAAGTTGTTGAAATATATTCTTTTATTAATTTTTTCAGATGTAACCGTTCATTTTCTCCAGAGACATTTTTTGCATATCCATCAAGAAATTGAGCTAAATTTAGATCTGTTGCTCCCGGAATTTCAGGTGTGGGAGGAAGAATCACCTCTAAAGTTTTAGTTATAATATCAGCTTCCTCATTAGAATAAAATTCTGGTACCCAAGAAAGTTTAGATCCCCCAGAACAACTTTGAAGTAGACCTGCTATTGAGGGGGTCAATGCAAATGTTCCAATAGTTAAACCCATATTTTTTAATGCCTCTCTTCTTTCCATAATTAAAATATTTTATAAATTCATTTTTTTAAGTTCTTTTACAGCAAAATTTGCAGCCCTAGCAGTTAAAGCCATGTAAGTAAGTGATGGATTTTGATTACCTCCAGAGGTCATTGCAGACCCATCAGTAACAAAAACATTAGAAACATTGTGTAGCTGATTATTTTTGTTTAAAACTGAGGTTTTTGGATCACGACCCATTCTAGCTGTACCCATTTCGTGAATACCCAAACCAAATCCGTATGTATTATCAAATGAGTTAATATTTTTAAAACCAGCTTTTTCTAGCATTTCAACAGCTTGCTGTTTCATGTCTTTTCGCATATTCAATTCATTTTCTCTAATTGAGGCATCAAATGTTACTGTAGGTAGTCCCCAAGAATCTAATTTATTGTAATCAAGACTCATCTTATTATCATGATAAGGTAGAATTTCACCAAAACCACCAATCCCAAATGTCCAGCTTCCAGGATTTAAAACTGATTCTTTAAATTCTGGACCGTAAGAGGCTAATTCTTTCACAGAATCATACCAATTAGATCCTCTAGAACCTCCTCCCTGGTAACCATATCCTCTTAAGAAATCTTTCTGATTAGTTTTGCCTCCAATATTTCTAAATCGAGGAATATAAATTCCATTAGGTCTTCGTCCAATGTAATACTTATCTTCAAATCCTTCAACTGAGGCAGAGGCCCCAACTCCTAAATGGTGGTCCATAATATTGTGCCCTAATTCACCTGACTCATTTCCCAATCCATCAGGGAAAACTTCTGACTTTGATTGCATTAAAATTGAAGTAGATCCGACTGTTGAAGCACAAAGAAAAATAACTTTAGCTTTAAAATTAATTACATCCTTAGTTTCATGATCCACTACTCTAACTCCAGTTGCTTTTTTAGAATCTTTATCATATAAAACTTCACTTACAATTGAATTTGGTCTAAGTGTCATATTACCGGTTGCTTCTGCCATAGGAAGAGTTGAAGAAAGACTGCTAAAATATGCTCCAAAAGGACATCCTCGTGCACACCTATTTCTAAATTGACAATTAACTCTCCCATCACCTGGCTTGGTACCTTCGGTAACATGAGCAGTTCTTCCAATTGTTAAAAGTCTATCATTATAGTTTTCAGCTAAAGATTTTTTTAAATGTTCTTCAACACAAGTTAGTTCCATAGGCTTTAAAAACTCACTATCAGGTAATTGTGGAAGACCTAGAGCTTCTCCACTAATCCCCACATGTTTTTCAACGTATGAGTACCAAGGAGCTAAATCCTTATATCTAATAGGCCAATCGACTGCAATACCATCCATTAGATTGGCTTTAAAATCAAAATCACTTAACCTGTAACTTTGTCTTCCCCAAGTTAAAGATCTACCACCAACATGATAACCTCTACACCAATCAAATCTTTTTGTCTCATTATAAGGGTGTTCAATATCATTTACAAAAAAATGTTTACCAGATTCTCTTGTTGTGTAATTAGTTCTACTTTGTTTTGGTTGTTTTGTTAATGTGTCTTGCGTAATAACATCACCATTTTTAAAATCCCAAGGATCCATATTCATAGTTGGGTAATCCTCTCTATGATTAATTTTTCTTCCTCTCTCTAAAACAAGAGTTTTCAATCCTTTTTCAGATAATTCCTTTGCTGCCCATCCTCCACTAATACCAGTTCCAACAACAATAGCATCAAACTCAGTAATATTATCATTATTCATAATCAATTGTTATTTTTTAAAAGCTTTTCTCAAATATATTTAAAATAATTCTTAATTAAAATTAATATTGATTTTTAAATACATCTCAATAAATATAAAAACATAATTTTAAAACACTAATTTAATTTTAAATTTAATAAATTCATTGAAGCAAATTTTGTATTAAAAATAAACATATTAAAATGAAAAGAAGAAATTTTTTATCAAAAACTATAAAATCATCTATCGCCTTATATACCATTGGATTATTAAGTTGTAAAAATAATTCTAAACCTTTAGCCCCCTTCAAAAAAATAAATTTTAATTTCAATCATGATTTATTTAAACTTTCTCTTGCTCAATGGTCAATACATAGGTTGATTGAAGATGAAATAATTTCACCTTACGAATTTGCAAAATTTGCCAAAAACTGGGGATTTAGTGGCCTTGAATATGTTAGTGATTTATATCAAATTAATGAAGCTTCAAATAAATTAAATGCAATAAAAAAATTTGTATCCAAATCTAATGAACAGTCAAACCAATATAATTTAGAAAATCTACTTATTATGATTGATAAAGAGGGTGATCTGTCAGTTCAATCAAAAAATAAAAGAGATATGGCAATAATCAATCACCACAAGTGGATAGATGCTGCAGCAGAAATGGGATGTCATTCAGTTAGAATTAATTTATTTGGTGTCAATGATCCCATTTCTTGGGCAGAATACTCAAAAGAAAGTTTAGTCGCTTTATCAGAATATTCATCAAAATTAAATATTAATATCCTTGTAGAAAACCATGGATATCTTTCTTCAAATTCAGCCTTATTAATGGAAGTTTTAAATGATGTAAATCTTCCTAACTGTGGAACACTTCCAGATTTTGGTAATTTTTGTCTTGGTAGAGTTGGAGGAGATAGATGGGATACAGAATGTCTTGAGGAATATGACAAATACCAAGGAGTTAAAGAGTTATTACCAATGGCAATGGCAGTTAGCGCAAAATCTTATGACTTTGATCCCAAAGGGCAGGAAACAACAATTGATTATCTAAAAATGATGCAAATGGTTAAAGATTCAGGTTATAAAGGATATATTGGAGTTGAATATGAGGGTGATATCCTATCTGAACAAGACGGAACCCTGGCAACAAGAAAATTATTAATTGATACTATTGAAAATTTGAGTTAGACAGTTTTTAATGAGTTATTTTATAAAGTTTCAGCTTTCTTTAATGATGTTTCTCCAATTCTTTATTTGGGGGTCGTGGTTTGTTACACTTGGAACTTTTTTAAATAAAAATCTCGATGCAACAGGAATTCAAAGCTCTATAGCTTTTTCTACTCAATCATGGGGCGCAATAATAGCCCCTGTTTTTATTGGCCTTATTGCTGATAAATATTTTAATGCTGAAAAAATTCTTGGGATACTTCATTTGATTGGTGGGTATTTAATGATTCAATTATATCAATCAACATCATTTGATTTATTTTATCCTTTAGTTTTCTTTTATATGATTCTATATATGCCAACACTAGCCTTAGTTAACTCGATTTCATTTAGTCAAATGAAAAATCCTTCCAAAGAGTTTTCATCTATTAGAGTTTTTGGAACATTAGGATGGATTTTCTCTGGGATTATGATTAGCTACTTTTTTGGATGGGATTCGCAATTATCTATAAATGATGGCTTATTAAAAAATACATTCAGAATGGCAGCCATTGGATCTTTCGCTTTAGGAATTTTAAGTTTTTTTCTTCCAAAGACTCCTCCAAATTCCAGAAATAAAAAATCAAGAAAACTAAAAAACATATTAGGTTTAGATGCATTAAAGCTTCTCAGAGATAAAAATTTTTTCATGTTTTTTATAACCTCTATATTAATATGTATACCATTAGCTTTTTATTATCAACAAACAAATCCTTTTTTAGTTGATATAGGGATGGAAAATCCAACTGGTACTATGGCTCTAGGACAATTCAGTGAAGCCCTTTTTATTTTGCTCTTACCATTATTTTTAAAAAAATTTGGATTTAAAATAACCTTAATTATTGGAATGTTTTCATGGTTTCTTAGATACCTACTTTTTGCTTATGGCGATGTTAATGATGGTTATTACTTATTGATATTAGGTATTTTTTTGCATGGAATATGTTATGATTTTTTTTTTGTTTCTGGTCAGATCTATACCGATTTCAAAGCAGGGCAAAACTATAAAAGTTCTGCCCAAGGCCTTATAACTCTTGCTACATATGGTGTTGGAATGTATATTGGATTCTGGTTCGCAGGATTTATTTCTGATTTTTACAAAGTTGGATTAACATTTAATTGGAAAATTATTTGGGTTTTTCCAAGCTTAATTTCTTTATTTGTTATGTTTTTATTTATAATTATATTTAGAAATGAAAAAATTAAAACAAAAAACTAAAAAATAAATATTATGAGTAACAAAATTAGATTGGGAATCCTAGGAGGTGGTGGAGACTCATTGATAGGTGTTCTGCACAGGGTTGCGGCTAATATGTTTGATAAATATCAAATTATTGGTGGTTGTTTCAATCCTGACCCCAAACAAAATAAAGATTTTGCAGATCAAATCGGTGTAAATGCCAGTCGTGTATATGATACGTTTGAAATTATGATTTCTGAAGAAATGAATCTACCAGAAAATCAAAGAATTCAAGCCGTTTCTGTCCTCACCCCAAATTTTCTTCATTACCCTATGGCAAAAAAATTACTTGAAAATGGGTTTCATGTAATCTGTGAAAAACCACTAACAACATCACATGAAGAAGCTTTAGATCTTCAGAAAATTCAAAAAGAAAAAGGAACATCATTTGCAGTAACATATACATATACTGGATATCCAATTATCAGACAGATGAAAGATATGATTAAAAATGGGGTAATTGGAAATATCCAAAAAGTTGATATGCAATACTATCAAGGATGGATTAATCCAATAATTCATGACAAATCTCAAAGAAATTCAGTTTGGAGGTTAGATCCAAAAAAGGCAGGAATAAGTAGCTGTATTGGAGATATAGGGACGCATGCTTATCATATGTTAGAATATTTAACTGACATGAAAGTTGACAAAGTTCTCTCAGATCTAAATCATTTGTACAGTGATAATGAATTAGATATTGACGGAACAGTTTTAATAAGATTTTCAGACTACAGTAAAGGTGTTATTCGCGCAAGTCAGATTGCCACTGGTGAAGAAAATAATTTAACTGTTGCCATATATGGAGATAAAGGAGGTTTTAGATGGGAGCAAGAAAACCCAAATTATTTATATTACTTAACAAATGATAAACCTCTTCAAGTTTTAAAACCTGGGAATCCATATTTATCTGAATTTTCTTTACAAGATACAAAGTTACCTGCCGGTCATCCTGAAGGTATTTTTGATTCTATGGGTAACATATATAATGGCGTTGCCAGGGAAATTAATGGAGAAGATAATTTTAAAGGTTCCTATCCTACTTTAGATGAAGGTGTAAGAGGAATGAAATTTATCGAAAAAGTTGTTGAATCAAATGCCAAAGGTAATATTTGGTTATCACTATAAAATAAAAATTATGAAAACAATTAAAGGACCCGCTATATTTTTAGCACAATTTGTTGACAATAAAGCACCATTTAACACCTTAGATGGAATGTGCAAATGGGCAGCTGATTTAGGTTACAAAGGAATTCAAATCCCAACATGGGAAAATTTTTTAATCGATGTAGATAAAGCTGCTGAAAGTAAAACTTATTGTGACGAATTAAAAGGAAAAGTTAATTCTTACGGTTTAGAAATTACCGAGTTAGCAAGTCATCTTCAAGGTCAGCTTGTTGCAGTTCACCCAGCTTATGATTTATTATTTGATGGTTTTGCACCGGAAAAAGTTAGAAATAATCCTAAAGCGAGAACTGAATGGGCAATTGATACCATGAAAAAAATTGCTAAAGCTAGTAGGAATTTAGATCTTGATTATCATGGAACTTTTTCAGGATCATTACTTTGGCATACATGGCATCCTTGGCCTCAAAATCCAGCTGGACTAGTTGATCTTGGATTCAAAGAATTGGCTAAAAGATGGATGCCTATTCTTGATACTTTTGATGATAATGGTGTTGATGTTTGTTATGAAATTCATCCTGGTGAAGATTTACACGACGGAATTACATTTGAACGTTTTTTAAAAGCAACAAATAATCATAAAAGGGTTAACATCTTATATGACCCAAGTCATTTTGTATTACAACAACTTGACTATGTCACCTACATTGATCATTATCATGAATTTATTAAAATGTTTCATGTTAAAGATTCTGAATTTAAACCAGACGGGAAAAAAGGTGTTTTTGGAGGCTATGGTGACTGGTTTGATAGAGCTGGTAGATATAGATCTCCTGGAGATGGTCAGATTGACTTTAAATCTATTTTCACCAAACTTACCTCTTATGGATGTGATGTTTGGGCTGTAATTGAATGGGAATGCTGTATAAAAAGTCCAGAACAAGGAGCCAGAGAAGGAGCCCCGTTTATTAAAAATCATATCATAGAGGCTACTGAAAAAACTTTTGATGATTTTGCTGGAGTTGGAGAAACTGATGAAAAATATTTAAGAAAAATTTTAAACCAAGGAAAATGAAAAATATATTGAAAATTACTTTTACCATTTCTTTAGTTTTAGTTTTATATTCATTTATAACTCAACCTAAAAATGAAATAATAAAATCTTCTGAATGGATTTCTCTTTTCGATGGAGAAACGTTTAATGGATGGCATACTTACAATGGAGATGAGATTTCAAAAAAATGGAGTATTGAAAATGGAGTTATGGTTTTTGATCCAAAAAAACCTAATCTTAAAAATCTTAGTGGATCTGGAAATATTGTTACAGATGAAGAATTTACAAATTTTGAACTTTACTTAGAATGGAATGTTTCAGAAGTTGGAAATAGTGGATTATTCTGGGGTGTTAAAGAGATTGAAGGATTAAGTCAGCCTTACCTTACTGGTGCGGAAATTCAGATTTTAGATAATGATAGGCATCCAGATGCAAAAAATAATCCAAAATACCATCAAGCTGGAGCATTATACGATATGGTTCAGCCTGAATTTGATGTATGTAACCCAGCAGGCGAATGGAATAAAATGGTATTGAAAATCGATCATAGTGAAAATAAAGGAACTGTGATACTTAATGATGCTAAAATTGTTGAATTCCCATTGGCTGGGCCTAGTTGGTCTAAATTAGTTGAAAATTCAAAATTTAAAAATTGGGAATATTTTGGGGCATATAAAACTGGTAAAATTGGATTACAAGATCATGGTGATAAAGTCTCATTTAGGAATATAAAAATCAGAAAACTTTAAATAAATTTTTAATTTTATTTATGATTCAATCTATGACAGGCTTTGGTAAATCTGAAAGCCTAATATTTTCAAAAAGTATTTCGATTGAAATCAGAAGTCTAAATTCTAAAAACCTTGATTTGAATATAAGGGTTCCTAATTCATTTAAAGAATTTGAACCATTAATTAGAGAAAAAATCTCAAAAAAACTTGTAAGAGGAAAAATAGATTTTAATTTAACTATTGAAAATCTAAATGAAAATAACCTAAATCAAATTAATAAAAATATCATTGAGGATTACATTAATCAACTTCATAAGATAAACAAATCTGAAAGAAGTGAGCTACTTAAAATTGCAATAAAACTTCCAGATTCTGTTAAAATTAAAAAGCAAAAGTTAGAGAATAATTTAGTAACTAGAATAATTTCATTATCAAATAAAGTAATTAATCAAGTAATCAAATTTAGAATAAAAGAAGGTAGATCTTTGAAAAAAGATTTTGAATTAAGGATTAAAAATTTGAATAAATTTATAATTAAAATAAATAAGTTTGATATTAAAAGAAAAGAAAAAATTTCATCAAAACTAAAAAAAACTGTGAGTAATTTAAATATTCAAATCGACAAAAGTAGATTTGAACAAGAATTAATATATTATATAGAGAAGTATGACATTAATGAAGAAAAAATTAGACTAAAAAGTCACTTGGGGTTCTTTGCCGAAATATTAAAAAAAGAAAAATATAATGGCAAAAAATTAGGTTTTATTTGTCAAGAAATTGGAAGAGAAATAAATACAATAGGTTCTAAATCAAATGATTTATTTCTTCAAAAGATAGTTGTGAAAATGAAAGATGAATTAGAAAAAATCAAAGAACAAATATTAAATGTTCTATAGATGATTGTTGGAAAACTTATTATAATATCTGCTCCTTCTGGAAGTGGTAAAACTACTCTTTGTAATTTTTTACTTAAAAAAATTAATAATTTAAATTTTTCAATTTCTGCAACTTCTCGTTCTTCAAGACCAAACGAGATTGATGGTAAAGATTACTACTTTTTATCTTTAATGGAATTTAAAAAAAAAATTGAAAAAAATGAGTTTATTGAGTATGAAGAAGTTTATGAAAACGTTTTTTATGGTACTCTTAATTCTGAATTAAAAAGGTTATGGGATTTAAATAAAATCATTCTGTTTGATTTAGACGTAAAAGGGGGAATAAATTTAAAGAAAATGTTTCCTGAAAAAACTTTATCAATTTTTATAAAACCACCTTCAATAAAAATTCTTGAAAAAAGATTAGAATTAAGGGAAAGTGAATCAAAAAAAACAATTAAATCAAGAATTAATAAAGCTAAAAAAGAAATCTTATTTTCAGAAAAATTTGATGTTATCATAACTAATGATAATTTGGAGAATGCAAAAAAGAATTTGTTGAGATCTGTTTTAAATTTTATATAGTTCCCTTTTAAATTATAAATTAATAATGTTAGTTTGTATATAGAATGAAAAATATAGGTTTACTTTTTGGATCATTTAATCCAATTCATAATGGCCATGTCTCTTTGGCAAACTTTTTCATAAACCACAGAAATTTCAATCAAATTTGGCTTGTAGTCTCTCCATTAAGCCCATTTAAAAAAAATCAAATTATTTTAGACAAATATGAACGATTGGATATGGTCAAAATAGCTATTAAACCTTTTGAAAATATTTTTGCTTCAGATATAGAGTTCAAAATGAAAACTCCAAGCTACACTATTGACACATTAAATAAAATTAAAAAAATATATCCTGAGAATTCGTTTTCTATAATAATTGGTGAGGACAACCTTGACAATTTAAAAAAATGGAAAGATTTTAATTTAATTATTGAAGATTATAAAATATTTATTTATCCTAGAAATTTTTCAAAAAAAAATATTGATTTAAATATAAATTCTATAGATAAAATTAAAGCGCCCTTTATTGATGTTAGTTCAACATATATTAGAGAATCTATTAAAAAAAATAAAAAAATTGATGGATTATTATCCCCGGATGTTTTAAATCAAATTAAAAAAAAGAAATTTTATCTTTAATTAAATACTTCTTAAAATTGAATCAAGTTCTTTCGATAAGTTCTCTCTACTAAACATATCTATATTTTTAATTTTATTAAACAGTGGTTTACCACTTTGCCATGATTTTATAAGTTTATCTAAAAATATATATGAGCCATCTAAATCGTCTACCTCAATTACTTTTAATAATTTGCTTTCAGAAAATAATTTTGAAATTGGATTTTTTTTACTTCCAACAGAAATTATTGGAACCTCTGAAGCCATATATTCAAGAATTTTACCTGAAATCATAAATTTATCTACATCATTGTAAATAAAATTTAATAAAAGATTTGCACTTTTTATTAAAATAACAGCTTCTCTATGACTAACATATCCCAAATACTTAACTTCAACTAATGGAAGTGTACTATTAATCTTTTGAATAATTAATTTTTCAACCTTTCCTGATATAGAAAGTCTTATTGGTATTTTAGGATATTTTTCTGATACCTTTTTAATTGCTAAAAAAACTGATTTGTATGATTGATTATTTGTTAAAACCCCTGTGTAAACTATGTGGAAAAAAGATTCTTGCTTAGGAATTATTGATTTAATTAAACCCTTATCATACCCATTAATTATTGAAAAAAACTTCTGTTTAATTTCTATTTTATTTTTTAATAATTTATGAAAATCTTCACCAACAGTAGTTAAAATAGCCGACGCAGATTCAAGCACTTTTTTTTCATATTTCTCGTCTTTTTTTTGAAAATAATTTAATCTGTAAAAATATTTATTATAGAAAATATTACTCCAAGGGTCTCTAAAATCTGCCATCCATTTTAATTTAAATATTTTTACTAATTCTAATCCAATTAAATGGCTGGAATGAGGAGGTCCAGTAGTAATTATATATTTGATGTTTTCTCTTTCAATAATTGATTTTGCTGCTTTAATTGCATATTTATTCCACCCCCTTCTTGCATCAGGAATAAAAAAATTACCTCTTACAAATGAAAAAAATTTATTTATTAAAGAAGAATTATCAACTTGGCTTTGGGGTATTCCATCCCTTGAATTGCCGGTTTTAAATTTTGAATAGATCCTCAGAGGGTCAATAGTTTTTGTTCTAATAACTCTCAAATTCCTAGATATATTGGATAAACTCTCATCAATTAAAGGATATGAAGCAACTTTATAGTCAACTGTAATTACAATTGGATCCCATCCTAATTTTTTAAGATAGAAAGAAAAATACAACCATCTTTGTACACCTGACCCCCCTGATGGAGGCCAATAATAAGTGAAAATGATTATTTTTTTTGACAAATTAAATCAATTAATTAAACAAATTTAAATTAAAATAAATTGAATTAGACTTTGGACTTTTTTTTATATAAAGGTACTGTAGAACAGGCTTCACCATAAAATAAACTTTTAACCACTGGTTGTAGCTTTTGTATTAAAAGTAAATATGAATTTTCGGGTATTTTCTTTTCAAAACAGCCCTTAATTATAACTGATTTATTTTTAAACTCATCAAGATCCATCTCATTAATAATATCATTAAAAACTACTTTTTGTAGATCATCTTTAGTCCCATAAATTACTTTATCAGCATAAACAGAAATATGTGTTGTAACAAGTAATGGTGCCCATGCTGGAATAATTGCATTTGTTTTACAAAACAAATTTACAAAGTGATTTTTAAATATTGACCAATCAAAAACTTTGAGTTTATTTCTAAATTCTTTTTCTTTAAGAACAAGACCATTTTCCAACCAATTACTTAAATCTAACTCAGAAAATGAGTTAGTTGGATACAATTCTTCTAGGTCAATTGTAATTAAATTACTATTGCTAACTCTATTAATTATTTTTTTTTCCATTTTAATTATAGTAATCCAAGTTCTAACTTAGCTTCGTCACTCATCAATTCTTGGCTCCATGGAGGGTCAAAAGTCATTTCAACTAAAGCTGAATTCACTCCCTGAATTGATTTTACCTTGTTTTCAACTTCAGCAGGTAAAGATTCGGCCACAGGACAATTTGGACTCGTTAATGTCATTGATATTTTAACATCGAAATCTTCATTGACAAAAACATCATAAATTAGTCCTAGTTCATAAATATCTACAGGGATTTCTGGATCAAAAATGGTTTTTAAAACTTTTACTATTTTTTCACCTAATTGACTTGGGTCTAATTTTATTTTATTCATATTCTAATTTAATTGAGTCTGAAAGGCAATAGCGTACATTTTTATTTGTTTAATCATTGAAACCATTCCATTAGCTCTTGAAGGAGAAAGATGTTCTTTTAAACCGATTCGATCAATAAAATCAATTTCAGAATCCAAAATATCTTTGGGATGCTGATTCGAAAAAACTCTTATTAATAAAGCTATAATACCTTTTGTAATTATGGCGTCACTATCAGCTGTAAATTTTAACTTGTTTTTTTTTAATTCTGCAAACATCCAAACTTTACTTTGACAACCTTTAATAATATTATCGTCAGTTTTATTTTTTAGATCAATTAGCGGTAAAGACTTACCTAACTCTATTAAGTGCTCATATCTTTCCATCCAGTTTTCAAAAAAAGAAAACTCCTCTATAATTTCATTCTGTAATTCATTAATTGTCATTACAATCAAAATTAAAAATTTATCTTAACATTTTAATAGCTTTTTCTAATCCTAAAATAAAAATATCAATTTCTTTTTTGGTATTATAAAACGAAAAAGAAACCCTAACTGTACCAGGGATTTGATAAAAATCCATAATTGGCTGTGCACAGTGCTGTCCAGTTCTTACAGCAATTCCTAACTTGTCTAAAATACTTCCAATGTCATAAGCATGTATTCCTTTTACATTAAAGGAAATAACAGCAATTTTATTTTTTGAGTTTCCGTATATTTCTATATCATCAATTTCATTTAATTTATTAGTACAATATTTTAACAACTCATTTTCATAATTAGCGATATTCTCTAAACCAATTTCATTCAAATAATCTAGAGCAAAACCGAATGCAATTCCCCCAGATATATTTGGAGTACCAGCTTCAAATTTATGAGGGAGGTCTGCATAAGTGGTTTTTTGGAAAGTTACATCTGAAATCATTTCTCCTCCTCCCTGAAATGGAGGTATTTCGTTTAAAAGTAATTCTTTACCATATAAAAAACCAACACCAGTTGGTCCGCATAATTTATGGGCACTAGTCACATAAAAATCAATATCTAAAAGTTGAATATCAGTTTTAAAATGTGCAGCCGATTGTGCACCATCAATGAGAACTTTTGAACCAAACTTATGAGCCATGTCAATAATATCTTTAATTGGATTAATTAGTCCTAAAGCATTTGAAACGTGGTTAACAACAACTAATTTAGTTTTTCCATTAAGAATTTTATGAAAAGCATTAATGTCAAGTGAACCTTCCATTTTAATTGGGATTACCCTTAAGACTGAACCAGTTCTTTCACAAAGCATTTGCCAAGGAACAATATTGGAATGATGCTCTAATGCGGAAACAATAATTTCATCTCCTTTTCTTAATATTGAACTGTAACCTGAAGCGACAATATTAATCCCATGAGTAGTTCCAGATGTAAAAATAATTTCGTTTAATTTAGAAATATTGAAATGTTTTTGAATTTTTTTTCTAGATAATTCGTATTGATCAGTTGCCTCTTGGCTTAAGAAATGAACTCCTCTATGAATATTAGCATTATAGTTAAAATAATACTCGGAAATTGAATTTATTACTTTAGATGGTTTTTGGGATGTAGCTGCATTATCAAAATAAATTAAATTTTGACCATTAACCTTTTTTCTTAGGATAGGAAAATCCTTTCTGATTTTATTAACATCAATCATAAATTATAAATCATGCCCTAAATTAACTCCAATTTTTTTTGCGATTAATGAGTTAATCCTATTTTTTAGTTCAGGTATTTGAACACTTTCTAATACATTATTAGCAAATGCGTAGGTTAACAATGCTTTAGCTTCTTTTTTAGGAATACCTCTTGATCTCAAATAAAAAAGAGCAGAATTATCTAATTGTCCAATAGTACAACCATGAGAACACTTGACATCATCAGCAAAAATCTCTAGTTGAGGTTTTGTATTAATAGTTGCATTATCATCAATTAAAATATTGTTATTCTGTTGGAAAGCATTTGTCTTTTGAGCTATCTTATCAACCAATATTTTACCATTAAATACACCAACAGATCGGTCAGAAAAAATTCCTTTATATTCTTGAAAACTATTGCAATTTGGTTTTGAATGATGAACTAAAGTATAATGATCAACATGTTGTCTGTCTCCAATAATTGTTATCCCTTTCATAGTAGATTCAATATTTTCTCCATTTTGAAAAAAATTAAGGTTATTCCTGATTAATTTACCTCCTAATGAAAAAGTATGGACCTTAACATTACTGTCTTTGTCCTGAGAAATATAGGTGTTATCTATAATAGAGGAATCTTCATAATCATTTTGAATTTTATAATAATCTACATGACTCGCTTTATTTGAGAAAATTTCAGTTACCGAATTTGTTAGAATCTGAAAACTTTTTAAAGATTGATGTCTCTCAATAATTTGAACTTGGGCGTTTTCTTCAACAACAATTAAATTCCTTGGTTGTAATAACATTTTACCCTGTTTTCCAGTAGAAAAATGAATTATTTGAATAGGTTTTTCAGAAACAACAGTTTTAGGAATAAAAATGTATGCTCCCTCCTTTGTGAATGATGTATTTAAGGATGTCAAAGAATCATTTTTAAGTGCAATTTTGTTAAAATACTTCTTTATAACTTTTTTATACTTTGGCTTACTTAATGCAGCCGAGAGTAAGCAAACATCCAATCCATCATGAGTAGTATCGGACAAAAAAGGACTATATATACCATCTATAAACACAATTTTATATGTATCCAAGTCATATAAAAAGTATTTTTTAACATCGCGAAGTTCAATTGATATTACTTTTTTTGGAAAAATTCTATAATCATTTTTCAACAACTTCTCTAATGAAGTATATTTCCAGGCTTCATCTTTTTTTGTTGGAAAACCATTTTTTTCAAAATAATTAAAACTTTTAGAACGAATATTATGGACATCAGAATTTAAATCCAACTTTTCCTCAAAAGCCATAAATGAAGATATTAATTTGTCTTTTAACTCCATATTAAACTATTTCTTTCTTTATCCAATCATATCCCTTTTCTTCAAGCTTATTAGCAAGTTCTTTGGAACCAGATTTAACAATTTTACCTTCAAAAAGTACATGAACATAATCTGGAATAATATATTCTAAAAGCCTTTGATAATGAGTAATTACAAGAAATCCATTTTCTTTATCTCTTAACTTATTAACTCCATTAGCAACTATTTTCAAAGCATCAATATCTAATCCAGAGTCGGTTTCGTCAAGTATCGAAAGCTTTGGTTCTAACATTGCCATTTGAAAAATTTCATTTCGTTTTTTTTCACCTCCAGAAAAGCCTTCATTTAAAGACCTTGATAAAAATTTTGAATTTATATCTAAAAGTTTGGCTTTTTCTCTAATTTTTTTCAACATTTCCGCAGCTGGTAAATCCTCCTTCCCAGTTGCTTTTCTTGATGAATTAATTGCTGTTTTAATAAAGTTAGTGACAGTAACCCCTGGTATTTCAACTGGATATTGAAAAGATAAAAAAACACCTAAATGAGCTCTTTCTTCAGCATCTAATTCAGAAAGATCATTATCATCAAATAAAATTTCGCCTTTTGTAATAATATAATCTTCATTTCCTGAAATAACTGAAGCAAGAGTACTCTTACCTGATCCATTAGGTCCCATAATAGCATGAACTTCTCCAGGTTTTAATTCTAAATTAATCCCTTTAAGGATCTCTTTCCCGTCTACAGTGGCATGAAGATTTTTAATTATTAACATAATTTTTAAATATATTTATCCAACTGACCCTTCAAGGGAAATTTCTAATAATTTTTGGGCTTCAACTGCAAATTCCATTGGAAGTTTGTTAAGAACCTCTTTACTAAAACCGTTAACTATTAGAGCAATAGCTTTTTCAGTATCAATTCCTCTTTGATTACAATAAAAAATTTGATCTTCACCAATTTTACTTGTAGTTGCCTCATGTTCAATTTGAGCGGAATTATTCCTAGCCTCAATATATGGAAAGGTATGAGCACCACATAAATTACCCATCAAAAGAGAATCACATTGAGAAAAATTCCTAGCATTTTTAGCTCTTGGTTCAATTTTAACCAAACCTCTATAGCTGTTTTGAGATTTACCGGCTGAAATTCCTTTAGAAATAATTGTGCTTCTAGTATTTTTACCTAAATGAATCATTTTTGTTCCAGTATCAGCTTGCTGAAAATTATTAGTGACTGCAATAGAGTAAAATTCTCCAATTGAATTATCCCCTTTTAAAATACAAGAGGGATATTTCCATGTTACTGCAGAACCTGTTTCAACTTGAGTCCAAGAAATTTTTGAATTTTTATGACATATACCTCTTTTGGTAACAAAATTATAAACTCCGCCTTTTCCGTGTTTATTCCCAGGATACCAGTTTTGAACTGTTGAATATTTTATTTCAGCATTATCTAAAGCTACCAACTCAACAACTGCAGCATGTAACTGGTTTTCATCTCTGGAAGGAGCGGTACATCCTTCTAAATAGCTGACATAGCTTGACTCGTCTGCAATAACAAGTGTTCTTTCAAATTGACCAGTTCCAGCTTGATTAATTCTAAAATATGTTGAAAGTTCCATAGGGCATCTAACACCTTTTGGAATATAACAAAATGAACCATCAGAAAAAACAGCAGAATTTAAAGCTGCATAATAATTATCCTTGAATGGTACTACAGTCCCTAAATATTTTCTTACCAGGTCAGGGTATTCTTTAATTGCCTCAGAAATAGAACAAAAAATTATACCTTTTTTAGAAAGTGTTTCTCTAAATGTAGTAGCCACTGATACAGAATCCATAACAACATCGACTGCAACACCAGTCAATTTTTTTTGTTCTTCAAGGGATATACCCAACTTGTTAAAGGTCTTAATTAGTTCAGGATCAACATCATCTAAACTATCATATTTTTTTTTGCTTTTTGGAGCAGAATAATAAGAAATATCCTGAAAATCAGGTTTTTTATATTTCACATTTGACCAATCAGGCTCTTTCATTTGAGTCCAAAATTTAAAAGCTGAAATTCTCCAATCAGTCATCCATTTTGGCTCACCTTTCAATTTGGAAATTTTACGAACTACATCTTCATTTAAACCGACAGGAATAGTGTCAGATTCAATATCTGTATAAAAACCGTATTCGTACTCCTTAGTTTCTAATTCTTTTTTTAATTCTTCTTCAGTATATGCCATTTTGATAATTTAAAATTCCTCAAAGAGAAAAACTTTCTCCACAACCACATGTTCTACTTGCATTAGGATTGTTAAATTCAAAACCTTTCCCATTCAACCCTCCAGAATATTCTAGAGTTGTTCCCATTACATACAATAAGCTTTTTTTATCAACTAAAATTTTGATATCGTTATGTTTAAAGATTTTATCCTGTTCTTGAGAAATTTTGTCAAATTTTAACTCATAGGATAATCCAGAACAGCCTCCACTTTTAACACCAACTCTTACATAATCATTAAAAGGATCAAATCCATCGTCTTTCATTAAAGAATGGACTTTGTTTTTTGCTGTTTCAGAAACTTTAATCATATAACGCCTTTTTTTTTACAAATATAATCTATTTACGGGGTATTTCAATAAGTTATTTAATGTATAAGTAAAATTTTAATTAGTCATATTTTGCGACAAATAAATCTGACCCACCAAATGAAAAAGTAAAATCTCCATCATTACTATTTGATGAACCTACAACAAACAATGAACCCGAATGATTAAAAATACTTGAAGCCCCCATGTCAGTTTTGGATCCTCCAATATTTAAAGTATTTATTATAGTTTTGAATGAAGTTAAATGAAGAATGGCAGCATCATTGTCCCCTTTGTTATTAGTTAAATTACCATCAGAACTTTGAGAAAATCCAGTTAAGAAATAACTGCCTGAAGGCCCTTTAACTATATCTTGTCCTGAATCAAACAATGAACCACCAAAAGAGTTTTCTTTAATTAAATTTCCATTTTTATCTATTTCAATTAACCAAAAATCACTTTCCCCTTTGGAATTAGAAATCTGAAAATCATTACTAAAAGAATATCCAAGGATTAAAAAATTTTTATTTGGAAGAACTGAAATGGAATTAGCTACATCTATCCCTGACCCACCATATGATTTCTCCCACAATAAGTCACCTTGACTATTAATTTTAATGACCCAATAGTCATAACTTCCAAAATTATTTGAAATATCAATATCATTACTTTCAGTTGAACCTACTATTATAAATTCTTCATTAATTGTTTCAATTACATCGTAAGACCTATCATTATTTGTGCCCCCAAAATAACGACTCCAAATAATTTTACCCTCCGAATCGAGTTTATGTCCCCAAAATTCTCCAACTCCATGATTATTATTTATTCCTTTTCCATAATTTCCATTACCGTTGGATGCTGAAACGTCTAAGAAACCTGTAATAAAAAAACCACCGTCTTTAGTTTCTATTATACTGTTGGCGTGATCATGACCAGAAAACCCTATGCTCTGTTCCCACAAAATAGTACCGTCAGAATCAATTCTTATTATCCAATTGTCATGAAATCCTTGATTTTTTGATGCATCACCGTCTGAACTTTTGCTATATCCAACTAATAAATATCCTCCACCTGAAATTTCAACTATTGATTGACCTCTATCATCACCATTCCCGCCATAAGTTTTATTCAATAATACCTCTCCGTCTTGAGAAAGTTTTAAAAACCAAAAATCAAATTCAATTGTATTTTTATCAGTAATTGAACCATCTAAACTGCTTGAGGAACCAATAATAGCAATATTACCATCAGAGGTTTCTATTATATCATTTGCAATATCATCGTTAGAACCTCCAAATTTTTTAATCCACTTTAATTCACCATTAAATTTTTGATTATTCATACTAAAATTATCAAATGATTCTTTAGAACAACTCACAAAAAGAAATATTACTAATAATAATTTAAATTTCATTAAAATTTATTTATTTGATTTTACAATAAATAATCCCGAATTAATATCACTTATAACAATATTTTTACTTTGAAAATAAGGATAAACACTCCATGCCCCTTCAAAAGCTGTTTGATTATTTTTTGGATAAGTATCAAAAAAACCAAGTTCTTTTATACTTTTATTTTTAATATCAGAAATGTCGTAAACTCTTAAACCAGCAGTATAACTGGCAAGATAAAATAAATTTCCATTAACATATCCATTATGATCAATAGCATTAGATTGACCTAAATTTTCAAAACTTAAAACAGGATTCTCTAAATCTGATAAATCAAAAATAAATGTCTTTGTTTTTGAACCATAATTTATTTCGTCAAGTTCATCACCAAGTAAAAAATATTTTTGATCTTTTGAAAAAGTACCCTGATGAGTAAATCCAGAATTAGAGTATGTTAATGAGGAAATTAACTTTGGAGATTTTTTATTACTAACATCCAGAATGACTATTAAATTTTCAGATGATTGACTTCCGTGACAACCAACATAAATTTCCTTGCCAAAATATCTTTCGTCTGGTCCCCTATAATTAACAATTTGTGCATCATGGACATACTCTTTTGATTCAAAACCTCCTTCAATAGTTGGTTTTTCAGGATTTGAAATATTTATAAAAATAGGCCCTCCCTTAAAAAATTTATTATTTCCAAAAACATAAGCAAAACCACTATCATTGTTTATATAAATATTATGAGCGGATCCAAAATCATTTAAAATAAAATCTGTTTTAAAATCATCTCCTTCCAATTTATTTTTTATTTTTTTTAAATTAAAAACCTGAAGACCATGATCCTTTGCTTCACTTACAATAAATGCATAATCTTTATAAACTTTTATATCTCTCCACTGACTTGATTCTGTCAAAGAAGGAATTAATCCAACATATATTGGTGTTTGAGGAAAACTAATATCCACTATAGCTGTCCCTTCTAAAACTCCAATTAATACATATTCTTTTCCATTTTCACTATCTGTCCACCCCCAATTATCGTTAGCCATTGAAGTTTTAAGGTCATTAAGTGATAAATATCCAACTAGGTCAAAATTTTTACAAGGGTATTTACCAGCATATCCATCGATACATGTTTTTAAAAGTGAATTCTGATTTATAGTATCATTAACCTCTTCAATAAATTGAGGATAAGTGATATTTTCGGCTAATAATTCAATTTGAAGATTTTCTTCTTTACATGAAAAATTTATAATGAAAAAAAAAATTAAAAAAAATCTCAACTTAATTTCAGTTTTTTACAAAGTTAAATTTTAAAATATATTTCTTTTTATTTTATACTTTTACTTTCAAATTATGTTTCAAGATAAAAATATTCCAAATACACCAATTTCAGATATTGGAGAATTCGAACTAATCAAAAAAATTACTCAACCATTCAAAATTGATCAAAAAAATACAATAGTTGGAATCGGAGATGATTGCTCTGTTCTCGAGTTTAAGAATAATCAAATATTAGTTAGCTCAGATACATTGGTTGAAGGTGTTCATTTTGATCTAGGTTATGTCCCTTTAAAACATCTAGGATACAAGTCTGTAATGGTTAATCTTTCTGATATCTATGCAATGAATGGTGTTGCTTCTCAGATTTTAGTTTCAATTGCCATTTCAAATCGATTCAGTATTGAATCAATTCAAGAAATATATAATGGTATTAAAACTGCATGCGAAAATTACAAAATAGATTTAATTGGGGGAGATACTACAAGTTCAACTTCAGGATTAATTATCTCTATAACTGTTATAGGTCATGCTAAAAAAAATCAAATTACTTTAAGAAATGGGGCTAAACCAAATGACCTTTTAATTGTAACAGGTGATTTAGGGGCTGCATATATGGGGCTTCAAGTATTAGAAAGAGAAAAAGCTGTTTTTAAAGTTAATCCCCAATCTCAACCTGATCTTTCTCAATATTCATATTGTATTGGAAGACAACTAAAGCCTGAAGCTAGAAAAGATATTTCTTCAGTTTTGTCTGATTCAAAAATAATACCGACTTCAATGATAGATATTAGTGATGGCCTTTCCTCTGAAATAATACATTTATCTAATGCATCTAAAGTTAGTTTTATTTTATATGAAGATAAAATACCAATAGATTCCGAAGTAATTAAAACTTGTGAGGAATTTAAAATAAATAGTTCTATTGCTGCCCTAAACGGTGGAGAGGATTATGAACTATTATTTACTATAAATCAAAAAGACTTCAAAAAAATTAAAAATAACCCTTCATTTTCTGTAATTGGACATGCTACTAATGATATAAATGAAAACTATATGATTTCTGGGCTAGGAGAAAAAATTAAGCTTGAAGCCCAGGGATGGAATTCAACAAAAAAGAGTAATTAACCTAATGCAACATCCAAAATCATCATAATTACAAATCCTCCGATAAATCCTAATGTTGCAATATCTGTATTCTTATCTAATTGTGTTTCAGGTATTACCTCTTCAACAACCACAAAAATCATCGCTCCAGCAGCAAAACAAAGTGCGTATGGTAAAATTGGGGTAAAAAAAGTTACAGCAAGTGCTCCAATAACCGCAAAAATTGGTTCCACAATAGCAGATAACTGACCATACCAAAAACTTTTAAATCTACTTAACCCTTGTCTTCTCAGTGGCATTGAGATAGCAATACCTTCTGGAAAATTTTGAATACCAATCCCTAAAGCTAAAACAACTGCACCTGCAATTGATGCTTCAGGTAATCCCGCAGCAACTCCTCCAAAAAGAACACCAACTGCTAGTCCCTCGGGAATATTATGTAGTGTTATAGCTAAAGCTAAAAGAGTTGTTCTTTTCCAAGGAGTTTTAATACCTTCACTTTCAGAGAAATTTATGTGAACATGTGGTAAAATCTTATCTAAACAAAAAATAAAGAGAGCCCCTAATGTAAATCCAATTACAGCTGGAACTACTTTTATAAATCCTTCACCCTCGCTCATTTGAATACCTGGAGCAAGTAGACTCCAAAAACTTGCTGCAACCATAACTCCTCCAGTAAATCCAAGCATTCCATCAAGTATAACTCTATTCATTTTCTTAAAAAAGAAAACCGTTGAAGCCCCTAAAGCTGTTAAAGCCCATGTAAAAAGAGTAGCATAAAGAGCCCCTAGCACAGGATTAGTTTTTTCAAAAAAAATAATAATTTGATCCACTTAATTTTAATTAGACAATATAAATGTAATTTGTTTTGCAGTGTAAAACAAATTATTTAAAAAAAAATAAAATCGAACCATAGGAATTAAAATGGATTAATTATTTTTAGATAATTCAATAATGAAAAACAATAAAGTTTATAATTTTATTATTTGTGGAGGAGGTGCCTCAGGATTATACCTTGCGTATAATTTTTTAAAGGATAATTACTTTAAAAATTCAAAAATTTTAATAATTGAAAAATCTAAAAAAAATTCGAATGATCGAACCTGGAGTTTTTGGGAAAAAAATTATGGTCTTTTTGATGATATAATTTTTAAAAAATGGGATAAAGCAAATTTTAATTCTCAAAATTTCTCATTGAATTTCAATTTAAATCCATACGCTTTCAAAACAATTAAAGGAATTGATTTTTATAAAAAAATAATAACTGAAATAAATAACTCAAAAAATATTGAAATAATATATGATCAAATTTTAAATATTAGGTCACTAAAAAAAAATTCTGAAGTCACAACAAAAAAAATAAAATATAGTGGGGAAATAGTTTTTTCAAGCATTCAAAGCCCATTAAAGAAAAAAGTCGGGTTCCCAATTCTTAAACAACATTTTATTGGATGGTTTGTTAAAACTGAAAACAATGTTTTTGATCCAAAAAGAATTGTTTTTATGGATTTTGATATCGTTCAAAAAAAATCTACAAGATTTATTTATGTACTGCCTTTTAAAAAAAATGAAGCTTTAGTTGAATATACACTTTTTTCCAAATCAATTTTAAAAGATGATGAATACGAAAACGGTATTAAAACTTATTTGAAAAAAATTAATTCTGGTAAATTCAAAATTATTGATAAAGAAAAAGGAAGTATCCCAATGACTGCTTATCCTTTTTGGGAAAATAACACAAATAATTTTATGACAATAGGAACAGCTGGAGGATGGACAAAACCGAGTACAGGTTTTACTTTTTTTAACACAATAAAAAAAGTAGATAAACTTATTAATCATATAAAAAGCAATAAACCTCTTAATAATTTCTATAAAAATAACCGGTTCATATTTTATGATAGCATAATGATTGATGTTCTTTATTCAAAAAATGAAATTGGAGGTGAGATTTTTAAAAAAATGTTTAAAATGAATAAACCAAAATTAATTTTAAAGTTTTTAGAAGAAAAAACAAATATTTATGAGGAACTTAAAATAATGAGTACGTTTCCAATCAAAATTTTTTTAACATCTTTATTTAAAAAACTATTTAAAAGATATTAATTTACATATCTCGGTTCATTAAATCAATTGTAAATTTTTCAAATATTTTTTTGCTTTCATCGGGAATTGATATAGACTTTATTCTATCTATTGCTCTTTTTTCATAAAATTTAATTTCTTTTTCTAGGTCTTGATCTGCTCTACTTTTTAGATAAATTTCTTTAACAGATTTAATTTTTGTTTTAGAATCTTTAGGCTTTTGGCTGAAAAACTTTATTAACCTAGTTTTTTGATCTTTATCTGAATTATTTAGTGCAAAAATATATAAAAGAGTTTTTTTATTTTCAATTATATCTCCACCAGTTTTTTTTCCAATTTTTTTTTTTTCACCAAACACATCTAAATAATCATCCTTTAATTGAAATGCAATACCTAAATCGATTCCAAAAAAATAAAATTTATCACTTTCAACTTCAGACAATCCAGCAATCAAAGCTCCCATTTTCATAGAACAAGCCAACAAAACAGCAGTTTTAAGCTTAATCATTTTTAAATAATCATTTTTAGTAACCTTTGATATTGTAGTAAAATCTATATCATATTGTTGCCCTTCACAAACCATTTGTGCTGAAGTATTTAGAAGACTGATTAATTTTTTGAAAAGTTTTGAATCATATAATTCTAAACATTTATAGGACCATATCAACATTACATCACCTGACAAAATACCAGTATTTAAATTCCACTTTTTATGAATTGTGATTTGGCCTCTTCTTAAACTTGCTTTATCCATAATATCGTCATGAATTAATGTGAAATTGTGAAATAATTCGATTGATAATGCTGCTGGTAAAGCATTCCGTAAGTTTTTATTTATGATATCATGCGTCATTAATAAAATAATCGGTCTTAACCTTTTACCGCCCAGACTTAAAATATAACTACATGGATCATATAAATTTCTAGGATCTCTAACAGAAATTGATGATTTCAAATATTCAGAAAAGATTTTTTGATATTTAATTATCACTTTTAGATTTTAATTAAAGATAATTATTTAAACCTTAATATATTAATAAAAACTTTGGAAACTTATTTGGTTTTTAAAGTTTCTATACATATTTTTATAAACATGAAAAGTTTAATAATTAAAAAAGCTAATTCCCTTTTTTTAAAATATGGATTTAAAAGCGTAACTATGGATGAATTGGCATTTTCCTTGGGGATGTCAAAAAAAACATTATACATTCATTTTAACTGTAAAAATGATATTGTGGAAGCTTCAGCGCTAGACGTTTTTGAAAAAGCAAACAAAGAACTAATACTCGTAAGGAAAAAAAGTGAAAATGCAATACATGAATTTCATTCTGTAAAATATTTAATTATGAAATATTTAAATGACTCGAAACTTTCACCTCATTATCAATTACAAAAATATTATCCTGAAATTCATGAAAAAATCAAATCCTTAGAATATAAAAAATTTAGTAAACAAGTAAAGAAAAATATATTAAATGGTATAAATACAGGCCTTTTTAGAAAAAATATAAATATTGAATTTCTCACGAGATTATATCTAACTGGAATGTCAAACCTAAGAGATATTAAAATATTCGATCCTGAAAAATTTAATATTTCTGAACTTATTGAAAACTATCTTGAATATCATCTCAGAGCTATTGTATCGGATAAAGGATTGAAAATATTAAATAAAACGCCCATAAATAAACTAGATAAATGAAATTGAAAATAATTTTTATGATAATTTTTTTTCAAAATCTGTTAATTGGACAACTTATTCCTGAAAAATTATCGTTAGAAGATGCTTTAAAAATAGGGCTAGAAAATAACTCAACAATCAAAAAAGCAGATAAAGAATTATTGAAAGCACATAAAGAAAAATGGAGAACCATCTCAATAGGTCTTCCTCAAATAAAAAGTACTGCTAGCTATCAAAATTTTATTGAAATGCCAATTTCCCTTGTACCAGCTGAATTTTTTGGTGGTAATCCAGGAGAATTTGCAGAAATAAGTTTTGGTACTGAACAAATAGCAACTGCATCTATTAAATTGGAACAATTAATTTTTGATGGAACATATATTGTGGGTCTTCAAGGTATTAAACTTTATTTAGAAGTTGCTGAAAACGTAAAAAAAAAGACAACTCAGCAAATAAAAAAAGAAATTATTTCAGCATATATTAATTCTCTTTTATCAAAAGAAAATATAAAAATATTAAAAAACAATATTTCTAACCTGATAAAAAATTTAGAAGAGGTTAAAAATCTTTATGAAAATGGTTTCAGCGAAGAAGAGAGTGTTGAACAACTTCGTTTGACTCTTAATAGCCTAAATTCTAATTTAAAATATGCTGAAAAATTAGAATTGATTTTATCTAAAATGTTAAACGTAATTCTTGGGATTGAAATTGATAAAAAAATTGAATTAACTGATAGTCTTGATCTGCTAACTTTAAAGAATATTAATTTTAATGAGAGTTCTAAAATAAATAATTTAGATTTTAATCTAGATCTTATTATTGCACAAAATAATGTCTTTAAACAAGCATTATTATATAAATTAGAAAAAGCTAAATCTCTCCCATCTATATCAGGATTTATAAGTGGAGTTTACACTGGGAATAGTAATCAATTTAATTTCACAAAAAAAAATCAAAAATGGTTTGGTTCCTCTGTATTTGGATTAAAAATTGATATTCCTATTTTCAGTTCACTAGGAAGAATGGTAAACTCTCAAAAAACAAAAATCAATCTTGAAATTGCTGAAATCGAGTTGGAAGAAACTGAAAATATAGTATTATTAAATTTTGAAAAAATAAAAAATCAATACTATTTGTCAATTGAAAATTATTTTACAGCTCAAGAAAATCTTTTATTAGCAAAGAAAATTGAAGAAAAGAATCAAATAAAGTTTTACGAGGGTATAACTGGTAGTTTTGAATTAAGGGAGGCCCAATTACAATTATATTCTGCCCAAAGTAATTATCTAAAATCCATGATTGAAGTTATAAATAAAAAATCAGAATTGGACATTATTATTAATTCACCAAAAAATAACTAGAAATGAAAAATATTTTTAAGTTTTTAATTTTTTCTGCATTTTTAATTTCATGCGAAAATTTTTCAAATAATTCTCAAAATAAAAAAATTACAGAATCAGTCGATTTATTAAAACAAAAAAAAGAAGAAAAATTAATTCAAATTGAAAAACTTAAAAATGATATTGAAATAATCAATAGTGAACTTGATAGTTCATTAAATAATGAAAATGCTCCAATTGTCTCTAAATTTGATGTTAAATCATCAATTTTTGAACATTATTTAGAATTTCAAGGAAGCGTCAAAACAAATAAAAATATTTTAGTTTATCCAGAAAGTCCAGGGATTTTAAAAAATATCTATGTTAAAAAAGGAGAATATGTTAAAAAAGGTAAGCTTATTGCTGAACTAGATAATGAAATTTTAATCTCTCAACTTGAACAACTTAAAATTCAAACTAACCTTTTAAATAAGATTTTTGAGAGAAAAAAAAGATTATGGGATAAAAAAATTGGTTCTGAAATTGAATTCCTTGAATCAAAAACCAAATTTTTAACAAGTAAAGAAAAAATAAAAGAACTTAAAGCACTAATAAAAAAAACTAAACTATATGCCCAATTTTCAGGTAAAATAGATGACATCATCACTAAAATTGGCTCAAATGTGAGCCCGGGGATTACTCCAATTTTTAGGTTAATTAATATCAATAAAGTTTATATTGAATCTGAAATCCCAGAAAAACACATTTCAAGTATAAATGAAAAATCGAAAGTTAGAATTTATGTTCCTACAATAGATAAATTAATCGATTCAAAAGTTTCTCAAGTTGGAAATTTCATTAATCCTGCTAATAGGTCATTCAAAATTGAAGTAAAATTTGAAAACACTGATAAAATCCTAAAGCCAAATATGACTGTTAAAATTTTAGTTAATGATTACACAAATAAAAATGCAATATTAATTCCAATTAAAAATGTACTTGAAAATTCTAAGGGGGATTCTTATGTATTTAAAATAATAAAATCCAACAACCTATTTAAAACAAAAAAAGAATTTATTACACTTGGCAAAGTAACTGAAAATTTAGTTGAAGTAACTAGCGGTCTAAGTGATAATGAATTGATTATTGAAGACGGATTGAGGTTTATAAAAGATGACCAAATAATAAATATTATTGACTCTTCAAAAATTGAATAATGAAAAAATCTACTGAATTAAAAGAATTTTCACTGTCATCATGGGCTATTAACCATAGTACTGTTATTTATGTTGTAATTGGACTTTTTCTTTTTTTAGGAGTTTATTCTTTTTTTACTTTACCAAGAGAAAATTTCCCTGATATTCAAGAAACTGAGATTTATGTGAGTTCTGTTTATCCTGGTAATACTGCTGAAGATATAGAAAGATTAATTACAGATCCGTTAGAGGAATCATTAAAAACAGTTCAAAATGTTAAAGAAATAACTTCTTCATCAATTGAAGATTTTTCAATTATAACCGTTCAGTTTGACGAAAATATTTCTGTAGACATAGCAAAGCAAAAAATACAGGAGGAAATTGATGATGTTATTTCTAACCCCGATTGGCCGACATTTAATAATTCTAAAGTTCAACCAAATGCCTTTGAATTTATTTATTCTGAGGAATTACCTATCGTTAATATTAGTCTTATTGGAGATTTTCCATTAGAAAAACTGAAGTTTTATGCTAAAGATTTAAAAGATAAAATAGAAGAATTACCTGAAATAATCAAAGTTGATATGAGAGGTGTAGAGGATTTTGAAGTAGAAGTCTCCCTTGATATATTTAAAATGAATGCTTCAAAAGTAAGTTTTAACAATATCATTAACTCTCTTAATAGAGAAAATAAAACAATTTCTGCTGGAAATATTCTAGGAGATGGACAAAGAAGAAACATTAGGATAGTTGGAGAAATATCTACCCCATCAGACCTAGAAAAGTTTGTTGTTAAAACCCAAAATGGATCAGTTTATTTAGGTGATATTGCTAAAATTAATTTTAAAGAAAAAGAAAAAACCTCATTTGCAAGGTCATTTGGCAAAGCTGCAGTAATGCTCGACGTAAAAAAAAGGGCTGGCAAAAATCTTATAGAAGCAGTGAAAAAAATCAGAAAAATAGTAGATGATTATAAAAGAACCAAATTCCCTTCAAACTTGGAAGTTTTTATTTCTAATGATCAATCAAATGAAACAACAAATCTTGTAAATGACCTGACAAATAATATAATTTTTGGAGTAATTCTTGTTGTAACTGTTTTAATGTTCTTTCTTGGTTTTAGAAATGCACTTTTTGTTGGTTTTGCAATCCCCATGTCAATGTTTATGTCATTTATGATTCTTGGGTTTTTAGGATATACCATTAATAGAATGACTTTATTTGGCTTAATAATGGGCTTAGGAATGTTAGTAGATAATGGAATTGTTGTAGTTGAAAATGCATATAGATTAATGCAAAAAAAAGGTTTTACAAAAATTGAAGCAGCTAAAAAGAGTGTTGGAGAAATTGCTGTTCCAATTATTATTTCCACAATTACTACCATTGCAGCATTTGTCCCTTTAGCATTTTGGCCAGGAATAATTGGCAAATTTATGGTTTTTTTTCCTTTAACTCTTTCAATAGTTTTAGGCTCTTCATTAATAGTTGCAATCTTTTTTAATTCCATGCTTGTTTCTAAATTCATGAAAATTGAGGATAATGAATTAACCACAAGTAGTCTTTGGAAATTGACCTTATTTCTTGGAGGACTTGGATTAGTTTTAATCTTTAATGTTGGTTTTCTAAGAGGAATTGGAACATTAATGATTCTTATATGCTTTTTATTTTGGTCTTATAAATTTTTTATTAAAAAGTGGGCTAGATTTTTTCAGCAAAATTTAATAAGTTCACTTGAAAAAAAGTATAAAAGATTAATTAGTTATGTCTTGACTAAACGAAATCCAATTTATTTTTTACTTGGAACAATTGGTTTGCTTTTTTCATCTTTCATAATTTTAGCAATTAAATCTCCTAAAGTTGAATTTTTCCCATCAAATGAACCTGCCCAAATCATAATTTATTTAGAATACCCCGAAGGAACCTCAATAAAAAAAACTAATTCAACAGCAATAAATTTTGAAAAAGAAATAAATTTTGTAATAAACCAAGACAAATATTTATTAAATAATAAAAACTTTATGGTTAAATCCTACGTTACTCAAGTGGGAACTGGATCTCAAAATCCTCAATCCGATAAAGGAGCTGTAAATGAAATGCCAAATAAAGCTAAAATAACACTCAATATGTCAGAATTTAAAGATCGAAATGGATATTCTAGCGAAACCTTAAGGGGAGAGATTCAACAAAGAGTAAATAAAAAATTTCCTGGTCTTTTAATTTCGGTTGAAAAAGATGCAAAAGGACCACCAGTAGGATATCCAATAAATATTGAGATAAGTGGAAAAAATTATGGAGAAATAATTGAAGTTGCTTCTTCAATGAGAACTTATTTAGATTCAAAAAAAATTTCAGGTATAGAAGAACTAAAAATTGATGTTAATAAAAATAAACCCGGCATTGAAATATTTATTGACAGAAAAAAAACTGGAGAATTAGGCGTTTCTGCTGGTCAAGTAGGTAATCAATTAAGAAGATCTCTTTTTGGAGAAAAAACAGGAATTTTTAAATCAGGAGGTGAAGATTACGATATAAATATAAGACTTGATAAAAAAGATAGGTATAACATTGAAACCTTATTAAATCAATATATAGTTTTTAGAGATGAAGGAACAGGTAAAATCAAAGAAATTCCAATTTCATCCCTAGTAAAGACAGAAAACACCGTAACTTTCAATAATATTAAGCATAAAAACTTAAGAAGAGTAGTAACTTTATATTCTTCTGTGTTAGGAGGTTATAACGAAAATGAAGTAATACAAAAAACCATCAAAGCCTTAAATGATTTTCAATTACCAGGGGAAATAGAGTATAATTTTGGAGGACAAATTGAAGAACAAGAAGAAAATTTTAATTTTTTAAAAAATGCTTTAGCATTTGCTCTTTTTTTAATTGTATTAATTTTAGTTTTTCAATTTAATTCAATTTCAAATCCATTAATAATTTTACTTTCAATTTTTTTAAGTTTTACTGGGGTTCTTCTAGGAATAAGTATTTTTAATATGCCATTTGTTATTTTGATGACAATGATGGGTATAATTTCTCTTGCGGGAATTGTGGTAAACAATAGTGTTGTTCTTATTGACTTTACTCAGTTATTAATAGCAAGGAAAAAATCAGAATTAGGAATTCCATTTACTGAAAGATTATCTAGATTAGATGTTAGAGAAGTAATAATCGAGGGTGGAGTTGCAAGACTGAGGCCGGTTATTTTAACAGCAATCACAACAATTCTTGGGTTACTCCCTCTTGCAACTGGATTCAATATTGATTTTTTCACATTATTCACTTCATGGGATCCAAATATATATTTTGGAGGTGATAATTTTCATTTTTGGGGTCCCCTTGCTTGGACAGTAATATTTGGACTATCCTTTGCCACATTTTTAACATTAATAATTGTACCATCAAGTTTTTACCTTGTCTATCAAATTAAATTAAAAATATTTAAATCAAAAAAAACTTAAAAGAACGAATTTCAAAATTTATTCCTTAATTAACCTATATTAGTTACTAAATTTGTTTATTAAAATTTTAATATGTACAGATCTCATAATTGTGGTGAGCTAACATCAAAAAATATTTCTAATGAAGTAATTTTATCTGGGTGGGTTCAAAAAATAAGAAATAAGGGATTTATTATTTGGATTGATCTTAGAGATAGATTTGGAATTACTCAGATTATTTTTGATCAAAAAAGATCATCAAAAAAAATTATTGAAAAAGCTCAAAAAATTGGTAGAGAATATGTTATTAAAATAAATGGAGAGGTAATAAAAAGAGAATCTATTAACCCTAAAATGAAAACCGGAGAAATTGAAGTCTTAGTTAAAGATTTTACAGTCTTAAATAGTTCACTTCTACCCCCATTTACAATACAAGATAATTCAGATGGAGGTGAAGAACTAAGATTGAAATACAGATACCTTGATATTAGAAGGAATCCTATTAAAAATAATTTAATTCTTCGCTCTAAAATTACTGCTGAAATAAGAAGTTTTTTATCCGATAATGATTTTATTGAGGTTGAAACACCATATTTAATTAAATCAACTCCAGAAGGGGCAAGAGATTTTATAGTACCATCAAGAATGAATCCTGGAAACTTTTATGCTTTACCTCAGTCACCTCAAACATTCAAACAGCTTTTGATGGTAGGAGGAATAGATAAGTATTTTCAAATTGTTAAATGTTTTAGAGATGAAGATCTAAGAGCAGATAGGCAACCCGAATTTTCACAAATTGATTGTGAAATGTCTTTTGTTAAAAGAGATGATGTTATAAAACAATTTGAAAATTTAATATATAATCTTTTATATAAATTTAAAGGTATTAAAATTGACAAGATTCCAATTTTAACATATGAAAAATGTATAAGACTTTATGGAAGCGATAAACCTGACATTAGATTTGGAATGAAATTAAATTATCTAAATGAATTAGCAAAAAATAAAGGATTTGAACCTTTTGACTCTAATGAATCAATTATTGGGATATGTGTTCCAAATGGATCTAATTTTTCAAGAAAAAAAATTGACCAATTTACTAATTGGGTCAAACGCCCTGAAATTGCAGCAAATGGATTAATTTGGATTAAATATAATGAGGATGGTTCAATAAAATCATCTATTGATAAATATTTTAATTATAATGAACTTATTAAATGGATAGATTTTTGTGAAGGTAAAAAAGGTGATCTTCTTTTAATCTTAGCTGGTGATAAATCAAATACTAATTTGAAAATGGGCCTTTTAAGAATGGAAATTGCTGAAAGATTAGAATTAAGAGATCCTGAAAAATATTCTCCATTATGGGTTATAGATTTCCCTCTTTTTATGTGGGATGAAGAAGAAAAATGTCTAAAATCTATGCATCATCCTTTTACTGCCCCTATAGAAAAACATTTAGATTTATTAAATACAGATCCAACAAAAGTAATTGCAAATTCATATGATCTTGTAATTAACGGGAATGAAATTGGTGGTGGATCAATAAGAATTAATTCTTCCGATTTGCAAAAAAGAATTTTTTCTCTATTAGGCTTTTCTGAAGAAGAAGCTATTAATCAATTTGGATTTTTAATTGATTCATTTAAATATGGAGCTCCTCCACATGGTGGAATTGCTCTAGGTTTAGACAGACTTGTTGCAATTATAGGGGGTCAAGAAATAATAAGAGACTTTATTGCCTTCCCAAAAAATAACAGTGGTAAAGATTTAATGATTAAATCACCAAGTAAAATTTCAAGTGATCAATTAAATGAACTACAATTAAGAATTAACCCACTAAAAAGTTAAATTCTTGAAAAAATTAACCAAATTATTATTTTTTTTTTTCATTATTAGTCTGTTAACAGGTTTTGTGATCAGAGAAGAAAATGATTTTATTTTAGGTGAAAAAATAATAGGATTTAGTGTTTTACTTGGATCATTTATTTTTCTACCGATATTTTTATTTTACAGATATAAAAACAAAAAATTATCAGACTACACTTTTAAAAATAAAAATAATCATTAATTAAAAAAAAATTGAGTGTTAAATTTATAATTCAATAATTTTTTTCAATTTATCTTTAAATATTATGTTTACTAAAAACAATCTTGTAGTTTTACTATTTAAATATTATTTACATCAAATTATGACAGGTACAGTTAAATTTTTTAATGTCTCAAAAGGTTACGGTTTTATAACAAATGATGAAACTGGTCAAGATATTTTTTGTCACGCCACTTCTTTGGGTGGAAACTCTATTACTGAAGGAGATAAAGTAGAATACGTTGAAGAGGATGGCCGAAAAGGCAAAGTTGCGGGACAAATTAAGTTACTTTAATTTTCAAAGTTGGTTTTTTTAATTTTTTTTAATCTCAATTGATTAAAAAAGTTTTTTATTATTCTTTCTGATTCCATTTTCATAATTCCTCTAGTTATTTTGGTTTTCGGATGTAATTTTATCCCCCTAGTGATGCCTCCTTTATCATCGCTTGCGGCATATACTAGTCTGTCAATTTGACTATGATATAATGCTCCACAACACATTATACAAGGTTCTAGGGTTACATACATAGTGCAACCTTTTAAAAATTTAGAATTTAAAAAATTTGAAGCAGAAGTTATTGATAACATTTCGGCATGAGCTGTAACATCATTAAGATTTTCAGTCTGATTGTGTGCTCTTGCAATTATTTTTTCATTTAAGACAATTATCGCTCCAACTGGGACTTCTCCATTAATGATTGCATCATTGGCAATTTTTATAGCTTTTTTCATAAAATAATTGTCATTCAATTTCATTTTTAAAATATTCTTTAATTAATTATTATTACCAAAATGTTAGTTGACTTAAATGTATAAATTAAAATTCATTTCTTATCTTATGAATTAAAATGAATGAAAACAAAAGACTTTTTTTAATTGATGCTTTTGCTCTAATTTTCAGAGGTTATTATGCTTTTATTAAAAATCCAAGAATTAACTCAAAAGGACTAGATACATCTGCAATTTTTGGATTTATGAATTCACTTTTAGATTTAATTAGAAGAGAAAATCCAGAATTTATTTCAGTATGTTTTGACAAGGGGGGATCAAGAACTAGATCTGAAATTTTTCCCGAATATAAATCCAATAGACTTGAAACTCCTGAGGCAATTAAAATAGCTGTCCCCTATATACAAAAAATTTTGAATGCAATGAATATCCCAGTCATAGAAAAAGAAGGATTTGAGGCTGACGACATAATTGGAACTCTTGCAAAAAAAGCTGAAAAAGAAGGCTATAAAATTTATATGGTTACACCGGATAAAGATTTTGCTCAATTAGTAACTGAAAATATTTTAATTTATAGACCTGCTAGGATGGGAAATGGGATTGAAATATGGGGTGTTGATGAGGTTAACAATAAATTTGAGATCGAAAATCCTAGTCAAGTTATAGATTATCTTGGAATGATGGGTGATTCTGTAGATAATATTCCTGGCTTACCAGGAGTTGGAGATAAAACTGCTAAAAAATTTATTAAAATATATGGAAGTATTGAGAAACTTTTACAAAATACTCATGAACTTAAAGGTAAATTAAGGGAAAAAATTGAGGGAAATAAAGAGTTAGGACTGATTTCGAAAGAACTTGCTAGAATTTTATTAGATGTACCAGTTAATTTTGATAAGATAAAATTCAAGATGACTAATCCAAACTTTGATTCTTTAAACCTTTTATTAGAAGAGCTCGAATTTAAAAGAATGAAAGATAGTTTTAATAAAATTTATTTTGAAAAAAATAAAATTGAAAAGAATTTAGATTATGTCAATTCAGAAAAAGTCAATGAAAACTCAACAAATCAGCTGGACTTATTTTCTGAACCAGGTAAAGGAAATTTTATTTTTTCAAATAACAAAAAAGAATTAAATAAAAATTATTATCAGCACGTAAATGAAAACATAGGATTAGATCTATTAATTAATAAAATTTTAAAACAAAAAAAAGTTGCTTTTAAAATAAATACTGAAGATTTAAATCAATTTAAATCAACGCTCGTAGGTATTTCTTTTTCATGGGATAAAGGCAAAGGATACTATATTAAATTTCCAGAGGATGTAATTAAAATTAATACTATTTTAAATAAACTTAAAAAAATCTTTATTAATCCTAAAATTGAAAAAATTGGACACGATATTAAATTTGATTTAAAAATTTTACACAAATACAATATTGAATTAAAAGGTAAAATATTTGATACAATAATAGCTCACTACATAATAAATCCAGACAGAAAACATGATATTGAAATACTATCCAAAAGTTATTTAAATCTTGATTTGAAAACAATAAAAGAGTATAAATCTGAAAATAATATTAATGATTTTTCATTAATTAATTTTCCAATTGAAAAACAAACCAATTTTTTTGTTAAAAAAGTTGATTATATTTTACAATTAAAAGAATTTTTCGAGAATGAATTAAAAGAAGCAAATAATATAAGCTTATTTGAAAATATTGAAATACCCTTATTAAAAGTTTTATATAAAATGGAAACTTCAGGAGTTAAAATCAATATTCCATTTTTAAACGAATTATCTATTGAACTCACTGATTTAGCATTAAAAACCGAAAAATTAATTTTTGAATTAGCCGGAGAAAACTTTAATATTGGTTCACCTAAACAACTGGGTCTAATTTTATTTGAAAAACTAAAATTGGTTGAAAAACCAAAAAAAACCAAAACTGGACAATATTCAACTGCTGAGGAGGTTTTATCATCTCTTGAGAAAGATCATAAAATAGTTTCAAAAATTCTAAACTGGAGATCAATTAAAAAAATACTAAGTTCATATGTAGATACTTTACCTTCGGAGGTAAATTCTAAAAGTGGAAGAATTCACACTGAGTATAATCAAGCAATTACTTCAACAGGAAGATTAAGTAGCAATTCCCCCAATCTTCAAAATATACCAATTAGAACTAAACTTGGAGAAAAAGTAAGAAAAGCTTTCATTCCAAGAAGTCCTGAATATATAATAATGGCTGCTGATTATTCTCAAATTGAATTAAGAATCATTGCCTCTCTAAGCAATGATCCAGTTATGATAAAATCCTTTAAAAACAATGAAGACATTCATGCTAGTACAGCAGCAAATGTATATGATGTACCAATTGATGATGTAACAAGAAATCAGAGGAATAATGCTAAAACCATTAATTTTGGTATAATTTATGGGGTTTCAGCTTTTGGATTAAGTCAACAAACAGATTTATCTAGAAAAAATGCAAAAGAATTAATTGAAAAATATTACCAAACATATCCAAATCTAAAAAATTACATAAAAAATCAGATATCTAAAGCTAGAGAAAAAGGCTACGTTGAAACTGTTTTAGGTAGAAGAAGATACTTAAGAGAAATAAATTCTCAAAATGCTATAGTAAGAGGTAGTGCAGAGAGAAATGCAATTAATGCTCCTGTCCAAGGGAGTGCAGCAGATATAATAAAAATTGCAATGATTAAAATCAGCGAAAAATTATTTAATGAATCATGGGAATCAAAAATGATAATTCAAGTCCACGATGAATTAGTTTTTGATGCTAAAAAAGAAGAATTGAAACAATTAAGGTTGATGGTTAAACAAGAAATGGAAAATGCCTTTAAACTTGACGTTCCTCTGACAGTTGATATAGGGGTAGGTGAAAACTGGCTTGAAGCACATTAAAATTTAATTCAATGCAAGCCTTGCAAACCCAGTTACTTCCATATTTTCATTTACAGACTTAACATACTCTTTTACAGTTACCTTGTTATCTTTAATAAAGGATTGATTAACTAATGTGTTTTCTTTAAAAAATCTCTTTATCTTCCCTTTAGCTATATTTTCTAGCATAGCCTCTGGTTTTCCTTCTTTTCTTAATAAATCTTTAGCAATTTCGACTTCTTTGTCAATTATACTTGAATCAACACCTTCTTCATTTAATGCAATAGGATTCATTGCAGCTACCTGCATTGATATATTTTTACCAACTTCATTTGAATCCTCTATTTTATGCGAAAGACTTACTATACTAGCAATTTTATTACCAGAATGGATATAGGATCCAACAAAATCACCTTTAATTATTTTAAAACCACCAATTTCAATTTTTTCACCTATTACTCCAGTTTGTTCAATTAATTTTTCTGAGACAGTAGTATTTTTATAAGTTGAAGTTAATAACTCATCTAAACTATTAGCATTAATTGCTATATCTAAAATTTCATAAGCTAATTTTAAGTATTCTTCATTTTTTGCTACAAAATCTGTTTCGCAATTCATAGAAATTAAAACTCCACGATTACTATCAGAATTAACTTTTGCTAAAACTACACCTTCAGAAGAATTCCTGTCTGCTCTGTTTGCTGCAACTTTTTGCCCCTTTTTTCTCAAATTCTCGACAGCTTTATCAAAGTCACCATTAGATTCTAAGAGGGCTTTTTTGCAGTCCATCATTCCAGATCCTGTAAGTTTTCTTAACTTATTTACATCTTGTGCTGTAATTTTCATGATATCTTGGTTAAAAATTATTTTTCTTTAGACTCATTCACTTGTGAATCAGGATTTTCATTAATATTTTCTTTTTCTGCCTTTGCTGCTTCCTCTTTTTCATTTCTTCTTTCGTCCAGGCCTTCAGAAATTGAATTAATAATTATAGAGAGAATTTTATCAATAGATTTGGAAGCATCGTCATTTGAAGGTATAACAAAATCAACATCTCTAGGGTCAGAATTTGTGTCAACCATAGCAAAGATTGGTATCTTTAATTTTCGAGCTTCTTTAATAGAAATATATTCTCTTTTAATATCTACAACAAAAATAGCTCCTGGAAGTCTTGTCATCTCTGAGATTGAACCTAGATTTTTTTCTAATTTTGATCTTAGCCTATTAACTTGGAGTTTTTCTTTTTTTGAAAGAGTTTCAAAAGTGCCATCTTGTTTCATTCTATCAATGGAAGACATTTTTTTTACAGCTTTCCTTATAGTGACAAAATTTGTCAACATTCCCCCAGGCCATCTCTCAGTTATGAATGGCATTTTGACTTCTAATGCCTTTTTTGCAACAATATCCTTAGCTTGTTTTTTAGTTGCAACAAACAAAATTTTTCTACCAGAAGCGGCAATCTTTTTAATTGCAGAAGAGGCTTCGTCAATCTTAGCAGCAGTTTTGTATAAATTTATAATGTGAATACCATTTCTCTCCATATAGATATAAGGAGCCATATTGGGGTCCCACTTTCTAGTTAAATGACCGAAATGTACACCTGAGTCAAGCAGGTCTTTTACTTCAATTTTTCCCATTTTTTATTAGTTTACGTTCCGAAATTTAGCAATATTAAAGTGGCTATAAAAAATCACAGGCCTTAAATATTTAGATGCTAAACTAAAACTCGAAATAATTTCGAGTGGGCAACAGATTAAATATGAACAAACTCTTTTATTAAAAAAAGAGCAAAAAATTATCTTTTAGAAAACTGAAATTTCTTTCTTGCTTTCTTTTGGCCGAATTTCTTACGTTCAACCATTCTAGAATCCCTGGTTAACAAACCTTCAGGTTTTAATATACTTCTGTAATCACCATTAATTTTACACAAGGCTCTTGAAATAGCTAAACGAATAGATTCAGCTTGACCAGTGTTTCCTCCACCAAAAACTGAAATCTTTAAATTATATACTTTTTCAGTATTTGTAAGGATAAAAGGCTGTAAAACTTTGAATTGAAGATTTTCAGTAGTAAAATAATCAGAAATTTTTTTATTATTTATTAATAATTCGCCTTTGCCTTTAGACATAAATACTCTGGCAACTGAAGTTTTTCTTCTCCCTATTGTGTGAATTACCTCCATTAGACTTTATTAAATTTAACCTCTTTTAAGGAATTATTGGTATGATTATGTTCAGGTCCTGAAAAAACTTTAAGATTTCTAAAAAGATTTGCCCCTAACTTGTTTTTAGGTAACATTCCTTTGACTGCCTTTTCGATTAACTTTATGGGATTTTTTTTGAATAACTCTTCCGCAGATAATGATTTTTGACCACCAGGGTACCCAGTGTGCCTAATATATTTTTTATTTTTCCATTTATCTCCACTTAACTTAACTTTTGAGGCATTAATTATTACAATGTTATCACCACAATCTACGTGAGGTGTATAATTTGGTTTATGTTTACCTCTCAGGTAGAGAGCAATTTGAGAGGCAACTCTTCCTAAAATCATACCCTCAACATTAACAAGAATCCATTGCTTATCAACGTTCGTTTTGTTTGCAGAAATAGTCTTAAAACTCAAATTACCCAAAATATATAATAATTTAATAATTATAAAGCTCGCAAATTTAATATATTAATTCGTTATTCAAAAAAGGAAATAGTTTTTTTTTATGTTAAAAAGGCAAATCATCTTCTTCTTGATTAACACCTTCAGCTGAGGAATCAGAATTTGTAATAAAAGATTCAGGTTTATTCTCAATATCTGGGATCTCTATTTTTTCAATTCTCCAACCTTGAATTGAATTAAAGTATTTTGTTTGACCTTCAGGATTAATCCATTCTCTCCCCCTTATGTTAATTCCTATTTTCACGTTTTCATCAATACTATAATTATCTAAAAGTTCACATTTATCCTGAATAAATTCTAGTAAGATGTTTTGGGGGTATTGCTCTTGAGTTGTAATTACAACCTCCCTTTTTCTAAACCCATTTGTCCCATAAGTCTTTATATCATCTATCCATTTAATTTTACCACTAATTTCCATTTATTTCTTATTTAATTTATATAAATATAAAAAATGTTTAGATCAAATAATACATAAATATTATTAACCATTTTACACTATATTAGTGTAATTCAATTGATATTAACCTTGATAAATCTCTCTAAAAATACAATTATTAATTTTGGACTAGTTATTTCATTTTTTCTAGTAAGTTTTATTCTCTGGAATACAAATATTCTTTTTCAAATATTGAAAGATGAAGAGAGGTCAAAAATGGAATTATGGGCATTAGCTCAAAAAGAACTAATAAAGAATGAAAATTTAAATAAAGATTATGGGAATATTGTTTTTGATGTTCTACAAAAAATTGGTAACACCCCAATTATTCTTTTAAACTCTGATGAAAAAATTATTGATTATAAAAATATTGACTGGAATCCTCAATTTAATAAAGATTCCTCTGATTTATATCATCAATTAAAAATACTCAAAAACCAAAATAAGCCAATCATAATTAGATATGATAACTTAAATCAAAAACTATATTATGGAGACTCTAAAATTTTAAGCAAACTGCAATATTATCCAATAGCATTACTGATTGTTATTTTTCTTTTTGGGTCAATTTTATATTTCTACTTTAGAATAACTAAAATTTCAGAACAAAATAAACTATGGGCTGGAATGGCTAAAGAAACTGCTCACCAGATAGGCACTCCTTTAACTTCACTTATGGGATGGACATCATTAATTAAAGATCGAGGTTTAAAAAATAATTCTATTTTAGAGATTGAAAAAGATATTAAACGCCTTGAAATAATCACTGAAAGGTTTTCAAAAATAGGATCATTACCTGATTTAAATAAAAAAAATATAATAGAAATAATTTCAAATACCATTAATTATTTAAAAAAAAGAAATTCCAAATATCTAAAATGGGAATATAATTTTACTGAAAAAAAAATTGAAATTCCAATTAACGAAATATTATTTAGTTGGACCCTTGAGAATATTTTAAATAATTCAATTGATTCCATGAAAGGCAAAGGAAAAATTAAAATCATTTTAGAAAACGAAAAAAAGTTGATTAGACTTTTTATTGCTGATTCTGGTAAAGGTGTTCCTAGAAAGAATTATAAGCTTATTTTTAATCCAGGATTTACAACAAAAAATAAGGGATGGGGTTTAGGTCTCTCTTTATCTAAGCGAATAATTGAAGATTATCATAAAGGCACAATAAAGATCAAAAAATCTATGATTGGGGAGGGTACTAGTTTTGAGATTATATTAAAAAAATAATATTTTTAATTTTTATAACTATGATTTATTTTTTTTGCTAATTTTTCCATTTCATAATTACTTATTTTAACTTTTTTTATAAATCTTATATCATCCATATTAAATATTGGAATTAGATGTACATGAACATGAGGTACATCTAAACCTATAACTGAAATTGCTATTCTTTTGCATTTAATATTTTTATTTATTGCTTTAGCAACTTTGTATGAAAAATTCATAAGTGAATTAAACTGGTCATTGTCTAAATCAAAAATTTTATCAATTTGTATTTTTGGTATACATAGAGTATGCCCTAAAGTGTTTGGATTTATATCTAAAATCGCAATGTTGTTTTCATCCTCGGCAACTTTGTGACTTGGTAACTCTCCATTAATAATCTTAGTAAATATAGTTTTCAAAATTAATCTCTTGAAATTTCAATTATTTCTAATTCAATTTTACCGTTTGGGACATGGATTTCAGCAACTTCGCCAACTTTTTTACCTAATAACCCCTTACCAATAGGAGATTCAACTGAAATTTTTCCAGATTTTAAATCTGCCTCTTTCTGAGCAACTAAAATATATGTCATGAACATGCCATTATTTATCCTTTTAACTTTTACTTTTGATAAAACTAATACCTTAGAATCATCTAACTTTGATTTATCTATTATCCTTGCATTACTGACTATTTCCTCTAATTTAGAAATTTTTAGTTCTAATAATCCTTGAGCTTCTTTTGCAGCATCATATTCTGCATTTTCACTAAGATCACCCTTGTCACGTGCCTCAGCAATGGCTAGAGATGCTTTGGGTCTTTCAATGTCTTTCAATTGATTTAATTCAATTTTCAATTTTTTAAATCCCTCTTTAGTATAATATGATACCTTACTCATTATTTTAAATATATTCCGATATTTGATTAAATAAACTGTTGACAAATATATGAATTTGAATGAAGCTTCTAAAATCTTTACAAATGGAATACTTTTTACTTTATTAACTATTTTAAATAATAGTTGTCAAAAAAATAATTTAGATAGAAATCCATATTTACAAGAATTTGAATTTGAATACTCAGTAAACTTAAATTTACCTCAATACGATAATATTAAATATGCTGGAGGTAATATTCTAATACCTCAAATAGGTATTAAAGGTGTTTATTTATTTAATTTATCTGGAAATTCATTTTTTGCTTGGGAAGCTAGTTGTCCAAATCATAATCCTAACAATTGTTCTCAAATGAAAAATATTGGAGTATTAATTCAATGTGAATGTGAAAATTTTAAATATAGTTTAGCTACAGGACAACTAATTAATGAGGCCACTGAGCCAAAAAAATATTACCCATTATTAAATTATCCCGTTAAAAAAAATGGTTCTAATTTGATAATTTCAAATTAATTTTAAAATTCGATATTTGTGCCCAAGAAAAAATTGATCCCTGCTTGAGGATAATATCCTACTCCCTCAATAGTTTTTATTTTCCCAACCTCAGACCAGTTGTCGTCATAACTATACCAATAACCATTTGAAATGTATTTTTGATTTAAAAAATTGTTAACCAAAAGATAGACATCTATTTTTTTTATCCATTTTTTTGGAATTACTTGATAATTAATATTTAAATCATTAGTAAAATAAGAATCTAGTTTTGAAAAATTTGAATCAATATTACCCATATATTGCTCTCCAACATATTTAGATAAAACGGTTGCTGAAAAATTTTTATCAAAAATTAAAATAAATTTATTACCAGCAATAACCGATGGAGAAAAAGAAATATTTGTTTTACCGAGATTTTGAATAAGTCCGTCACGCTTAAAATAAAAGTTGCGGTTTTTGTTTCTACTAACACTTAAATTAAAATCTGAAATTAATTTATCATTAATTTTAAAAATTCCTTCGAATTCAAGCCCAAATCTATAGCTATCTCCTACATTTTGTCTAATTGGAGCTCCAACTTCATCTAGTTGACCAGTTAGAACTAATTGATCCTTATAATCCATAAAGTAAATGTTTAATTTGGAGTCAATTCTATTATTAATAAATTTAATTCCCAATTCATAATCATCCATTTTTTCAGGTTTAGGATTTCCATTTTCATAATCAGTCCTATTTGGTTCCCTATTTGCCCTAGCATATGAAAAATACATTCTTGCTAAACCATTTAAATTATAATTGATTCCAAACTTGGGATTAAAAAATGAAAATTTATCATTAATTGATATTTTACTTGGTCCATTCACTTCACCGCTAACTCTGTAAGCAACTTCTCTTAATTGTAAATCACCAAATAAAGATAATTTTCTATTAATTTTCTGAGTTATTTTAGTATATATATTACCATCACTTTTTTTACCCTGATTATAATAAAATTCATGATTAGGTAATGCATTACTGGAAAATTTTGCCCAAACCATTTTCCCAAAATGATCTCCAATGTATTTACCATATGAGCCTCCAAAAATGATTTTAGTTCTATCAGTAAAATACTGAAGAGATAAAGTAGTAATATAATTATCATTATCTAACCACTTTTGTCCAACATTATCAGTTTCAATAATTTTTTCTCCTCCAATATTAATTTCTTGGAGTTGAAGACTATTAAAAGTTTGATTATTATTATACTCCTCATAAAAACCCCTACCATAAGTATAGTTAAGACCTATTGAAAGATTTAAGTTTACATTTATTTTTTCATTCCAATGAAATTGATAATGATCTTGTTTGTAGTTATCAACTTGATTATCATAAAAACCTATTAACTCGTCGCTAGAATTATAAATTTCTCCAGCAAAATTATAAGTTCTTTTATTTTTTAAAGTAACTGGATCTACACCATACCAAGATTGATAAGTTATTTCAGAACCACCAAAAACCAATAATTTAAAAAGTCTTTTATCATTTTTATAAAGTCCTTGGAAAAAATAAGATTTTAAATTTGATGATGCCCTATCAATATAACCGTCTGATTTTATCTTTGAATGTCTACCAGAAAATTCAAATTTATTATTAATTAAACCTGTTGAATATTTTACAGTAGATTTTTGAGAATTAAAAGATCCATAACTTCTTGATATTTTTGTATATCCTTCCTCTGAAATTCCATCTGTCAAAATATTAATAGTTGCACCAAAAGCAGACGATCCATTTGATGAAGTACCTACTCCTCTTTGAACTTGAATGTTTTCAACAGAAGATGAAATATCTGGCAAATTAACCCAAAAAGTCCCTTGAGACTCAGGATCATTATATGGAATACCATTAATTGTAACATTCACTCTTGTTGCATCACTTCCTCTAACCCTAATACCAGTGTACCCAATTCCAGCTCCTGCATCAGAAGTAGTTACAACTGAAGGTAAAAAATTTAATAAAATTGGTAAATCTTGTCCTAAGTTCCTTTTGGACAACTCTTTTTTAGTAACCTTTGAAAAGGTAATTGGCATGTCCTCTGAGGCCCTCAAACCAGTCACACTTACCTCATCCAAATTAATTAATGAATCAATTACTTTTTCTTGACTATTTCCAATTGAAAAAATTAAAAACAAAAACAAATATTTCTTTTCCATAACCATTGATTTTGATTAGGGTCCTGATATAGTTATAGTTAAAAATTGAAATCCAATTCCCTTGGCAGCATTACCTGCCCAGGTTCATGGGGTATAATCTCAGCTATAATAGCACCCCCTATTTATTAGAGTAAATTTAATGATTTTTATTTAGTTTATTAATATAACTATCAATAAACTTTACTGCCATTTTTAGTCTTTTATTTTTACTTCCATTCACAATCAAATAATTTAATTTTTTGTTGTCCAATTCGGCTTTAAAAATATCGAACATTTCATTTCTATTGTTAGGACGATCTCTCAAATCATCTTTAATCCAGGGTATATCTACTTGTGTCAAAATATATAAATCATAGTGATAAATTTTAACTAATTCTTTAATTAATTTTGGGCAAAAACCGTCATAATGAGATTCAGACCAAATTTTAGTGACCAAAATATTTGTATCACAAAATAAAATCTTTTTTGAATTATCGGTTAATGTGTTTTCACTTTTCATTTGGCCAAATGCAATCTTAATAAGATCATCAATATCACAAATTTCATTTTTTAAATCCCATTTATTTTGTAAAAATTGTCTGGCAAATTCAGGAACATATTTTGTTTTATAATATTGAGCAAGTTGAATAGCAAGTGTTGTTTTACCTGAAGACTCAGGTCCATATAAAACTACTTTTAAACATTTAGATTTTTTTTGACTAATATATTCTTCCACTCTTTATAACCCTTTATAGCTAATATTGTAAATATAAGATATTGAAAACTCGTTAATGTCAATCCTTTATAAAAATATAATGGGATTGAAATTATATCACCAATTATCCAAAACATCCAATGCTCTAATTTTCTTCTTGCCATCAACCACATACCTGCAAAAAATAAAGAGGTGGTAAAAGTGTCAATCCAAGCAATTGGATTATCCCATTTATTAAAAATAATATATATTCCAGTCACCAATAAAATGGATAACAATATTATTATTGTGACTTTAACTTTTTCATTTTTGGAATAACTTGAAATTTTATTAACTGTCTTGCCAGAATCTTTTAAATTCCAAAAATACCATCCATAAATACTCATTGAAAAAAAATACATATTAATTATAAGATCCCCTAGAAGTCCCCAATTAAACAATAAATATATATATATACCTGTAGAAATGATTCCCGTTGGATAAACAAAAATATCGTTGTTTTTAGCGAACCAGACGGATAATAATCCAAAAAAAACTGCTGTTAATTCTAAATAAAAATTAATTATTGAATAGTTAGAATATTGTGAAAAAAAAAAATCAAAAACTTGGAATATATCCACTTCTATCTCCTTTAATTATTTTTATAATGATTATAACAGCTTCCTGGTCAATTAATGATTTAGCAATAGCATTTTTTAAAAACTCCATCAAAGAATAATATTCCCCGTAAATCTGAGTACTTAATGGATTTTCAATTACTTTAAATTCACTTTTTCTTAATTCACTAATAAATTTCTTAATTAATTCCTCATAATTATCTTGTAAAGGGCTTAGAGTTAATTCAGCTGATATTTCCATAATATTATTTAGGTAAAGCTATAGTAGCACAATAGCCTTTTAAATTAACAAAAATAAGTGAAAAATATTTAACTATACCGTTGTCAATAATATAACCTTTACCATTATTTTCATCTAATTTAAATGGTAAAACATTTATTTGCTTTGAAAAACTTAGACCTCTTCTATCATAGGATTTAAATATTGCCTCTTTAGCTGTCCATAATTTGGTCAAATTCAAAATTTGTTTCTTATTGTTTAAAACAAAATTTTCACTTTTATTGATAAATTTATGCTTAATTCCAATTATTTTACCCCTAGTCTTTTCAATATCTACACCTAAATCTAAATCACTTACTGCAATCATAACCATTCCATATGAGTTTGAAATAGAAATTTTTTTTCCACTTTTTAGATAGGGTTTTCCTGAATTTTTAAAACTTAAATATTTATAATCATAGTTTAAAAATTTTAATATTTTAATGGTAGAAATAAATTCTTTTCTTTTATGTTTTAAATTTATAGATTCAAATTTTTTTAATAAAACATTTGAAAAATATAACCCTGATTTTAATTCTGACTCTGATTCAGTTATATTCCATATTATTACTCTTGTAGAAAAATCTAACTTAAAATCTTTAATTATTGGCATTTATTTGTATTAAGAAAGTCTTACTTTTGCAACATATATATAAACAAATATATAATTATGAAAAATAATACAACTGTGATGAAATATAAAGTCAAAGATATTAATCTTGCTGATTGGGGAAGAAAAGAAATTCATTTAGCTGAAAATGAAATGCCTGGCTTAATGGCTTTAAGAAAAGAATATAAAAAGATTAGCCCCTTAAAAGGAGCAAGGATTGCAGGATGTCTTCACATGACTATTCAAACAGCTGTATTAATTGAAACACTTGTAGATTTAGGTGCTGAAGTTACATGGTCATCATGCAATATTTTCTCAACTCAAGATCATGCAGCAGCTGCAATTGCAGCTGCTGGGATACCTGTTTTTGCTTGGAAAGGAATGAACGAACAAGAATTTGATTGGTGTATTGAACAAACTTTATTCTTTGGTGATGAAAAAAAACCATTAAATATGATTTTAGATGATGGGGGAGATCTAACTAATTTAGTTCTGGATAATTATCCTGAACTAGTAAACGAAATCAAAGGCTTATCTGAAGAAACTACAACTGGTGTTCATAGACTGTATGAAAGAATGAAAAACAAAACTTTGCCTATTCCTGCAATAAATGTTAATGATTCTGTAACCAAATCAAAGTTTGATAACAAATATGGTACTAAAGAAAGTGCGGTGGACGCAATAAGAAGGGCAACTGATGTTATGCTTGCAGGTAAAAGAGTATTAGTTGCAGGTTACGGTGACGTTGGAAAAGGGACTGCAGCATCATTTAAAGGAGCAGGTTCGATAGTAACTGTTTCTGAAGTTGATCCAATTTGTGCACTTCAAGCATCAATGGATGGCTTTGAAGTTAAAAGGATTAATTCTGTTATTTCTGATTCTGATATAATAATTACTGCAACTGGGAATAAAAACATATTAAATAATGAACATTTCCCTAAAATGAAAGATAAAACTATTGTATGTAATATTGGACATTTTGATAATGAAATAGATATCGCTTGGCTTAATTCAAATTATGGTAAAAATAAGCAAGAAATTAAGCCCCAAGTTGATATGTATACCCTTGAAAATGGAAACGAAATTATAGTATTAGCAGAAGGAAGATTAGTTAATCTCGGGTGTGCAACTGGTCATCCTAGTTTCGTAATGAGTAATTCCTTTACCAATCAAACTTTAGCTCAAATAGAGTTATGGAAAAATCATAAAAACTATTCCAATAAAGTTTATATGCTCCCTAAGCATTTAGATGAAAAAGTAGCTGCCTTACATTTGGGTCATCTTGGCGTTGAATTAGAAAAATTATCAAAGGATCAAGCAGAATATATTGGAGTGAATCAAAATGGGCCCTTCAAACCTGAATATTACAGATATTAATTATTATTTTAAGTAAATACTTTTTCGCAATGTTTTTTAATAGTTTGAATAAGAATATTAAAACAATCTTTTTTTTACTGCCTTTTTTATCTTTTACTCAAGAAGTAATTGAGGGAATAAATCTTGATAAATTAAATAAGATTGAAGACTATATAAATATTGAAATTGAAAATAAAAAAATTGCTGGTGCAGAATTTTTAGTGTCAAAAAATAATACCATCGTTACTCACAAAGCTGTTGGGTTTTCAAACCTCAAAAAAAAAGAAAAACTTTTAAAAAATAGTATATACTACATTCAATCCATGACAAAACCTATAATTAGTGTTGCCATAATGCAACTTTATGAAAGAGGCTTAATTAGTTTGGGTGAAAATATTGAAAAATATATACCTGAAATTTCTGAATTAAAAGTATCAAAAAATGTAAAGCAAGGATCATCAGGTCCAACTATTCCTAAAAATAATATAATCACAATTGCCCAATTATTAAATCATACCTCTGGAATTTCCCATGGTTTAGGGAATAGTTTACTTGACAAAGAGGTTGGTAATCTTATTTATGGTAGTGAATTTTCTTCAAAAGGAATAACTGATTATAAACTTCACCCGGATTTAGAAAGTCGCACAAAAGCATTATTAAAATCTCCATTAGTATCTCAGCCAGGATCAATATGGTATTACGGGTCTGGTGCAGACCTTTTAGCATTAATAATTCAAAGAGTGACCAAGAAAAGTATCCCTGTATATCTAAAGGAAAATATTTTTGATCCTCTTAAAATGAATGATACTGGTTATAATATTCCAAAAAATAAACTTAAAAGATTAGTTAAATTGCACATATACGATGACCAAAACAACCTTATTTTAAGTACAAACCAACCCCCAAATAGTGACAACAAACTTTATGGAGGGACACACGGTTTGTTTTCTACACCACTTGATTATTTAAGATTTTGTCAAATGATTTTAAATGATGGGATTTTAAGAGGTAATAGAGTTTTAAAAAGTAAAACTGTTGAACTTATTAAACAAAATAGTGTAAATGATTTATTTTATTCAGGTTATCAAGGATTTGGATATGGTTTTGCCATAGAATATAATCGAATGGATTCAAAAAAAAACAGTCAAAAGGGAATTCTATATTGGGGTGGGTATTTTAATACCAGGTTTTTTATTGATCTTGAAAATGATATTATATCAATTTGGATGACCCAAAAATTACCAAATTTATCTGTAAATGGTTATCATAAGGTAATGAAAAGATACGTTTATGGATCGATAATAAATTAAAATATTAAGATTTTACAGGATCAATAGAAACGTAGGATTTATTATTTCTTTTTTTTGAAAATTTCACTAGACCGTCAATTTTAGCATGAAGAGTATGGTCTTTTCCAAGATAAACATTTAATCCAGGATTATGAGCAGTTCCTCTTTGGCGAACTATGATATTGCCTGCTTTGGCATGCTGACCACCAAAAATTTTTACACCCAATCTTTTAGAATGAGATTCCCTTCCGTTTTTTGAACTTCCTACACCTTTTTTATGAGCCATTTTTTATTATTTTGAAGATTTATTTTTTGTAGCTATACCCTTTTTAACTGGTTCTTTTTTAACTACAGCTTTTTTGACTGCAGCTTTTTTAACTGGTTCTTTTTTTACTACAACTTTTTTGGTAAGCTCTATCTTCGAATCAACTTGTTTCTTAGTAGAAATATTTTCACCAATTGATTGAATTAACAACTCAGTTAAAGCCTGACGATGACCATTCTTTACTCTGTAACCCTTTCTTCTTTTTTTCTTGAAAACGATTACCTTGTCTCCTTTTAAATGTTTGAGAACTTTAGCATTAACGTATGTTCCACTAATAGAGGGAGTCCCAAAAGAAATCTTTTTTCCATCATCAATTAAATAAACTTTTTCAAAAGATACTATACTACCCTCCTTATTTTCTAATCGGTGAACAAAAAGCTTTTGATCTTTTTCAACTTTAAATTGCTGTCCTGCTATTTCAACAACTGCATACATATTTTAAAAAGGTTGATTTTGGATTGCAAATTTACAGATTTTATAATCATTTCCAATTTTGAACTAGATTTTTATTAATTATTTTATATAAATAACTTTTAATCTAATTTTTCATACTCTGAGTTTAAAGAAATATACTCAGGAACAATTTTTTTCATTAATTTAACAATATCAATTGAACTACCTCCGTTATTACAAAGTCTAATTAAATCCTCTATTTGCTTTATTTTTTCAATGTTAAATTTCTCCTTATCTGCTATATAAATTAGTTCATTATGAGATCTTTTTAAATTTTCTTTGTCGGTTAACAATTCTTCATATAATTTTTCTCCAGGACGTAATCCAGTGTGTTTTATTTCAATATCTTGATTTTCAATAAGTCCAGATAAACGAATCATGCTAATAGCTAAATCATTAATTTTTACGGGATCACCCATATCAAAAACATAAATTTCTCCACCAGAACCAGTTGCCCCTGCCTCAAGAACTAACTGACAAGCTTCAGTAATTGTCATAAAAAAACGAGTTATTTCTGGATGAGTTATTGTTAAAGGGCCACCATTGGCAATTTGCTCATTAAAAATTGGAACTACAGAGCCAGAAGAACCTAAGACATTTCCAAATCTTGTAGTAATTATTTGTGTTTTTGAAGAGGAAGACTTGTAAGAAACATAAATCTCAGCAATCCTCTTAGAAGCCCCCATTACATTTGATGGATTAACAGCTTTATCTGTTGATATCATTACCATGTTAGGGACTTGGTATTTTATAGCAAAATCAACAATATTTTTTGTACCTAAAATATTGTTGACAACAGAAGATGATGGAAAAGTTTCTGTCATAAAAACATTCTTGTAAGCTGCAGCATGAAAAATAACTTCAATTTTATTTTGATTAAAAAAACTTTCAAGTAAACTATAATCTACAATGCTTTGTAACAAAAAAAATAACTTGGTTTTAATTTTTTTTTTAATTAGTTCATTTTTTAGGTTAAATAAATTTAACTCGGAATTATCCATTAAGTAAATATTTTTTGGAGAAAATTTAATAAGTTGTTTAACTATTTCACTTCCAATTGATCCTGCTGCTCCAGTAACTAAAATATTTTTATTTTTATATTGTAATATGTTTTTTTCAGTATGAATTTTTATTTCATCCCTTTTAAGTAAATCTTCAATTTTTATTGGCTTCAAATTTGAAAGAATTCCATTACCAATGGCAAATTTATCAATTGAAGGAAAATAAAATATTTTAATTCCTAGATCCTTAAAAAAATTAAATATTTCATTTTTTCTTTTTTGTTTTAAATTATCTGTAGTTAAAATAATTTGACTGATCTTTTTTTCATTGACATATTTTAAAAGTCTTGTGTCTAATGACATAACTTCTTTTCCTTCAATACTTCTTCCAACTTTACTTTTGTCATCATCAATAAAGCCTTTGACATTGTGATTATTACTATCATCTAAGGCTTTTTTTATCATTAACCCATTTACTCCAGCACCAAAAAGTAGGCTATTTGTAATTTTATCTTCTTTAGAGACACTTGCAAACAGCAATTTTATAACCAATCTATAAAGTGACAAAAATGAAAGACTAAAATAAAATAGTAATAATAAATAATTATAGTGGGCTCTAGTATTAGCATTTATTATTAAAGAATAAATTAAAATTGATGTTACTAATCCAGATGCAATTTTACCTATATCAATAAAAGTTGTATAGCGCAAAAACATTACATATCCCCTAAATAAAGTAATTGATATCAAACATATTATAACATAGATAAGCTTATCAATATTTGATCTAATAACAAGGTTTGAACCATTTAAAAAAAGTAAAATTTCTGAAGAAATAATTAAAAAAAATGCATCTAATAAATATGCATATCTTTTAGAGTAGTGTTTTTTAAAAATTTTATCAAGCATTACTTCAAATTAAAAAAATCAGATAAAACATTTTCTATTCTTTCTTTTTCTTTTGTACTAAGGTTACTCCCTGAGGGTAAACATAACCCTTTTTCATATATTTTGTTAGAAATTTTTGAACCAATAAAATCGCATTCTTTAAATAAAGGCTGCAAATGCATAGGTTTCCATAAAGGTCTACTTTCTATATTATTTGATTCTAATTTTTTTCTTAAAATATTTGAATTTATATTCTTGAACTTTAATTCGTCAATTAAAATACTGGTCAACCATCTATTACTAAAAAAACCATCTGGCTCTTCTTGAAAACTAACACCATCAATTGATGAAAGAAGATTAAAATAAAAATTATAATTGTCTCTTCTCAATTTAATCCATTTATCAAGAACTTCCAATTGACCAATGCCGATGGCAGCAGAAATATTTGAAATTCTGTAATTAAATCCAATTTCTTTATGCTCATAATGATCACAATTTTCTTTTGCTTGGGTAGCCAAAAATTTTGCTTTTTCAATTAATTTATGATTTGAAGAAATAATTGCTCCACCCCCAGATGTAGTTATTATTTTATTTCCATTAAAACTTAAAATACCAAAGTGTCCAAAACTACCACAAAAAGTATTTTCAATTTTAGAGCCTAATGACTCTGCAGCATCTTCTATAATTGGGATATCATATTTTTTTGATAGGTTTAATATATCATGGATTTTACAAGGCATCCCATATAAATTAACAACAATAATAGCTTTTGGTCTCTTACCTATCTTAATATATTTTTTAATAGCGCTTTCTAGGGCTTCAGGACAAATATTCCAGGTTTGAACTTCAGAATCAATAAATACTGGTGTTGCATTTAAATATTTAATTGGATTTACTGATCCAATAAAAGTAAATGATTGACATAATACTATATCACTTTCACAAACTCCAAGAAGATTTAAAGCTAAATGAATTGCAGATGTGCCTGATTGCAGAGCAGCTACATGTTTTTTATGATGTATTTTTGACAATTCCAATTCAAAATTTTTAATATGCGGCCCAACAGGTGCTATCCAATTTAAATCAAAAGCATTTTGAATTTGATTTATTTCTTCTCCTCCCATGTGAGGAGATGACAATAATATTCTTTTATCATGCATTTTTTGAGTAAACTTTAGCTGGATTACCAAATACAGTCATACCATCAGGAATGTCACTGAGAACTAGAGATCCAGCTCCAACTGTAACATTTTCACCTATTTTAATATTAGGAATAATTGTTGATCCAGCCCCAATTATGGTATTAGAACCAACAGTTACGTTTCCACATAAAATTGAACCAGGAGCGATATGGACAAAATCTCCCAATTTACAATCGTGATCAACGGAACTATTTGTATTAATTATACAATGGTTACCGATTGAAGTTCCTCTTTGAACAATTGATTGGTGTAAAATTACTGATCCTTTGCCTATATTTGTTAAATTATCAACTTTACTTGAATGATTAATTATTTTGCCAAAATCGTGTTTTACTATTGAAGCAACTTTATTCCTTTTTAAATTATCCCCAATAGCAATAATTATTTTAGCTTCAGGAAAAATTCCTGATTGATAATTACCTATTACTGGAATACTGTCTAAAATTGTTTTAAATTTATCAAGATCAAAAATTCCCACAATATTAATTTTAGAATAATCAATTGAACTTAGTATCACTCTGGCATGACCCCCAGCACCAATAAGCAAATATTTAGTTTTTTCCATTAAACTTCTCTACTGAATTGTTATTATAATTATTAATTTCTTTAAATTTAAAAACTTTAAAAATTGTCTTAAACAGAATATTTAAATCTAAAGCTAAACTTTGGTTTTTTACATATTTAACATCTAATTCAAGTTTTTCATTCCAACTTATTAAATTTCTTCCACTAACTTGAGCTAAACCTGTCATGCCTGGTTTAACCATATGTCTTTTATTTTGTTGTTTATTATATAAAGATAAGTATTCTGGTAATAATGGCCTTGGCCCAACTAAACTCATATCCCCTTTAATTACATTAATTAATTGAGGAATTTCATCAAGTGAAACTTTTCTAATTAATCCTCCAATTTTTGTTAGTCGAAATTCGTCCTTCATTAACTCCCCTTTGATGTTTTTCTTATCATTCATGGTCTTAAATTTAATAATAACGAAAAGTTTTTCGTTTAAACCAGGACGCTTTTGTAAAAAAAATGGTGACCCTTTAAAATTTAATATTAAAATTAAACTAATAAATAAAAATAGAGGTGATATTAAAATCAATAAAAAAGCAGAAAATATGGTGTCAAAAAAAAATTTAAAAACATTCTTATACATTTGATAATATTTTATACTCATTTCTCAGTGATTCCCAGATACTTTTTTGATCAAAATTTTTTAAAATAATTAGTCTACTATTTTTTGATAGTTTATCCCTTAAATCGTCATCCTTGGATATCTTTAACATAGCTTTTTTTAATTCTCCAACATCTTTTTTAGAAATTAAAATTCCATTAATCATATTTTTTATAATCTCATTACACCCATTAATATTAGAAACAATACAAGGTACATTCATGGCTCCAGCTTGAAGAATAACATTAGGAAATCCCTCCCTATAAGACGGAAAAACAAAGCAATTAGAAATAGCTAAATATGGTCTTATGTCTTTTTGATATCCTAAAAAAAATATATTTGGATTTGAATTTATTTCATCAATTACATCCTTTCTTAATGGGTCTAAATCATCCTCAAAATTTCCAACTAATAATAATTTAAATTTTTTATTTTTAAATAAAAGTTTTTTGAAAGCGTAAACTAATTCATTAATGCCTTTATCTCTAACTAATCTCCCTACGTATAAAAAAATGAAATCTTTATTCTTAATCCCTAGGGATGACATTAACTGATTCTTTTCATTTGCTTTTATTTTTAAAGGATCAAAAAAATCTAAATCTATTCCATTAGAAGATCCATTACACAAAACTTTTATCTTATTCTTTTTACAAAAATTATTATCAATGATAAATTTAAGTAGACCAAATGAATTTGAATAAACATTTGTGGCTAGTGCATAAGTAAAAATTTCTACATAATTTAATAGAATTCTCTTTAACCCTTTTGATTCCATTAAGGGTAACCCTCCTACAGTATGCATTCTGATGGGAGTTCTTGCTAAAAAGGAAGCCAACATTCCAACAATTCCGGCTTTTGGAGTTTGAGTATGAACTATTGTGGGTTTTTCTTTAACCAAATATTTATAAAGCTTATAGGTTGCTATTATATCTTTTAAAGGGGTTATTTTCCTTGTAAAAGGAATAAAAAAAACATTTACACCTTGTTGTTTTCCTATTTCAACTAATTTTTCTTTCTGGGATGAAACAATAATGATATTAAAATAATTTTTAAAATATTTTGCCTGATTTTCTAATAATTTTTCTAATGAAATAGGGACTGTAGTAATTCTAATAATTTTAGTTTCCTTCATAAAAATTTAGATACCATTTTTGAAAACAAAAAAATGTCCATAATTGAAAACTATAATCATTTTTTCTTTCAATATGTAAATTAATTAATTTATTCAAATTCAAAAAATTAAAAATTTGTTGTTTTTCAATTATATTTTTTGAGGAAAAATATAATAATTCTTCTTTTAAAAATGTTCTTAACCAATCCCCTACTGGAACCCCAAATCCTTTTTTTGGAAGTTCTAAAAAATTTTTTGGAAAAAATTCTTTAAATGACTCTTTTAAAATATATTTTTTATTTAATCCCTTAATTAAATACCTCTCATTAATTTGAAGACTCATATTCCACAATTCTTTATTTAAAAAGGGAGATCTACATTCAATTGAACTTAACATACTAGTTCTATCAACCTTAGTTAAAAGATCACCGTCTAATGACAGAATTGTATCAATTTTTTTAAAATCATTTAAAAGTTTTGGTTTTTGAGGTATTATTTTATAAAAATAATCCCAACCTGAGTTATCTACAAATCTATCATTAAATATTTCTAGCATTAGATCATTACTATACCCTAGAGAAATTAGATTAAAAAAAGTTTCTCCATTATAATTAACAGCATCCAAAAATTTTTTTATTTTAAAGTTAAATCCTCTTTCATCAGATTTAACAGGAAAAAATCTATGATGATTTTTTTTTATTACATTATGGAAAATTTTTGGGACGATTTTGACATAATTTGAAACTATTTTAGTTGTTAAATATTTATTATAACCTCCAAAAATTTCGTCTCCTCCATCTCCAGTAAGAGCTACTTTAAAATATTTTGAAGTATTTTTAGCAATTAAATAACTTGGTAATGCTGAGGAATCAGCAAATGGTTCGTCAAAATTCAATATTACATCATTAATATCTCTTAACATATTTTTTTCTTCACAAATAATAGAATGATGATTACTCCCTACTAGTTTAGAAACTATTTTTGCTTTGTGGGACTCATCAAAAGATTTTTTTTGGAATCCAATAGAAAAGGTGTCAATCTTTGAACCACTATTTTTTGCTAAACAATAAGTTATAATTGAGGAATCAACCCCACCTGATAAAAATGATGTAATTGGAACATCTGACACTATCCTGCTTTTTACACTTGAAAAAATTGAATCCCTGACTAAGCTTTTTATTTGTTTTTTGCTTTCAAAATTATAATTCTTAAAATTTTGCTTGACCTGATTTTTTTCAATTTTATATGTATTTAAATTTATTGATAAATAGTGATTAGGCTCTAATTTTTTTATGCCTTCAAAAATTGAAAAAGGTGCTGGAATATAGGTTAATTTGAAAAATAAATTTAAACTTTTTTTACTAATTTGAGGCTTCTTAGTTAATACTGACAAAATAGATTTTAATTCAGAGGCCCAAATTATTGAGTTATTATTGTCCAAATAGAACAAAGGTTTCTCTCCAAAAAAGTCTCTGGATATTAAAACCCGATTTTTATTAAGATCAATAATCGAAAAAGCATACATACCGTCCAACATGGAAAAAGATTTAATTCCATAATTTTCATACAATTTTAAAATTACCTCAGTATCACTTTGAGTTTTAAATATAACTCCTTCCTTAACTAATTCAGCTCGTAACGTTTTATAATTATATATTTCTCCATTGAAAACTATGGAAATACTTTTATCTTTATTTTCCATTGGCTGACGACCATTTTTAATATCTATAATAGCTAATCTTTGCATACCAATAGAAATATTTTTATTAATTAAAAATCCCTCATCATCAGGCCCTCTGTGAATAACCATATTATTCATTTTAGTAATAATTGGCTCTAAATCCTGAGAAAGTTTTTTATCTATATATCCATTAATTCCACACATTAAAAAATAAATTTTTTATATTCTTCAAGGGTTTTTTTAAAATTTAAATTTTGTTTTTGCTTTTTTATTTCGAGTTCAATCTCTGATTTTGTAAATTTTTTTTTCATAAATTTTTCTAGTTCAGTTTCAAATCTCATCTCATTGTTTACTGTCTTTCCAAATTTATAATTATCAATTATCAGTTTTGAATCTCCAGCTTCAAACGCAATGATAGGAGTTCCAGAAACCATTGCCTCAGGAATTACATTAGGATATCCTTCACCACTAATAGATGTAAACAACAAACATTTAGATTTTTTATACAAACTAAAAATATTTTTAACATCACCCAATAATTCTACTTTGTTCCTAATTGAAATAGGGATGTTTTCTTTAATCCACCCATAACCGGCAATAATTAATTTAAAATCTTCATTTTTAAAAAGAATTTTTTTTGAAATTCTTAATAATCTGTTAACTCCTTTTTGTTTATTATACCTGCCTACAAAAAGAATAAATTTTTTTGGTAATTTAATTTCATTTTTTGTGTGAGAATATTTTTTTGCAAGCCTGTTTTGAATTACAATTGAATTTTTTTTAGTGAAAAAATATAATTCATGAACATCTTTTGATTTGTACGAACAATAAATAATCTTGGGATTAAATAATCTTGAAAAAATCCCAAAAAATAAAAGACCTATTTTTTGGTAAAATTGAAAAAATCTAAAATTTGAATTTCTCACATTCCAAATTACTGGTTTAAATAACTTAAACTTGTACTTAAATCTATAAACTAAAACAAAAGATTTATACATCCACCCAATTAAAGTTGAATTTTGATTTGATTGAAGAATTTTAAAAGCTTTTGACTTATTTTTATTGAGATGAATTATTTCACAAAAAGGTATTATACTTCGAAAATGGAAATCATTGTCATTGCCATTTATTGTAAACACATATTGCTTTATTTTTAATTTATAAAATTCTTCGATAATACGAGCTAGCATTGTTTCAGCTCCTCCATTTTGAAGAGTTGGTATAATATGAATTAGTAAACTTGATTTTTTCATAAATAATGAAAATCCATCTCTTTATAAAATCCTTTTATATCAAAAACAAGCCCTTTTTCATTTAAATATTTTTTGGGATTAATTTCTAAAAATGCTTTATGGGCGACAGCAAGTAGAATAATATCATACTTGACTGATTTATCTAATTTTTCTATTGTTCTAAACCCTATTTCTTCTCTAAAATCATGAGTTTTTATCCATGGATCAAAAACATCAACTTTTAAACCAAGTTCTTTAAATTTATTATAAACCTCAATTACTTTAGAATTTCTATAATCTGGACAATTTTCTTTAAATGTTACTCCAAGAATTAAAACCGAACAATTTTCAATTGAATTTCTTTTTTTGAGAAACTTTATAATAATTTCATTTACTACAAAAGAAGGCATAAAATCATTTATCTTTCTTCCAGATAAAATCACCTTAGGATTATAGCCAAGTTCTTTAGATTTAAAAGCCAAATAATATGGATCCACTCCAATACAATGTCCTCCAACTAAACCAGGATAGAAATTTAAAAAATTCCATTTTGTACTAGCAGCTTTTAAAACTTCTCCTGTATCAATTCCCATTTTATTAAATATAATTGATAACTCATTAACAAATGCGATATTTATGTCTCTCTGAGAATTTTCAATGACTTTAGCCGCTTCAGCAATTTTAATCGAAGGTGCTTCATATACCCCTGCCTCAATAATTGAATTATATAATTTGGAAATAATTTTTAAAGTTTGTTTGTTAGAGCCAGAAACAACTTTAATAATTTTATTTATTGTACGACTCTTATCGCCAGGGTTAATTCTTTCAGGACTGTATCCAACAAAAAATTCTTTATTAAAATTTAATTTTGATCCATCTTCTAAAATTGGAATACAAATTTCTTCTGTCAGTCCTGGATAAACTGTAGACTCAAATATAACTATGTCATCTTTTTTTAAAATACCAGATATAATGGAGCTTGCATCAATAATTGGATTTAAATTCGGAGTTTTATCTTCATTTACAGGAGTAGGAACAGTAACTATATAAATATTACAGGTTTTTAAATCTTGAATATTGTTTGTTAGAGATAAATTTTTTAAACTTTTTTTTAAACTTTGACTTTCTAACTCATTTGTCCTATCAATTCCACTTTTAAGTTCATCAAGCCTTTTATTATTTATATCGTATCCTAAAGTAGTATATTTTTTTGAAAAAGCTACTGCTAGTGGAAGTCCTACATAACCCATTCCTATAATACCAATCAAAAACTTTTTCATAACAACTGAATTTTATAATAATTTAAATACCAATCTATAAAATTTTCAATACCCGTTTTAATAGAAGTATTAGGTTTATAATTAAACTCTTTGATTAAATCATCAATATTTGCGTATGTATTTGGAACATCACCAGGTTGAATTTCCATATAGTTTATTTTAAATTTCTTATTCAAAACATTCTCTATTGTCTTAATAAAATCCATTAATTTTGTCGGATTATTATTCCCAATATTATAAATTTTATATGAAGACATGGTTGGGTTGTAAAAACTTTCTTCTTCTGGTTTTTTAGCAGGATTATTAATTACTTTAACAATTCCTTTTACAATATCATCAATGTAAGTAAAATCCCTGGTCATATTCCCATTATTATATACATTAATTTTTTCATTTTTTAATAAAGAATTTACAAATAAAAATAATGCCATATCTGGTCTACCCCATGGTCCATAAACGGTAAAAAATCTAAGCCCAGTAATTCTAATGCCATATAAATGAGAATAAGTATGTGCCACTAATTCGTTAGATTTTTTAGTTGCAGCATATAACGATAATGGATGATCTACTCTATCCGTTGTTGAAAAAGGTAATTTAGAGTTTGCTCCATAAACTGAAGAGCTCGATGCAAAGCTAAAATTACCTACCTCAAAATCTTTACACAAATCAATAATATTTTGAAATCCAATAATATTACTTGTTATGTAAGCTTTAGGATTTGTTAATGAATATCTTACTCCAGCTTGAGCAGCTAGGTGACATACAGCTTCAAATTTTTCAAATGAAAAAATTTTCTTTAATTTATTTTCATCCTCTAAATTACATTTATAAAATCTATAATTACTATCATCAGAATCGACAAAAGAATCTTTATTTAATTTATTAATATTTATCCCCTTTGATAAAAGTCTGTCAATTTTAAGTTGAGAGTCATAGTAATTATTCAAATTATCTACTCCAACAACTAAAAATCCTTTTTTTAAAAGACTTTTAACTAAATGAAATCCTATAAATCCTGCAGAGCCAGTTACTAATATTTTCAAATCAAACTAGTTTTTAACGTTAAAGATAAATTTTTTGTTTCTCAAAAATCAATTATTCAATGTGTTACATTATCTATTATAAGCCTTCAATATATCCAATATATTTACCTTCAAATTTAAATATATACCATTTTTTGGGACTAGATTTAATTATATAATCATAAAAAAAACTATTGTCTTGAATGTCATCCATTATTAAAATTGTTGAAGAGTCTATATTGTTTTTTAATAAATTTAGAGCATTTTTCCTGCCATTATAACTTTTATCTGAATCATAATGAAAAATATCGATTTTTTTAATTTTTTTTGAAATTACTGGAAGATTAATACTATCTCCATCAATAAATAGTTCCCAACATTTTTTTAATTTTTCTGGAACAATAATTCCAATATATTTCTCAGGATTAGGTATTCTAAAATACGGAAAATCACTACTATATAATCTACCTTTAATATTTTCTTCAATTCCTTTTAAAATTGCATATGAAGAATAACCTGCAGCAACTCCTGTTTCTAAAATTACATCTGGCTTATTTAATCTAACTAGAAAATATAATAAAGGATAAAATCCACCTCCACCAAGGTTATAACTAATTTTTTTTAATTTTTTTTTAGCCTCATGTTTTATTTTTTCACAAACTTTTTTTGAATTTTCCCATAAATAAGGATCAATCCCTTTTGCATAATCCTCAAATAAAATATAATTTGATTCTAACCAATTTAAGTTCTCACTGTAATTCAAAGTGCCTTGATAATCAAAAAATCTTAAAAAAATTTTTTTTATCATTATTATAAACCTTTTTGGCTTCACGGCTTGAGAAATAATATTAAATATTGTCATAATTAACTTAAAATAAATTTTATTTTTTTACCAATTTATTTACTCATACTTTCAATAAAAAAAGGGATTAATGTAAATTGATTTGTCCCTATTAACTAAATTTTTTTTATTAAATTTTTTAAATTTTATTTCACTTAAATACTCTAAAACTACTTTGTCATTAAAATCAATTTTTTTTGAATAAAAAATTTCAGATGATTTATTTTGAGGATGCTTTTCAAAAGAATCAATTCTTTTACTTTTAATCATTTCTACGATACCCTTTTGAGCACTTAACACTGAACGCATTGAAAAATCAAATATATTTTCTTCATACTGAGGTAAACAATGAAATAAAATTGGTCCAGAATCTAAACCTTTAGAAAGCATATGAATAGTTGACCCTATCAAACTAAAATCTCCATTATAAGAAGCCCAAAAATTACAAGAACTTCCTCGATAATATGGAGAAACTCCCATATGAATATTATATGCTTTTTTATCTATTAAAAAATCAACTAATGGACTTTTGATATAACTAGATCCAAAAACAATATATTTATCTGAATGTAAACCTTCACTAATTAAATTTAATTTTAAGTTATTTAAATCTCCTGATTTTATTATTATTGGCTTTACATTTGAAGGAAGAAAAGTTATCTCCCCGAAAAATTTTTTTTCAGAGTTTCTTACTTTTTCAAAGTACTCATTCATCACAATAGAATTATTAAAAAAATCTTTAATCTTACCCGGAAATATTGTAGTTACTTCAATTACTGCATAAACTGTTTTTGAGATTTTTGAAAGCTCTTTAATAAGTGACAAATGCCTTGGTTGATTTGAAGTAAAAATAGTAATTGTCATAAGTTTAAATTTTGTATTAAAATTGAATGGTCTATTCTCGGTAATTCAAGTTTAGAAATAAATCCCTCTTTCATGTTTGCTCTGAAACCAATTTTAATTCTTAAATCGTTTAAAATTTCTAAGGTCAAATTATTATATGAATTACATGGATGAGAAACACAAAATATACTTTCATTAATCATATCGGTTAAAATATTATAATTAGTTAAATACTCATTTTTCTGTTTTTTTAAGCTTAAAGATTTCATCATAGTGGGATGAGAGTGAGAGTGAAGACCAATAAAGTGATTTTTTTTATTTAAATTTTTTATATGGTTTTCTCCCATCCACAAATTTTTACATTTTTCATCAATATTAAATTTTGTTTTTTTAATTAATCTATCCATTACACGATAATATCTTTTTGGCCCTAAAATATTATCTCTTACATATCTATATTTTTTATCTTCATACGAATAAAAAGAAAAATCAGATAAATAATTATTACTAAAGTTTTTTAAACCAAATTTTACTTTTTCATATTCATTTGAAGAATTAATCTCATTATCAAAATCATTGTAAAAGTCACTTACTTTTTGATACATCGTTGATCTGAAATTTCTATAAATCTCAAGTCTTTCCATTACACCAGTAAATGGTGAAGAATAAATAAACCAAAAAGCAGTTAATCCGTACTTTTCCAAAACTGGTAAAGCAACATCATATTGACACTTTAAATTATCATCAAATGTTAAACATATTTCACCGTTCAATAGTTGATTTTTAATAGCCTTATTGTACCAATCTTCTGCATTTAAAAGTTTATAAGTTTTCTTTAAATAAATAATCAACTTTTCAAATTGGATTTTATCTATTGACCCTTGTCCTTTAGGATGTTCAAATTTATCATGAAAGTGATGAAACATTATGCCATGAGGCTTTTCCATTTTTAATATTTTTCTTTTTTTTTACAACTGTATTTTTAAAACATATAATGGTTGTATGATTGACAAACCATTTGTAATAATTCTTTTCTTATTTTCATTTTTAAAAGTCCAGCTCCTCAAAGGGTCTTCCTTTTTATTTAAATCTATACCTATACTAAATTCTTTAAAGGTGTAGGACTTAACTTTTTTTAAACCACTTAAAAACTTTCCAATAGAATCTTGGGAAAAAATATTCCAACCTACCTCATAAAAATCACTTTTATAATCTTTTGATTCCTTAAACTTTAAATAAACATCAACAGGATATGGATTGAAAAGTCCAGTAATACAGACAATTCCATTAGGTTTTGTCCAATTAATTATATTCATAAAACATAATTCAAAATTGTCAAAAATACTATGAACACCACTTAAAAAAGTTTTATCAAATTGGTTCTCATTAAAAATATTTTTATTTAAAACTGAATCGTTTATGTAATTTGCTGATGGAACATGTCTTTTTGCCTTAATTAATAACTCATTTGAAATATCTAAACCTGTTAGATTAGAATTAGGGGCAATTAAATTTAAATAATATAAAAATTCTCCTGCAGCGCATCCTAGATCACATATTTCAAGGTTTTTATTATATTCTATTTTTTTAAATGATTTATTAATAATAAACTTAAAGATTTCCTTAGTTTCTTCGTACCTATTTTCCTCTAAATAAAGCTTATCATGACTCCTTCTTATTTTCATAAAATTTAAATTTTTTAAATTAGTACTCATCAAATGTTGGATAAAGTGCACTTTTTTTGGAAAAAGTTAAAACTTCTGAATTTGTTTTAGAAATTTTTAAAAATAAATTTAATGCCTCCATTATAGTTATTTCATGTATAGATTTATCATTTGTTAAATGATTACCATCATGATTTATCTGAAAATAATTTATATTAAAGAACTTCTTCTTAATACCAAATTTTTTTTCGTATTCAAAAAAGTTATCTTGGAAAAAGTATTTTGTATTAATTAAATCTACTCCTACAGCAATTATTTCATTATGATTAGTTCTTGATCCAATAATTACACTTAACCCCAATGATGCCCTCAAATGAGGGATAAAAATTAATCCTCCATAATTTAACAATCCTAAAAAAGATAACATTTTTAATGTTTTTTCAAATTCGACTTTATTTTTACCAAAAATTGGGAAATCTAGAGTAAAAACAAGATTTTTAATTAATGATTTTGGTAAATTTTTAAAAAATCTTATCCTTTTTATTGCACTTTTCAATCCCAAATAATTTGACTTGACAAGAATTTTTGAGTTTTTGAATTCATTTTCTCGCTTATAAAAGATCTTTATTAAATTCTCGATGTGTTCATCGTCTGCAGATTGAAGCTCTATTTGAATTATATCTGGAACAAATTCATGCATTATAAAATAATTTAAACCAATAGTTGTATGCTTTTTAAATTCAATCCATTGAGAGTCGGAAATATTATTTATTGACTCACCTGACCCTAGGATAAAAAATTTACTACTTTTTTTCAATAAATTTATATTAAATAAATTATGATTAAGTCTTAGATAAATTTTTAAAAATAACACATTAAAACATGAAATAATGAATTTAGTAATTACATAAAGAAAAGAATGAAAATAGAAAGTCATTTATATTTTTTTTCTATTAACCATGAAACAGCACGAAAATGAATTTCTGCATTTTCTTCAGCACTAACCCTGTGAAATTTAAGTTGATTTATTCCACCTATTGCACATCTAAAATTTAGATTAACAATAGATAAAGCAAAAATGTATACTTTTTTAAGACTTACATCTATCTCATTATCAATGATTTTTTTTATAATATTTTGAAGGTCAATTTGATTCTTAATTGTAAAAATACCCTCACAATTTTTCATCCAAGAATGACCAAAACACATTGCGGGTTTTCCTCTATTTACCCCTTCCCAACATATTGTACCAGTGACTGAGGCAACAGCCAGAGATTTATCAATAAGTGAAAAAATATCGAAATTTATAGGAACTATTTCAATATTATCAAGGTTTATAATTTTCATATAAAATTCTTTATCTCTGTGGATTTCACCATATCTAGTATAATCAAAAATAAATTGACTTGGATGTTCTTTGACAAAAATTTTAATATTATCTGGAAGTGAATTCCTCAATTTCTTAATCATTAAAAACTGATCACCATACCTTGATCCAAGAGGGCAAGTTGATTTTTCAGGTTGATATTGTAAAGCGCAAAGAACAAACTTTTGATTTAGATCTAGATTATAATTTGATATTTTATTATAAAAGTTTCTATTGCTTATTTTTTTTAAAGTAGTTTTTATTTTATAAAATAAATAAGAAGAATAGTTCATATTAGATTCACTCAGAGGCTTATTTTTTTCTTTTTGATCAGATAAAAAATATTTAGCATTAAAAAGTTTAATCCTTTTAAAAAACAATGAGTCAAAAAATCTCAAAGCATTATCTATAAAAAATCTATAATTGGATAGTTTTGAATTTTTACGATTAATCAATTTTTCATAAGAATCTAATTGATCCCATAAATGTTCTTTCAAAATATTTTGATAATTAGATTTGAAATATTTAAAATATTTTTCTAAAATTGGGTTTGACTCAACTTCCTTGTTCTTATATTTAATTAAATTCTCCTGATATATTTTTTTAAGCTTTATACATCCTTCCTCAAATTTTTTCATTGGTAAAATGCCAAAATTTGAAATAGTTCTTACAAACATTACAGTTTCAATTTTTAATTTTTCACAAACTTTATATAAGATATAATCAGTTGCTTGATGTGGTTCCTCTTCAAAAAAAACATATTTAATTTTAAACTTTCTAATAATCATCGACCAATATGAAACTTGTTTATAATAAAACTCTAATCTTTCTCTATATTTAAATGAATCAGTACAAGAATCATTACGATCCATCATAGATAATGAAATATACTCAGATTCAGATAATTCATTAATTAGATCAATATCAATGTCAAATTTATTGAAAGAATCATGCCCTTTAGGGGGAATACCTTTAATTGAGTCATAGTAATTGTGATTAATTGCATCAGGAAATTTTCTTTCAATAAAATCATATGATTCATGATTTGAATGGAAATATTTTGGATTTATATTAAGTTTTTTATTTATTATTTCAGCTAAATAAATAAAATACATTTGCGGACTTAAAAAAATAGCATTTCTCATTTTATACTTTTTTTTTATTATTTAAAATCACAATTTTTTTTGTAAACCTTTTCAAACTTTCATTATGAGTAATCATAAAAATAGTGATCTTAGATTTAATCAATTTATCAATTATTCTTTCCTCTAAATCAGAGTTTAATGCACTTGTAGCCTCATCTAAAATCAATAAATCAGGATTTCTAAACAAAGCTCTTGCTAATATTATTCTTTGCCTTTGACCTGCACTAAGATTTTTACCTGATTCTGAAATAAATCCCTCAAGACCCCCAATTGATTCAATTATATCATACATACTAAAAAAATCAACTAAAAAATTAATTTTTTCTTTAATTTCTGAAAATTTATAATTTGATTTTAATATTATGTTTTCAATAAAATTTCCCTCAAAAAGAATTATATCCTGAGAGACATATCCAACATTTAATTTTTTGGATAATATGCTATTAGCTTTATCAAATTTACTATTGATCATGATTTTACCTGAAGTAGGTAAAATAAATCCTAACATTATTTCAGTTAATGTAGTTTTACCTGATCCACTTTCTCCATAAAGCAACCAAAAATCTCCATTTTCTACTTTAAATGAAATGTTTTTAAAAACTTCTTTTTTATCATAATTGAAACCAATTCCAATTAATTCTATTGATTTAAAAAAATTTTTTTTACTGTCAAATTGTTGAACAATTTTATTAGAGGCATTTATATTTTTCTCAATAATGTTTATTGAATTATAGTTAAATCTCATTCGTGTTATATTAGTAAACATACCTTGAATAATTGGAAGTAACTTTATTACGGCCAATGTTAAAATTGATAACATCGGGATTTGTTGTACAATATTATCATTAAAATTATACAATACATAAATCACCAAAATCACTAAAATAAATGTTTCAATAAATATTTTAGGAATACTTGAATATATGCTGATTCCTTTATTTAAATCTGAAAAATGCTTTGCTGGTTCTTCAATTTTTGAAATAAAATATTTTTCAAATGAATTTACCTTAATATCTTTAAGAGCTCTAATTGAACTATTTACATAATCAAAAAGGCTATTTTGATATAGGTACCTCAATTTTGACATTTTATTAATTTTAGTTTTCAAAACTCCAAGAAGAGTACCATAAAAAATAATTAAAAAAAATAATGATATTATGGTTACAATTGGGTTAATAAAAAGTAAGTACCCAATAAAAAATATCAATAAAAATATTCTTGGAATAAAATCTATAAAATTTAATAAAAATCCATTAATAAATATATGGACCTCATTAATAACATCATGAGTAATCTTATTAGCATTAGATTTCTTATAAACTAGTAAATTTTCATATATATATTTCTTATAACTAATTTTAATTATATCACTATTTGTTTTCCATAAAAAACTTTCAGCTTTAAT
>CAJPUR010000012.1 GCA_905381055.1 uncultured Flavobacteriaceae bacterium
AATGGGATCAAGCCCTTCCAATTGGTAATGGTAGAATTGGTGCTATGATTTTTGGTGATCCAGTTAATGAAAGAATTCAACTAAATGATGATTCACTATGGCCAAATGACCTTGGATGGGGTGAACCTGACGGAAATCGTGAGGATTTAGAATTAATTAGATCCCTTCTTGTTAAGGGCGATATAAAAGCTTCAGACTCTCTTCTAGTTAAAAAGTTTTCAAGGAAAACTGTTGTGAGATCTCATCAAACACTTGGAGATTTATTTATAAATTTTGAGCATGACTCTATAACAGAATATAGAAGAAGTTTAAATATTGACAACTCTACAGCTAGTGTTTCATATAAAACAAATGGATACCAAGTCAATCAAAAAGTATTTGCCTCGAAACCTCATCAAGGAATTTTTATTATAATAGAATCCGATCATCCCAAAGGCCTTAATGGTCAGGTTTTCCTTGAACGTCCAAAAGATGAGGGAGTTCCTACGGTCAGTGTATATGAAAAAAATAATACATCATTAATAATGGATGGTGAAATAACTCAAAGAAAAGGGGAATTCGATTCGAAACCTTATCCCATTGAATCAGGTGTTAAATTTCAGACTCTATTAAACTCAATTAATTTGGGAGGAGAAATTAAAACATCGAAAAATAAAATTAAATTTTCAAATGTTAATAAACTGAAATTAATCTTAGTTTCTAATTCATCATATTACTTTAAAGATTATGAACAAAAAAACACCTCTGATTTAAAAAATATACTTAAATCAAATTTTAAAGAAATAGAAAAACTTCACATTGAAGACTACCAGTCTCTTTTTAATAGAGTTAAGTTTGATTTAATTACAAATAATTCAAAAAAGAAAATTCCTACTGATAAAAGAATAAATGACTTGAAAAATGGAGGTGTTGATATAGAATTACAAGAAACACTATTCCATTTCGGAAGATATCTTTTAATTTCATCATCCCGAAAAGGCACACTTGCTGCTAATCTTCAAGGTTTATGGAACCCGCATATAAATGCACCTTGGAATTCTGATTACCACTTAAATATAAATCTTCAAATGAATTATTGGTTAGCAAATATGACCAAACTTGATGAACTCAATTACCCTCTTTTTGATTATGTAGATAGGCTAATTGAAAATGGAAAAGTAACCGCTAAAAAAAACTTTGGAATGAATGGATCATTTATACCTCATGCTTCGGACCTTTGGGCTCCAACATGGCTAAGGGCACCAACAGCATATTGGGGAGCATCTTTTGGTGCTGGTGGATGGATGACACAACATTATTGGAATCATTTTGAGTATACCCGTGATATGGAGTTTTTAGAAAACAGAGCCTATCCTGCAATAAAATCTGTTGCCCATTTTTATAGTGATTGGTTAATAGAAGATCCTAGAGATGGTTTTTTGATTTCTGCTCCCTCCACTTCACCTGAAAACAGATATCTTGATAAAAATAATGAACCCGTTGCTTCATGCCTTGGAAGTGCAATGGATCAACAAGTTATTAATGAGGTCTTTAGAAATTTTTTAAAAGGTTCCGAAATTTTAAATATTGAAAATAGCTTGACAAATAAAATTAAAAAACAAATTAAAAAACTCAGGCCTGGATTTATAATTGATAAAAACAATAGAATATTAGAATGGGATAGAGAATATGTCGAATTTGAACCAGGCCATAGACATATGTCTCATCTTTATGGTTTTCATCCTGGTAATCAGATAACTAAATCCAAAACTCCTAAAATATTTAATTCAATTAAAAATACACTTGATTATCGATTAAAAAATGGTGGTGCTGGAACTGGTTGGAGTAGAGCTTGGCTTATAAATTGTGCTGCAAGACTATTTGATGGAGAAATGGCACAAAAAAATATTGAACTTTTTTTTAAAAATTCTATTTATGATAATTTATTTGATGCCCATCCCCCATTTCAAATTGACGGTAATTTTGGATATACTTCAGGAATTTCAGAAATGCTTGTTCAATCTCATGAGGAAAATATTATTCGTCTTCTACCTGCCCTTCCTGATAAATGGAAAAATGGAGAAATACATGGATTAAAAGCAAGAGGTAATATTGAAATTGATATTGAATGGAAAAATAATCAAATTAATAAAGCAACTCTAAAATCTAGAGATAATAAAAATATAACTATTATTTATAAAGGGAATTCAAAAAAAGTTTTTCTAAAAAAGGATAAAAAATTATTTTTTAAAGGTTAATTGCGGAGAGACTGGGATTCGAACCCAGGCATCGCTTACACGATGACAGATTAGCAATCTGCTCCATTACCACTCTGGCACCTCTCCTTAATATAAATTAATTATAATGGTCCAAATGTAATCCATCCATTAATATTAAACAATCTTTATTTTTAAAAAAATCATTTAGGATACTTAACTCGAAGATGATAAGTATTAATTAACTTATTTATCAATACTTCTTTAACTTTTTCGATTTCTGCCAATGTAATATTAGAATTTGAAAATTGCTTTTCGAACATTTGACTGTCTATAATTTGGTTTACAAATGATTTTAAGACCTCAATAGTTGGATCTTTTATGCTTTTTGATCCAGCTTCAACTGAATCAGCCATCATTAATATAGCCGTTTCTTTTGAAAATGGTTTTGGTCCATTATAGGAAAAGTCATTTTCATTAGCAAACCCATTTCTCTGTTCTTCTTTTTTATAAAAAAAATATACCTTAGAATTACCATGGTGTGTTTCAATAAAGTTAATTACTCTTTTTGGAAGATTATTTTTTTTTGCAATTTGAATTCCATCATTTACATGATTGATAATAATTTTAGCACTTTCAACTGGAGAGATTCTTTTATGGGGTGAAGTTTTGGTAATCTGATTTTCGGAGAAATAGGTAGGATTATTCATTTTACCAATGTCATGATATAAAGCTCCAACTCTAGTTAACAATACATTAGCTTTAATTTCAATTGCTGATGCCTCTGCTAAATTAGCAACTTGTAAAGAATGATGAAATGTACCAGGTGCTTTATCTGATAATTGCCTTAATAATTTTGAGTTAGTATCTGAGAGCTCTAAAAGTGAAACATCAGAAACTAATTTAAAAATCTTTTCATATAAATAAATAAGTGGTTGAACAAAAAGAGTTGCAAGTCCATTAATTATGAATAGACCAATAGTTAAAAATGAAAATCCAGAGAGATTTCCTTCACGAGTAATATGAAACGCTGTGTAACATATTATATAAACAAAAACAATTTGAAAAACTGAAATAAATAAATTTGCACGTTTATAAAGTTCAGAAACGGAAAGAACTGAAACTAGACCTACCAAAAATTGGAGAAAAATAAATTCAAAACTATTAGGAACCAAAAAACCTAATAACAAAATTGTTATAAAATGAGCAAAAAGTCCAAGTCTCGAGTCAAAGAAAGCTTTGATAATTAAAGGTAAAATACATATTGGAACAGCATAAATATAATTTGGATTGAAATTTAAAACCCTAGTGGACAAGAAAATCATTAAAACTATATTAAATATAACAAAAGTTAGTTCTCGATTGTTTTTATAAATTGAATTATAATATTTATTTAAAAAAACAAAAAGGAGGCTTATAGATATTATTATTAATAGTAAATAACCAAATAAAATCCAATAAAAATTATTATCATTAAAAACCTCAGAGGAGTATTCGTTCTTTAAAGACAAAAGCTTTTGATATTTTTCCCCTTCTATCAATTCACCTTTAGAAATAATTAAAGAGCCCTCTACAACTATATCTCTTGTAATAGATAATGAGGATAATGACTCATTTAATGACTGAAGCGTAAATTTTTCATTTTTTATTAAATTAGGAGAAATAATCTCAAAAAATAAATTATATAATGAATTTTTATAAATTTCAAATTCAGTAAATTTTAGCTTTTCATTTAAAAAATATGAAAGATTATTAATTGGGAAAACCTCATCTTTATCAACCTGAAACTCTGAATTATTTCGAATTATTGAAATTTTTTTAATTTCATTAAAATTAACAGGTAATACACCATAAATGTATACCTCTTCAATTAATCTTTTTCCAAAATCATACACTATACTATATTCATCCGAAGAAATTGGAAAAGAGAAAAATAGATTAAATTTTTCTGCATATTGATTAAAAACATTATTATATATCTCCTCAGAAAAATCATAATAAACAATTGATTCTTTTTCTAATAACTCTTTCTCTTTTTCTATTTCTTTGGTAGATTTTAAAATTGGGAAATCAAATGGTGCATATATTGACTCATATTTCCATGAAGTCCCTTTAACGAGGTCATATTTAAATTTATTTTGCTTAGGAAAAAGATATGAAATGAAAATTATTGATGTTAAATAAATAATTAACTTATTTAACAGAGATTTATTTTTTAAAAAATTATAGATTATTGATCCCATTATAGAGTAATGATGTTTTCAACAAAATTAAAAACATTAAAATTTTAAAGTTAATAAATTGGAAAGTTAGTTATATAATTTTTATATCTTTTTAAAATTAAAAATTTATTGCCTAAAATATTGAAATTGGAATTTGGAATATGTGAACTTAGTTTGATTCCTTTAAGGATAAGTCCAAATCATGATAGCGAAATGGTTTCACAATTATTTTATGGTGAAACTTTCTCAATAATTGATACAGAAAATGATTGGTTTAAAATTTCTCTTTCTTGGGACGGTTATAAAGGTTGGATTAATAAAAAACAATTAAAGAAAATCAGTGAAATTGATTTTAAAAATATAAATTCTAACAACAGTCAATACATAACTAATCTTTTTGAATATATTTCTTTAAAAAATGGGCACATTTTTCCAGTTTGTATTGGAGCTGATTTAAGTGTCAGTGATTTTCTTAATCATTCTCATAATTTAAAAAATATAAATAAAAACAAAAATATTAGAGAGTCTATTGTAAAAACTGCATACTGTTATTTAAATACACCCTATCTTTGGGGTGGTAAAAGTCCGTTTGGTATTGATTGTTCAGGATTATCTCAAATAGTATATAAAATAAATGGAATTAAATTAAAAAGAGATGCTAGCCAACAAGCTAAACAAGGGAAAATATTAAGTTTTATTGATGAATCTGGACAAGGTGATTTAGCATTTTTTAATGATGAAGAAGGAAAAATAGTACATGTCGGAATACTTTTAAATAATAATAAAATAATCCATGCCCATGGAAAAGTTAGAATAGATAGAATTGATCAAACGGGAATTTTTAACTCTGATGAAAATAAGCATTCTCACAAACTTCGCTTTATTAAAAAAATCATTATAGATTAATATTATTCTATTAAAGATTTCATCTCTTTAAAACCTTCATTATCTCCAATTGTGCCATATATATTCATTAGTGTTCGAATAGCTTCGGTATTTTTATTGTTAATTTGAATCAATTGTTTTAAAATAGGAATACATTTTTTATATAAATCCTCCCGTTCCAATTTAAGAACATCATATTTTGCATTATCTGATCTTGAATTTCCCAAACTATTCATTTTATCAATAATTTCAGATTCACCTTCAAGTATTAAAGCAACCAAATTTAAGTACGGAGCTTCTAGTTTAGAATCTAATTCTATTGCTTTTAAATAATATTCTTGAGCATTTGTATTATCTCCCATTTGAGCAGTAACAACACCTAAATTAAAATAAAGAGTCGCATTGTCAGGGTCTTGTTCTAGAGCTTTATTTATTAATTCCTTAAATTTTTCTTTGTCACCTAATTCAATATATAAGTTGGCTTCAGTTAAAATTAAAGGTAAATCAGTTGGATTCTCAATACGTGCCTCCTTCACTGCACTAATAGCTTTATCTTTCTGACCCAAATTAGTGTAAATTAAAGCAATATTCTTAACGATTTCAGGATATAATGATGGGGTTGCCCTTTTTACAGGATTTGTAAATTTTTTATCCTTAGAATATAATTCTAATTCTTGCTCAGAGGATAATTGTATTTCATTATTGGTTTCAATTTCAGTAATATAAAATTCAATTTTTATTCCGCTAAATTTTACATCTCGTAAAATTAAATAATATTCAAGTGCAGTTTCATAATCATTACCATTCACAGAATTAGATGCTGCATAGTATAAATATTCAATATTCTCTTGAGTATTTATCATATAAGCAAGAAAAAGCTTTTCAACAGAACTTAAATATTTTTTTTCATTAGTATCTTTAATTGCGGAATTAACTATATCTGCTTTTAAATTTTGAGCTTGAATATCATAATCTTTTACTAATCTTGGATCATTTTTGATTTCATTTAATTTATCTAAAGCATTCTTGTATTCGCCAAGATTTCTGTAAACATCAAAAAATATAAGATTAAATGATGATTTAGTTTTCTGATCAGCAGATGCAAAAATATTTTGATTTTTAATTAAAAAATCTTTCGTTTCGTTATAAAGTGAGTCAGCTAATAACTTTTTTGCACTTCTTAACTCTTTTTTTTGACTCCATGTAATTGAGAAAAGTATAAAAAGGACAAATGTTAATATATTTTTCATTTTATTAATTTTCATCTAATTTACCATTTTCCTGAATTTGATTATCAAATTCTTCATTATTTTCATCAACTTGATCATCATCCTTAATGACTTTAGCTACTGCTGCAATTGCACCATCTTCCTTTATCTTAATTAGCTTAACACCTTGGGTAGCTCTTCCCATTACTCTTAAATCACTTACACTCATCCTTATGGCAACACCAGATTTTTTAATAATCATTAAATCATCCTCGTCATTTACACTTTTAAGAGCTACTAAATGACCTGTCTTTTCAGTTATTGAGATAGTTTTAACACCTTTCCCCCCCCTGTTAGTGATTCTATAATCATCAAGACTCGACCTTTTACCATATCCATTTTCTGATACAACTAAAATATCGGAATTGGACTCAACAGTTACCATTCCAACAACTTCATCATTTTCGTCTTTTAATTTAATACCTCGTACACCAGATGCCCCTCTTCCAAGAGGTCTGGTTTTATCCTCCTCAAACCTTATGGCTTTACCTGATTTAACAGCAAGAAGGATTTGACTTTTACCTGTAGTCAATTTTGCTTCTAAAAGCTCATCATTTTCTTTAATTGTAATTGCATTAATACCATTTGATCGTGGACGAGAATATTTTTCCAGTGATGTTTTAACTAATTGTCCCTTCTTTGTTGCCATAATAACATAATGACTATTTATGTATTCCTCATCTTTTAAATCTTGTGTATTGATAAAAGCCTTTACTTTATCGTCATGTTCAATATTTATTAAATTTTGAATTGCTCTACCCTTAGATGTTTTTGATCCCTCAGGAATTTCATATACTCGCATCCAAAAACATTTACCTTTTTGAGTAAAAAACAACATATATTGGTGATTAGTACCAATAAATAAATTTTCAAGAAAATCTTCATTTCTAGTTGTAGAGGCTTTTTGACCTACACCCCCCCTATTTTGAATTTTATATTCTGATAAAGGAGTCCTTTTTATATATCCAGCGTGAGAGATTGTGATAACCACTTTTTTGTCAGGAATAATATCTTCAATACTAAAATTTCCTCCAGAATAATCTATTTGTGATCTCCTTTCATCACCATATTTAGATTTAATCTCCAATAATTCATCTTTAATTATTGACATTCTTATATCTTTATCATCTAAAATTTCATTCAATTCTTTTATTAACTTTACTAAATCATCATATTCTGACCTAAGTTTATCTTGTTCTAAACCAGTTAATTGTCTCAATCTCATTTCAACAATAGCTTTTGATTGAACTTCAGTTAGTTTAAATTTTCCTTGGAGTTTACTTTTAGCCTCATCAGGGTTAGATGATGATCTTATGAGTGAAATAACTTCATCTATATTATCAGATGCTATTATAAGTCCCTCTAGTATATGAGCTCTTTCCTCTGCTTTTTTTAGCTCGAATTTAGTCCTTCTAACAACTATCTCGTGTCTGTGATCAACAAAATATTTTATTAATTCTTTTAAATTTAAAAGCTTTGGTTTACCATTAACTAAAGCGATGTTGTTTACACTAAATGAAGATTGAAGAGAAGTATATTTATATAATTTATTTAATACAATGTTTGGAATTGCATCTCTTTTGAGTAAATAAACTATTCTCATGCCTTTCCTATCAGATTCATCTCTAATATTTGAAATACCCTCAATCTTTTTATCATTTACTAAATCAGCTGTTTTTTTAATCATATCAGCTTTATTTACTTGATATGGTATTTCGTTGACTACTAAACAATCCCTTCCATCAATTTCTTCAAAATTCACTTTTGCCCTTAATACAACTCTCCCTCTGCCAGTTAAAAATGCTTCTTTAACCCCGTCATAGCCATAAATAGTTCCTCCAGTAGGAAAATCAGGAGCCTTGATTACTGTCATTAAATCATCAATATTGATATTGTTATCCTCAATATATTTAATAATTCCGTCAATTACCTCAGATAAATTATGTGGTGGCATATTAGTCGCCATACCAACAGCTATTCCAGAGGCACCATTAACCAGAAGATTAGGAACTCTAGTCGGAAGTACTTTGGGTTCAAATAGAGTATCATCAAAATTTAATTGAAGGTCTACAGTCTCTTTTTCAATGTCGGCAAGTATATCTTCTGAAATTTTTTGCATTCTAGCTTCAGTATACCTCATTGCAGCAGGACTATCCCCATCAATTGATCCAAAGTTTCCTTGACCATCTACTAATAAGTATCTCAAACTCCATTCTTGAGCCATTCTAACCATTGTGTCATAGACTGATGAATCACCGTGAGGGTGATATTTACCTAAAACATCTCCGACTATTCTTGCAGATTTTCTATAAGACGTATTAGATCTTATTCCCATGTCATGCATTCCGTAAAGAACTCTTCTATGTACAGGCTTTAAACCATCACGAACATCAGGTAGTGCACGTGACACAATGACAGACATTGAATAGTCAATATAAGCAGATTTCATTTCTTCTTCAATGTTAATAGGAATTAACTTTTCACCTTCAATCATAATATTTTGTTTTAAATTGATTTATTGCTAAAATATGTATAAAATGCCTATTTTATTAGTAATATTGATAGATTTTGTCATTAATTTTATCAACATAATAATTCATTTTTTTTAATAAATAATTTAATAATCAAACTTTGTTAAATGATTTTTTTTTTGTCTATTTACTAAAAATATTTCTATTGTTGGAACGATTTTTGAAATAAATTAAATAAAATTTTGTTTATGGATGATAATTTTTCAGCTCGTGTTAAAGATGTCATCTCCTTTAGTAAAGAGGAGGCCCTAAGGTTGGGGCATGACTATATTGGAACTGAGCATTTAATGTTAGGTATACTTAGAGATGGTGGAGGAAAGGCTATTACAATTCTAAATAATATTGATATTGACTTAGAAAACTTAAGAAAGAAAGTTGAAATATTAAACCCTTCAATTATTCAGAATTCTAATCTTGAAAATTCTAAAAATAATCTTCACCTAACTAGACAAGCCGAAAGAGCTCTGAAAACTACATTTCTAGAGGCAAAACTTTTTCAGAGTGATCTAATTAATACTGTTCATTTACTCCTATGTATTTTGAGAAATGAAAATGATCCAACAACTAAGTTACTTTTGAATTTAAATATCAGTTATGATATTGTTAAAGAGCAATTCAAATTAATGTTAACTAACGATTCTGATTATATAGACTTTCAGAATTCTTCATCTTTCCCTGAAGAAAAAGAAGATGATTCATCTTCAGAAAAAGAAAATCCTTTTACTCAAAAAACTTCTGCATCAAAAAGTAAAAAATCTAAAACTCCTGTACTCGACAATTTTGGAAGAGATATTACTCTTCTTGCTGAAAACAACAAATTAGATCCGGTTGTTGGTAGAGAAAAAGAAATACAAAGAGTTTCGCAGATTTTAAGTAGACGTAAAAAAAATAATCCTCTACTTATTGGTGAACCTGGTGTCGGTAAGTCTGCAATAGCAGAAGGCCTTGCTTTAAGAATAGTTCAAAAAAAGGTTTCTAGAATTTTATATGGTAAAAGAGTTGTTTCTCTTGATTTAGCTAGCCTTGTAGCTGGAACAAAATATAGAGGGCAATTTGAAGAAAGAATGAAAGCTGTAATGAATGAACTTGAAAAGAATGATAACATCATACTTTTCATAGACGAAATACATACTATTGTTGGAGCTGGGGGGGCAACAGGAAGTCTTGACGCTTCAAATATGTTTAAGCCTGCACTTGCAAGAGGTGAAATTCAATGTATAGGTGCAACCACTTTGGATGAATACAGGCAAAATATTGAAAAAGATGGTGCACTAGAAAGAAGATTTCAAAAAATAATAGTTGAACAAACATCTGTAGAAGAAACCTATGAAATTCTAAAAAATATTAAAGATAAATATGAAAATCATCATAATGTAATTTACACTGATGAGGCCTTGAAATCCTGTGTTGACTTAACCTACAGATATATTTCAGACCGCTTTTTACCTGACAAGGCTATTGATGCTCTTGATGAAGCAGGTTCAAGGGTTCATATTAACAATATGAATGTACCTGATAACATTGTAAAACTCGAAGAAAATCTCGAAAAAATCAAAGATTTAAAAAATAGTGTTGTAAAAAAACAAAAATACGAAGAAGCTGCCAAGTTAAGAGATGACGAAAAGAAAATAGAAAGAGATTTAATTTTAGCTCAAAAAAAATGGGATGAAGAATCAAAATTGAATAAAATTCAGGTTGATGAAACTCAAATTGCTGACGTAGTTTCTATGATGAGTAATATCCCTGTAAATAAAATTGTAAAAAAAGAAAAAAACAGGCTATCTAAGCTTGCTGAAACAATTGGATCAAAATTAATTGGGCAAAAAAGTGCTGTTCAAAAGGTTGTCAAAGCAATTCAAAGAAACAGAGCAGGGTTAAAAGTTGTTGAAAAGCCAATTGGTTCATTTATTTTTTTAGGTCAAACTGGTGTTGGTAAAACTCAACTAGCTAAGATTCTTGCCTCTGAAATATTCGAGTCTGAAGAAAATCTGATAAGAATTGATATGAGTGAATATATGGAGAAATTTGCAGTCTCAAGACTAATAGGATCTCCTCCTGGCTATGTTGGATATGAGGAAGGTGGTCAACTTAGTGAAAAAGTCAGATTAAAACCTTACTCGGTTATTCTTCTTGATGAAGTTGAAAAAGCACATCCTGATATTTTTAATATGCTTTTACAAGTTTTAGATGATGGATACTTAACTGACAGTTCAGGAAGAAAAATTAATTTCCAAAACACTATAATCATCATGACATCAAATATTGGTGCCAGGCAAATTAAAGATTTTGGAACTGGAGTTGGTTTTTCAACCTCTTCCCAAAAAGCTCAAACTCAGGATTTAGAAAAAAATATTATTGAAAATTCTTTGAAAAAAACTTTTGCTCCAGAATTTTTAAATAGAATTGATGATATCGTTATTTTTAACTCTCTTGATAAAAAAGATATTATCAAGATAGTTGATATTGAATTAAATAAATTAGAAGAAAGAGTCAATAAACTTGGTTACTCTATCGAAATATCAAAAAAGTCTAAAGAATTTGTTTGTGATAAAGGTTTTGATAAAAAATATGGTGCTCGCCCATTATCAAGAGCAATACAAAAGTATATTGAGGATTTAATTGCAGAGGAAATAGTTAATAATAAGATAAATGAAGGTGATTCCATATATATTGATGTAAATAAAAACTCTGATTTTTTAACATTAGTAAAGAAAAATAAATAAAAATATATTATAAACCTACTTAAATTAGTTTCTTAACTTTGCATATCAAATTATTTATTTTATTTAAATGAAAATAATATCTTTTTCATATCATAATTCATTAGTTAACCTCTCCACTATATCTAATTCACATACTACCCTGTAATGGGGTTACAAAATTATATTCAACAATAAAATATTTTGAATTTTATATTCAATGTAAATAAAATAACCTTCTTTTATTAGAGTTTAATTTATATAAAGTAACTTCGTTTACTTTATTCAAAGAAAAAAAATATGAAAGTTTTAAAATTTGGCGGTACATCTGTAGCAAATAATTATTCAATTAATAAAGTTATTAAAATTGTAAATAATCAATCCGATAAACTAGTGGTTGTTGTTTCTGCGCTTGGAGGAATAACTGACTTGTTAGATACGATTATGAATAAAGCATTAAATAATGATAAGTCATTTTTCTTAGAGATGGAAGTTATTGAAAAAAGACATCTTGAATTAATTAAAAAATCAATAAAAATTGTAAATCAAAGTAAAATAATAAGTTTTTTAAAAAAAGAGCTAAATAAACTTGAAACCACTATTGATGGAGTTTTAGTTTTAAATGAATTAACTTCAAAAACAATTTCTAAAATTTTAAGTTTTGGTGAAGTACTCTCAAGTAAAATTATTTCTGAAATTTTCAAAGAAAAAAAATTAGATGTTCAACTAGTTGACTCTAGAAATATAATTACAACAATTCAAAAGAATAAAAAAGAAATTGTTGATTGGAATAAAACAGAAAAAAAAACTAAATCAATTTTTAATTCTTTAAATGCTAAAATTATTATTCTTCCAGGTTTTATTTCATCAAATTCTAATGGATATATAACTACTCTTGGAAGAGGTGGATCAGATTATACTGCTTCAATTATTGCAAATATATTAGATGCTAAAGTTCTTGAAATATGGACAGATGTAAGTGGCATGTATACAGCAAATCCTAATATTGTATCCCAAGCAAATCCTATAGATAGATTAACTTATTTTGAAGCTATGGAGCTTTCTCATTTTGGAGCGAAAGTTATTTTTCCTCCAACTCTGCAACCCCTTGTTGAAAAGAATATACCAGTTAAAATAAAAAATACATTTAAACCTGAAGATAAGGGAACTCTTATCGATTCAAATTCCTCTCCAAGAAACAAACAAGTCATAAAAGGAATAAGTCATATTGACAATATTTCTTTAATTAGTCTTGAGGGTAGTGGAATGATTGGTATCCCTGGGTTTTCAAAAAGGCTATTTGAAGTTCTACTTAAAGAAAATATAAATGTTATAATGATAACTCAAGCCTCTTCAGAACAATCAATATGTATTGGAGTAAAAAGTTTTGATTCAGAAATTGCAAAAAGTGCAATTGACAATGAATTTGAATTTGAAATTAGCCAAAAAAAGGTTTCCCCAACAACTCTTGAAAATGGTTTAGTTAATATTGCTATGGTTGGTGAAAAAATGAAAGATCATCAAGGAATCAGTGGAAAAATGTTTAGTTCATTGGGTAATAACAATGTAAATATAAGAGCCATTGCACAAGGTGCATCAGAAAGAAATATTTCAATAATTATAAAAAAGAAAGATTGTAAAAAGGCCCTTAATACATTACATGAAAGATTTTTTGAAGAAAATATAAAGGAATTGAATCTATTTATTATAGGTGTTGGAAATGTTGGCAGTAAGCTATTAGAGCAAATTGAGAATCAAACTGATTATCTAAAGGAAAATTTAAAATTAAGAATTAGAGTTATTTCCATTTCAAATTCAAAAAAAATGATATTGGGAACTAATTCTATAACAATTAAAAATTGGAAAAAAACTTTAAAAAATGGAATTAAAACTAATATTGAAAAATTCTATAAACATGCAAAGAAATTAAACTACCGAAATAGTATTTTTGTTGACAATACTGCTAGTAACTTAATCTCAATGGAATATGAAAAATACTTAAATTCAAATATAGGTGTAGTAACATGTAATAAAATTGCATGTGCGGATACTTTAAAAAATTATTTGAATTTAAAGAATTTATCAAGGAAATTCGGTAGTCCCTTTTTATTTGAAACTAATGTTGGAGCTGGGCTTCCAATTATTGATACTTTAAACAACCTAATTGCATCAGGCGATCAAATAAATGAAATTCAAGCAGTTTTATCAGGGAGTTTAAACTTCATTTTTAATAATTTTAATATTAAAAGTACTTTTCATGAAATAGTTCAAAGAGCTCAAAATGAAGGTTATACTGAACCAGATCCAAAAATTGATCTAAGTGGAATTGATGTTGCAAGAAAAATATTAATTCTTGCTAGAGAAAGTGGTTTAAAAATTGAGTTAGATGATATAAAAATATCTTCTTTTCTTCCCAAAAAATCATTAACTACTTCAAATAATAAAGAATTCTACGATTCATTAATTGAGAATGAAAATCACTTTAACAAACTATTAAAAAAAGCTAATGAAAATGATTCAAAATTAAAATATGTTGCAAATCTTAAAAATGGAAAAGCTAAAGTAGGTCTTGAAGAAATACCAAAAGGTCATAATTTTTATGATCTTGAAGGTAGTGATAATATTGTTTTGTTTTATACAAATAGATACTCAAAACAACCGCTAATTGTAAAGGGAGCTGGAGCTGGAGCTGAAGTTACGGCTTCTGGGATATTTGCTGATATTATTAGAATTGGAAAACGATAATAATGAACGAAGTTAAGATTTTTTGTCCAGCGAGTGTAGCAAATGTATCATGCGGATTTGATATATTAGGATTTTGTCTTGATAAAATAGGAGACGAAATGATAATCAGAAAAACTTCTAAGCCAGGAATTAATATCACTAAAATTGTAGGGGAAAATTTACCTTATGAATCAAAAAAAAATGTTGCCGGTGTTTCTGGTATTTCATTGCTAAATGAACTTTCTACAGATTTTGGTTTTGAAATAGAAATTTATAAAGGAATTAAGTCTGGAAGTGGAATAGGAAGTAGTGCAGCAAGCTCAGCAGGGGCTGTATTTGGAATTAATGAACTTTTAGGAAAACCATTTTCTAGAAAAGAATTGATTAAATTTGCCATGAAAGGTGAAGAATTAGCTAGCGGAAGTATTCATGCTGATAATGTTGCTCCAGTTCTTATGGGGGGGTTTACTCTAGTAAGAGACATTAATTCACTTGATATAATAAGTCTTCCATTCCCAAAAAAGCTTTTTGCGTCAATAATTCATCCTGAAATTGAATTAAAAACTTCTGATTCTAGATCTGTTTTAAAACAAAAAGTTCCATTGAAAAAAGCAATTCAACAATCTGCAAATATTGCATCCTTAATCAGTGGATTATACACAGAAGACTATAAACTCATAAGTAGATCTCTTATTGATGTATTAGTTGAGCCATACAGATCTGATCTAATTCCTGCCTTTAATGATTTAAAAAAAACTTCAAGTAATAATGGATCACTTGGTACCGGAATATCAGGATCAGGACCATCAGTTTTTGCACTATCAAAAGGTGAAAAAACTGCAAAATCTGTAACAAGTGAAATGGGTAAAGTTTTAGTTCCCTTAAATCTAAAATTTCATTCATATACATCAAAAATCAATTCAACAGGTATTAAATTAATTAGTTCAAGATGATATATGCCAGTCTAAATAATAACTCGCCTAGTGTCACATTCAAAGATGCTGTGATCAGAGGTTTAGCTCCTGACAAGGGTTTGTATTTTCCTAAAAAAATACCTAAACTTTCTAAATCATTTTTTGATAATATTGAAAGTCTAAATGAAAATGAAATTGCCTATGAAGCTATTAAGCATTATGTGAATTTTGATATTTCAAAAAATGAACTTAAAAAAATTATTTCTGAAACTTTATCATTTAACTTTCCAATAATTAAAATCAGTGAAAAAATTTATTCAATGGAACTATATCAGGGTCCTACGCTTGCTTTTAAAGATGTTGGAGCAAGATTCATGGCAAGATGCTTGGGATATTTTAATAAAAAAGAAAGATCTAATAAAATTACAGTTTTAGTTGCAACATCAGGTGATACAGGAGGAGCAGTTGCTGATGGATTTCTTGATGTAGATGGAATTAACGTTATTATTCTATATCCAAGTAAAAAAGTTAGTGAAATCCAAGAAAAACAACTTACAACATTAGGGAAAAATATATCAGCATTAGAGGTTAATGGGACTTTTGACGATTGTCAAGAGATGGTTAAAAAATCATTTTTAGATAAAGACATAATTAAAAAAAATAAACTTACCTCAGCAAATTCAATTAATATTGGTAGATGGTTACCTCAAATGTTTTATTATTTTTTTGCATACAAATACTTAAAAAAAACAAATAAACCTATAGTCATATCAGTTCCAAGTGGAAATTTTGGAAACATATGTGCAGGACTATTATCTAAGAAAATGGGGCTTCCAATTGACCATTTTATAGCTTCTACCAATATCAATGATGTAGTCCCAAGATATTTGAAAACCAATAAATATTGTCCAGAACCTTCAATTCAAACTATTTCAAATGCAATGGATGTTGGAAATCCAAGTAATTTTGTAAGGATTGCAAAAATATTTGACAATAATTTTAAAAAAATAAAATCTAGTCTCTCAGGTTTTCAATTTAGTGATAATCAGACAAAAGAAGCAATAAAAGAAATATATGAAAAATCGAAGTTTATTTCTGATCCTCATGGTGCAGTAGGTTATTTAGGACTAAAAAGTTATTTAAAAATCAACAATGACAAATTAGGACTTTTCATGGGGACTGCACATCCAGTAAAGTTCATTGATGTTGTTGAAAAAACGCTAGATATGAAATTAAAATTACCTGAAAAAATAAAAACAATTATTAAAAAAGAAAAAAAAAGCACTAAAATCAATAACTATAAAGAATTAAAAAATTATCTAATTGAATAATTTTTATTCAAGCTTAGGAATTAAAAAGTTACTCAAAATACTTTTATTTTCCATTAATCTTTCAATTTCATTTAGTTTTCTTGGAAGTATGTCAGATAAAATTATTGGACCCTCCTTGGTTATTAATATATCATCCTCAATTCTGATAGCTATCCCCCACCACTTTTTATCACAATTACTTCCTACAGGTATGTAAATACCTGGCTCAACTGTAACAACAGCATTTTCCTTATATAATCCATAATTAGTTGAATCATGAACATCTAATCCGATATGGTGAGAACTACCATGAGGGAAATATTTTTTTGCATCTTTTGGGTGATCAATTATGTTTAAATCCATAAGACCATCAGCAATTACTTTATAAGAAGCATTATAAATATTTTTGTATGTATTATTAATAATAGCATTCTTTATTCCTGCCTCTTGAGCATTATATACAATTTCATAAACTTTTTTTTGTTCAGAATTAAAAATACCATTCACAGGAATAGTTCTTGAAATATCAGCACTATAGCCCATATACTCTGCTCCAACATCCATTAAAACCAGATCATTATTTTTCATAATAGCATTATTTTTAGTGTAGTGTAGAATACATCCATTATTACCAGAACCTATTATTGAGGGAAATCCAACATTAGCAATACCATATTTTTTATGAACAAACTCATGAATACCCTGAATCTCTCTTTCAGACATTCCTGGCTTTATATATTTCATTACTTCAATAAAGCCAATACAAGTAATTTGAATTGCTTTTTTTAACAAATCTAATTCTTGCAAAGTTTTTGATTCTCTTAAAGAACTCATTAATTCAAATAAAACCTTTGAATTTAAACTTATTTTATTTTTATCAAAATTCAATTGATTTTTAAAAGACTCAACTAAATCATATAAATCAAATTTATCTTTTTTATCATCTACAATATTATTGAAATCAAAAAAATATATATTGTCAAAAGTATTGAAATCAATAGAGGGAATTAAAAAATCAGATACGCTTTTAACCCTTTTTATCCCGAGTTTTTTTGCACCATCCAACCCAATTCTATTTGACTCCCACAAATCATTATATTTACTTTTTTTTTGAACAAAAATTATCTCATCAAATTTACCAATAGAATCGGTTTGATCATTTGAAAAAATAATCAAAACCGCATTAGGTTCAATTAAACCAGATAAATAATAAAAATTTGAATCTTGTTTATACTGATATTTTTGATTTATCGATCTGTATTGTTCAGGGTAAGAAAAAAAAACTGAAACACTATTATCGGGAAGACTTTCTCTTAGAATATCTCTTCTTGATTTGTGAAATTCTGGACCCAAGGAATATAATTCAAAATTTTGCCCATATATATCAATAGTCAAAATAAGAATTAACAAAAAAAACTTATTAAAATTCATCAAAATATTATTTATGATTCTAAACTTAAAATTTATTTTAAATGTAATATTTTTATAGTAAAAATTTTTAATGAAAAATACTCAACTAAACAGTATTCACAAAGAACTTGGAGCGAAAATGTCAGAATTTGCTGGATATGAGATGCCAATTTTATATAAGAGTATCAACTATGAGCATAATAATGTAAGAAAAAAATTAGGGGTTTTCGATGTTTCACATATGGGAGAATTTTTTATTGAAGGACCAAAAGCCCTTAATCTTCTCCAAAAAATATGTAGTAATAATATATCTAAACTTTCACCTGGAAAAGCACAGTATAATTATTTACCAAACTTAAATGGAGGCGTTGTAGATGATTTTATATTATATAAATTAGAAAATGAAAAATATTTAATGGTAGTTAATGCATCAAATATTGAGAAAGACTGGAATTGGATACAAAATATAAATAAAAATTTTAATGCTAAATTAACTAATGAATCTGATTCTTATGGTTTACTATCAGTTCAAGGACCAAGAGCAATTAGAGCAATGCAAAAATTAACTTTCTATAATTTATCAACCTTTGGCTTTTATGAGCACAGAACAATCAAATTTGCCAATATTGATGGTGCAATTGTAGCCAAAACTGGATATACTGGTTCTGGTGGTTTAGAAATATATGTTAAAAATTCAAATTTAAAAAGCTTATGGAATTCTATTATGGAAGCTGGGAGATCTTTTGAAATTGAACCAATCGGATTAGCAGCAAGAGATACATTAAGAATTGAAATGGGATATTGTCTTTATGGTAATGAATTAGATGAAAATAGATCTCCAATTGAAGCTGGATTGGGATGGATCACCAAAAATCAATTTAATTATGTTAATTCATATAGTTTAAAAAATGAAATTTCGAAAAAACAAACTAATAAACTGATAGGCTTTAAACTTATTGATAGAGGTATTCCAAGAAAAGGTTATGAAATTTACAATTTTAAAAATGAAATAATTGGAATAGTAACTTCTGGCACTCATTCTCCAACCTTAGGTATTGGAATAGGAATGGGATATGTAAAAATAAGTAAACTTAAAAATTCAAAGATTATATTTATCTCAATAAGAAATAAAATTGTTAAAGCTGAAATCTCAAAAATCCCATTCATTTAAAACAAATATTTGAAAACAATATTGATTATAGGAGCGAGTGGATACATAGGATCCAAAATTTATAGAGAATTAAATAATTATTTTAGCGTATTTGGTACATTTTTTTCAAATAAAAGTTTTAATAAAAACAAAAGATTTTTTTACTACGATATAAATAAAAATGATATATCAGTTATTTTAAATTATACAAAACCTAATTTAATTATTTCAGCTTTAAGAGGAGATTTTGAAAAACAAATTCTTGCTCATGACAAAATGATTGAATATGTTAAAAACTTTAATTGCAGGATTTTATTTTTGTCCTCATCAAATGTATTTGATGCATTCCATAATTATCCATCTTATGAATTTGATAAAACATTATCTGAAACTGCTTTTGGAAAAATTAAAATTATTATTGAAAATAAATTATTTAAATTAAACCCTTCACAATATGTAATTGCAAGACTACCTATGGTTTTTGGAAAAAAATCACCTAGGATTAAAAATATTAGTCTTTCTATAAAAAACGAAATACCTATTGAGGTTTTTCCTAACACTATTGTCAATATTAATAGTGATTTAAAATTGAGTCAACAAATACATTACATAATAAATAAAAAGCTCTCTGGAGTATTTCATTTAGGTTGTAAAGATCTTATATCTCACTTTGATCTTATGAAAATAATTACAAAAATGATTTCCAAAAATAAAGTTATATTTAAACATATATATTCAACAAATCAATTACGATATATTGCTGTTTTATCAAAAAAAAATAAACTACCAGAGCATTTAAATTACAATTATGAATCAGTCTTAAAAGATATTTATATTTCAAAAAATTATATTTAATTTAAAAATTAAAAATGGGAAGAGCATATGAATTTAGAAAGGCTAGAAAAATTAAGCGATGGTCTAAAATGTCAAAAATATTTACTAGAATTAGCAAAGAGATTTCTATTTCGGTAAAAGAAAGTGGGGCAGATCCAAATAATAATTCACGATTAAGGTCAGTCATACAAAATGCAAAGACAGTAAATATGCCAAAAGAAAATATAGAAAGAGCTATTAAAAAGGCCTCAGAAGTAAACTCAGAAAAATACAAAGAAATATTATATGAAGGGTATGGCCCATTTGGTATAGCTATTTTAGTTGAAACTGCAACTGACAATAATAATAGGACAGTTGCTAATTTAAGAAGTTACTTTAATAAATTTCAAGGTAATTTAGACAAATCAGGATCAGTAGAATTTATGTTTGAAAAAAAATGTAATTTTAAATTAGATAATAAATCAGTTGATATTGAAGAACTTGAACTTGAATTTATTGATTTTGGGGTAGACGAAGTATTTGTAGACGACAATAAAATTAATCTTTATGGTGATTTTAATAATTTTGGTTTAATTCAAAAAGAATTAGAAAAAAAATTTTTAAAAATTCTTTATTCTGGGTTTGAAAGATTTCCCAAAATCACAACTAAATTAAACTCTGAAGAATTTAAAAAAATCGAAATATTAATAGAAAGTATTGAAGGTGACGATGATGTTCAAAATGTATATCACAATATTGAATTACGCAATTGAAATTTAGTTTTTAATTAAAATAGTTTTCAGGAAAGCCTATTAGAAAAATTCTTTTTTTAGATCTTGTTATTGCGGTATAAAGCCATCTAAAAAAATCCTTAGTAGGACCATTTGGTAAATAAGGATATTCAATAAAAACATTACTCCATTGTCCTCCTTGAGCTTTATGGCAAGTAATTGCATATGAATATTTAATTTGCAAAGCATTAAAAAAAGGGTTCTTTTTAGTAAGAAGAAATCTTTTATATTTTGAATTGATATTTAAATAATCTTTTTGAATTTCATCATATAATTTTTTGGATTCCTGAGATGTTAATGAAGGAGACTCAGAATTCAGTGTATTAATTAATAAAATTGTTTCGAAAGAATTTTCATCGGGATAATCAACTAATTCAATAATAACTTTAATGAAATTATAATTATAAAGTTCATGACGACTGATTATTTTTATTACTCTAATTAAATCTCCATTTGCAATGAATCCTGGATCAGAATCATTAGTCAACCAAAAATAATTATTTTTAACAACCATAAATTCTTCACCAACATTTATGTCAGATTCAAAAAACAGGATTTTACTTCTTATCTGACTGTTAAACTGATTTGCCCTTTTATTAGATCGAACAATCACAACACTATCTGACTTAATGGAACTATTAAACAAATTATCAATTGATTCGAAGACATCATTTGAATCATTAAGCCTAATAAATTCATTTTTATCAGTTTTTGGAAACTTAAACTGATTAATATTTTCATTAAAAATAGTATCTCTAATTTTAACAGCATTGATTAATATAGATGATTTTTTTTCTTGCCTAACAATATCTTTTAACTCAAATTCATAAATATTTTTTTCAAATTTTTTAAAAAGGTATTTTTTATCTAATGCAGGATTTTTTAATAAATTAATTGGAGGAAGTTGAGCTGGATCACCTACAAAAATTAATTTGCAATTTTTACCTGAATAAACATATTTCACCAAATCATCAAGTAATGAGTTATTTTGAAAAAGATTTAGCTTTTTATTGCCTCCACTAATCATTGAGGACTCATCAATTATAAATAAACAATTTTTATGCATATTCATTTTTAAATTAAATTTTATTACTCCAGAAGATTCGGTTTTTGTAAAATAAATTTGCTTATGAATAGTTTTAGCCTTTTTTTTAGAATAATTTGAAAAAACTTTTGCCGCTCTTCCAGTAGGTGCTAATAAAAGTGTTTTAAAATTTAATTTTGAAATATTAGATACTATATGCCCTACTAAACTAGATTTACCTGTTCCCGCATACCCTTTCAAAATAAATATTTCATCTGTATGCTTTGAAATTATAAAATCAATCAATAATCCAATGGCTTTAATTTGTGAATTTGTTGGTAAATATGTGAATTTATTAACTAAATATGATCTAATTTCTTTTATGGTCATTAGTTTAAAATTAAGATAATTCATTTATAAATACTTTTAAGAATTAAAAAAATTTGTAGATTTGTTTGCGACACTTAATAATTTTACAAATGACTGCAAAATATAAGTTTGGAATTCAATCTTTCTTATGGTTACTAATTGTTTTTTTCAGCTACAAAATATACGATTCAATAAACAGCCCAATAAACTTTAATAAAGTAAAAAACGAACGTTATAAAAAAGTTATTAATAGATTAAAACAAATTAGAACAGCTCAAATCGCATACAAAGATGTAAATGGAATTTATTCTGATAATTTTGATAGTCTTGTTTCATTTATTGATTCTGGAATATTTACTCTAGTTGAAAAAAGAGACTCCTCATTTCTTGAATATAATCGAACTTACAGAATTGATATGTTGAAAGAAATAATTGTAATTGATACTTTAGGTACAGTAAGTGTTAGAGACTCTCTTTTTAAAAACAGTGAAGAATACAAGCAAATGAGTCAAATACCTATTGATGGCGTTGATGAAGAATTTACCATTAATTCACAAATAATAAACAAAAACAACTACAAGGTTTCAGTTTTTGAAGTAAAAGTTTCAAAAAATATTATTCTTTATGATCAAGATGAATTTCTTGTAAATCAGGAAAATGAAACTGTTTCTGTTGATGGAGTTAACGGCTCTGAAATAATTTTAGGGTCACTTACAGATGTAAGTGTAAATGGTAATTGGCCAACAATATTTGATGCAACTCAATAAAGTTTATTTAAGGCATAACGAATTATCCATTCATAGTTTTGTTAATGGATTTTCTTTTTCTACTTTCAATGAAGTTTTTTTCTATGAAATAAATAATAAAAATTTTTCAGAAGAAAAATTTTCAGAATGGCTTAAAAAGAACAAACTAATTTTAGAGAAAAGTAAATTATTATATTTTTCATATCCACCAGTAGTTGTTCCTAACTCATTATTTGATTATCAAAAAGCAAAATACTACCTTGAATCATCAATTAAACTAGAAAATAAAGTAGTCAAATATGATAATATCTCAAAAACAAATCAATCTGTAATATATTATGAAAATGACGAAAATATTAAACTTTTAAATAAATTTTTTCCAGCTATAAAATCAAAGCATTTTGTGTCGTATTTAATTGAAGAATTATCAAATATGTCAACTGGTAAATTAAAAAAACAACTTTATATAAATTTAAGAAAGGATTTTTTTGAAATTTTCCTTTTCCAAAGTTCTCAGTTATTATTATTTAATACATATAATTATAAAAATGCAGATGATTTTTTATACTTCTTGTTGTATATTACTGAAATTCATCATTTAAATTCAGATGAGTTTAAGCTTATTTTTTTAGGTAAGTATTCGATTTTCAACAGTTATTATGAATCAATTAAGGGTTATCATAAAGATATAGATTTTCTAATTTCAAGTTGCGAAAATAAAAAAGTTGAAACTCACCAGTCTCCATTTTTTTGTAATCTTTTTTAAATTATGAGAATAATTTCTGGTTTTCATAAAGGAAGAAAAATTAATGCTCCCAGAAACCTAATTGCTAGACCAACTACTGATAAAGCAAAAGAAGCAATTTTTAATATTCTGAATAATCATTATTTATGGAAAAATATTTCAGTTTTAGAATTATTTTCAGGAACAGGAAACATTAGTTTTGAATTTGCTTCAAGAGGAGTAACAAAAATATTATTAATAGAAAATAATTATCGATGCATTGAACATATAAAAAAAACAATGAAAAGATTAAATTTCCAGTTCAATGCAATTAAGGCTAATGTTTTTAAATTTTTATCTACAAAAATAGCATATTCATTCGATATTATTTTTGCAGATCCACCTTATGAACTAAATAAAACAAAATATATTGAAATTATTGATTTAGTATTTAATAATAAATTTATAAATGACAATGGTGTTTTAATTATAGAACATAACGGAAATTTCACTTTCAAAGATCACAATAAATGGGAATTTGATAAAAAATACGGAAATAATTATTTTAGTTTTTTTAAAAAAAAAGCAGGCAATAAGCCGGATTCTGTCTAGCCCTATCATTTATCTAGGCTTTTAATTACTTAAAAGCTCAAACCGCCTACCCTTTTACTTTGAGTGGACAACTCTCAAGCGTAAATATACTTGGCGTTTCACCGTATAGAGTTTACATGATTTCACTACAGCTTAACCTGTACATACTTTCTGTTGCACTATTCCTATTCAAAAAATGAACGACGGGTGTTACCCGCTATACTGTCCTATGGTGTCCGGACTTTCCTCTTTTAAAAATAAAAGCGATAGGATAGCCTGCTTAAAAAACAAATTTAATGATTTGTTAATAATATGGAATAAAAAAAATCATTGGTTTTCAATAAAATATTACATTTTTATATTTTTGAATAATATGAATCAATTTAAAGTTTCAGCATTAAAATTTAGACCGAAGGAGTTTGAAGATGTAGTTGGTCAAAAATCTATTACGGATACCCTTAAAAAGTCGATACAAACCAATCAATTACCTCAAGCATTACTTTTTTGTGGTCCAAGAGGAGTTGGAAAAACTACATGCGCTAGAATTTTATCAAGAAAAATTAATACTGGTATAAATACAAGCAATGATTTTTCATACAATGTTTTCGAACTAGATGCTGCCTCAAATAATTCAGTTGAAGATATCAGAAAACTAAATGATCAAGTTAGAATACCTCCTCAAACTGGATCTTATAAAGTTTATATAATAGATGAAGCACATATGCTTTCAACATCTGCTTTCAATGCATTTTTAAAAACGCTAGAGGAACCCCCTAAATATGTTGTTTTCATATTAGCAACAACAGAAAAAAATAAAATTATTCCTACTATTTTATCTCGTTGTCAAATATTTGAATTTAAAAGAATATCTTCAATGGATATAAAGAATTACTTGATTAAAATTTCTAAAGAAATTGAAATAAAGTATGAAGAAAATGCACTCCAAATTATAGCTGAAAAGGCTGATGGTGCTTTAAGAGATGCATTATCAATTTTTGATCAGATGTGTAGTTTTTGTGAGTTAAATCTAACAGAAGAATCAGTTTCAAAAAATCTCAATCTTTTAAGCAGAAGTATTTATATTGAAATAACAGATAAAATTATTTCTAAAAATATACCAGAAATATTAATTAGAATTAATGAGGTTATTAAAAATGGTTTTGATCCCCATGATTTAATTATCGGATTATCCTCTCACTTCAGAAATCTTTTAATATCAAAAGATCTAGAAACAACTAAATTAATTGATGTTGATCAAAATACAAGACAAATATTAGTAGAACAAGCTTCAAAAATAGACGTTGAAATTTTAATAAAATCTTTAGACTTAACCAATGAATGCGAATTGAATTATAAAAACAGTAATAATAAAAGATTACTTGTAGAATTAACTCTCATGAAAGTCACGTCTCTCCATTTTAATGGAGAAAAAAAAAAATTGATACCAACAATTAATTATATAAATCAAAGCAAATCTGAAAAGGTTATTGAAAAATATCAAAAAAAAGATATTGTAATTGATGAAAATAACTTTCGTAAATTGAATACTGAAGAAAATTTGATAAAAAAAGAAGATTTAATAAAAAAATCTACTGGTATTTCAAGTCTTTCAATATCAAGTATTAAAGAAAAAAAAGAATGGAAAAACAAAAAAATAAATACTTTAAGTTTTGAGAAAGAAAAAGATGAAAAATTTGATGAGAAAGATTTATTAAATATTTGGGAACAATTCTATAAACTCAAAAAAATAAATAAGCAGGAAAACATAGCTTCTATTCTAAAAATAAATAAACCAAAATTAATAACAAATAACTTTATTGAATTTGTAGTTCCATCCGAAATTAACAAAGTAGAATTAGAAAAAGAATTATTTGAATTATTAGATTTTCTTAAATTGAAACTAAATAACTCAATGATTAAAATTAAAATAATTGTAAACAAATTAGATCAAAAAAAATCATTTATTTATACTAATGAAGAAAAATTTAAAAAATTTGTCAAAAGTAATTCGTATATCATAAAACTCAAAGAGGAATTTGGATTGGAATTATAATTTTAAATATTATGAGTGATTTTTTTTGTATAATTCTTTTATAATCCCATCAGACAAACCAATTTTTGGGATAAAAATTTTATTTACTCCGCTCCACGAAGCAACCTTTAAAAAAATTTCAATTGCTGGTAAAATAACATCTGCTCGATCTGGATTCAAACCATATTTATACATTCTATCATGATAATTTAATTTTGATAATGAATTAAAAAGTATTTTTAACTTTAATATTGTAAGAGGATTACCTTCCTTAATATTCAATATCTTAGAAACTTTATTTATATTACCACCAGAACCTAATATATATAACTTAGAAAGTTTTTTTGTGTTTAATTTAATCCATTCTTCAATTTCAATCCATATTCTTTTTTTAATTTTTTTTTTCAAATATCTAACAGTGCCAATTTTATAAGATTTTGATATAACTCTATTAGAATTAACAATTAAACTAAATTCTACACTACCTCCACCTACATCAACAAACAAAAAATTTTTAAGGTAAATAGAGTTTAAATTTTCAAAAATTCTATTATTGGAAATTAAATCAGCTTCTTTTCTACCGTCAATAATTTTAATGTCTAAATCCAATTTTTTTTTTACTAATTTAACAATGGTTGACGAATTATTTGATTCTCTTAAAGCTGATGTAGCACAAATCATAAAATCATTAACTTTATGAATTTTGATTAAAAGACTAAATACCTTTAATGCTTTAATCAGGTGCTTAATATTTTCATTTGATATCTCACCAGTAGAAAATGAGTCATCACCTAACCTAACAGGCACTCTTAGCATTGAAGACTTTAAAAAAACGGGAGGCTTTTTAGTATGAATAAAAATATTTGAAATCAAGATTCTTATAGCATTAGATCCAATATCGATAGCTGCATACTTTTCAATTTTCATTTATTTATATAAGTTTTAAAATAATCATAAATTTTCCATTGAGAGCGAACAGATTTTTGAGAACTTTTTGAGACAAACTTATTATGGTTTTCACCATTTACATTTCTAGATTTAACGTTATCTTTCAAACTTAATTCAAAAGTGTCCATAACTTGCTTTTTTATATCCCTATCATAAACTGGAAAAGTCACCTCTACTCGGTTATCTAGACTTCTAGTCATTAAATCAGATGAGGATAAATATATCAATTGATCCCCTCCATTATGAAAAGAATAAATTCTGGAGTGCTCTAAAAATTTATCAATAACACTAATAACTCTTATATTTTCACTTAAACCTTTTATCCCAGGTATTAAACAACATACACCTCTAACAATCATATTAATTTTAACACCTGAATTACTAGCGTCATAAAGTTTATCAATTATTTTATGATTTGTAATGCTATTAATTTTAATATTTATTTCTGCCTTTATTCCATTGTGAGAATTTTCAATTTCATTATCAATTAACTTAATAAAAGATCTAAAAGTATAATGAGGAGAAACAATTAGATGATTATATTTTTTTATTTTATAATTCACTTTTAAAAAATTAAAAACTTTATTCACTTCTTTTAGAATTTTTTGATTTGAAGTAAACATTGTTAAATCCGTATATACTTTAGATGTTGACTCATTAAAATTTCCTGTACTTAAAAACCCAAATTTTATATTTTTATTATTAATTGATTTTTCAATTACACAAATCTTACTATGTACTTTTAATCCGGGGACACCAAAAATTAATTCAACTCCAGCAGACTCTAACAATTCAGCAAAATTTATATTATTTTCCTCGTCAAATCTAGCCTGAAGTTCTATTTGCACTATAACTCTCTTTCCATTCTTTGAAGCATTTATCAATGAGCTAATTACCTGAGAAATTTTTGACAACCTATAAAGAGTAATTTTAATTGATTTGACATTTGGATCTAAAGCTGATTCTCGTAAAAATTTTATAACATAAGAAAATGAAATATAAGGAGTATACAATAAAAAATCTTTTTTTGAAATTGATTCTAAAATATTTTCTTCTAAGCTTAAACCTTTAATTTCAAGAGGTTTAAATTTTTCATATAATAGATCTTCCCTATTAATACTTGGGAAATTCATATAATCCCTTCTTCTATGATATCTACCTCCAGGAATCAAACTATCATAAGTGGAAATATTCAACTTTTCAATTAAAAAGTCAAGAGTATTCTTAGGTATATTTTTATCATAAACCATTCTAACTGGATCTCCTTTAATACGGTCTTTAACGCTTTGAATAATTTTATTAACATAACTTTTACTAACATCTCCACCAAAATCAAGTTCAGCATCTCTGGTGATTTTAACCATATGACTTTCTATTTTAGAATAATTAAACATACTAAAAATCAAATGAAAATTAAATCTAATTAAATCATCAAGCATCATAACGTATTGGGTTTTACCATCAAATGGCAAAACGACAAATCTTTCAATCTCCTCAGGGATTTCAATTAAAGAATATATTGATTCTTCATTTGGATTTTCAAAAAATAATTTTGAAATTAAAAATGCCTTATTATTTTTCAGGTCCTGCCTTTTTGATTTTGATAAAATAATTGTAAATAAAGCAGGACTTACATTTTGGATAAAATATTCTTTTAAAAAATTAATCTGTGAATCACCTACCTGATTTTCGTTTATAAAAAAAATATTTTCTTTTTTTAATTCAGATAATATTGAATTCAATACTTTTAAACTGTCTTTTTGAATATCAATTGATTTGAAAGTAATCTGATCAAGTAATTCTTCAGCACTAATCCCGAGAGCTCTTCTTCCTGTTTTATCGGATAATGCAATTCTTTGAATTGTAGCATATCTTACTTTATAAAATTCATCTAAATTATTTGAAAAAATACCTAGAAATCTCAATCTTTCAATTAATGGAACTTTTTTATTTGAAGCTTCTTGAAGAACTCTTGCATTAAAATCTAACCAACTTAATTCTCTATTAATATATTTTTTTACCTTCATAATTTTTTATTTCAAATTTAAAGTCTTACGAGAACCAAATGAAGATAAACCCTTATCAATTTTAGACCAATCATTAGTTTCAAATTCAATTTTTATCCAACTTGAAGTTGTCATATAATAATTGTTATTATTTTTAGAAAAAAAGTTAGCAGTTGAAGTGAATGCAGGGTTATGACCAACTATTACAATTTGATTATAAATATTATCAATTTTTTTAATAAAATTTAATATATCAATATAATTAAAAGTATATAAATTCTCATTGATAACAAGTTTTTCATATGATATTTTAGTTATATCTATCATTATTGAAGCTGTATGAAGAGCTCTATTAGCAGGACTACTAAATACAACCTCTGATGGACTAAATATTTCTTTAGAACTATTGATAACTCTATTTAAAATAGCTATCCCTTTTTCTGATAAAGGTCTGTCTTTGTCATTGAGATTATTCTCCCAGGATGATTTTGCATGACGTAATAAAATTAATTTTTTCATAAACTAAGGGGCAAGTCTGTATTTTTTCCATTTATTTTTATAAAATTCAAATAAAATTCTATCATGAAGTCTATTCGGTCTTCCCTGCCAAAATTCAAATGAGATTACTTTAACTATATAACCACCCCAATAATTTGGCCTCTTTAATTTATCTCTTTTATTTTCATAGCTTAATAATTTATCCTCAAGGAAGTCTCTACTTAAAATTTTTTCACTTTGAGGAGATACTATTGCACTAATCCTGCTTCCCTCTGGTCTTGAGTTAAAATATTCATCAGATTTTTTTGAAGAGATTTTAATTGCATTTCCTTTCAATATAATTTGTTTTTCTAATGATGGCCAAAAGAAATTTAAACATACTTTTGAATCAATTGAGATTGATCTACCTTTAATACTATTATAATTTGTGTAAAAGATAAATCCGTCTAAACTAAATTCTTTTAAAAGTACTATTCTAGATCTAGGGAATCCATCCATAGAAATAGTTGACAAAGTCATTGCATTGACTTCTTCAATTTTTTTATCATTTGAGGCTTGATCAAACCAATTTTTGAATAATTCAAAGGGAGAATTATGTTCTAAGTTATCATTTAGCTCTTGCTTATCATATGATTTTCTCAAATGTCCTATATTATTTTTTTTCATTAGTGCAATTTACAATAAGTAAAAATAATTATTTAATAAAGAAAATTAAAACTCAATAATTTTACCGTCATAAGCTAATTCTACATTTCGAAAGTCTTTTTTTGTCTCATCAATAAATTTTGAAAAATCGTGATATCGAGTTGAAAAATGTCCTAAAATTAATTTTTTGGAATTTGAAAGCTTTGCAATTTTAGCAGCTTGCTTAGCAGTACTGTGTTTTGTTCTAAAAGCAATTTCTGTATGTTCCTCTAAAAAAGTTGATTCATGATAAAGTAAATCTACCCCATGAATAATTGGAATAATTGATTCATCATATTGTGTATCACTACAATACGCATATGATTTAGCCGGATTTGGACTTAAGGTTAGTTCAGAATTTGAAATAACATTTCCATCCTCATCAACATAATCTTTACCTAATTTGAGGTTTTGATAAAAAGAACGGTCAACAAAAGCTAAATTTGGTGCATTTAAATTGATTTTTCTTAGCCCAATTTTTTCTTTAAAAAGAAACCCATTAGTATATACCCTATGATTTAGAGGGATAGTTGAAATAACTAACTTATTATTTTCAAATACAACTTCACTTTTAGAAGATGTAAGTTCATGAAAAATTAAATTATAATTTGTCCATGATTTGGCATAATTTAATTGAAGTGTAATAATCTCCTTTATACCTTTTGGACCATATATATTAAGTTCAGATTCACGTCCTAATAGCCTAAAAGTACTTATAAGGCCAACTAATCCATAAAAATGGTCGCCATGTAAGTGAGAAATGAATATATTTTTAATTCTACTAAATTTTACACCAAATTTTCTTAATTGAATTTGCGTATTTTCACCGCAATCTATTAAAAATAGATTTCCATTTACATCAAGTAGTTGAGAGCTTGTATGTGCGTCGATTTTTGGAGTAGCAGAATGACAGCCTAAAATAGTAAGTTTCATGTTTTATTTTTATAAATATTCAAATCCCTTTGAATTCTTTCAATTTCAATCAAATCATAAGCTTCAATTATTGAAGGGACATAATTTATAGAATTTAAAAAATCAACTTTCTGTTTAAATAATAAAACAACTACAAATGAATATAACTTTAAATTTATTTTTTCATTAAAAAGCAGATAAATCTCACTCTTAATTAAATGAAAATCATTTAAATTTTTTATTACAATAATCCAGTCTGAAGTATTATATTTTGAATCAAATAGATTCAAAAAATATCCTTTGTTATAGTGTTTCCCATTATTGTAGATTAAAAAAATATTATTTTTAAATTCATTTTTCATTATTTAGGAACTATAATTTTTGATGCAAGCAAATAAATGATCGCCATTCTAACTGCAACGCCATTTTGAACTTGATCTAAAATAATGGAATGTTCTGAATCGGCCACATCAGATGTGATTTCAACTCCCCTATTTATTGGACCTGGATGAAGAATAACAATATTTCTATTAATACTTTTTAATAACGATAAATTCAAACCATATAAATTCTTATACTCATGAATTGAGGGGAAATAATTTTGATTCATTCTTTCATTTTGAACTCTTAACATATTTACAGCATCACACCACTTAATTGCCTTTTTAAAATCAGACTCGAAAGAAACTCCTAAAGATTCAATATGATGAGGAATTAATGATCTTGGAGCACATAACTTCACATTAGCCCCTAACATTTTCAATAAAAAAATATTTGATAGAGCAACCCTAGAATGCATTATATCCCCAACTATTAAAATATTTCTATTTTCAAGATTACTAAATTTTTCTTTTAAAGAATATGCGTCTAATAATGCTTGCGTTGGATGCTCATGAGTTCCATCACCAGCATTAATAACACATGAATCAATATTCTTAGATAAAAAGTTAGCAGTGCCTGGATTAGGATGACGTATTACAATCATATCAACTTTCATAGCTAAAATATTTTTAACTGTGTCAATTAATGTTTCGCCTTTTTTTATTGAAGACTGTGACGCAGAAAAATTGATAATATCTGCACTAAGCCTTTTTTGAGCTAACTCAAAAGATAATTTGGTTCTAGTACTATTTTCAAAAAATAAATTTGCAATAGTAATGTCTCTCAAAGTCGGAACTTTCTTAATTGGACGGTTGATAAGTTCTTTAAAAAAATCAGCTGTTTCAAAAATTAAATTTACATCAGAAATATTAAGGTATTTTATACCTAATAAATGATTTACACTTAATTTTTTATGATTCATAAATCTTTAATTAAATAAATTGAATCACTTTTTTTAGTACCCTCCCATTCTACTACAACTTTATCGTTTTGTATAGTATCTACCTGAATACCAACATAGTCTGGTTGGATTGGTAGCTCTCTACTATATCTCCTATCAATTAAAACTAATAACTCAATTTTAATTGGTCTACCAAAAGTATCAATTGCAGTTAAAGCAGACCTAATACTCCTTCCAGTATATAAAACATCATCTATAAGTATGATTTTTTTTCCTTCAACAGAAATATTCATTTTTGAAAAATTAGCTGTTAATTGTTTATCTAACCTTCGAAAATCGTCCCTGAAAAAAGTAATATCTAATTTACCATAATTAACGTCATTGATGCCATGTTTATTTAGTAATATTTCAGTTAACTTATCAAGAAGGAAAACACCTCTTGGTTGAAGACCTATTAAAATAGTGTTTTTTAAAAAAGCATGATTTTCTAGTAACTGGCAGGCTAATCTATTTAGTATTGTGTCAATTTGATTTTTATTTAAAATTTCTTTCTTTGACATTAAAATTTAATTAATGCAAAAGTATTACAATTATATTAAAAAACTAAAAATTAATTAAGTTTGAAATAATAATTATAAGATAAAATTATTTTTTATCCATTTTTTCTTTTAAATCTGCAAGAGCATCAAGGTCTCCTAAAGTAGTTTTTTCTGAATTAGATTTTGATTTTTGTTTGGTGGCACTTTTAAAATTTTTCTTCTCTTTATCTTTAAAAACTGAAGTGTGAGAAATAACAACTCTTTTAAATTCTTTATTAAATTCAATAATTTTAAATTCGGCAGTATCTCCTTTTTTTAGTTTACTCCCATCTTCTTTCTCCAAAAATCTCGAGGGTACAAAACCAACAACATCATCATTAAATTTAACAATTGCACCTTTATCAACAATATCTGAAACTTCAGATGAATGAATAGAGTTTAATGTAAACTCTTTTTCATATTTATCCCATGGATTTGGAAAAGTCTGTTTATGACCAAGACTTAACTTACGACCATTAGTATCTAACTCGAGAACAATAACATCAATGTTATCGTTTACTGATAAAATTTCCGATGGGTGTTTAATTTTCTTTGTCCATGATAAATCAGAAATATAAGCTAAACCATCAATTCCTTCTTCAAGTTCAATAAATACTCCGAAATTGGTAAAGTTCCTGACAATTCCTTTGTGTTTCGAGCCAATTGGATATTTTTTTGAAATATTAATCCAAGGGTCTTCAGTCATTTGTTTGAATCCAAGTGACATCTTTCTTGAATCCCTATCAAGTGTCAAAACGACTGCTTCAACTTCTTCTCCAACACTGACGAAATCCTGTGCAGATCTTAAATGTGTAGACCATGACATTTCAGAAACATGAACTAAACCCTCAACTCCATCTTCAATTTCAACAAAAGCACCATAATCAGCAATTACTACAACTTTACCTTTAACTTTTTCTCCTTCTTTTACTTTATCCGAAAGATTTTCCCAAGGATGCGATGTCAATTGTTTTAGACCTAATTGAATTCTAGATTTATTATCATCAAAATCTAAAATAACTACATTTAATTTCTGGTCTAATTCAAGTAGCTCGTTTGGATTGTTAATTCTACTCCAAGATAAATCTGTTATGTGAATCAATCCATCAACTCCACCCAAATCAATGAAAACTCCATAGGAAGTTATATTTTTGACTGTACCCTCTAAAACTTGCCCTTTTTCGAGTTGACCTATTATTTCTTTCTTTTGTTCTTCAATATCAGCCTCAATTAGAGCCTTATGAGAAACTACTATATTTTTAAATTCATGATTAATTTTAACAACTTTAAATTCCATGTTTTTATTAACATATTGATCATAATCTCTAATAGGTTTTACATCTATTTGAGAACCTGGAAGAAAAGCTTCAATACCAAAAACATCGACAATCATTCCACCTTTAGTCTTACATTTAACAAAACCATTAACTACCTCACCAGTATCATGTGCATTATTTACTCTGTCCCAAGCCTTAATTACTCTTGCCTTCCTGTGAGAAAGAACCAATTGACCAGTCTTATCCTCTCTGGAATCAACAATTACTTCAACTTTATCTCCTAATTTTAAATTTGGATTATATCTAAATTCATTTAAAGAAATAACTCCTTCCGATTTAGCATTAATATCAATTATAGCCTCTCTATCAGTCATATATACAACTTCGCCTTCAATAACATCATCATCAGAAGTATCTACAAAATTTTCCTTCACTAACATTTCAAACTCCAAAAGTTTATTTTCAGAAATAGCTTCTATACCATCCTCATAATTTTGCCAATCAAATTTGTTTAAAAAATCACTTTGACTTTTGTCAGTTTCATCTTGAAAAACTTTAACATCTTTTTCATTTGATTTCGATGAAATTTCCTTTTTATTTATAACCTCTTTTTTTTCAGATTTTATATTTTTTTTAGACGAAGTTTTAGTTTTTTTTAATTCTAAAACTTTTTTTGAAGAAGGTTTCTTAACTTCCTTTATCTTCTTAGATTTCTCAATTAAAGACTTATTGACCTCTTTTTCTTTAGGAAGTTTGTTCTTAGCTGGAATCTTTACTTTGGATACTTTCTTAGCAGGAGCTTCCTTTTCCTTATTTTTTTTAATAACTTTTTTTGAAGAAGTTTTCTTTAACTCTATTTCTTTAGTATCCTTTGAAACTGAAGGCTTAACCTTCTTTTTTGTTGAAGAAGATTTAGTTTTGAGTGTAGATGATTTTGGTGATTTCTTTTCGGCCATAGCCCTTAAACTTTGTATCCTACTTACATAGTATAAGAAAGAATTTAATTAAATAGTAAGTAGAAGATTGTTAATAACTCTTTTCTTTTGCATCTTTCCATACTTAAACAAAAGGTTTGCAAATTTATATTTTTTAATTTATTATAACAAAAAAAAAAAAAAATATTTAAAGGTACTTAAGTATTAAATTAAAAACTTGATTTATATTTAATAATGAAGTATCAATTTCAATAGAACCTTTGGTTTTTTTTAATGGAGAAATCTCTCTATTCGAATCAATAAAATCCCTTTTTAGAACATTTTCTAAAACTTGATCAAAAGAAACTTCTGAATCAATACTTCTTAATTGATCAAATCTTCTTTTCGCTCTCACCTTAGGGTCAGCATTCATAAAAAATTTTTTGTAAGCATTAGGAAAAATTATTGATCCAATATCTCTACCTTCAACAACAGCATTTTTATTTTTAACCAATTTTCTTTGTTCTTTAATCATAAATTCCCTTACTAATTTTATGGAGGAAATTTTTGAGACTTTATTGGATATATAAATTGATCTTAACTCATCTCCAAGTTTATTCTCGTTTAAACTTAATGAGCTATTTTTAGACAACGAAAAAACTGAATTATTTATTATATCTATAATTATCTTTTCATTAATTATATCATTAATTATAGCTTTTCTATTGATTGCTATAAATGTTAATGCTCGATACATTTGACCTGTATCAAAATGGAAGAAACCTAAATGTTTTGCTAATTTTTTTGAGATAGTGCTCTTTCCAGTTGATGCAAAACCATCAATCGCAATTATTTTATTACTCATGTATTGAAAAAATTATAATTTACAAATTTTTAACTGATTTTACTTTTTGATTAGTTATTGCAAATTTAATAACCTCATCGATATGAGTTACATAATGAATTTTTAATCCTTTTGTATATTTAGAATTAATTTCATCAACATCCTTTTTGTTCGAAATTGACAAAATAATTTGTTGAATTTTAGATCTTTTAGCAGCTAAAATTTTTTCTTTTATACCTCCAACTGCCAATACTTTTCCTCTTAAAGTCATTTCACCTGTCATAGATAAATGCTTTTTCACTCGCTTTTGAGTTAGTAATGAAATTAGTGATGTCAAAATAGTTATACCTGCACTTGGCCCATCTTTAGGTGTTGAACCTTCAGGAACATGAATATGAATACTATATTTATCGAATTTAAAATCAGACAATCCAAATTTATTTGCATTGGACTTAATGTACTCTAGTGCAATTGTAGCTGATTCCTTCATGATTTTACCCAGATTCCCAGTAATTGACATGGTTCCTTTTCCTTTTGATATTGAAGATTCAATAAATAGAATATCACCTCCAGTTGAAGTCCAAGCAAGTCCAACGACTACTCCAGCAATTTCATTTTTTTCGTATAAATCTCTTTCAACTTTTATTGGCCCTAAAATTTTATTTAAATCATTTACACTTAATTTTGTATTATATTTCTCCTTCATCACAATTGATTTAGCAATAAATCGAATTATTTTTGCCAATTCTTTCTCTAAACCCCTTACTCCAGACTCACGAGTATAGCCATCAATAATCTTTTCTAAAACCAATTTATTGATAGATACTTTATCTTTATTTACCCCATGTTCTTTAAGCTGTTTCGTAAATAAATGTTTTTTTGCAATTATAATTTTTTCTTCAAGTGTATATCCATTTACATTAATTATTTCCATTCTGTCTATTAAAGCAGGATGAATTGAGCTGATATCATTTGCAGTTGCAATAAACATAACTCTAGATAAATCGTATCCTAACTCAAGAAAATTATCATAAAAATCATTGTTTTGTTCAGGATCTAAAACCTCAAGAAGTGCTGAGGACGGATCACCTTGCGAATTAGAAGTTAATTTATCAATTTCATCTAAAACAAAAACTGGATTTGAAGTGCCAGATTTTCTTATATTTTGTATAATCCTTCCAGGAAGAGCTCCAATGTAAGTCCTTCTATGACCTCTTATTTCTGCTTCATCTTTCATTCCACCAAGTGAAACCCTAATGTAATTTCTACCCAATGACTCAGAAATAGATTTTCCTAGTGAAGTTTTTCCAACTCCAGGAGGTCCAAGCAAACAAATAATTGGAGATTTCATATCATTTCGCAACTTTATAACTGCAATGTATTCAAGTATCCTTTTTTTAACTTCTTCTAAACCAAAATGATCTCTATTTAAAATTTTTTCTGCTCTTTTGAAATTAAATTTATCTTTAGAAAATTCTCCCCAGGGTAAATCTAAAAGGAGATCTAGATAGTTTCTTTGTATAGAATATTCCCCGACTTGGGTATTCATCCTTTTTAATTTTGAAAACTCCTTTTTAAAATGATCTTTAACTTTATTATTCCAAAGTTTGTTTTTTGATTTTTTATCAATTTCCTGTAATTCTTCATCATAAGGAACTCCCCCTAATTCCTCCTGAATTGTTTTAATTTGCTGATGAAGATAGTATTCTCTCTGTTGTTTATCGAGATCATTTCTTACTCTAGATTGAATATCATTTTTTAACTCTAATTTTTGATACTCAATATTCATATATTTTAAACATAGAAGAGCTCTTTGTTTTATTGATTTTAATGATAATATTTCTTGTTTTTCAACAACTGATAAATTCATATTTGATGATACAAAGTTTATCAAAAAAGAAGGACTTTCAATATTTTTAATTGCAAATGAGGCCTCTGAAGGAATACTTTGATTCTCTTGAATTATTTTTAAGGCAAGATCTTTTATAGAGTCAATAATTGCTTTAAACTCTTTGTTTTTATGATTAAAGTCCTCATCGCTAATTCTTTCAATTTCAGATTTTAAATAGGGATTGTCAGAAATTACTTTTTTTATTTTAAATCTTTTTTTCCCTTGAATAATTATTGTAAGATTTCCATCTGGCATTTTTAAAACTTTAAGAATTTGAGCGACAGTACCTACATTATATATCTCCTTGGGTGAAGGATCATGAATATTTTTATCTATTTGTGCAACAACTCCTATTATTTTATCTGATTCATTTGAATCTTTTATTAACTTAATAGCCTTATCCCTTCCGGCAGAAATAGGAATAACTACTCCTGGAAATAAAACCGTATTTCTTAAAGGAAGAATTGGAACAAATTTAGGTAAATTTTCTTTTTCAAGTGCCTCTTCATCCTCTGGGGTTAATAAAGGAATTAAATCGGAATTAGAATCCAATTCTTGTAGTGACAAATTGTCAATTGATAAGAAGTTTTTATTTTTCATTTAAAAAAAATTTAAGCCATACTGTCATTTTTACAATTATTCAATACTTCAAATGCCATATTGCAGTAAAAATTAATTATGATTAATATAACGTATAACAGTTCCAAGAGTTATGCCATTTAATTTAAAGTACATTTTTAAATATTAAATTATTTAAATATTTAAACTTAAATTTATAGAGTGACAAAAAAAATTAATATAAAAAACAGAAAGGCTGGTTTTAAATTCAAATTGATGGATGAATACACAGCTGGAATAGTTCTAAACGGTACCGAAATAAAATCTCTTAGAGAAGGAAAAGCATCTATTGCTGAGGGTTTTTGTGAATTTAATGATAAAAATGAATTATTTGTAGTCAATATAAATATTCAGGAATATAGATATGGAAACAATTATAATCATAAACCTAAGGCAATTCGAAAACTTTTATTGAATAAAAGTGAATTAAAAAAATTAAAAAAAGAAATTAATAATTCTGGAATAACAATTATCCCAACAAGTCTTTATATTAACGAAAAAGGATTAGCTAAAATGAAAATTTCTTTAGCTAAAGGAAAAAAACTTTTTGACAAAAGAGAAATTTTAAAAAAGCGAGATATTGAAAAAAAACTTAATAAAGTAAAAAAAAATTTTTTAAATAAAACTAAAAAAAATTAATTGGTATCAAATTTTTTTGAAATTCGTAAAAGTAGATAGGCTCCAAGGATGAAAAAAAATAAAAAAGGTAGAATTGAATTTCTCATACTTCCAGTAATTTGGTCAATAAATCCAAATAAAAACATTCCTATAATTATAGCTATTTTTTCGGTGACACCGTAAAAACTAAAGTATGATGCTGTATCATTTGTCTCTGGCATAAATTTAGAAAAAGTTGATCTTGAAAGTGGTTGAAGTGCTCCCATCACTAAGCCAACAAATCCAGCGACAAAATAAAATTGCATAGGAGTTTTAATAAAAAAAGCAATTAAACATAAAACTCCCCAAATCAAATTTATTACAATTAACGTTTTTAAGTTTCCAAAGTGACTTGAAGATTTAGCAGCTAAAAAAGATCCAAGAATTGCTACGATTTGAATTAAAAGTATACTTAAAATTAAACCAATTGTTTTTTCTGATTGGCTTGCCCATTGAATTTCTTCCTCACCGAAATATGTTGCCACTAACATTACTGTTTGCAAAGCTGTACTATAAATGAAAAAAGCAAAAAGAAATTGTTTTAATTTAATATTTAACTTAATCTCGTTCCAAACAATTTTTAATTCTTTAAAACCTTTCATTATTATATCTTTTTTTATCTTATTTTGGACTTTATTTGAAGGTAAATAATAAAAAGGTATAAGGCTAAAAAGTAACCACCAAACCCCAACAGTTATAAACGAAAACTTCATAGCCTTAATACTTGCTAAATTACCTGAACCTTCAATTCCAAAAAAGTTTGGATACATAACCATTGCAAGATTAAATAATAACAAAATGACACTTCCAATATATCCCATAGAATATCCTTTAGCACTAATTTTATCATGTTGTTCAGGATATGCTATTTCAGGTAAATATGAATTGTAAAAAACTAAGCTAGACCAAAAGCCAATTAATGCCAAAAAATAAAGAAACAAACCTATATAAATTGATTCTATTGTAAACCAATATAATCCAACACAAGAAATAGAACCAATAAGGACAAAAATTTTCATAAATTTTTTTTTATTACCAACATAATCAGCAATACCAGATAATATTGGTAATAAAAAAGCTATTATCATAAAAGCAAAAGCAGTAACGAAACTTATCATAGCGGTGTTCTTAATTTTTAAGCCAAAAAAAATTATTTGATTGTCATTAACAAATAAGGTAGCGTAATAAATTGGGAATATTGTTGATATTATTACTAATGAATATACTGAATTAGCCCAATCATAAAAAGTCCAAGCAGATAAAAGTTTTTTGCTGCCTTTTTCTAAAGGGGCTTTCAATTTAAACATTAATGAATAAATTTATTTCACTAAATATAGCATAATTATTTAATTATATTGTGTTGATTTAAATTCATTTGAATTAAATTTGTAGACAAAAAATTGCATGATTAAAATGAAAACCTTTTTAGCATTAATAATCTTCATTCCAATAATTTCTTGCTCGCAAAATAAAAATTATAACTTAAATAAAAATCACGTATTCAAAATAATTAAAAGTGATAAAGAGTGGAAAAAAATTTTAACAAAAGAGGAATATAAAATTTTGAGGAAATCTGGAACAGAGAGAGCATTCACAGGTCAATATAATTATTTTGAAAAAAAAGGGGTTTATAATTGTAAAGCCTGTAATTCTGCTGTTTATAACTCAGAAAATAAATATGATTCTGGAACTGGATGGCCCTCATTTGATAAAGCAATTAAAAATAGTATTTTATATCAAATTGACTATAAAATCGGCTATGCAAGAAATGAAATTATATGCTCCCAATGCGGAAGCCATCTTGGTCACATGTTTAAAGATGGTCCAAAAAATACCACAGGTGAAAGGCACTGTATTAATTCATTAGCATTAAACTTTAAACCCAAAAATGATGAATAAAAAAAAGTATCCAGAATCAAAGAAAAAAGAATATTGGAAAAAAACCTTAACGGAATTTGAATTCGAAATTCTTATAAATAAAGGCACAGAAAGAGCTTTTTCAGGCAAATATAATGACCACAATGAAAAGGGAATTTACAGATGTAAAGCTTGTGGAAATAATTTATATGAAAGTGATAGTAAATTTAATAGTGGATGTGGCTGGCCCAGCTATGATAAAAATATAAAAAACTCAGTTTCATTCGAGGAGGACAACTCATTTGGAATGAAAAGAATAGAGATTTTATGTTCAAACTGTGGGGGTCATCTTGGTCATATTTTTAATGATGGTCCCACTGAAACTAAAAAAAGACATTGTGTGAATTCTGCAAGTATTAAATTTGAGCCTGAAAAATAAAAAATTCATATTTTTGTATTTAAAATTTAATATAAATGATTAATTCATATGATTTAATAGTTATTGGTAGTGGACCAGGAGGTTATGTCACTGCTATAAGGGCTTCTCAACTTGGAATGAAAACTGCAATAATTGAGAAAGAAAGTCTCGGAGGAGTTTGCCTAAATTGGGGTTGTATACCTACTAAGGCTTTATTAAAATCTGCACAAGTATTTGAGTATCTTAAAAAAGCCAATGATTATGGCTTGAAAATTAGTGAATATGATAAAGACTTTGATGCAGTAATAAATAGAAGCAGAAATGTTGCTGAAGGGATGAGCAAGGGAGTTCAATTTTTAATGAAAAAAAATAAAATTGATGTAATTGAGGGGTTTGCAAAGATTTCTAAAGGTAAAAATGTTATTGTAAACAAAAATGGAGAAAATACCACTTATAATTCAAAAAATATTGTAATTGCAACAGGGGCAAGATCAAGAGAGCTAACTTCAATACCTCAAGATGGAAAAAAAATTATTGGATACAGAGAAGCTATGACCCTTAAAAAACAACCCAAAAAACTAACAATAATTGGATCAGGGGCAATCGGAATTGAATTTGCATATTTTTTTAATTCGATGGGAACAGAAGTTACAATAATTGAATATCAAGATAAAATTGTTCCTGTTGAAGATGAAGATATTTCTAAGGAATTAGAAAAAAATTTTAAAAAGAATGGTATCAAAATTCTGACCTCAAGTGAAGTAGTATCTGTAGATTCTAAAGGTAAAACTGTTATTGCAAATGTAAAAACAGCAAATGGGAATGAAAAAATTGAATCAGATATATTATTGTCTGCTGTTGGAATTAAAGCAAATATTGAGGATTTAGGATTAAATGAAGTTGGAATAATAACTGAAAATGATAAAATATTAGTTGATAATTTTTATAGTACTAATTTACCCGGCTATTATGCAATTGGTGATGTAACTAGTGGTCAATCATTAGCTCATGTGGCTTCTGCTGAGGGTATAATTTGTGTTGAGAAAATTGCTGGTCGTTCTGTTGAACCATTAAATTACAATAATATTCCTGGATGTACATACTGCAATCCTGAAATTGCATCAGTAGGTTACACTGAAAAACAAGCAATTGACAAAGGATACAAAATTAAAATAGGTAAATTTCCATTTTCTGCCTCCGGTAAAGCTCAAGCTGCCGGCAAGAGCGATGGCTTTGTCAAAGTAATTTTTGATGAAAAATATGGAGAATGGTTAGGATGTCATATGATCGGAGCTGGAGTGACTGACATGATAGCTGAAGCAGTTTTGGGTAGAAAACTGGAGACTACCGCTCAAGAAGTTTTAAAAGCAGTCCATCCTCATCCAACAATGAGTGAAGCATTAATGGAGGCTGTTGCTGATGCTTACGATGAAGTAATTCATCTTTAAATTATCTAGATAAAAAACTTTCAATTGCTAATCTGTATGAATCCAATCCAAAACCAAGAATTAAGCCCTTTGAATTTGGAGTTATGTAAGATTTATGTCTAAAATCTTCTCTTGAAAAAGTATTTGATATATGAACTTCAATAACTGGAACCTCAATAGATTTAATAGCATCTCCTATTCCAATAGATGTATGAGTGTATGCGGCAGCATTAAGAATTATGCCATCCGATGAAAATCCAACCTTATGTATTTGATTAATGATTTCTCCTTCAATATTAGATTGAAAAAATTTTAAATCAATTTCAGGAAATTTCAATTTTAACTCCTCAAAATAGATGTTAAAACTTTCACTACCATATACTTCAGGCTCTCTTTTACCTAAAAGGTTAAGGTTAGGTCCATTAATTATATTAATTTTCATTATTAAAATTTAAATAAAAGTAAAAATAGTTTTAAATCATTTATAATTAAAATTAATCTTTTAGATTTATAAAATTAAATTAAAAATGAACTGGGTTAATACAATAAAGTTATTTCAAAATTATTTAAAAATTGAAAGGGGACTATCAAATAATTCCATAATAAACTACACAAATGATATTGAGTCACTTTTAGACTTTATTAAAATCAAAAAATTAGAAATCTCTCCTGTAGAATGTGATAAAGATATTATCAAAGAATTTTTATACAAGACATCTCCAAACATTAAAAGAAGTTCACAGAGTAGAAGAATTTCGGGATTGAAAAGTTTTTTTAATTTTTTGATATTTGAAAAAATTATTGATACTTCTCCAATTGAAAATATAGAAAGTCCAAAATCTGGAAGAATTTTACCTGAAACATTGTCTGTTAAAGAAATAGAAACATTAATTGACTCAATTGATTTAAATCATCCCCAAGGTTACAGAAATAAAGCTATAATTGAAACTTTGTATGGTAGTGGACTTAGAGTAAGTGAATTAATTAATTTAAAAATTTCTGATTTATATTTTGATGAGGATTTGATTTTAGTTAATGGCAAAGGAAATAAACAACGTCTTGTTCCCATGGGGAATATGTCAAAAAAACAAATTAAAATTTACATTTCAAATTATAGGATAACAAAAGAAGAAAAGTATAGGGATATCCTTTTTTTAAATAGAAATGGTAAAGGACTTTCAAGAATAATGGTTTTCAATGTTGTAAGAGACTTAGCAAAAAAAAATAATTTTAAAAAAAATATAAGTCCTCATACATTTAGACATTCATTTGCAACTCATATTTTAGAAAATGGTGCTGATCTGCGAACAATTCAACAAATGATGGGACATGAAAATATTACTACTACTGAAATTTACATGCATTTAGATTCAAAACATTTATTAAATGAATTAGAAAAGTTTCATCCTAGAAATATTTAATCATTTTTTTATAACTAGTCTAAAACCCTCTCCATGTATATTTACTATTTCAATATTTTTATCTTTTTTTAGATATTTTCTAAGCTTAGCAATATATACATCCATACTTCTTGACGTAAAATAGTTTTCATCTCTCCATATTTTATTCAGTGCTACCTCTCTAGATAATAAATCATTTACATTTATAATTAACAATCTTAAAAGAGCACTTTCTTTAGGAGAGAGCTTTATTGGGTTTTCTTTTATAAAAGATAAAAGTCTTAATTTAGAGTTAAAACTGAATTTTCCAATACTAAAATTTATGTCATTAGAAACAGGAATTTCAATCGAAGATCTTCTTCCAAATAGGGCTTTTAATTTTGCTAATAAAACTTCTGAATCAAATGGCTTTGTTAAATAGTCATCTGCTCCTATCTTAAACCCCTTAAGAACGTCCTGCTTTAAATTTTTAGCTGTTAAAAAAAATATTGGTGTTTTATGATTCATCTCTCTTATCTCTTTTGCAAGAGTAAATCCGTCTTTGTATGGCATCATTACATCTAAAATACATAAATCAAATTTTTGACTTTTAAATTTCTGAAAACCTTCAATTCCATTTTTAGCAAGAATAATTTCGTAATTATTAATTGAAAGATATTCTTTTAACATTTTACCAAAGTTTATATCATCCTCAACCAATAAAATTTTTTTTCTATTTAATTTCATAAATGCTAATCAATTTGTTGGTAATTCAATAATAAAGACTGATCCATAATTCAACTGTGATTTAACATTAATTTTACCACCAACACTCTCAACTATATTCTTTACGTATGATAAACCTAAGCCGTGTCCCTTAACATCATGAATATTTCCACTCTGCGCCCTATAAAATTTTTTAAAAATCAGATCTTTTGTTTTTTTACTCATACCAATTCCCTCATCTTTAATTTTTATTATGATTTTTTTATTGATATTCTCGGTAGAAATATTTATTCTTGGCGGTTTTACTGAATACTTTATTGCATTATCAAAAATATTAATAAAAACATTAGTTAAATGATGCTCATCGACATAACAAAAAGAATTTTTCGCGTTAAATTGTTTATTTATTTTACCACTTTTATTTGCAACTATTAATGAAACATGATTCAAAGAATTTTTGATAATTAAATGTATATCATGAGTTTTATTTTCACTAAGATTAGTTCCCCTATCTAGTTGTGAAATTTTCAAAACATTTTCAATTTGATCATGCATTCTTTTATTTTCCTCCCTTATCACAGCTAAATATTTAGAAATTTTTTTATTGGATAAATTTACATTAGAGCTTGAAATTGAATCAACTGCAAGATTTATAGTTGAAATTGGAGTTTTGAATTCATGCGACATATTGTTTATGAAATCTGATTTAATTTCAGATATTTTCTTCTGTTTTAGAATTAAATATAATGAACTTGATGAAAGGATAACAACTACTAAAGTTAATATAAACGATAATCCTGCAACCCCAAAAATTGATGAATAGACATAGTTATTTTTTTTTGGAAAAGAAACAATTAACTCAAGTCTACTAAATCCTTTATCATCAAGAAAAATTGGTGTAGAATAAATTTTTCCTTTTAACTTTTCATTGTAATTATTTGATCTTACTTTTGTTGGGATCCCTTCACTATGAACAACAAATTCAATAGGCGTCATTATGTCTCTATCTTTTAGTTTTCTATTCAATAAAAAATCTAATTCCAATGCATCAATTCTTTTGTGAACTGGAAAAGTATTTGCGATTTCCATAAAAATAGTTTTGTATTTCGCCTTATCTATAGCATTAATTCTATCAATATTTTTAAGTCTTTCAACTGAATACGATAATCTATTTTCCTTATCAAAAATATCTTTAAGAATCGTAGTAGTCTTTACTCCTTTGTAATCTTTTATATTTGATTTATTTTTTTCTAACGGGAAATCCTCTGATCTTGAGATATTATATTCTTCCTCAAGAATTCCAAAAGTATGCAGAGAAGATAGATTGGTAATTTCATCATTACCTAAAAACATAAAAACCTCCTTAAATTGAGAAGTTCTTGGTTCTCCAACAGAATCAATTAAATTCTGAAAAGTATCAATATATTCTTTAAACTCTCTTTCTTCAATTTCCTTTGCTACAGAATTAATTATTTGACCTACTGCCATAGAAAATTCTTGCTCTTTATTTTCTATAGATGAGGAAATCCAATAAACTTGGATGATTATAATCCCCGACAAGGATAAAATAAAAAATATTAGCAATGAAATAAAAAAATTCTTTTTCACGAGAAAATATTAGTTACGAATTCAAAATTGATAAAAAATAAAACAAAAAAATATTAATTATTTGTTAATTAAAAAATACTAAAATTACTTTTTTTTTAAAATATTAAAGATTCTGTTAACTTCAATTAGAGTTTCATCCCAATCAGTATTGTTAATAAAAAAATCAGATTCATTAATTTTATTTTCAAAATTAATTTGATTATTAATTCTTTTCATTATTTCATTCTTTTTAATTTTATCTCTTTTAATTATTCTTTTTAATCTTAAACCTAGAGGAGCATTAACAATAATAATTTTATCACATTTAAAATTTAATCCAGATTCAAATAAAACTGCAGTTTCAATTACAACAAAGGGTTTATTTTGAAATTTAATCCACGAAGTAAAATCGGAATTTATTTTGGGATGAATTATTTTATTTAATGAAGTCAAAAGTTTATTGTCATTGAAAACTTTTGAGGAAATATATGAGGAATTTAACTTATTATTATAATAAGAATCGGGTCCAATCAAATCAATGATTGAATTTTTAGCCTCTAAATTATTCTCCATAATTTTTTTCGCTTTAATATCAGAATTATAACAAGGAACTCCTAAAGCTTCAAAAGCCAATAAAATTTTAGATTTCCCTGAACCAATTCCTCCCGTGAGACCAACAATTTTAGACATAATTCTAATTTCTTAATAAAAACTCAACTTTTTTGGGGCTCCACCTAATTTTAGCTAAAAAATTAGGTAATGAATCCAAATTAATTTGTAAATATTTTTCATTTTGTTCTCCAATTTTATTAAAATCGACGTTAAATTTAAAATCATTAGCTTTAATATGCTTAATTTTACTTAAACTAGACGAAAATATCACTTTTACTTGATTCGGAAATAGTTTAATGCCAATACTATCGGGGAGATTTTTAACCTTTACTGGGACTAAAAAGATTTTTTCAGAAAATCTTTCAATTTTAATTTGGGATTTTACAATATTTGGTTCAATATAAAAGTTTTTATTAGGATTAATTACATCTAAAGTATAATCTGAAATAGAAGATTCAATTGTCTGATTATTTAATAATTTAGTTTTTAACGAGTTTATTGAATCTAATAATTCACCATTACCGCTTATCCATACACTATCAGGAACTAAAATAATCTTTTCCGATAATCCATATCCATTTTTAAATATTATATCTGAAGGAGGAACAACTTTTACTCTTTTTCTTGTTTTCTTAGAGAAATTTAATACAATTTCATTTGGAAAAATTGCCTTTATTTCCGTTTCTGAATCAAACCTGTCTTTAATCAAATATATTAATGACTCTGTATTATATTTAAAATTTCCATTGTATGAAATTTCATTTGAAACATCAATATTTATTTTTTTTTTAAAAATTTTATGATATATAAATTGAAATCCACTTGTCTTAATTGAAACATCAACTTTATTAGAAATAGGTTCATTTAATAATATATATTTTGGTATTTTTTGAAATTTCAAATCAAAACTTATTACGGAATTGTAATCATTAGATAATTTGGTTATCATCCAAAATGATAAAGAAATAAAAAAGAAAAAAAGAAAATATTTTATTTTTCCTTTGCCATTGTTAAAAAAGTTTGAAAAAATATTATTCAATTGCATCAATTATTTCTTGGGTAACTCCTACAGATGAAAATCCACCATCATGAAATAAATTCTGCATAGTAACCTTCCTTGTATAATCAGAAAACATCATAATAGTATAATCAGCACACTCTTCAGATGTAGCATTACCTAAAGGTGAAGATTTTTCAGCATAATTAAAAAACCCATTAATTCCTTTAACTCCCATTCCTGCTGTAGTTAATGTTGGGGACTGAGAAATAGTGTTAACTCTAACATTTTTTTCTTTCCCCATAAAATAACCAAAACTTCTAGCAATAGATTCTAGATATGCTTTATTATCAGCCATATCATTATAATTTGGAAAAGTCCTTTGAGCAGCTATATAAGTTAATGCAACAATACTCCCCCAAGAATTCATTGCGTCTTTTTTGTAAAGGGATTGAATCAACTTATGAAAAGAAACAGCAGATATATCCCATCCTTTTTTCATCCACTCATGATTTAAATCAGTATATTTTTTACCTTTCCTCACATTAATTGACATTCCAATTGAGTGTAATACAAAATCAATTTTAGAACCAAAATGAGAAATTGATTTTTCAATTAGATTTTCCAAGTCAGTTAATGAAGTAGCATCAGCAGGAACTAAAAGCGAATTGGTTTTTATAACTAAATCGTCTATTTGACCCATTCTAATTGAAACAGGGGTATTTGTTAAAACCATTTCGCCTCCTTGATCATGAATTCTTTCTGCAGTTTTCCATGCGATAGATTTTGGATCAAGAGCTCCAAAAATAATTCCTTTTTTACCTTTTAAAAGTTTATTTGACATATTTTTTTATTTAAAGATACATTAATTCAATAACTGTTTTGCGTGTTGAACTGCAGTTAATGATTTAGATCCTCCTCCCAACATATCAGCAATTTCTATAATTCTTTCTTTTGAACTTAGTAATTTTAATTTAGTAACTGTATTATTACTGGTTGAATCTTTATAAACTTTTATATGATTATCTCCAATTGCGGCTACTTGAGGAGAATGAGAGATAACTAAAACCTGCATTGTCTTGCTCATTTCTCGCATAATATCAGCGATCTTTGATGAAACATCTCCTGATGTTCCAGTGTCTATCTCATCAAAAATTATTGTGGGGAGTGATTTAAATCTTGATAAAATTATCTTGATTGATAACATAATTCGGGATAATTCTCCACCAGAAGCAATCTTTTTCATTTCTTTAAATGTGGATCCCTTATTAGGGGCAAACTTAAATGAAATTTTATCACATCCATTTTTTTTGAATTCATTTATTTTATTTAATTCTATTTTAAACCTGGCAGAACTCATTCCTAAATCGGATAAAATTTCCATGACCTGATTTTTAAATTTAGAAATTACACTATTTCTTCTTTCATTTAATTCAATAGAAATTTGCTGTAAATCGTTTAATGTGTTGGATTTTATTTTTTTTAAATCTTGAATTTTAAGATTTAATTCATTGGATTTTTTCATTTTTTTATCCAAAGAATCTTTTACGCATAACAATTCTTCATAAGAATTTACTTTATGCTTCTTAAATAAATTATTAATCTGATTAATTTTTTCATTTAAATAATCAAATCTTTCAGGATCAAAAATCAAATTTTCAATTCTAGATTCTATTTCTGATGAAATGTCATCAGCTTCGATTTTCAAAGAATTAATTCTTTCTCTTAATTTATAGAAATCATTTGATAAACTATTTAATTTATTTAAAGTAGTAGCCAATTGAGATATATTAACTCTTAATCCAACTGAATCATTATTAATTATTTCATTTATTTTATTTAAAAGCAAACCTATCTCTTCAATATTTTCACTTTTTTTTAATTCATCCTCAAGCTCTGAATACGGAATTTCATCAAAATTAGATTCCTCAAGCTCATGTTTCAAAAAATTAATATAATCCAAATCCTTAATCGTTTTATCATATTCATCAACAATTAGATCCATTTGTAAATTAATTTTGCTAAAAGTTGAAAGTTTATTTTTAAATTGTTTTCTGTATTCTGAATTTTGAGCTAAAGCGTCTAATAAATCTAATTGATAATCTGAGTCAGTCAATGAAGATGTTTGAGTTTGAGAGTGTATATCCACCAAATTTTTTCCAAAGAAAAAAAGTATTTCAAGTTTTACCGGAGTATCATTTATAAAAGCTCTAGATTTACCAGAGGGTATAATTTCTCTTCTTATTATTGTTTCATTATCGTAATCAATATTATATTTCTTAAAAAGAGCTTCAATTTTATATTTTTTAATATTAAAAATACCTTCGATATAACATTTCTTATTAGGATCCTTTAAATTACTTTTATCTGCTCTTTTACCCAACAAGAGTGATAATCCTCCTAATAAAATAGATTTGCCCGCACCGGTTTCCCCTGTTATACTGGTAATTCCAGTTTTAAAGTTTATATCTAGTTTTTCTATTAAAGCGTAATTACTTATTACCAGTCTTTTTATCAATTTTTATAAAATTTAGAGAGTTAATCAAATATAATTTACTTTAATATTCTAGTCAAAAAAAAGAATCAATTTTTAATTTTTTTCCATTTATGAGCAAAAAAAGGTGAAACTTTATTTAATAATCTTATTGTCTTTTTTAATTCTACTTTTGGACCCTTTGATAATATATCAACTATTTCAGTGGATTTAGTATCGAAAAAAGACTGAATTAAATATGAATTTGGTCTTCTTGAATACAAACTTTCAAATAAACTAAGACTCATTATTATATTTTCTTTCCCTTTCTTAGAATTAAAAACCATAGAATCCAATCCAATTCGATGATATGAATAAAAAATAGATCTGAATTCTGAGTATGTGTTTGATAATAATGAATCAATCAACCAAAATCTATTATTAGTCCCATCACTTTGCTTCCACCCTTTAAAATTATTATTCTGAGCTAAATTTAAAATCCTCAATGCCTCGTTAAAATATTTAGTCCCAGAATTATTTTCAAATGAATCTGAATGCAAACCAATAATGACATATATATAAAAACTAATTAATGAAACTAAATTAGATTCAAAACTATTTTTATTGTAATATAAAGGTTCAAATTCCTGATAAGTAAATGAAATATCATCATCTAAAATATTTAAAATTGGACTATCATAATTTGAATTATAGACAGGCCTTTGAGCTTGAATTTGAATGGATCCCTCAAAGTTTGAAGAATTATATTTAGTTAAATTAATTATAATACTACTGGATATCTTCTCATTAAATAATGTTTTTTTTTCAGTCCAAATATTTAAATTAACAAATTCATTTAATGAATTTTGTAATGTTTTAAAGATCTGCTGATTTGTCTGATTTACTAGATCTGAATTAACAATAACCTGGCAATTTATCTCTTGAGAATAAGAATTAAAAAAACTTAATAAAAAAAATAGATTAAATATTTTTTTCATATTCGTTCAAAATATTGTTAAAAATATCCTCGGCAATATTTGCTTTTTCTTTCAATCCATAAAATATTGGTTTACGATTTTTAGAAATATAGGTTATTTGACTTTTACCTGGGCCAAAACAAGAAACCTTATTAGTTATAGAATTTAAAACAATTGCATCTAAATTTTTATCTAATATTTTCTTTTTAGCATTCTCAATATTATTATCAGTTTCTAAAGCAAAACCAATTAAAAATTGATTTTTTTTGTTTTTACCTAAAAATCCAAGAATATCAATTGTTTTTTTCAGTTTTAAAGATTTTAAATCTATTTCTTTTTTAATTTTTTTATTAAAAAATTTTTCAGGTGTAAAGTCAGATACTGCAGCTGAAAATATAACAATATCAGCAGAGCTAAATTTTTTAACTGACTCTTCATACATTTCTTGAGTGGAAAAAACACGAATTAACTCAAGATTATTTTGTTTAAGATCCAAAAATGTCGGACCAGAAATCAAATTTACTTTTGCACCCAATGATAACGCCTTTTTGGCAAGCTCAAATCCCATTATTCCAGATGAATGATTTCCGATAAATCTTACAGGATCAATTTTTTCATAAGTAGGACCACCTGTAATTAGAATTTCTTTTTCAAAAAGAGGAAGTGATGATAAATAAATTTTTTCTACAAGATTTGAAATTTCAATAGGTTCAAGCATTCTACCTTCACCTTCAAGACCACTTGCAAGAGAGCCCTTAGGAGATGGTAAAATGTTTTTACCATACTTTCTTAATTTTTTTAAATTTTTTTGATTAAAAGGATTAGAAAACATGTCAAGATCCATTGAAGGAGCAATAAATACTGGGCATTTTGATGAAAGATATGCTGCAACAAGAATATTATCACATTGAGCATTAGCTAGTAGTGAAATAATATTTGAAGTTGCAGGAGCAATAATCATAATATCTGCCCAAGATGCAATTTTAACATGATTATTCCACGTAGGGTTTTGCTGATCGTTTGATATCAAACTATCAAATACAGGATTATTTGATAAAGTAGAAAGAGTAAGAGGTGAAACAAATTCTTTAGCTGAATGAGTAATAATAACTTTAACTTCAGCTCCCTTTTTAACTAATAATCTTATCAGTGAAGGTATTTTATAAGCAGCAATGCCACCAGATACTCCCAGTAGAATTTTTTTTCCACTTAAAACAGACATAAATTATATTTTTGGATCCTCTGTCTTTCTATGATATATATTGTCATTTATCCACTCTTCAATAGCAATTGCGTGTGGCTTTGGCAATCTTTCATAAAACTTTGATACTTCAATTTGCTCTTTATTTTCAAATATTTCTTCTAAACTATCATTGTAAGTTGCAAACTCCTCAAGTTTTTCATGAAGCTCTTTTTTTATATCATGATTTATTTGAGTTGAGCGTTTTGATATAATAGATAAAGCTTCATAAATATTTTCTGTAGGCTTTTCAATATTGTCTTTATCATAAGTTTTAGTTGTCAATGAAGCTTTAGATTCTCTGTATTTAGTCATAATTTTTAATTTAATAATTTAATTTCTTTTTTAACAATGTCTATTTTTTCATTTAATTGAGTTTCAAAAATTGTTTCAGGATAATATCTCTTAATATTTTCAAATACTTTATCAACTAATTGAAGACGTTCTAATTTTTTACTTATTATACTATTTATTGCTAATTCATAAGACGATAAAAATTTATAATATAAAGCTTCTTCCTTATATATAGTGCCAGGGTTATCAATAATAAAATTATCGATAGCCTTAATAGCAGCTCTGTAATCTCTTATAGTATAATACTGTTTTGAAATTTCAAATGTCTTTTTTTCTAATTTACCCTGGAGCTCTTGAACATATAGATTAGCTTCTTCAGTATATTCACTATTAGGGAATTTATTTATAAAGATCTGTAATTTGTCAATTGCTTTATATGTTTCCTTTTGAAATAAACTATACTTAGGAGAAAGCATATAATGAGATTTTGCTTCCATGAAAGAGGCTTCAATTAATCTGTCGCTGTTAGGAAAAGATTTTCTGAAGTTTTCAAATTGATATGCAGCCAAATAATAATCCTTAGTATTAAAGTAAGAATTGGCAAAAAAAAAGATAACTCGCTGCGCCTGAGGTTTGCCTTTGTAAGAAGGGACAATTTGCTCAAAAAGATTCAATGCTTTTCTATACTCTCCATCGTTGTAATATTTTTCCGCAGCTTTATTTTTTTCAACTACTGAGCCTTTACTCAAAATTTTTTGATATTCACTACAAGAAAATGATAGAAATAGAGATAAAATAAGTAAAAATTTAAATTTTGTAAACATTTTGCAAAATTAACAAAAAATCAAGATTATTGCGATTTAAATAAAATATTTAAAATATTTTTTTTAATTCAAAATCAATTTCATTAATAAGCTCATCAGAAACTGATGTTAAAGGAAGTCTTAAATTGTTTTCACAAAGATTTATTAAAGGGTTTGAAAGCAAACTTTTAATCCCTGAAGGATTTCCTTCTTTGAAAATTAATTTAATTAGTGGTGAAAGTAAAAGTTGAATCTTATTTGCTTCTTTGGCTTTTCCACTTAACCCAAAATTTATCATTTGCTTCATAAAAGTAGGAAATGCTCCTCCAATGACAGAGATTACTCCTGAACCGCCCAACTGAACAATAGATAGGGCAAGTTCATCATCACCGGAAATAAAATAGAAATTTTTTGGAAGTTTAGTTATTAATTCTGATGCAAAAGAGAGATTTCCCGAAGCTTCTTTTATTCCTATTATATTTTTTATTTTTGATAAATTTAAAATTGTACTTAATTCAATTCCAACTCCAGTCCTAGAAGGAACATTATAAAGAATAACTGGGATTTCTGATTTTTCAGCAATTTTTTTAAAATGTAAATATATCCCAGATTGAGAAGGTTTATTATAATATGGACAAACTGATAAAATAGCAGAAAAATTCGCGTTTATAAATGACTTTTCTTTTTCTAAAAAACTTAAAACTTGAATTGTACTATTACTACCAATACCAATAACAAGTGGGACTCTTTTATTATTATATTTTACAATAAATTTTAAAATTTTAATTTTTTCTTCAAAACTTAAATTTACAGACTCAGCTGTTGTTCCTAGAGCAACAATATAATCTACACCTCCAGCATTAGAATTACCATAAATTAAATGATCAATAATTTTTGGTATTGAATCATAGTCAACGTCATTATTTTTATTAAATGGAGTAATCATTGCAACTCCAGTGCCTTTTAAAAATTTCATTTTAAAATTTTACTTAAGTATTTCTTAACCTCAAGAATAAATATATCAGTTTCAGATGGAGAAAAATTAAAAATTATATCATTAATTCTGTTATCAGCTTTAATAAAACCAATACTCATTCTTTTTTTACATTTTAAACTCAATAAATTAACTTTAATGTTTTTTATTACATCAAAATAATTAATAAGTAAATCAAATTTTTTATTAGAGAATTTTTTTAAATCACCTTTAAAATTTCCAAAAAAAGATATTTCATCTGTATTAAATAAATAATCAAATCTGTTATTATTAGAATTATTAATATCCTTATTAAAAATTAAAATTTTTATATTTTTCCGGGACATATTAAAATATTTAGCTAAATCATCTTTAAAAGCTAAAGGTAATTTATGATTGTTATCTAAAATAATACCAATAGATCTTATTTTTTGATTAATTTTATCATTATTTATTTCAGTTTTTATTTTATTTTCAAAAATAATTTTACAAACAAGGTTATTGATAAAATCGATCATTTTGAGTAAATTTATTAAAACAATAATCAATATATTTCATTACTATAAATTTATTTTAAAATTGAAATCAAATGTTATATTTCTAACATTTTCAAAAAATCATTTTCATTAATAATTTTAATTTTTAATTTTTCAGCTTTTTCTTTTTTAGCAGGACCAATTGAACTTCCCGCAACCAAAAAACTAGTTTTTGAGGAAATTGATGAATAAACAATTCCTCCATTTTCTTGAATTTTAATTTTTATTTCGTCTCTTGACATAGATTGAAATACCCCAGTTACAACTAATTTCTTTCCTTGGAGTATTTTAGATTTATAACTTAATTCATTTTCAAACATATTTAATCCACTTAATTTTAGTTGATTAATCAATTTTAAATTTTTTTCTTTTTGAAAAAAGCTTACCACACTTTGAGCTATTCTATCACCTATATCATCAACGGATAACAGGTCATCAAAGGAAGCGTTGGATAGTTCGTTTATTGATCTAAATTTTGAAACTAATCTTTTAGCCACTGTAAAGCCTACATGACGTATTCCAATACCAAAAAGTACCTTATGAAAAGGTTGTTTTTTTGAGTTTTGTATTCCTTTGAGCAAATTATTGACTGATTTTGCAGCCATCCTATTTAAATTAATTAAATTGTCATAAGTTAAAGAATAAATATCTCCAATATTTTTTATTAATCCATGCTTATATATCAAAGTTATTGTTTCAGAACCTAAACCCTCAACGTTCATTGCATTCCTACTTATAAAATGCTGAATTCCTCCAATTATTTGAGGATCACAATTAGTTGAATTTAAACAATAATGCTGTGCCTCCCCTTCTAGCCTAATCAATTTTGAATTACATTCAGGACAATTTTCGATAAAATTGATTTGCTTTGATAATTCAGGCCTGTTTTTATCTATGACTCCTGTTATTTTTGGAATGATTTCTCCCCCTTTCTCTACATAAACTTTATCTCCAATTCTTAATTTAAGCTTTTCAATTTGATCAGCATTATGCAAAGAAGCCCTTTTAACAATTGAACCAGATAATAATACAGGCTCTAAATTAGCTACAGGAGTAATTGTACCAGTTCTTCCGACCTGATAGCTTATTGATTTAAATAATGTTTCTGATTGTTCAGCTTTAAATTTATAAGCAATTGCCCATCTGGGAGATTTTGATGTAAAACCAAGTAAATTCTGATGTAAAAAAAGATTGGTTTTTATTACCACTCCGTCAATTTCAAAATTTAAATTATTTCTTTTTAATTTCCAATAATCTAAAAAATCAAAAATACTTTTAACTGATGAAGTTTTAATGGCAAAATTAGGCACATTAAAACCCCATTTTCTAGCCTTTTCTAAAAATTCAAAATGATTGTCAAAATGATTTTCTTTCATTGAAATCCCATACATAAAGCCCATTAAAGGTCTTTTTGATACTTCTTTACTATCCTGAAGTTTAATTGAACCAGAGGCAGTATTTCTAGGATTCATATATGGTTGTTCTCCATTATCTTCTTTTTCTTTATTCATTTTTTTAAATCCATCTATTGGAATTATTATTTCACCTCTAATATCAAACTTTGGGGGGAAGTCACCAATAAGCTTTAATGGGATATTTTTTATAGTTTTAATATTCCTAGTAACATCATCACCTTTAAATCCATCTCCACGTGTAACAGCTCTTACTAACAGACCTTTTTCATATGAAATGTTAATTGAAGCTCCATCATATTTTAATTCACATGAATATTCAATATCTTCAGATTTAATTGTTTTTTTGATTCTTTTCTCCCATTCTAAAATTTCTTCATATGAATAAGCATTATCAAGTGAATACATTTTTTCATTATGAACATAGGTTTCAAATTTATTAGTAATATCGCTACCTATTCTCTTTGTTGGTGAATTTGGATCATCAACTTCAGGATAGTTTTTTTCCAATAATTCAAGTTCCTTAAGTAATAAATCAAATTCATAATCAGAGATCAAGCTGTTATTGTTAATATAATACTCATAATTACAATTATGTAATATTTTCTTAATTTCATTAATTCTATTAAGATCTCTATTCATCTTTCAATTTTTAACTGCTCTAACAAATCTATTTTTGGAGTTAAAATCTTTCTTTATCTCTAAATTTTTGAATAATGTACTGTCAAATAATAATTTTAAACTTTCAACAAATATAGGATTGATTTCTAAATACAAAACTCCTTGAGATTTTAAATTCTTTTTACAGAAATTTATTATTTTTTTATAAAAAATCAAAGGATCATTTCCAGGTGGAAATAACGCGATTGATGGTTCATAATCCGTGACATTTGGCTTTATGTTTTTCTTTTCATTTTTTGAAAGATAAGGTGGATTTGATATAATAATGTCTAGTGGCTGAATCCATTTATTTAATTTCATAATATCCTTGCAAAAAAAATTCACTTCTGAGCATAAATTTGAAGAATTTAATTTGGCAACTTTTATTGCATTTTCAGAAATATCAATTGAACTAATATGCCATTTTTTTCTCACTAATTTTAGAGATATTGGAATACATCCACATCCAGTTCCAATATCCAAAATATTTTTTTCATGAAAAGCTAAATTTTCTTTATTTAATAACCATTCAATTAATTCCTCAGTTTCAGGCCTTGGGATTAAAACTGACTCGTCTACATAAAAATTATTATTGTAAAAAAATACAGAGTTAGTTATATACTGAAGAGGTTTATTATTTTTTAGATCTTTTAAAATATCCACTAAAAAGAGTAATTGTGAATTTGTTACTTTTTTTTTTGGATCAAGAGAAATTTCAGTCGAATCTATGTTGTAAAAATGTTTTATAATTGAGTTGAATAACGTTATTGTTTCATTATCGGTGTATATTTCTTTGAGATCATTTAAATACTTTGCCCTAATTTCTTTAAAATTCAACACTAAACTTTATTTATTAATATAATAAAATTATTTCAGTATTTTTAAAATAAATTCTTAGTAAAATATCAAAAATAAATAAACTGAAAATAAATTTATCCAAAGACAATAAATATATGAAAAGATGCATAGAGCTTGCATCTAAAGGCTTAGGCGAAACATACCCTAACCCTATGGTTGGATGTGTAATAGTATACAAAAACAAGATTATCGGAGAAGGGTGGCATAAAAAAGCAGGAGAAAATCATGCAGAAATTGAAGCGATAAATAGTGTTAAAGATAAATCTAAATTAAAAAAATCTACGCTGTATGTAAATCTTGAACCTTGCAATCATTTTGGAAAAACAAGCCCATGCACAAATAGAATCTTGAATGATCAAATTAAAAAAGTTGTAATAGGGACGAAAGATTTTTCAGATAAAATTAATGGAAAAGGAATTGAAATTTTAGAAAAAAATGGATGTAAAATTAAAGTTGGTGTTTTAGAAAAAGAATGTTTTCATTTAAATAGAAGATTTTTTGAATTTCATATTAACAATAAACCCTATATTATTTTAAAATGGGCAGAAAGTGATGATGGATTTGTATCACCTTTAAAAAAAAACAGACTAAAAAAAAAACCATATTGGCTTTCAAATGAATTTCTAATTCAAAGGTCACACAAATGGAGATCAGAAGAACAAGCTATCTTAATTGGAGTCCAGACTGCTATAGATGATAATCCATCTCTTACTGTCAGAGTTTTTAAAGGTAAAACTCCCTTGAGATTTATAATTGATCCAAACAATAGATTACCAAAAAGTTCTGCATTACTTAACGATAATTATAATACAATTATTATAAACAAGACAATTAATAGAGTTCAATATTCAAATGAGTGGATTAAAATAAATTTTGATCTTTTTAAAAAAGAATTAACAGAAGTTTTTAAAAGGAAAAAAATTCAATCAGTTATAATTGAGGGAGGGACTAAAACTTTAAATTATTTTATAGAACAAGATTTTTTTAATGAGGTTAGAAAAATAAGAACAGAAAAAAAATTATCATCTGGTGTAAAATCCCCTAAATTCAAAAATATATTTGTTACTAAAGATATAATTAAAGATAATTCAATAGAATATTTTTTTAATTTTTCTACAAAAACACATTAAAACTTTCAGGGAACCTTATTGGTTTCATTGTGCTTTTTTCAATGCAACATAAAGTCGTATTAGCAATACATATATTTTTTTTTAATTGATTTTTTATTTCATAATTAAAAATAATTGTTGCAGAAGGTGGCTTAACCAATTTTATTTTAATTTCTAAATAGTCATTAAAAAATGCAGGGGATTTAAAATCTAAATCTGCTTTAACTACTGGCATTAAAATACCATGTGATTCAATTTCTACATATGATATATTTAACTTTTCCATCCATTCAATTCTAGCTAATTCCAAATATTTTAAATAATTACTATGATGAACAATTCCCATTTGATCTGTTTCACAATATCTAACCAAAATTTTTTTTGTTAAGTATTTCAATTTTGTAGGATTTAGAAAAAATTCTTACAATTTTATAGCTCTACAAGTTGATAAAAAAAAAGTTTAAAATCAATAGCATAAATAGTTTTTTTTTTTATTTTTTTTTTAAATATTTACGTAATTAATTCAAAGGGATTTTTTTAATCATAATAAAACAAAAAAATATCAATTTTAATGCCAAAGGATGCCAAGTTAGTATGGAGTAATTGCTTAAAGTTTATCAAAGACAATATTCGAACTCAAGCATACAAAACTTGGTTTGAACCAATAGTTCCAGTAAAAATTTCAGACAAAGTCCTAAGTATTCAAGTTCCAAGTAAGTTTTTTTATGAGTGGCTTGAAGAACATTACATAAAACTCCTAAAGCTATCTTTAATTAAGGAACTTGGAGATGATGCAAGATTAGTTTACATAATCAAAATGGAAAATACTTTTGGCAATAAACAACCTTTTACTGAAAGTATTCCAAGTAGTCAGCATTCAAGCTTGAATCCTCAAAATGTTGATGGTCCAATTTCTGGAGCTGAATTAAAAAATCCTTTTGTAATTCCTGGAATTCGTAATTTACAAATTGAATCACAACTTAATCCAAATTATAATTTTGATAATTTTCTTGAGGGAGATTCTAATAGACTTGCAAGATCTGCAGGAATTGCTGTCGGTAACAAACCTGGTGGAACTTCATTTAATCCCCTACTAATATTTGGAAATGTAGGCTTGGGTAAAACTCATCTTGTTCAGGCAATTGGAGTTCATATTAAAGAAAAGTACCCTGATAAAACTGTTTTATATATATCTGCTGAAAAATTTACTCAACAATATGTTGAATCAGTTAAAAAAAATACAAGAAACGATTTTATTCATTTCTATCAGATCATTGACATTTTAATTATAGACGATGTTCAATTTTTTTCCGGAAAGTCAGGGACCCAAGATGTATTTTTTCATATTTTTAATCATCTTCATCAAAATGGTAAGCAAGTAATTCTTACCTCCGATAAAGCCCCAGTTGATATGCAAGATATTGAACAAAGGCTTCTTTCAAGGTTTAAATGGGGGCTTTCAGCCGAATTACAGCAACCAAATTTTGAAACAAGAGTTTCAATTTTGAAAAATAAACTTTTCAGGGATGGTGTTGAAGTTCCTGAAAACATTATCGACTATGTTGCAAAAAATATTAAAACCAATATTCGTGAACTTGAAGGTGCAATTATATCATTAATTGCTCAATCCTCATTTAATAAAGTTGAAATAACTAATGAATTAGCTAAAGAGATAGTTGACAAATTTGTAAAAAATACTAAACGTGAAGTTTCAATTGATTATATTCAGAAAATAGTTTCTGAATATTTTCAAATGAACGTCGATACACTCCAATCAAAAACAAGAAAGCGTCACATTGTTCAAGCTCGACAACTTGCTATGTATTTTGCCAAAAAATTTACAAAAGCATCTCTTGCTAGTATTGGTAATCAAATTGGTAAACGCGATCATGCAACCGTACTTCATGCTTGCAAAACAGTTGATAATCTTACTTTCACTGACAAACAATTCAGAAAATACGTTGAAGATTTAAATCAAAAACTTACACTTTAGTTGCTTACTTATTTCAAAACATAAATTACTTTTTAATAAATGAATAAAAGAAAAATAGGTGATCTTTATCTTATTCCTACTCCACTTGGAGAAAATTCTCATTATTCAATCCCCATTGAATTAAAAAATAAAATTGAAAAAATCAAATATTTTATAACTGAAAGTGAAAAAGGATTAAGGAGATTTATAAAAACTCAAATCCCAAAAAAAAATCAAGAAAATATTACAATAAAAATCATTAATAAATCAATAAATAAAATTGAATACAAAAACTACTTAGATCCATGTAAAAAAGGATTTGATATTATATTATTAACTGACGCAGGTTGTCCTTGTATAGCTGACCCAGGGTCTGAAATTGTCGATATTGCTCATAAAGAAAATATTAAAGTGAATCCAGTTATTGGCCCCTCCTCCATAATACTAACAATGATGGGCTCAGGCTTAAATGGACAAAATTTTGCATTTAATGGATATCTACCCGTTAAAATCAATGAACTTATAAAAAAGCTTTACGAAATAGAAAAAAAATCTATTTATAATAACCAAAGCCAGATTTTCATTGAAACGCCATACAGAAATATGAGATTGTTCAACGCATGTATTGAAAATCTTAAGCCCTATACTAAACTTTGCATTGGTATTGATATGAATATGCCCTCAGAAAAAATATTCACTACAACTATTAAAAAATGGAAAAATAAAAAAATAAATCTTTTTAAAAAACCCTCGGTATTTATATTACATTGTGATTTACCTATATAATTTTTTATTATTTAGCCATCTTATATATTTTTTTCTGTAAAAATTGTGAGTGCTTAATTTAACAGAGAAATTATGATATCCAGGTTTTTCTGGATTTGCCACAAAATATAAATAATTATGCATCATAGGATTAAGAACAGCATCAATTGATGAGATATCAGGCATGCATATTGGCCCAGGGGGAATACCCTTAAATTTATAAGTATTATATTTTGAATTAATTTTCAAATCCTTAAATAAAACTCTTCTGATTATTGTATCGAAATTTCTATTTTTAATTTTTATTGAAAAAACTACTGTTGGGTCAGCTTGAAGCTTCATATTCCTTTTGAGTCTATTCAAGTACACTCCAGCAATTATGGGTTTTTCCTCAGTTTTATTTGTTTCTTTTTGAATAATTGAAGCTAAAATTGAAATTTGAATTTTAGATAACTTAATTTGATTAGCTTTCTCAGTTCTTGATTTATTCCAGAATTTTTTGTGTTCAACTAGCATTCTATTTCGAAATTCATTTGCTGTTGTATTCCAATAAAACTCATAAGAGTTAGGAATATACATAGAGATTGCATTATTAGAATTAAAATTATTTTTTTCTAAAAAGGTTGAATCTCTGAAAGATTGAATTAAATCCAAACTATCTGATTCAATTTGAACTGAAATTCTACCAGCTAAATCCTCTAATGTCTCTTGATTATTAAAAGTTAAATCTATAGGCAAACTTTTAGATCTTAATACATTAATTATTTGATTGTTACTTGATCCTTTTAATATTTTGTATTTCCCATGTTTTATTGTGCTAGGATAACCTTTTAGTTTTGCCACAAGAACAAAAGTTTTAGTAGATTTCAGTATTGGTTTTAGTGAAAGAATTAAATCTTCGAATGAAAATTTATTAGGTATGAACAAATCAATCTCTTTTTCATCAAATGATGTATTTTTTTGATTAATAATTAAATAAAAAAATAATAGAATAAACAGAGAAAATAAGGTAATTAAAAAATAAAAGTTTTTTTTCCTAATCATTCAAAATTTTTTGAAATATTAATTCATTATTAAATTTGTTATTATAAAAATTCCAGTCTTTTTTTAGACCGACCTTTTCATATCCTAATGATTTAAACAATCTAATGGATATTAAATTTTCCTCACATATATTCACATATATTTGATGCACATCTAGTTTTTTTTTTATCCATTTTTCAATAAGAATCAATGCATTTTTACCCGCACCTAAATTTCTATATTTCTCGTCAATTATAATACCTAAAGCTAATCTTTTATTTTCTGGACTGAAATCGAAAAGATCAATTAATCCGATTCTATTAAATTCATCAGAAAAAATAACCATTCTTAGCTGTTTAACTTCAAAAATATCTCTGTTAGAATTAAGAATATATTTTGTTAGTATTTCCTTTGAAAATGGAACAATTGTATTTGAATACTTCCATAAACTTTCATCATTTTCAATCACATATAGCCATTGAAGATCATCTATTTCTAAAGCACGAAATTTTACTTCCAATTTTATAGTTTTATATTTTTATTTTACCTGAAAATATATGATCAGCTGTTCCAATTAAATGAATATTATTAAAGCTTCTATTCTTTTTTTTAAAATCAACAAACAATTCTCCACCTTTAACATTAATTTTGACAACTTCCCTTTTTGTTATTTTTTTTTCATACATAGCAATAGCAACAGCAGTTGCACCAGTACCACATGAAAGTGTCTCTGATTCAACACCTCTTTCATATGTCCTGATATCAAATTCAAAATCAGAATTAACTTTAACAAAATTAACATTTGTTCCCTTTTCAAAATAAGGAGATCCACTTGAGATTTTTGAACCAATTTTATTTACATCAATAGAATTTAAATCATCAACAATAATTATATGGTGTGGTGATCCAGTATCAATAAATATATGATCATCAAAAATTTTAACATCTGAAACATCAGCCATTTTAATTGAAATTTGATTTTTAATTAATTCTGCTTTATGTAATCCGTCATATGCCTCGAAAATAATTTTTTTATCTATTTTATTTATTGAATTATAAAAAGAAACTGCACATCTTGATCCATTACCACAAAATGACCCTAAATTCCCGTCAGAATTATAATAAACCATTTTAAATTCTGCTTTTTTTGAATTTTCAATTAAAATTAATCCGTCAGCACCAATACCAAAATTTCTATTACACAAATTTTGAATAATCATTTTTTCTTTTAATTTGAAAACAAAATTTCTATTATCTATAATAATAAAGTCATTACCAGTTCCACTATATTTTTCAAATTTTAAAAACATTATTCAAATTTAGTAATTATTTAACCACCTTAATATATGTTAAAATGAAGTTAAAGAAATAAAATAAAATTAAGTTTGTATTAATTTTATAAAAAATAAAAAAAATTATGATGAAAAAAATCACGTTCATAACCTTAGTTGCAATTTTAAGTTCTGTTGGAAGCTTATTTTTATATGATAACTTTATGTTAAAAAAAACAACATCAATAACAAACCCCCCAGTAAAAGTTATCCCTTCTATATACTCCTATGAACAAGAAACTGTATCTGCAGTTCCCCCAACTGATTTTGTTGAGGCTGCATCCAAAAGTATAGATGCAGTTGTCCATGTTAAAAATACTTCATCTAGTAGAGGAGGCTATTCAGCTCTTGATTTCTTTTTTAATAGACAAGCACCAGAGAATAGAATAGGAACTGGATCAGGTGTTATTGTTTCTCCAGATGGTTATATTATAACTAATAATCATGTCATTGAAAATGCTACTAAAATTGAAGTCACAACAAACAATAATAAGGTATATGAAGCAAAATTAATTGGTACTGACCAGTCAACTGATATTGCTGTATTGAAAATTAACTCAAAAGACAAACTTCCTTATTTATTTTTTGGTAATTCTGAAAATACAAAAATAGGTGAATGGGTCCTAGCGGTTGGTAACCCATTTAACTTAACTTCTACAGTTACTGCTGGAATAATAAGTGCTAAATCAAGAGATCTAAATGAAAACGACAGAAAAAATCAATCATTTATTCAAACTGATGCTGCTGTAAATATGGGTAATAGTGGTGGTGCACTAGTTAATACTAGAGGAGAACTAATTGGAATTAATACCGCAATTACATCCATGTCAGGTGGTTTTGTTGGATACTCATTTGCTGTACCTAGTAACATTGCAAGAAAAATTTTTGAAGATATATTAGAATTTGGTGATGTCCAAAAAGGATTATTAGGAGTTTCTGGAAGAGCTCTAAATAGTCAATATTCTGATTTTCTCAAGATAGAAGAGACTGAAGGCTTCTATATTGCTGATATTGAGGAAGGTATGGGTGCTCAAAAAGCTGGACTCAAAAAAGGAGATATAATTATTAAAGTAGATAATGTTGTTATCAATACTTTTTCAGATTTGACTGGATATTTAGGGACTAAAAATCCCAGCGATATAGTTGAAGTCTTTTACATAAGGAATGGATTAACAAAAAATGTCAAAGTAATATTAAATAAATTACAATTTGCTGAATTTCAAGGGTTAAAGTTCAAAAATCTTTCTAAATCTGAAATTTCAAAATTTAATATTGAAACTGGAGTCAAAATTATTAACTCTGAAAATTCAATTTATCCTATTGATGAAGGAACGATAGTTATAAAAATCAATGGGAATGAAATTAAAAATACTAATTCTTTAAATTTTTTAAATAAAGAATATATTAAATCAATAACAATATTAACTGAAAATGGAGAAAGAGAAAGGATATTATTTAGGTAAACTAATAAAAAATGATGAGAATTGATATTTTGACTTTGTTGCCAACGGATTTATCTAACACATTTAAATCCTCTATATTAAAAAGAGCCGAAAAAAAAGAAAAAGTTAAAATTTCATTTCACAATATAAGAGACTACTCAAAAAAAAAACATAAACAAGTTGATGACTATCCTTATGGAGGAGGTTCAGGAATGGTTTTAATGGTTGAACCTATTTATGAATGCATTAAAAATCTTAAGTCTGAGAGAGTTTATGATGAAATTATATATCTTACGCCAGATGCTGAAATTTTAAATCAAAAAACAGCTAATTTTTTATCAATTAAAAAAAATATTATTGTTTTATGTGGTCATTATAAAGGGATTGACCAAAGAATCAGAGATCATTTAATTACTAGGGAAATTTCTATTGGAGACTTTGTTTTATCTGGTGGAGAATTAGCAGCTGCAGTTTTTTGTGATTGCATAATAAGATTAATACCTGGGGTTTTAGGTGACGAATCATCAGCATTAACAGATAGTTTTCAAGACAACCTTATATCGCCTCCAATATATACTAGACCAGCAGTATTTAGATCATGGAAAGTACCTGAAGTACTTTTAAATGGTGATAAGAATGAAATTGAAAATTGGAGAGAAAACAAATCAATTGAAATAACTTCAAAAATAAGACCCGATTTACTAAATAAATAAAATATTGATAAATATTAACTTTAAAATGGATAGCTAAGAACTTGTGAAATTTAAAATAAATTATAATTTTGCATGATCAATGAATTGATTTATTTCAAGTCAATCTTTTTTAAACCATGAAACTATGAAAGACTTAATTAGTCATGTTCAAAATAAATTTATAGAAAAAAATGAATTCCCTAAGTTTTCAGCTGGCGATACTTTAACTGTATATTACGAAATTAGAGAAGGTGAAAAAGTTAGAACTCAGTTCTTCAAAGGAGTTGTTATTCAAATTAAAGGTCATGGCTTAACTAAAACATTTACAATAAGAAAAATGTCAGGAACTATTGGAGTAGAAAGAATTTTTCCATTCAATTTACCAGGACTTAAAAAAATCGAAATCAATAAAAAAGGTAAAGTAAGACGTTCAAGAATTTTTTATTTCAGAGAATTAAGAGGTAAAAAAGCTAGAATAAAGGAATTATAGTCTAATAATTATATTGTCGCGCGTATTTTTGCGACTTTTTTATTAAAATTTAAAACATATTTAAATTATGTCTAAAATTAAAGTTTCTAATCCAATAGTTGAAATTGATGGTGACGAAATGACTAGAATTATTTGGAAGTTTATCAAAGAACAACTCATTCTTCCATACATTGATGTAGATGTTAAATACTTCGACTTAGGTATTAAAAACAGAGATTTTACTGATGACCAAGTAACAATAGATGCAGCTAATGCAATTAAAAAATTTAATGTTGGAATTAAATGCGCAACTATCACTCCAGATGAAGAAAGAGTTAAGGAATATACTTTAAAAAAAATGTGGAGATCTCCAAATGGAACAATTCGAAATATTGTTGGAGGTACTGTTTTTAGAGAGCCTATAATAATGAAAAATGTGCCAAGATATGTTCAGGGTTGGACAAAACCTATTTGTATAGGAAGACATGCCTTTGGAGATCAATATAAAGCAACTGATATAGTAACTCATGGAAAAGGTAAACTTACAATGACTTTTACTCCAGAAAATGGTGAAAAGTCTAAGTCTTGGATAATTTATGATTTCAAAGAGGATGGAGTTGCAATGGGAATGTACAACATTGATTCTTCTATATATGGATTTGCTCGATCATGTATGAACAGAGCCTTGAATAAAAAATGGCCTCTTTACTTATCAACAAAAAACACCATTTTAAAAGCTTACGATGGTAGATTTAAAGATATTTTTCAAGAGGTGTATGAAAATGAGTTCAAAGAATTATTTGAGGCACAAAACATAACATATGAACACAGACTAATTGATGACATGGTTGCTGCGGCAATGAAATGGAATGGAGGATTTGTTTGGGCTTGTAAAAATTATGATGGAGATGTACAATCTGATACAGTTGCACAAGGGTTTGGATCATTAGGACTTATGACATCAACTTTAGTTACTCCAGATGGATCAACGATGGAGGCTGAAGCAGCCCATGGAACAGTAACTAGGCATTTTAGAGAACATCAAAAAGGGAACCAAACATCAACTAATCCCATTGCTTCAATTTTCGCATGGACAAGAGGTCTAGAACATAGAGGAAAATTAGATAATAATAATAAACTTATAAATTTTTGTCAAACACTGGAAAAAGTATGTATTCAAACAGTTGAAAACGGAAATATGACAAAGGACTTAGCTATTTTAATACATGGTTCTAAACTTACTTCAAATAAGTATTTAAATACTCAGAGTTTTTTAAATATTTTAAAAGAAAGTTTGGATTCAGCCTTGAAATAATATACAACTCTTCATTATTAATATTTTTTATTTTATAAATTAACCATTAATATGGATTACAATAATATAACAGAATCTAATTCGGCTCACGATAATTTAGAAAAAATGAGTACATCTGAAATATTGAAAAAAATTAATTATGAAGACAACAAGGTAAGTTTAGCTGTAAAAAAAGTAATACCAAAAATTAAAATAACTGTTGAAAAAGTTGTAAAAAAAATAAAAAATGGAGGAAGGTTATTTTATATAGGTGCTGGAACAAGTGGTAGACTTGGAATATTAGATGCCTCTGAATGTCCTCCGACATTTGGAATAGATCCTGATACTGTTATTGGTATTATTGCTGGTGGTGACTTGGCTATTAAAAAAAGTATAGAAAATGCAGAAGATGACTTAAATCAAGGATGGATAGACCTAAAAAAACATCAAATATCCAATAAAGACATAGTAATTGGAATTGCTGCTTCAGGAACTACCCCCTATGTAGTAAATGCTTTGAAAAAATGTAAAATTAACAAGATATATACTGTAAGTATAACGTCAAATCCATCAAGTGCCATAACTAAAATTTCAGACTTATCCATTGAAATTATTCTTGGTCCAGAATTTATTACTGGAAGTTCAAGAATGAAATCAGGCACAGCTCAAAAAATGATATTAAATATGATATCTTCAGCTTCAATGATTAAACTAGGCCATATTATGGGAAATAAAATGATTGATATTCAATTAACTAATAATAAACTAAAAAAAAGGGCAGTTAATATTTTGAAGAACACTTTAAAAATTGACAATATTACTGCCAAAAAACTTCTAAAAGAAAATAAAAGTGTAAGATTATCTATAAAAAATTGGAAGTCAAATGAACAAAGTTAAATTAGCAAAAGGAATAAAAAATCTTGTTTGGTCAATATTTTTTGGATTTTCAGGTCCAATATTATGCTTCCAAGCTTTTAAAAATATAAATCATCCTTTTTTCTGGTATGTTCTCATTTTATCAATAGTTCTTATGTTAATATCAATATATTTTGGATACAACGGTATAAGAAATATTACCATTTCATTGCTTGGTGAAAAAGAAAAAAATAGATAAAATTTAATTATGTTGCTGTACTTCAAACAACCTACTATATTTGCATACAAATAATCATAATATGATTGAAATAACTCTGCCTGACGGGAATATAAAAAAATTTTCTAAAGGCATAACTGTTTACAATATTGCTAAAGAAATTAGTGAGGGACTTGCTAGAAATGTTTTATCTGCAAAATTTAATAACCAAATAGTTGAAACTTCAACAAAAATAAATGAAAATGGAAGTTTAACTTTATTCACATGGAATGATGGAATTGGTAAAAAAGCATTTTGGCATTCATCAGCACATGTATTAGCTCAATCAATAGTGAAATTATATCCCTCTGCAAAACTAACTATTGGACCAGCTATTGAAAATGGTTTTTACTATGATGTTGACTTTGGAGATAAAAGTATTAATGAAAATGATTTAAAATTATTAGAACAACAATTTATTTTATTTGCAAGAGAAAAATCTATTTTTAAAATGAGGGAATCATCAAAAAAAGATGCATTAAACTATTATAAAAAAAACAAAAATCATTATAAAATTGAATTAATTGAAAATCTTAATGATGAAGAAATCACCTTTTGTGATCATTCTGATTTTACTGATTTATGTAAAGGAGGTCATATACCAGATACAAGCTTTATTAAAGCGGTAAAATTATTAAATATAGCAGGTGCATACTGGAGAGGAGACCAAAGTAAAAAACAATTAACAAGGATTTATGGTATTTCATTCCCAAAACAAAAAGAATTGAATAATTATTTAGAATTACTAAATAAGGCTAAGGAAAGTGATCACAGGAAACTTGGGAAAGATTTAGAATTATTTACATTTTCAGAAAAAGTTGGACAAGGACTGCCTTTGTGGTTACCTAAAGGTGCTGAATTAAGAGAAAGATTAGAAAATTTTCTAAAAAAAGTACAAAAAAAAGCAGGATACCAGCAAGTAATTACACCACACATTGGAAATAAAGATTTATACACTACATCTGGGCATTATCAAAAATACGGAGCTGATAGTTTTAAGCCAATTGAAACTCCTGCTGATGGTGAAACCTTTCTCTTAAAACCAATGAACTGTCCCCACCATTGTGAAATCTTTAATTCTTATCAGTGGAGCTATAAGGATCTACCTGTGCGTTATGCTGAATTTGGAACAGTATATAGATATGAGAAAAGTGGAGAGCTTCTTGGACTAACAAGAGTTAGAGGTTTTACCCAAGATGATGCACATATATTCTGTTTACCAAGCCAATTAAATGAAGAATTTAAAAAAGTTATTGATTTAGTTTTATATGTTTTTAAAACCCTAGGATTTAAAAAATTCAATACCCAAGTATCTTTTAGAGATATTGATAAACCAGAAAAATACATTGGAACTGAAAAAAATTGGGAACTAGCTGAATCAGCAATTTTAAAGGCTGTTAAAGAAAAGCAACTAGATTATAAAGTTGAATACGGTGAGGCTGCATTTTATGGACCAAAATTAGATTTTATGGTAAAAGATGCTCTAGGGAGAAACTGGCAATTAGGTACTATACAAGTTGATTATACACTCCCTGATAGATTTAAATTAAAATACAAAGGGAAAGATAATCGAAATCATCAACCTGTTTTGATACATAGAGCGCCTTTTGGTAGTTTGGAACGCTTTATTGCTATTCTGTTAGAACACACAGGAGGAAATTTTCCATTATGGCTAATCCCGATTCAAACTATAATATTAACCGTTAGTAAAAAATGTAAAAATTACGCCGAAAAAGTTTTTAATTCTTTAGAAAATAACGAAATTCGCGCGCAACTTGATTTAAGAGATGAGACAATAGGTAAAAAAATTAGAGAAGCTGAATTAAAAAAATACCCTTACATGATAATTATTGGTGAAAATGAAGTAAACAAAAATATAGTTTCTGTCAGAAAACATAAGTCTGGAGTTTTAGGAGATTTTTCAACTAATGAATTTATTAAAAAATTAAATATTGATATTTCAGAAAGTATCTCTAAATTTGAAAATAATTAAAATTATAAAGTCATAGCAATACGAAGAAAAAGATCAAATAGGCCAGGAAGGGTAATAAAGATTAATCCACACAAGATTAACAATAATATTACTGCTCATGAAGTCAGACTAGTAGGACCAAATATAGAAATTGGAGTTTACAGTTTGTCTGAAGCTTTAAGATTATCAGATGAGCAAGAATTAGATCTTGTTGAGATTTCTCCAAATGCTACTCCGCCAGTTTGCAAAATTTTAAATTATAAGAAATTTTTATACGAACAAAAAAAAAGAGAGAAATCATTAAAATCAAAATCAACTAAAGTTGTTGTTAAAGAAATAAGATTTGGCCCGAATACAGATGAACACGATTATGAATTTAAAAAAAAACATGCAGAAAAATTCTTAAAAGAAGGAGCGAAATTAAAAGCTTTTGTTTTTTTTAAAGGCAGATCCATAATATTCAAAGAGCAAGGTCAAATTTTATTACTAAGATTGGCTCAAGATTTAGAAAAAATTGGTAAAGTTGAACAATTACCTGAATTAGAAGGAAAAAAAATGATAATGTTTATTTCACCAAAAAAAATAATTAAAAAATAATAACATGCCAAAAATGAAAACCAAATCTAGTGCCAAAAAAAGGTTCAAAATGACTGGTTCTGGAAAAATCAAAAGAAAACATGCCTTTAAAAGTCATATTCTTACTAAAAAATCAAAAAAAAGAAAATTAAAACTAACTCATTCAACATTAGTTCATGATAGTGATACAAATAACATTAAAGAACAATTAAGACTAAAATAACTTTACATTTTAAATTTTTAAAGTGACTTTTTTATTTAAATTAATACACTAAAATTATGCCCAGATCTTTAAACTCAGTTGCATCAAGAAATAGAAGAAAAAAGATTCTTAAACTAGCTAAAGGCTATTTTGGAAGAAGAAAAAACGTGTGGACTATTGCTAAAAATGCTGTTGACAAAGCAATGCTATATTCTTACAGAGATAGAAAAGTTAAAAAACGAACTTTTAGATCATTATGGATTTCGAGAATTAATGCGGGTTCTAAATTGTATGGACTTTCATATAGTATCTTAATAAACAAATTAAAAACTAAAGGCATAATTTTAAATAGAAAGATATTAGCTGATTTAGCAATGAATGAACCAAAGGCATTTAAAGCACTAATTGAAAAAGTTAGATGAATTTTTAATCAAAAAGGAAAATCATTTTCTTTGTTATCTTCAAAATTTTCATCAGAATCATTATCAGCGTAAGGAAGTCTTTTTGGATTCATTTTTGAATGAAATTCAAAAGGAGAATCAGAATTCTCAATATTTTCAAATTTACCTAGGCTAGCTACAAATTTAAGTTTAATATTACCTAAACTACCATTTCTATGTTTAGAAATTATAAATTCTGCTTGACCCTCTGCTGAAGAATTTTCATCATCATCCCAATAGTCCATACCATAATACTCAGGTCTAAAAATAAAAGAAACTATGTCAGCATCTTGTTCAATAGCTCCTGATTCTCTTAAGTCAGATAATATCGGACGCTTTGATCCACCTCTAGTCTCAACTGCCCTTGAAAGTTGAGAAAGAGCAATTATTGGGATATTAAGTTCTTTAGCAAGAGATTTTAAATTTCTTGAAATAGTTGATATTTCTTGCTCTCTATTTCCAGTTTTATTAGAGGTTCCAGTTGTCATTAATTGTAAATAGTCCACAATTATTAATTTAATTTTGTGCTGAGAGGACAATCTTCTTGCTTTTGCTCTAAGATCAAAAATAGAAAGTGAGGGAGTATCATCTATGAAAAGAGGTGCTTTTTCTAGCGCGCTAACTTTAACGTTTAATTGTTCCCATTCATGACTTTCAAGTTTACCTGTCCTGAGCTTTTCAGATGATAACCCTGTCTCTGAAGAAATTAACCTAGTAATTAGCTGTACTGATGACATCTCTAAAGAAAAAAAAGCTACTGGAATATTTTTAATTACAGAAATATTTCTGGCCATTGATAATGTAAGAGCAGTTTTACCCATTCCTGGTCTAGCAGCAATAATTATCAAATCACTTGGTTGCCAACCAGAAGTTAACTTGTCAACCTTATCAAAACCAGTTGCAATTCCACTCAAACCGTCTTTTTTTGCAATTTCCTCAATTCTGTTTTTTGCTTGAATAACTAAATTTTGAGCTGTTACTGCAGACTTTTTAATATTGCCCTGGGTAATGTCATATAACTTTGATTCGGCTTCATCAAGTAAATCAAATACATCTATAGAGTCTTTATAAGAATCATTTATTATTTCGTTTGAAATTTTAATTAAACTTCTTTGAATAAATTTCTGTTGAATAATACGTGCATGAAATTCAATATGAGCAGATGTTGAAACTTTTTTAGATAACTGTACTAAATAAAAATCTCCACCTATTCTTTCTAAAAGACCTTTCTTTCTTAATTTTGAAGAAACTGTTAGTAAATCAATTGGTTCAGATTCTTCAAAAAGGTTGTGAACACATTCGAAAATAAGTTTATTTGATTCCTTGTAAAAAACCTCTGGAGTCAGTATATCAATTACTTCGTCAACTCCTTTTTTATCTATTAACATTGCTCCTATTACAGCTTCTTCAAGGTCAATAGCCTGGGGGGGAATTCTTCCAGACTCAAGGTTAATTAAATTACCTTTGGAGATACCATCATTCGTAAATGATTTACTTGTTTTCATACACCTAAAATAACTAATCAATAATTAATAACCGAGTTAAAAAAGTTTAATCTTTTAATGAAATTTGAACAATTAAAAGTTTATAAAAAAAAAAAAATGTTAATAATTTAAAATTAAGAATCAAATATTCCCATACTATTGAATTTTTCTCTTCTTAATTTAATTAAATCTTTTGAATTTAACTTATCAAGGTTAATAAAAGATTTATAAACCTCATCTTTAACTGATTTAAAAATAGTTGATCTGTCAAAATGTGCACCTCCAATAGGTTCAGTAATTATTTTATCTATTAATTTAGCTTTTTTCATGTCTTTAGCAGTTAATTTTAATGCTTCTGCTGCCATTTCTTTGTGCTCCCAACTTCGCCATAAAATAGAAGAACATGACTCAGGAGATATTACTGAATACCAAGTGTTTTCAAGCATAAATACTGAGTCGCCAACCCCAATACCTAGCGCGCCTCCTGAAGCTCCCTCCCCTATTATCACTACAATTATTGGGACTTTAATAGATAACATTTCAAATATATTCCTTGCAATGGCTTCACCTTGACCTCTTTCTTCTCCTTCAATACCAGGATAAGCACCAGGAGTATCAATAAGACTTAAAATTGGTAAATTAAACTTCTCAGCTGACTTCATTAATCTAAGTGCTTTCCTATATCCCTCTGGATTAGACATTCCGAAATTTCGATATTTTCTAGTATTTGTATTATAACCTTTTTGAGTTCCAATTATCATAAAAGATTGACTGTTAATTTTACCTAATCCTCCAATCATTGCTTTATCATCTTTAACATTTCTATCACCATGAAGTTCAAGAAATGAGTCACCACAAATCCCTTTTATGTAATCTAATGTGTAAGGTCTTGAAGGATGCCTTGAAAGTTGAACTCTTTGCCATGCAGATAAATTACTATAAATAGATTTTTTTGTTTCTTGAAGTTTTAACTCCAGTTTTTTTTGGGTATCAGAAATATCAATTTCACTTTCATTCCCAATCAATTTACATTTTTCAATTTGATCAATAATTTCTTTAACTGGATTTTCAAAATCTAAATACTCCATAATTATATATATAAACAAATTTAAATATTTTATAATAAATAAAAATTATTTTCCATTTTGATTAAAATTTAATAAACCATTGATAAAAACCGAAATAAGTATAATAAAAGCTCCTATGTAAAAATTAAAACTCAACAACTCTTTTTCTTTGAAAATTAAAATAGATAATGCTATTGCATATATGGGTTCCAAATTAATACTAATCATGAAAGTATAAGGAGAAATATGTTTCATAATTTTGACTGAATATGTAAAAGCAAATGCTGTACAAATTGAACTTAAAATAATTAGCCAAAGAAAATCATCTAAACTTAAATTAAAAAATTGAATTGAAAATTTGTTAAAAATTAAAGAATAAAAAGATAAAAAAATAAAACCTGAAAAAATTTCATAAAATGTAATTGTGTTTGGATTATATTCATTAACTAGTTTTTTGTTCAATATTGTAAACAAAACTGATAAGAAGGCTGCAAATAATCCAAACACAATTCCATTTAAAGAGTCTTTTTCAGAAAAAAAAATAACAAATACTCCCAGAGTAACAATTATTCCTAAAAAAAACTGATAATATAATATTTTCTTTTTTTTAATCAATGGATCAATAACTGACATCATAATTGCTCCAGTTGATAACATTGAAACTGCAATTGAAACTGATGAAATTTTAATTGAATAAAATAATAATAACCAATGAATTGAAATAAGTAATCCGCCTAAAGAAAAGTAACCTAAACTTTTTATGTTAACATTGAAAATATTTTTTTTATGAAAAATAAAATATATATAAATAAACAAAGAAGCTAACAGCATTCGATACCAAACAATTGAAAATGAATCAATTGAAATCAAACGGCCAAGAATAGATGTAAATCCCCAAATAAAAATAACTATATGAAGATTAATGATACTCTTGGTTTTATCTTCTAGCATAATTAATTAGAAAGATTGCTAATGTCCCAAAAAGAAAAAAAGGAAACCAAGCACCAATAAAAGGTGACAAAGTTGATTTAGTTACTAATACTCCAAAAATTTTATCAAAAAAGATAAAAATAAATCCAAGTGTTATACCAAATGCTAGATTAATACCCATACCCCCTCTTCTTTTAAAGGAAGCAACTGAAACTCCTATAATAGTGAGGACAAATGAAGAAAGTGGAAGACTCCATCTCTTATGTCTTACAAGTAAATGAGTATTAATTAATGTAGAACCGCTCTTAATTTCAGAATCAATAAAATCATTTAAATCCTTTAAATTTAAAGTTTCAGCTTTATAATTTAATGGAGAAAGATCGGAAATTTCAAAATCAAATAAAGTATCTTTCCGATTTTGAGTTAAATACATCTCTTTATCAAAAGCAAATGACCTTTTTTTATAGTTGATTAGTCGAAAAAAAGAATCTTTTTCAACCCATCTTATTGATTCAGCAAAAATTTTAAATTTCAGTTTGTTTTTTTCAAAATGCTCAAGGGTAAAGTTTAACCCTCGTAATCTAATAGGATCGTAGTTACTTACATAAATGAATTCGTTATCATTAATTTGTTTGTATAAATTATTTTTCTTTCTGTCATCCTTTTTTTTATTCAAATGCTTAAAATGAAATTCATTATAGCTTTTATTTGAACTTGGAACAATAAACATACCTGAAAAAAATGAAAAAACAGCAATTATTGTTGCTGATATTAAATATGGCCTTAAAAATCTCGTGAAAGAAATACCACTACTTAGAATAGCAATAATTTCACTATTATTAGCTAACTTAGAGGTAAACCAGATTACAGCCAAAAATAAAAAAATAGGAAATAATAAATTTCCAAAATACCATGTGAAGTCAATATAGTAAGAAATAATATCAGTTAATGGCACTTCATTTTCTTTAAATTTATCAACTTTTTCAGCAACATCAACCATTATACCAATTGGGATAAATAATAGAAGCATCACTAAAAAAGTTGTCAAATATCTTTTAATTATATATAAATCAATTTTTTTCATTAATTATAATCTATTATTCATTCTTTTTATCATTTTTCCTTTCCACTCTTGAAAATCCCCTTTAATAATTCTTTTTCTGGCATCTTTAACTAATCTTCTGTAAAATCCAAGATTATGAATTGTAGCTATTTGTTTACCAAGAATTTCATTTACACTAAATAAATGTCTTAAATACGATTTAGAATAATTGATATCTACAAAAGTATTAGATTCTTCATCAATTGGCGAGAAATCCGACTCCCATTTTCTGTTTTTAATGTTAATTACTCCATCTGAAGTAAAAAGCATTCCATTTCTAGCATTTCTTGTAGGAATAACACAATCAAACATATCTACACCCAGGGAAATATTTTCTAATAAATTAATTGGGGTTCCAACTCCCATTAAATAACGAGGTTTTTCTTCAGGTAATATAGAGCAAACTAATTCTGTCATAGAATACATTTCTTCATGTGGTTCTCCTACCGACAAACCACCAATTGCATTTCCTTTCATATTCTTTGAACAAATATATTCAGCTGATTCAATTCTTAAATCCTTATAAGTACTGCCTTGAACAATTGGAAATAATGTTTGGTTAAAATCATACAAATAAGGAGTATTTTTTTCTTTTATAATACATCTATCTAACCACCTGTGAGTCATTTGCATTGAATTTTTAGCATATTTGTAATCACAAGGATAAGGTGTACATTCATCAAAGGCCATTATAATGTCTGCACCAATCTTTCTTTGAATATCGATGACTTTTTCAGGATTAAAAAAATGATAAGATCCATCAATATGAGACTGAAATTTAACACCCTCTTCACTAATTTTTCTTTTTGATGAAAGAGAATATACTTGATACCCACCAGAATCAGTTAATATTGGTCTTTCCCAATTCATGAATTTATGAATCCCTCCTGCACCATTTAATATTTCAGGTCCAGGCCTAAGGTAAAGATGGTAAGTATTGGCGAGAATTATATCTGAATTTATATCGTTTTTAAGTTCTCTTTGATGAACCCCTTTTACGCTAGCTGAAGTTCCAACTGGCATAAAAACAGGAGTCTGAATTTCACCATGATCAGTTAAAATTAATCCTGCTCTAGCATGACTTTGAATATCTTTTTTTAAAAGCTTGAAATTCATTTTTATAAAAACTCAAAGATAAAGAACTCAAACTTCTAATTATAGAATTTCAATAAATTAACAAAGAATTAAAATTTAAATAAATTTTATTGTAATCTTTGAAACCTTTAAACAATGATTTAAATTTGAAAAAATATTATAAAAAAATGACTAAAATTGAAACACTAAAAAAAACCGTAACACAAGTAAGAAGAGACATTCTAAGAATGGTTAATAAAGTGAATTCTGGTCATCCAGGAGGATCTCTTGGTTGTGCAGAGTTTTTTGTAGTTCTTTATAATGAGATTATGTCAATAAATATTGAATTTGAAATGGACGGAATAAATGAGGATTTATTTTTTTTATCTAACGGTCATATATCTCCAGTTTTATATAGTACACTTGCCCGTAAAGGATTTTTTCCTTTAGAAGAACTTAAAACCTTTAGGGATATAAATTCTAGATTGCAAGGACACCCTACAACTCACGAAGGTTTACCTGGCATAAGAATTTCTTCAGGTTCTCTTGGTCAAGGAATATCAGTTGCAATTGGTGCAGCGCATTCAAAGAAATTAAATAAAGATCCTCATATTGTATATGCACTTGTTGGTGATGGAGAATTGCAAGAAGGACAAAACTGGGAAGCAATAATGTATGCCTCAGCAAAAAAAATTGATAACTTAATTGTGACAGTTGATTTAAATGGAAAACAAATTGATGGTCCAACAGAAGAAGTTCTCTCGCTTGGAAATTTATCTGAAAAATTTAAAGCTTTTGGATGGGAGCTACTACACTTAAATAAAGGTAACGATGTTGAACAAATTATTTCGGTTTTAAAAAAAGCTAAAAATCTCTCGGGAAACAAAAAACCTGTTTGCATTTTAATGAAAACTGAAATGGGAAACGGAGTTGATTTTATGATGAATACACATGCTTGGCATGGTAAAGCTCCAAATGATGAACAATTAGAAATTGCCCTTTCTCAAAATATTGAAACTCTTGGAGACTATTAAAATTTATTTATTATAATGACTAAATTTAAAAATCAAGGTTCTAAAGACACTCGCTCAGGATTCGGTGATGGACTCACAGAGCTAGGTAGAAAAAATAAAAATGTTGTTGCATTATGTGCAGACCTTATTGGTTCATTGAAAATGAATCAATTTATTAAAGAAAATCCTGAAAGATTTTTTCAAATTGGAATTGCAGAAGCCAATATGATGGGGATTGCTGCAGGTCTTACAATTGGTGGTAAAATACCATTTACAGGAACATTTGCTAATTTTTCAACCGGAAGAGTTTATGACCAAATAAGACAATCAATTGCATATTCAAACAAAAATGTAAAAATATGTGCTTCTCATGCTGGAATCACATTAGGTGAAGATGGAGCTACTCATCAAATACTTGAAGATATAGGATTAATGAAAATGTTACCTGGAATGACAGTTATTAATACTTGTGATTATAATCAAACTAAAGCTGCAACTCTTGCAATATCAAAAATTAAAGGTCCAGTTTACTTAAGATTTGGGAGACCAGTTGTTCCAAATTTCACTCCAATTAACCAGGATTTTAATATAGGGAAAGGTATATTATTAAAGTCTGGAAATGATGCGACTATTGTTTCAACAGGACATTTAGTATGGGAATCCTTAATTGCAGCTGAAAAACTAGAAAATGAGGGAATTAGTTGTGAAGTAATAAATATACATACAATTAAGCCTCTGGACGAAAAGATTATATTAGATTCAGTAAAAAAAACTAGATGTGTTGTTAGTGCTGAGGAACACAACTATTATGGGGGTTTGGGAGAAAGTATTTCTAGAACTTTAACCTCATTTTTTCCATGTTCTCAAGAATTTGTTGCAACTAAAGATACATTTGGAGAATCTGGTAAACCCTCAGATCTAATGAATAAATATAGCCTTAATGATACTGCAATAGCAAAAGCTGTCATAAAAGTTATAGAGCGAAAAAAAAATAATGTTTAAGCTTTTTTTTTATTTTTTATTTTTAAGCTTCTTTTGTGTTTTTTCACAAATAAATTTTGGTTTAAAAGGAGGATTAAATTTTGATTCAATGGGAGATTTAGATATAAATTCCCCATCACTTGAAAGTGTTTCCTCAAAAAGTAAAACTGGTTTTCATTTGGGTACATTTATTGATTATAATCTACTTCTAATAAGTTTAAGTCAAGAATTAATATACTCAGAAAATAAAACAAGTTTTGAAGAAAATTCTCTTTCAATTTCTAAAATTGAAATTCCAGTTTTAATTGGATATAAAGTTTTTGGTAAATTTTTAACATTATTTACTGGACCATCATTTCAATATATATTAAATTTAAAATCAAGGGAACTAAATTTAGAAGAAGTAAATAAAAACCTCACTATGAGTCTCAAGGTAGGCTTTAAATTTTTTATTAAACAAATTGGCATTTCTCTTTTTTATGAGAGAGGCTTTACTGAAAATGAAGTTAAACTAAAAAATTTAAATAATAACAGTTATATTGGTCATATTCACGTTAGACCAAATCAATTTTCACTTAGCTTAAATTATCTTTTGAAATTAAATAAAAAAAATAAAGATTATTTTATTGATTAACCCTCAGTATCCAAATAGTCTGGAATTGAATCTGAATCCGAATCATCAGGTTGTCCATCATTATTTTGATCATATTCGTCTTTAGTTGGAATACCATCACCATCATCATCATTATCAAATAAATTTGGAATTGAGTTACCATCTGAATCATCATTCATTGGATCCCCGTCTCCGTCTACATCTTCATCAATAGAATTTATTCCGTCAGAATCATGATCTGTTATGTTTAATGTAAATAAAGATACTTCAAAAATCAATGGAGAATATGCAGGGATTGATGTTTGACTATTAGAGAAATATCCCAACCCTGAGGGCATAAAAAGTAACCCTTGTCCAAAATCACTGAAAAATACAGTACCATCAGAATTTAATTGATAATTACCAGGGCTAAATTCTTCTAAACCATACCTAAATCCTTGGATAACACTTGAAAGATCGAACCATACTGGTTGAGATCTTTGATCAAAAACAAAGCCATTTAGTAATTTACCTTCATATCTCACGAAGACCGAGTCAACAATGCTTGGTTTGCTTTTTTTAATTCCCTGTTTTACAACTAAATAATATAAAGTATGTTTTACAGGTAGATTATTTTCATCAATAACTGAAATATCTTTGCTTTTTACTTGATCATATAAAGAAGTTTTATTTTGATTAATTCCTGAAATTGAATCAATTTTAATTTTTACTATTGAATCTAAATTTGATTCAAAATCTTCATAGTTATAAAAATGTGATTTTAAAAAATCTTCAAGAAGAATATTATCACTAATCAACTGCTCAGAGTATGCATTAGCAGCAGGGGCTTGCTCTTCATCATCTTTATCACAAGAAATAATTATAAATAGAGGAAGTGTGAAATAAAATAAATAATTTTTAAATAGCATTTAAATAAATTTTGACGCAATATACTATTTTACTTTATTTTTGTTAAAGTTAAAAAAATTAAATGAGGATTGATCAATTTTTATGGTGCATTAGATATTTTAAAACAAGAAATCTTTCAACTAAAGCCTGTAAAAATGGTCATGTAAAGATAAATAATAAAAATATTAAACCTTCAAAAGAAATTTTTCCAAGTGATACTATTTTAATTCGTAAAAACCAAATCAACTATTCAGTTGAAGTTTTGGAAATACCTAAATCAAGAATAAGCCCAAAACTCCTATACCAATATATAATTGATAAAACAAACGATGATGAATTTATAAACAAAAAATTAAATTCTATAAATACCAATTTAAAAATTAAAAATGCCAAAGGAAGACCTACAAAAAAAAATAGAAGAGATATTAAAAACTTTTTAGAAAATAAAAAAAAATGATTTTATTTATATTATGAGAACACCGAATAAAAAAAATAATTCAAAAAAAACCTTAATTATGGATTCGAAAAGGTTAAATGATTGCTCCTTAAGAATTGCATATCAAATATATGAATCAAATTTAGACGAAAAAGAAATCATAATTATTGGAATTAAAAAAAATGGGTATACTTACGCAAAAAAAATATCTAATTACCTTAAAAAAATCTCAAAAATTGAAATTAATTTAATTTCAATTCATATTAATAAAAAAAATCCTATTAGGGGATATTCAACATCAAGTGATTTAAATCAAATTAAAAATAAATCAGTTGTTCTAGTAGATGATGTTTTAGACTCGGGCAAAACATTAATCTATGGGGTAAAATTCTTATTAGAATTTACAGTTAAAAAACTTAAAACTGCAGTTTTAGTTAATAGAAATCACAAAAATTTTCCTGTAAAAGCTGATTTTAAAGGAATTTCATTATCAACCTCAATAAATGAAATTATTTCGGTTGAACTAAATAATAAAAATGAAGGCGTTTACTTAAGTTAACTTATTTAATATCTCCAAAATTATTTGATCAATTATTTTTTTATCTGTATCAATTATAATTCTGGCTTTGTTATAAAATTTATTTCTTTCAAATAGATGCTTTGCAATAAAATCATTTAGGTTTTTTTTTGATTCTATATGAGATATAATAGGTCTATTAGTTTTTTCAATAAATAGTCTTTCAGTAAGTTCATTAATTGAAGTTCTCAAAAAAACAGTGTTATTAGAATGTTTATTTATAACTTCCATATTATTAAAATAACAAGGAGTCCCCCCACCTAAAGAAATAATTGAGTATTTCTTGCTTTTTAAAATATTTTCTAAATATTTCCTTTCAGTTTTTCTAAAATTAATTTCACCCTTCTTTTTAAATATATTTGAAATAGAGATACCTTCAGAATATTCTATGAATTTATCAAGGTCAATATGATTAGTTTTTAGTTTTGATGATAAGGTCTTAGCTACAGAACTTTTACCTGATCCCATATAGCCAATTAATACGATTAGATTATTCATTTATATCATAAAATATATGCAAATTTATAATAAATAGAACTTGAAAAATTAATATTTGATAGTATATTTGCAAACTAGTTAATTTAGATCTGGTAGCTCAGTTGGTAGAGCATCTCCCTTTTAAGGAGAGGGTCCTGGGTTCGAGCCCCAGCCAGATCACAAAAATTTATCTAAATCATTGCTAATATTAGGAAATTTGTTTTAAATAGATGTCATAGTTAAAAGCAATGTTAATTTAAAAAAACTTAATTTAAATTACGTTACTTAGATTACTGAAACCTGATAAATATTGTTGAAGACCAAATGTTTTTATGAATGTAATTTTCATTTGCAAGTATAGAGTTTCTTTGAAAACCAGTTTGAAAAATATATCTCTTAAAAATATTTTTTTTAATTCCAATAAATGTCCAATTTTGATTGAAATAATATGGAAAACCTTTATTTAAAATCATGAAAACTTCATTAAAAAAAACTAGTTTGGGACCATACATTTTTTTCTTGTTAAAAAACATCTCAAATCCAAGTCTAAATCGAATTCTTGTATTATAAATTTCTGAAATATCTTTTTTATTTATCCAACGTTGCTCTAACCTTACCCTCCCAAAATAATTAGATTTATTCTTGTTTAAAGAAAAACCAAATTGCTGCCAAATATTTCTTTCATTGATCCAAATTTCATCTTTATATGTTGATAGATTAGTAATTCCCAATGAATAATAAGTGTTTTTATCACCTTTAAATGTTATTGAGGGGCGAATAAGATACTGATCCTTAGATTTATAAAAATCTTTAGATCTTATGTGAAGTTCTAATCTTAATGAATTAGAGTTTGTAAGAGAATAATCCGAAAAAAAACTATTCCATGAATTATACTGAATCTCCTGCCCAATTGAAAATGATACTGATAAAAGGCCAAAAATAAAAAATAAAGAAAGTCTTTTAATGGTATCTATTTTAAAGATGTTTTTTGATTTTATAAATATAAATAACTTAATTATCTTTCAGTAAAAATTTTTATTTAAAAATTAAATTAATGTCCAAAGACTAATTCAAATTTCTAAAAATTAATAAATTTAAGATTTTGAATTAACTAAGTCTTCAACAATTTTAGCAGACATTAAACATAAGGGTATTCCTCCACCAGGATGAACACTACCTCCACAGAAATAAAGATTCTTGATGTTATTAGAAAAATTTGAGTGTCTTAAAAATGCTGAAAATTTACTGTTACTAGACTGACCATATAAAGCCCCTCTGAAGGATTTGGTTTTATTTTCAATTATTGGAGGAGTCATAATACTTTCTTCAACAATTAAATCCTCTAATTTGCAATTGAGAATCTTATTGATTCTTTTAATTACTCTTGATCTTAATTTTTTTGTTAAATCATCCCAATTTTGTCCATAATCAGAAGGCGTGTTTATCATTACAAACCAATTTTCACAATTTTTTGGAGCATCTCCTTCAACATCTTTTGAGGTGATATTAATATAAATTGTATTATCTTTTGGAACATCTTTTTTATTAAAAATGTAATCAAATTCCATCTTATAATTTTCTGAAAACAGAACATTATGAAGATCTAATTGATTGAACTGTTTTGAAATACCCCAGTAAAAAATTATTGCAGAACTTGACCTTTCAGCCTTTTGAATATGTTTAGGTGTAGGAATATCTTTTAATAAATACTTGTATGTTAACTTTATATCTACATTTGAAACAACAACATCGGATTCATATTTTTTTCCACCAGCGATTACTCCATTTACAATTTTATTGTCTTTAATTATCTCATTAACTTTAGTATTAAAATTAAATTTAATTCCCTGCCTTTTCGCTAATTTATAGATTGATTGAGTTATATCATTCATTCCCTTAATCGGAACGTAAGTACCAAAATTACTTTCTAAATGCTGAATTATTGACATTATACCAGGAGTCTTATAAGGATCAGATCCATTATATGTCGCATATCTATCATAGAATTGAACAAGATGTTTTTCTTTTAATTGGTTTGAATTTATATCATGTAATGAGTTATTGATTTCTAATTTTGAAATTTTAAATAAGGCCTTTAAAGTATCAAGTGTGAGATAGGTTGAGAAATCATGTAACGACTTTTTCAAAAATATATTTTCAACTAATTCATATTTTTCTTTTGCCTTTTCTAAATATTTTTTGATAATACTTTTATGGACTCCAAGTTTAATCTCAACTTCATTGATAAATTTATTTTGATTGCTATAGGCTTTTAAATTAACACCATCTTCCCAAAAATAATTACATGCAATCTCTTTCTTTTTATAATTGAAAAAATCTGAAGGATTTTCCCCACACAAAATAAAAAGATCATCGACTAAATTAGGTAATGTGAATAATGGAGGTCCAGCATCAAATCTAAATTTATTTAATCTAAAATCAGAAAGCTTTCCCCCTGGATATGAGTTTGATTCAAAAACACTAACTGAATATCCAATTTTTTTTAATCTGATTGCTGATGCCATTCCTGCAATTCCTGAACCGATAATAATAGCTTTTTTCATATTTAATTTAAATTTTCAGAATCAGATATTAAATAAAAACGTGTAAACATATCCTCTCCATACCAGTTATTAGTTCTTGTTTTTTTAATTATATCTGAATGGTCTTTTTTTGCATATGCAAATTGATTGATATCAAACTCATTTCTCCAAATACTAAGTGTTGCTTGATGGATAAAAGGCAACTCACCAATACCCTTATAAAATAAAACTCCTTTTGACTTTAAAATTGCTCTGGAGGCCTTGGGAACTGATAACCAGAATTGAATTAATTTACTAAATCTTATTTTAGCTCTAGTAATAACTACAACCTTTTTTTTGAGAATATTCTTATCTAAATTGTTTTCAAAGGGATTAACTCCATCCCATAGTCCTTTAGTGAAATAAGGATTTAAAATCAATGTCCTAGTCGATGAAGACTTAGCAGTATATTTTTTTAACCAATTATTATTATTTAAAAAATCAGAATAAAATTTTTCACTTGACCAGACAGTTAATATTGCATATGTAGAAAAATCAGGCCAAAGACTAAAACCCGATCCACTCCCAGTTCCCAAATGCTTATGAAAAATTAAACCAGAATTATTGTAAAGATGCTTATTTGAAAAAGCCATCTGCTTAAAAGCCCAAAACTTATTTTTTTTAAACTTAAAAAAAACAATTGAAGTAAATTGACTCACTTTGTTTAATAATTATTATTCAAATTTAAACAAAAAGATTAATAATAATTCAATGAAGTTTAATTAAAAATCAATTCAGCCAAGGATTAGTATTTCTGTCAAAATCCTTATCATAATTAGGATTTTTTTTCATCATCCTGGCGTTAACTTTTTCTCTCCAATTTTTAAGTTTTAATTTTAAATCTTTAGTCTTTTCAATTTCAATTTTTGAAATATCATTTAATTCACCAATATCATCTTTAAGATTAAAAAGTTGAACAGAACCATTTTCAAAATATTCAATTAACTTATAATCTCCATCTCTAATAGCTCCCCCTGGACTTTGCATGCCGTGGTTACTGTAATGTGGAAAATGCCAATAAATTGGTCCCCTATTAATATCTTTTCCTATTGTTACAGGACTTATATCAACACCCTCAATATCATCACTGATTTTAATATTAGAATCTACCATGGTTAAAATTGTAGGCAATATATCAACACTTGACACAGGAAGATTACTTTCTAATCCCGTTAGAGAAGTTTTTGGGTTTTTAATAATTAAAGGCACCCTAATACCCCCTTCATAAAGCCATCCTTTCGCACCCCTTAATGGTAAGTTTGAAGTAGAAAAAGCTCCATCTAATTCTGATTTTTTCAATTTAGTCCATGGAGTTCCATTCATTGCTGCCATTCCGCCATTGTCAGAATAGAAAAATATTATTGTATTTTCATCTAAATTAAGATCATTAATTTTATTTAAAATTTTTCCTAAACTTTGATCAACACTTTCGACCATTGCAGCAAACTCTACGTTATCTTGATACTGCTTTATTAAAACTAGATTTTTATCAAAAGTTTGAAATTTATTCACATACCCTTTTGATCTTACTTTTTTCAGCAATTCGTCTTTTGAAGATTTATCTAAGTCATCAGGATTTCCCTCTAAAATGAAAGGTAAATCTCTAAAATTATTAATGTTTTGTAATTTTTGGGTATATTTTTCAACTAAATCTTTTCTTCCTTGAATTGGATCATGAACAGCAAAGTAAGAAACATATATAAAAAAAGGATCTTCTTTATTTTTTTCAATGTATTTAATTGCTTCATCAGTTAATTTGTCAGTTAGATATTCACCTTCCTTAGAATTATCAAATCCATCAAGTCCAAAAGGAGCAAAGTATCCTTTATTTGGCCATCCTTTAGACCAATCTGGAAGATGAACATCAAACCCATGGGCTAAAGGGTCAGAAGGGTCTTCCCCAAGATGCCACTTACCAAAAATTCCAGTTTTATAACCTAGATTTTTTAAAGTTTCTGCAATGGTAATTTCATCATATGGTAAATGCTGAATGATTTCAGGACCCTTTAATTTATCATAAGGCATACTTGGCCTACCAGTTAACCAATCAGTCAAATTTAAAGTAGCAGGATATTTACCTGTTAAAATACTTGCTCTTGCAGGAGAGCATACATGACATGCTGAATAAGCATTAGTAAATTTGATACCTGATTTTGCAAGAGAATCGATATTTGGAGTCTCATAAAATTCACTTCCATAAGATCCTAAATCACTCCATCCCAGATCGTCAACTAAAAAAAAAATAATATTTGGTTTTATTTTTTTTTCATTATTAACACTAAAATCATTACAACTAATAGAGGTCATGAATAAACAAAAACATAAAATTAAATTTACTTTTAAAATCATTATTTTCAAGATTAATCAATTATGTAATTTTCATTTTTAGAAACCAATTTGGCGTCAGTTTCTTTAATCATCTTATCAATTTTATTTAATAAATTATTTTTTATTTGTGGGAACTCCAAAGACAAGTCATTTAATTCACCGGGGTCATCTTCAAGGTCGAATAACTCACTACTTTCAGTTTCATAATGCAAAACCAATTTCCAATTTTTATATCTTATTGCGGAGCCTGGCTTCCATAAACTTCCATGGTAATGAGGATAATACCAAAAAATTTCTTCTCTTTTTGTTTTATCTTTGTTTTCAATTATTGGTTTTAAACTTATACCATCAACTTTAATATTATATTGAATTCCTAAAAAATCTAAAATTGTTGGAAATAAATCATGTGAAACAGTTAAATCATAAATTTTAGTATTTTTTGAAATACCTGGAACTTTAATTAGTTGAGGAATTTTTATACCCCCTTCATAAAGCCAGCCTTTTCCAGCTCTTAGAGGATAAACTGAAGTTGGTGCAATTTTTTTTTGAGTTGAAAGTCCACCATTATCAGATGTAAAAACTATAATTGTATTTTCATATAAATTATTCTCTTTGAGATTTTTTATAAGCTTACCAATATTTTGATCAACTGCATAAACCATAGAAGCATATTTTGAATCTGTTTGATTTAATCTAGAAATTGCCTTTCCCTCTTTTTTAGTTCTCACAAGATTATCTTCAATTTGAGATAGCTTATTGTCAAAATATTCAAGGTACTTTTTATTAGCTTGAATTGGGGTATGTACGTTATAATACGAAAGAAAAAGAGCAAATGGTTGACTACTATTATTATTTTTAATTAACTCAATTGACTCATTTGTAAGGCGATCAGTAAGATATTCGCCTTCAGGACCATTAGATAATTTTGGGTTTTTATATGGGGAATAATAGCCTCCCATTGGACTTCCCTTTTCAAATCCGCCAATATTAATATCGAAACCATTATTTTCTGGATAAAAACCTTCAGATCCTAAATGCCATTTACCAACATAAAATGTATTGTAGCCTCCCTCCTTTAAAAATTCAGCAATAGTCTTTTCATTTAAAGGAAGTGCATGTAAATCTTTTGGTCCCAAAAGTAATTTATCTTTAGGATCAACTCCCGGAATCCAGTCTGTTATATTAATTCTCGCAGGATGCTTACCAGTCATTATTGCTGCTCTAGTTGGAGAACAAACTGGACTAGAAGAATAAGCATTTAAAAAGTGAAAGCTTTCTAGAGATAAAAGATCAATATTAGGACTTTCATAAAAATCACTTCCAGTATAACCCAAATCATTCCATCCCAGATCATCAACCAAAATAAAAACAATATTTGGTATGTTTTTTTTTGAATCACAAGAATTCAAAAAAAATAAACTAAAAAAAAGTATAAACGATATATATTTTTTAATTACCATAATAAGTTTTATAACTTAAAATTTTAGGTGAAACTATTTCAAAAACTTTAGAATTTGAAAGAATTTTAATATCTAATTCTTTTAAATCAGAAACTTTGAAAAAATCTCCTTTAACAATTAACTTTTTATCCAACTCAATCTCACCATTTAAGAGGAAGAATGAATGAATTTTATTTTCTAAAATTTCAATTTTTTGATTTTTTTCATTGTCTTTAAAATAATATTCTTTTATTATTATTCCCTCAGAATCCATCTTCAATATTGAATTTTCGGTTTTAATTAGTTTGATTTTTTTTGATTTTAAATCAATAATATCAAAATCATTTTTTTTATAATCACTATAACTAGGATATTTATGGATTGATTTAGAAACATCAGGGTCAAACCATATTTGAAAGATTTCTGAGTTTTCCAACAACTCTTCTGAATGCGAAATACCACTTCCAGATCTTATTATTTGAACATCGCCTTCAGATAAAGAGATCCATTTTTTCTGATTAGTATCATAATGATTAATTTTTCCTTTTAATACAAAGCTACATATTTCAAAACCCTTGTGCGGGTGAAGACCAATTGTGCTTTTTTGATTAGTAGTCCATGCATGAGCCCAATAGAATATATTTGAATAAGATTTTAATTTACCATTTTCACCAGGGAAACCTATTGGCTTATTTTCAAGTATTTCACCATTATTAAAATTTCCTTTAGCCTGATCCTTAATTTGGTATATTTCTATTTTCATGGTTTTTTTTAACTAACTACAGCTTATTTAAAATTAAACCTAATTTAAGAAAATTAAAATAACTTAACTTGTAAGAAAATTTAGGTTATACTTCAATGTTTATATAAAATGAAAAAGTTAAAGATCGGTATTGTTGGAATTGGAAGAATTGGTAAGATTCACATCAAAAATATTTCTGAAAATATAAACGATGCAATAATATATGGTGCTGCAAAAGTTAACGTAAAAAATTTGCCTTATTTAAATAAATTTGGTGTAAAAAAAACTTATAATAATTTTGAAGAACTAGTTAAAGACCCATTAATTGATGCTGTAATAATATCATCTCCAACAAATTTTCATTCTGAGCATATAAAATTAGCATCAAAATATAAAAAACACATATTTTGTGAAAAACCGATTGATTTATCAATGGATAAAGTTAAAGAAGTTTTGGATTTAGTATATAAATCAGGAATTAAATTTATGGTTGGATTTAATAGAAGATTTGATCCAAATTTTAATAAAGTAAAAAAATTCTCGGTAGCAAAAAAAATAGGAACAACCCAAATAGTTAAAATAACTAGTAGAGATCCAAATCCACCTCCAATTGAGTACATTAAAGGATCAGGTGGAATATTTTTAGATATGGCTATTCATGACTTTGATATGGCCAGATACATAGTGGGTAGCGAAGTATATTCAGTATTTTCATCTGGTAAAGTATTTGGAGATAAAAAAATTGAGGAGCAAGGAGATATTGATACTGCTATTACAATTTTAACATTTCAAAACGGATCAATGGCAACAATTGATAATAGTAGAAAAGCAAACTATGGCTATGATCAAAGAATTGAGGTTTTTGGATCTAAAGGAATGAATGGGATCAATAATAAGGTTATTGATGAACACTTTTATGCTGATTCTAGTGGTTTTCACAGTTCAATTGGTTTAGATTTCTTTATGGATCGCTATGAAAAATCATATCTGATTGAACTAAAACACTTTATTGATTGTTTAACCAACGACCATGAACCATTAGTAACTGGAAAAGATGGAATAATGGCATTAGCTATTGCTTTAGCTGCAAAAAAATCTTTAGAAAAGGGTAGAGTTGTTTTAGTATCGGAAATTTTAAATAATTAAAATTCATGTTGACTTTTTTTTCTTTTGTTGCTTACACTTTATTTGTAGCGATATATTCTTGGAAAAAACTTAAAAAAGAAAATCTCAAATCAAAAGATGGATTCTTTTTAGGAGGAAGAAGTCTTACTGGAGTTGTAATTGCGGGTTCAATGTTGCTAACAAATCTTTCAACTGAGCATTTAATTGGACTTAATGGTTCATCATATAAAAATGGTTTTATTATCATTGCCTGGGAAGTGACTTCTGCACTAGCCCTAATATTTGCAGCAATTTATTTTGTACCTAAATATTTAAAAATGGGATTAACAACTATTCCAGAATTTCTTGAAAAAAGATTTGATAAATCTACTAGAACTATAGTTGCTTTTTTCTTAATGATTTCATTTGTAGTAACATTATTACCTATCGTTCTCTACACTGGTGCTATTAATCTAGAAAGTATATTTAATGTTTCTGAAGTTATGAATATTTCAAAAAAATCAGCTTTAATACTAACGATTTTAGTTGTTGGAATTATAGGTTCGATTTATGCTGTCTTTGGAGGGTTAAAAGCTGTTGCTGTCTCTGACACATTAAATGGTTATGGATTATTGATTGGAGGTTTATCAGTTCCTATGATCGCATTAATAAGTATTGGTGATGGAAATCCATTTTATGGGCTTTCTAAAGTTTACAATCATGCTCCTGAAAAATTTAACGTCATTGGGTCATCAGATTCAGTATTACCATTTGGAGTTTTATTTACAGGATTGATTATAAATCAAATCTATTTTTGGAGTATGAACCAAACTATCATTCAGAGAGCACTTGGAGCAAAAAGTCTTGTAGAAGCTCAAAAAGGATTATTATATACTGGAGTATTAAAGATTTTTGTTCCCATAATAATAATCCTCCCGGGGGTAATTGGATTCTATTATTTTAATGAGTCATTTTATGAGAATCAAGATATGATTTATCCTGAACTATTAAAAATTGTCTTACCAGCTGAAGTTGTTGGAATATTTGCAGCTATAGTAATGGGAGCAGTTTTAAGCACATTCAACAGTGTTTTAAATAGTGCTTCAACAATTTTCAGTATTGATATTTATAAGAATTTTTATAATAATAATGTAAGTGATAAAAAACTAGTGATAATTGGGAAAATAACCTCTGCAATTTTAGCTGTTTTCGCTATATTAGTTGCACCCTTAGTTGCCGACGCGCCTGAGGGGTTATATCAATTACTACAACAACTCAATGGTATTTTCTTCATACCTATTGCATCAATTATGATTGCAGGTTTTTTTATAAAAAAAATTTCCCCTGAAGGTGCAAAAATCTCACTATTTGTTGGGCTAACATTTTATATTGTATCTACTTTTATTTTAAAAATTGACCTTCACTTTGTACATATTTGGGGAATTGAATTTATAATAAACATTTTTGTAATGTTATTAGCTTCTTTATACTACCCAAATATTAAAAGTTTTAAAATTGATGACTTAAATTTAATTGAATTAAAAGAATGGAAACATACAAAAGTAATGTCATTATTATTGGTGATTCTTACAATTACAATCTATATTGTTTTAAGTCAAAATTAAAATTCCATTAAATTTATATTTTTGAATTAACTTTTTAATTATTAAATTGGTTGGATTAATTTAAATTAAAATGGAGCAAAAATTTAGGGAGTTCACAAAAACTGATGTTTCTTTAGCTGTCAAAAATCATTACAGGAAAATGAGACAAAATCAAACCTTTGATTACGTTAAAAGAATGCATAATAAATATCTAAATTTTAATAATCCAATGGAATTATGGGAAGCAATGTATAGCCTTGATAATTTAATTGATGTAAGTGATCCTGATCTAGATCTACCAAATGTTCAACATCTGATTCAAAGTGCTGAAGCAATAAGAAATGATAACAGACCTGATTGGATGCAATTAACTGGACTAATCCATGACTTAGGTAAGACCATGTACCTTTGGGGTTGTGATAAAGACGGAACCAGTCAAAAAGAACAGTGGGGATTAGTTGGTGATGTATTTGTTGTAGGATGCTCACTCCCTGAAAGTTGTGTTTTTCCTGAATTCAATAAATTAAATCCTGATATGGAAAATCAAAAATATAACACTCAAAATGGAATATATCAGGATAAATGTGGATTAGACAATCTTACACTTGCTTGGGGCCACGATGAATACCTATTTCAAGTTTTAAAAAATCATAAAACCAATGATTTACCTGAAGAAGCTATGGCCATGATCCGTTATCACTCTTTCTATCCTTGGCATACAGGAATGAGTTATAGTTCACTATTAAATGAAAAAGACAAACAATATCTTGAGTGGATAAAAGATTTTAATAAATATGATTTGTATACTAAATCAAATAAAACTTATGATTTAGATGAAATAATAGATTATTATGATCCAATAGCAAAAAAATACTTAGGTGACACTTTAATTTATTGGTAAAAATCGCATTAAAATAAAATTTTGATTTTTGCGCATGTGGCGGAATTGGTATACGCGCTAGGTTGAGGGCCTAGTAGGATTTATTTCCTGTGGAAGTTCGAGTCTTCTCATGCGCACAATAAAACATACATTTTACTTTTATATAAATATTAGTTTTTGTAATTTCGTTTAACTTTTTATAAGAAATATTAGACGAGATGGATGCGGTTATAAATGCTGTAAAAAATAGTTTTACTATTAAAAACCTTGAAACAATCTCTGGTATTAAATCTCACACAATAAGAATTTGGGAGAAAAGATATAAACTTCTTCAGCCAAAAAGAACAAGTACTAATATTCGTAGATATGACCTTGACAATTTTAAAAAGTTACTTAATATAGCTCTACTAATAAAAAATGGATATAAAATTTCCAAAATTGCAAATCTTTCTTTAATTGAAATTGAGAATAATATTAAAGAAATTACTATCAAGGAAAATTCTGAAACAATTTATATAAACTCCTTTAAATTATCTATGATTAGTTTTGATACTTCATTGTTTTACAAAACTTTTAATGAGATTATTAAAATAAAATCATTTGAATTTATATACATGAATGTTTTTCTCCCACTAATGAAAGAGTTAGGAATTTTATGGCAAACTGGATCTGTAAGTGCATCACATGAACATTTTATAACTAATTTAATAAAACAAAAAATTCATGTTCATACAGAGATTTTAAGTAAAACTGAAAAAATATCAAAATCAAATTTTGTTCTTTTTCTTCCTGAAAATGAATTTCATGAGTTAAGTATTCTTTTTTTAAATTATTGGATTTTAAGTAATGGCCATAATACGATTTTTTTGGGTCAATCTATTCCTAATTCTGATTTAATGACGATTTTAAATAAAAATGAAAACATCCATTTTATTTCATTTTTCACTGTTGAACCAAATAAAGATGATATTTTCAATTACCTAAATGATTTTGAAGATAACTTATTAAAAGGCAACCAAAATCAATTATCTCTGTTTGGCCCTCAAATTTTCCACATAAAAGACGACATCAGATGGGAAAGGGTAAATCTCTTCTTTTCACTTGAAGAATTCAAGGAAAAGTTTTTTACTAAAAAAGTTTATTCTTAAGTTTTTGTATATTTATATTGATTGATTTAAGAGAATTAAAATTGACATGAAAAAAATTTTTGACTCAGTGTCTAATGAATGTAGTAGGATTGTCACTGAATCCTACAGTACATCTTTTTCTCTAGCTACAAAAATGCTTCATAATTCAATAAGAAAAGACATCTACAATATATATGGATTTGTTAGGTTTGCTGACGAGATTGTTGATACCTTTCACGATTACAAAAAAAAAGAACTTTTTGAAAAATTTGAAGAAGATTTAAAAAATTCATTAGAAAATAAGATCAGTTTAAATCCCATTTTAAATTCATTTCAAAACACAGTATTTAAATATAAAATTAACAAAGAACTAATTGAATCGTTCATGCAAAGTATGCGATGGGACCTAAATAAAAAAAAATATTTAAATGAAAAGGATTATAAAGACTACATATATGGTTCAGCGGACGTAGTTGGTTTAATGTGCTTAAAAGTTTTTGTAAAGGGAGACTCAACAGAATACAATAATTTAAAAAAATCAGCAATGTCTCTGGGTTCTGCTTTTCAAAAAGTAAATTTTTTAAGAGATATAAAAAATGATGTAAATTTTTTGAAAAGATCTTATTTTCCAAATTTTGATTTTGATTCTTTCACTGATGACAAAAAAAATGAAATAATAAATGAAATTGAAAAAGATTTTGATTTTGGGCTTAAAGGTATATTAAAATTACCTAAAGAAGCAAGATTTGGAGTTTATACCGCTTACAAATATTACCATAAATTACTATTAAAATTAAAACAAACTCCTTCAAAAAAAATAAAAGATGCTAGAATCAGAGTACCAAATTATCAAAAGATAACTGTTCTAGCTCAATCATATTTAAATTATAGACTAAATATTTTATAAATTGGAAATACTTTTATTCATAGTTGTTGTTTCTCTTACATTTATTTTTATGGAATTTATGGCTTGGTTTTCTCATAAATATATTATGCATGGTTTTTTATGGTCATGGCATAAAGATCATCATAAAAAAGATCATAATTCATGGTTTGAAAGAAATGACCTTTTTTTTATTTCATATGCAATTGTAAGTGCATCTTTTTTTATTAGTTGGACTGATTTTGGTTTTTGGTTTGGACTACCAATAGCACTAGGTATTTTATTTTATGGAATAACATATTTTATTATACATGATATTTTCATCCATCAACGATTTAAGTTTTTTAGAAGACCCACAAATACTTACGCAAAAGCACTAAGAAGAGCACATAAAATGCATCACAAAAATTTAAATAAAAACGGTGGTGAAAGTTTTGGTATGCTTTGGATTTCCTCAAAATATTTTAAATAATTTTGAACTATTTTTTTAACCAATTACTTGAAAATTCACAATTAAAATTCGAATCATTTAAACTAACATAAGTATCTATGATTTTTTCTTCCAACCATTCCTGAATAATACTTATCTGTTTATCCTTAAGCGCAAGATCTTTTATTTTTGAAAAATCCTTAGAATAATCAGCTCTGTGCTCTTCATATCTGTTTATGATTTTAAGAATCTTGTATCTTTTTTTTCCAGAGCGAGTTTCATCAAGATATGGATTTGAAATATCATTTTCTTTTAAATCTCTAATTTGATTATATAGAACAGGATCCATTTTAGTTAGCTCAAATCGAGTCGTTCCATTAATTGGATTAACAAGAATTCCACCGTTATTTCTGGTTTCTTTATCAGATGAAAAGTTTATAGCCGCATTTTTAAAAGATATTTCATTATCAAAAATTCTCTTTCTTAGGGTGTCCATTATTTTTTTCGTTTCAGAAAGCATGATAGGATCGACTTTAGGTGTCAATAAAATATGCCTTACATCGACCTCTTGACCACGAATTTTATCTACTTTAAGAATATGCCATCCAAAATCTGACTCAAAAGGATCTGAAATTTCTCCTTCCTGAAGACTAAAAGCTACACCTCTAAATTCTTTAACCATTTTAGGTTTTTTTCGATTTAGAGTGTATTTACCTCCATTAGATCTTGAACCTGGATCTTGAGAATATAAAATTGCTTTAGATGCAAAACTTTGCCCTTTTTCTTCAATGTCATTTTTAAAACTATTTAATTGATCTATTATTCTAGATTTTTCATCTTCAGAAATTTTTGGTTCTAATACAATTTGAGATATTTCAAGTTCAGTTCCAAAGAATGGAATTTCAATTTTAGGAATAGAACTAAAAAACTGTTTTACTTCCTCAGGAGTAATCTCAACTTTCTCGATAATTTCAGATTGCATTAATGATGATAATCTCTGTTCCTTGTTAATCTGAAATAATTCGTCTCTAAAAGAAGCTTCATCAGATTTGTTGTAAAATTTCAATACTTCCTCCAGGCTTCCTAACTGTTCAGTAAAATATTCAATACTTTGATCTACATAATCATATACTTCAGAATCAGATATTTCAACACTATCTTGAATTGCATGATGAGTATATAGTTTATCTTTCATTAATTTTTCAAGAATTTCACATCTTGTAACACCAGATATTGAAATACCCTCAGACTCCATTTCAACAAAAGTCTTATCAATGTCAGAATTTAAGATTATATAATCACCTACAACTGCTGAAACTCCATCAATTTTTATTTTTTTGGAATTTTGACAGATAAGACTATGTGATGTTAATAGAAAAAAAATAAATATAATTCTGAAAGAACATTTAATAAATTTCATATCTGTTAGTCTTGATTGCATCTTGAATTATGTCTTTTTCAAATTTTTTAATAAACTTTAATTTCTTTTTATTAAAAATAATTTTTTTAATTGTACTTTCAATATATTCCAAAGGAGGAATTTCGTTTCTTGAAAGATTTTTTTTAATATAAAACAAATATAATTCTAATGAATCTTCAATTTGAAAAAAATTTGTTTTTTTTGTAAAATTAATTTCATTTATATCTTTTATAAAATCGACTGAATTTATAAATTCTCTTTTTGATATCCATACAGAGTCATTCATCCTAGAAAAGGAGAATTGATAGGAAAGTGAATCTAAAAAAACTCTATCATCAGGATTAAAAGATTTAAATCTTTTTTTAATATCCTCTAAATCAACATTGTTTATTGGTACTGAAATAAATCTTATTTTAAATAACTCCTCATTTAATTTAAAATTAGATTTATTTGATTCGTAAAAATCATTGATTTCATTAAAACTAATAATTGTATCTATAGAGTTTTTAATAACTGATTCTTTGTAAGATCTTGAAAATAGATCATATTTATAATCTTCAACAAGTTCATTCAGTTGATTAAGGGTTTGATCCGATAAATTAATTTTAGATCTCTCAAATAGTAAACGTTCCCTTGCCCATTTATCGATAAAGCTATTAGCTTTTATTAAACTATCAGATTTAGAAGAGAATTTTATCTTTTTATTTAATTCAGAATGATATAAAAAGCTATTACCAGCTCTGGCTATAATTTTATCATTTACATTTGAATTAAAAATAGTACAACTATTAAAAATAATTGAGTTAACAAAAAAAATTAATATTAAAATTGGTTTTTTAATTTTTAAAAAAATTAATAAGTTTTACAATAAATTCATTAACAGTGTTTTAAAATGTTAATAAATCAAAATTTATTAACAAAATAATTTGTAAATTGCATTAAATATGTTTGGTATGCCTTTTAAAATTATATTCGCCTTCATATTATTAAATATACTTTTTTTACCAAACTTTATTTTTGGTTTCAATAAACTAGCCCCTAAAATTAATCAAAATATCGATTTTCTTTATAAAAAAGAAAATTTAGTTTCTGTATTCTATAAAGATGGAGAAATTATTCTTAAAGGATTTCTAGGAGTAGGTAATGTTTACATATTTACAATTATTGGAAATCCAATTTATAAAATGGAAAATACTAATTTGGATGGTTTAAATTTAAGAGTGAATTTAAAATCAAATAATCTTTACATTGTAAGAGTTCAAAAAAACAATTCAATAAAAACTTTTAAAATCCTAACTAATTAGATCGTTTCAAGGGCTATAATTTGGAGCTTCCTTTGTTATTTGAACGTTATGAGGGTGATTTTCCCTGATTCCTGAGGCGGTAATTCTTATAAATTCTCCTTTTTGTTTTAATGAACTTATAGAATTAGATCCAGAATATCCCATACCTGCTCTTAAACCTCCAATAAATTGATGAATACTTTCAGACAACTCTCCTTTAAAAGGGACTCTTCCAACAATACCCTCAGGAACTAATTTTTTTACATCTTCCTCTACATCCTGAAAATATCTATCTTTACTTCCTTTATTCATTGATTCTATTGAACCCATACCTCTGTATGATTTAAATTTTCTACCCTCATATATTATTGTTTCTCCAGGAGATTCTTTTGTACCTGCAATTAATGAACCAAGCATTACAGAATCAGCTCCAGCAGCAATTGCCTTTACAATATCTCCTGAATATCTGATGCCTCCATCAGCAATAATTGGAATTTCTGAATCTTTTATCGATTTTGAAACATCAATAATTGCAGAAAGTTGAGGGTATCCAACTCCTGCGATAATTCGAGTAGTACATATAGATCCAGGCCCGATTCCAACTTTTATACCATCAGCTCCATTATCAACTAAAAATTTTGCTCCTTTTCCAGTAGCAACATTACCTACTACTACATCAATACCAGAAAAATTAGATTTTATTTTTTTTAAAACATCCAAAACACCATTTGAATGAGCATGCGCAGTATCTATTACTAATGCATCCACAGCTGAATCAACCAGAGCACTAGCTCTTTCTAATGAATCAGAGGTGACACCAATAGCAGCTGCAACCCTTAGTCTTCCATATATATCTTTATTTGCAACTGGTTTTTTACTTTGCTTATTTATATCTCTAAATGTAATTAGCCCCACAAGCTTGTCATCATCATCAACAACAGGTAATTTTTCTATTTTATGTTTTTGAAGAATAACCTCAGCTTCATCCATTGAAATGCCTTTTTTTACAGTTATTAAATTTTCGGAAGTCATGACTTCACTAATTGGACGTTTGTTATCCTTTTCAAAACGAAGATCTCTATTTGTAACAATTCCAATTAATACTCCATTAGATCCAACAATTGGAATTCCGCCAATCTTATATACTGACATTTTTTCTTTAGCATCAATAACTTTAGATTTAACTGAAAGAATTACTGGATCTAAAATCATTCCAGATTCAGATCTTTTAACTGTTCTAACTTTTTCAGCCTGATCTTTTATAGACATATTTTTGTGTAATACACCTATTCCTCCTTCCCTTGCCATTGCAATAGCCATTTTACTTTCAGTAACAGTATCCATAGCAGCTGAAATGATTGGAATGTTAAGTGGTATATTTTTTGAAAACCTTGATGTTACATTAACTTCTCTTGGTAAAATATCTGAAAAGGAGGGAATTAGTAAGACATCATCAAAAGTTAATCCTTCACTTACAATTTTTTTATGGACAGACTTCATAGCAACATTTAAAAATTTGTTGCATGTAAAATTAGTTAATTTGATCAACTTAATTAAGTTTTTATTGATCTTTTATAAAAATTTCTTTTAAAAATGATTTAGAATTATATTTGTAAAAAAAAAATAATGAAAATTGAAGAATTTGAAAAAGAACTATTACCTCTTAAAGAGAAACTAGTAAATCATAATCTTTATAAGTCAATAAAAACAAATAAAGATATTTCTGTTTTTATGGAAGGACATGTTTTTGCAGTATGGGATTTTATGTCTCTGGTAAAGAAACTCCAACAATTACTAACTTGTACAAAAGTTCCATGGATACCATCAAAAAATCCTGAAAGCGGTAGACTAATTAATGACATTGTTCTAGGTGAAGAGACTGATTTTACAAAAAATGGTAAAGTTTTAAGCCATTTCGAAATGTATGTAAAAGCTATGAAAAATGTTGGTGCAAATACTAATCAAATTGAGGAGTTTATTAATAATTTAAATTATGAATTAAATATAACTGATTACATAGATAAATCAAATATACCCACGTTTGCTAAAAATTTTATGAATTTCACTTTTAAAACAATTCAATCTGAAAAAGATCACATAATTGCTGCTGTTTTTACTTTTGGAAGAGAGGACCTTATTCCAGATATGTTTATAGAAATTGTTAAAAATATAAGCTCAAACGAGGAAGTTGATTTGAAAGATTTAATATATTATTTGGAAAGACATATTGAAGTTGATGCTGAGGACCATGGCCCAATGGCTCTCAAAATGATTAAACATTTATGTGGAAATGACCAAATTAAATGGAAAGAAGCTTTAGATTATTCTAAAATAGCATTAAATCAAAGAATTAAATTATGGAATGCAATTGAAAAAACCCTAAATTAACTATTCATGAGACTATTTTTTTTATCACTATTTGTTGTAAGTAACTTTCTATTTTCTCAAAGTCATAATTTAAAAACTTATTCCTCATCTATAAACCAAAACGATTTAAAAAAATTATTAAAAGTTTATTCATCTGATTACTTCGAAGGCAGATTTACTGGAACAATAGGAGAAAAAAGAGCACTAAATTTTTTAAGGAACTTTTATAAATCAAAAGATATTAAACCAGCTAAAGGAACAAATAATTATTTTCAAAATTTTACCCTAAGCCCTTCATCAAATAGGAAAGGAAGTACAAGATTGAAACTTGATCCCAATGGGAATATAAAAAGCAATAATTTAATTGCTATTATAGAAGGAAATGAAAAACCTGAAGAGTATGTTGTGATTTCAGCACATCTTGACCATTTGGGAAAAATAGGAGATGAGATATATAATGGGGCTGATGATAATGGTTCAGGGACAGTTGCAATTCTTGAAATAGCTGAGGCTTTTATTCAGGCTAAAATTAATGGAGATGGTCCTAAAAGATCTGTAATTTTTTTACATGTATCTGCTGAAGAAAATGGAATAAGAGGTTCTGAATTTTACACTAATAATCCTCTTTACAAACTTTCAAACACAATTGCTAATTTAAATATTGATATGATTGGTAGAATTGATCCAAAAAGAATTAATAAAAATATGGACTATATTTATTTAATTGGATCTGACAGGCTAAGCCAAGAACTCCATGATATTTCAGAGTCAATAAACAAAAAAACCACAAAATTGTATCTTGATTATAAATATAATGATCCACTTGATCCAAATAGATTTTATGAAAGAAGTGATCATTTCCATTTTGCTAAAAATAATATCCCAGTCATTTTTTACTTTAATGGAACCCATGATGATTATCACAAGCCTTCTGATACCATGGATAAAATTAATTTCCCTTTACTGGAAAAAAGAGCTAGATTAATTTTTAATACTGCCTGGGAGCTTGCAAATCGAAATAATAGAATTTTTCCTGACAAAATTAAATACTGATTTAAATTAATATATGCCTATGGTTTAGGATAGATTTTTATAAACTAATCTTTCGAAAACTTTAAGTATATCATATGAATGAATTAAATTTTAAAACAAAAAACCCTTGATTTCTCAAAGGTTTATCTTGGGTGGAAGACCGGTTTCGAACCGGCGACCTCCTGAACCACAATCAGGCGCTCTAACCAGCTGAGCTACAACCACCATATTTGATGTCAAATTTAATGATTTTATAACTTAAAAAAAATTTATTATTATTATATCAAATCGTTAAAAGATCTAATTCCAGGGTATCTTTCTACAGTAAATCCCTCACCTGCATCTACTCCTATTAATCGCCCAAGATTTTTTGCTCTGTATGTAACGCTATCAAGGAAGTTTTTAGAACTTATAGGCGTATCAGTTTCATTACTTTTGGGGTTATATAATTGAGATTTATACTGTTTAATTGATTGTATTTTTATTTGTAATGTCTGAGAAATATCCACAACGAAATCAGGGTGAATATCATTCCATTGAATATAATGATATATCTTAGATGGTCTCCATTCAGAAGTTAAACTGCCGTCCTCAGAATAAACCTTTAATTTAGAAAGACCTGAAAGGAAACAAGAATCACTAACTAATTTGCTAGCAGTTGAATGATCAATGTGTCTATCAGATTCAGCATTACATAAAACTACTTCTGGTTTGTAATTTCTAATTATTGAAATTATCTTTAATTTATGATATTCATCATTAGTTAAAAAACCATCTCTAAATTTTAAATTTTCTCTTACTTTTATTCCCAAAACAGAAGAAGATCTGGAGGCTTCTTTTATTCTAATTTCTTTATTCCCTCTTGTACCAATTTCTCCTTGAGTAAGATCAATAATACCAACCTTTTGACCATTTTTTATAGAAAGAGCTAAACTACCTCCACAACCAAGCTCAACGTCATCTGGATGTGCTCCAAAAGCAAGAATATCTAATTTCATTTTTAACTTTTTATCCATTCAACTATTGAGGAATCATCAGGAGAGACCCATGGTGAAATTACCTTTTCAACTATACCTTCAGAATTAATTAAATATTTTTGAAAATTCCACCTAACAGAGGAGTCAATTACTCCATTCAGAGATTTTTTAGTTAAAAAATCATATAGTGGATGTTTATTATCTCCTTTGACAGAAATTTTTGACATCATAGGAAATGTAACTCCATAATTACTTTTACAAAACTCAGCAATTTGCTCATCTGAACCTGGTTCTTGTGACAAAAAATTATTTGCAGGGAATCCAATTATTATAAAATTTTGAGATTTGTATTCTTTATACAAATTTTCTAATTTTTTATATTGAGGGGTTAAACCACACTTAGAAGCAGTATTAACAATCATTATTTTTTTCCCTTTTAGCTTGGACATATCAAAAATTTCACCATTAATATCATTTACCTTAAACTTATGTATTGTAGCCATTTTTAAACTTTTTGTTTGCGAAAAAGAAATACTACTAAAAATTAAAACTAAAAAAAGTGAAAGTCTAATTTTAAACTGATAATCTATATATTTCATCTTCATAATTTATTTACTATTTAATTTCGGCAGTCAATCCAGCATCTAAAAGTCTTGAACATATGGGTTTTAATTGATCTATTGTCCCACTTTTTACAGAACATTTACCTGAATAATGTACAATATATGAACATTGTTCAGCTTGCTCTAAAGAATGTTTACAAACTTTTACAAGAATATTAATTACATATTCAAATGTATTTACATCATCATTATATAAAATTATTTCATGTTTAAATCCATCATTGATTTTTGATTCAATATCAATTTCAGTATCTTTCTCAATCATAACACAAATTTAACTGCTATCCATGAATTTTTAGTTTTTTTATTACAATATTTTAGACCATGTATTAAACATTCTTTTTTAATATCATTTAAATCTGAACTATAAAAACCACTCAAAATTAAAAATCCATTACTATTTAATAAACTTATATACAAACTTATATACTTCAATAAAGTATTTTTATTAATATTTGCAAATATAAAGTCATATTTGTTTGAATTAAAAAAATGTATACTTTGATTAAACACCTTTATATGCTTGCAATTATTTAATTTTATATTTTCTATTGTATTATTATAACACAAAAAATCAATATCTAAAGCATCAATATTTCTAAATCCTTTTTTTTCACTCAAAATTGACAAAATACCTGTCCCACATCCCACGTCTATTAGTTTCTTTGTATTGTTTACAGGTAATTCTAAAATATAATAAAGCATTAATTTTGTCGTTTCATGGTGCCCTGTCCCAAAACTCATTTTAGGGTTTATAATTATTTCGTAATCACATTTAATTGATTGATGAAAAGGTGATCTGACATAACATTTGTCAGTGATTTTTATTTTTTTGAAATTTTTCTGCCATTTCAAATTCCAATTTTCAGGAATAATTTTTACAATTTTATATGATATTTTAAATTTTGGATTTCTAAAAATTAGAATATTTTTTATAATATCTTTTCCCCAATTTGATGACAATATGTATGCTTCTATAAAATTTGTATTAATTAAAAAACTTTCAAAACCAATTTGAGATAACTCAGCAATTAAAATTTCTGAACCAATTTCAAAAGGGTTTACATGAATTACCAACTTGGTATATTCGTTTATCAATTTTAGATTGAATTAATAATATTTATAAAATCCTCTGAATTTAATGAAGCACCTCCAATCAATCCTCCATCAACGTCTTTGTTAGAAAAAATTTCAACTGCATTATTTGATTTGACACTACCTCCATATAAAATAGGAGTAGATTGAGACAATTTATTACCATACTTAGCAGCTATTAACTTCCTGATATGACTATGCATCTCCTGTATCTGTGTAGGATTTGCAGTCTCCCCAGTACCAATTGCCCATACAGGCTCATAAGCTAAAATAATTTTTTTGAATTCACTATCTTTTAATTTGAATAATACGTTTTTAATCTGAGATGAAACTACATCAAAATGTTTATTAGCTCTCCTTTCGTTAATATTTTCACCAAAACAAAAAATAACCTCCATACCATTATCTAGAGTAGTCTTTACTTTTTCAAATAATAACAACTCGTCTTCATTAAAATATTCCCTTCTTTCCGAATGCCCAATAATTGCTATATTAATCCCAATACTCAATAACATAGCGGCAGAAACTTCTCCAGTATATGCACCAGAGGTTTTATGATGAACGTTTTGTGATGAAACTTCAATAAATGAATCACTAGAATAACCAACTGCACTTTCAAGATTAGTAAAACTTGGTGCAATTATAACTCTAAGATTATCTCTGAATTTTAATAAGTTATTAATTGATGAAATAAGTTGTTTTGTTTCAGATTTATTGTTATTCATTTTCCAATTACCGGCGATAATTTTTTTTCTCATTTTTATTTAATTAAAATTAGACTTAATTTGAGGATCTAGATATGCATAAATTATATCTACCAAAGTGTTGATTATTATAAAAAAAGTAGCTATTACTAAAACAGCACCAATAATTACAGGAATATCTAGTGTGTTTAATGCTTCCACAATTTCTTTACCTAATCCCCTCCAACCAAAAATATACTCTACAAAAACAGCACCTGCCAATAAAGATGCAAACCATCCAGAAACTGCAGTAATAATTGGGTTTAAGGAGTTTTTAATTGCATGAAAATATATTATTTTATACATAGGTAATCCTTTTGATTTAGCAGTTACTATATATTCTTTAGATAAAACTTCGATTAATTGACTTCGCATAAGTTGAACAATTACAGCAATTGGTCTTATTCCTAGAACTACTGAAGGGAGAATTATATTTTTAAAGTTTATTGTATAGTTTTCTCCGTAATCATCTAACTCATATAAACTTCCAGTCATATTTAAATTTGTGTATTCATATAAAACATAACCAAAAAACCATGAAAATAGTATTGCACTGAAAAATGAAGGAAGACTCATCCCTAACATACTAAATAGCTGAAGAAATCTGTCAATGAAATGATCTTTATAATATCCTGAAATAATACCCAAAAATAATCCAAAAAAAATTGCAATTGAAATTGATGAAACAGCTAAAACTATTGTATTAGGTAAAGTTTCACTTATTATTGTTAAAACTTTTTTCCCTCTTTTTTGATATGAAGTCCTTAAATATGGTAGTTTAATTACTGCAATACTATTATTTATTTTGAAAAGTCTAAAACCACCATATTTATTTTTACTGTAATTTGTAAAATGATTTTTATCAGTTGAATGAATAGAAATAAAAGACAAATCATTCATAAAATAAAAATATTGATTAAAAACTGGTTGATCAAAACCAAATTTAGCTCTCAAAATCTCTAGTTGTTTACTATCAGATTTTTGATCTAACATCATCTGAGCAGGATCTCCAGGTAGAACTGTGAACAAGAAGAAAACTAGGGTTGCAACACCAGTTAGGGTTATGATAGATAAGAAAAACTTTTCAAAAATAAAACTTAGCATTTAATTTTTTCTGTTTAAATGAATCAGAGCAAAAATTGAGTAATTAATTATATCCATATAATTAGCTGAAATTCCTTCACTAATAATTGTTTTACCTTCATTTTCTTCAATCCGTTTTACTCTTAAGAGTTTTTGAATTATTAAGTCAGTTAAGGAAGATATCCTCATATCCCTCCATGCCTCACCATAATCATGATTCTTAGCTAACATTAATTCAAAAGTTTTATCTTTTTCAATATCATATTCTTTTAAAGCTTTTTTAATATCAAGATCAGGAGATTCAGAGACGCCAAGTTTTAATTGAATCAAAGCCATTATTGAATAATTAATTATTCCAATAAACTCAATATATTCACCCTCGTTTATTTTCTTATTTTTTAATTCTTGAATACTTCTTATTCTTTGAGCTTTGATAAAAATTTGATCAGTGAGAGATGATAATCGAAGGATCCTCCAAGCAGAACCATAGTCTTGCATTTTTTTTGTAAAAAGAGATCTAGATTCATTTATGATTTTTTCATATTGTTCCTCTGTATTTTTCATATAGATCATGAAATTTATGTAAATTTCGTTTAATTTTTATTTAAATACTATTTTTTTAAAAAAGTTATTTGATCTTAATTATATTAATATATCATGACTATAAATTGCAAAGGTGTTTTAATTAATTTGAATAAACCTAAAATTCTTGGAATTCTTAATATCACTCCAGATTCATTCTTTGATGGAGGGAAGTATAATACTACTAAAAAAATATTAAAACAATGTGAAAAAATGATTAATGAAGGTGCGGATTTTATTGATGTTGGTGCTCAAAGTTCAAGACCAGGATCAAAAGAATTGAGTTTGGAAGAAGAACTCAATAGACTAATGCCTAATCTAGCAAATTTAATCAAAGAATTTCCAGAAATTCCATTTTCAATTGACACTTACAGATCAAAAATTGCTGAAGAATCTATTAACATTGGTGCCTCAATAATCAATGATATTTCCTCTGGAAATCTTGATTCAAAAATGATGGAAGTTGTTGGAAGAAAAAAGGTTCCTTATATTATGATGCATATGAAAGGTAATCCTCTCACAATGCAAATAAATACTAATTATAAAAATGTTGTTACTGAAATAATTGAGTTTTTTTCAAAAAAAATAAAACAAGCATATTCATTTGGTATTAATGACCTTATTATCGATCCAGGATTTGGTTTTGGAAAAAACATCGATGATAATTTTAGAATTTTAAATCATTTAGAATTATTTAATAGTTTTAATTTACCAGTAATGGTTGGTATTTCAAGAAAATCAATGATTTATAAAAAACTCGGTATTAATTCAAAGCAATCATTAAACGGCACATCTGTATTAAATACTGTATCACTAACTAAAAAAATTAAAATATTGAGGGTACATGATGTCAGAGAGGCAAAAGAATGTATAGATTTATTACAAGAGCTTGAATAGTTTTTCTAATTTTACAAAAAACTTTAATTGAAAGATTTAGATTTTCTTGAAATCACTTTTATTGATATTATAGATATCATATTAGTAACTGTACTTTTGTTTTATTTGTATAAACTTCTAAGAGGTACTGTTGCAATTAATATTTTTATTGGAATTGTTATAATATATTTAATATGGAAATTTACTGATGTTCTTAATATGAACGTTTTAAGTAATCTTTTAGGGAAATTTATAAGTGTAGGGTTTTTTGCTTTAATAGTTGTTTTCCAACAGGAAATTAGAAAATTTTTACTATTGTTAGGTTCCACAAATTTCGCCACAAAAAAAAATATATTAAAATATTTTAAGTTTTTAAATAATAATAATAATGAAATAATTTCTCTTGATATTAAGACATTAATTAATTCTTGTGAAAAAATGTCTTCTGAAAAAACAGGAGCTATAATTGTGATTGAAAGAGAAAATAATTTAGAGTTTATTAAAAATACTGGTGATAAAACTAAAATTCACCTAACATCCCAAATTTTAGAAACCATTTTCTTTAAAAACAGTCCATTACACGATGGAGCATTGATAATTAAAGATAACATTATAATTGCAACAAGAATTGTTTTACCTGTTTCTGAATCAGATTCAATTCCAAAAAACTTTGGTTTAAGACATAAAGCTGGGATCGGATTATCTGAGAAAACTGATTCTATTGTATTAGTTATATCCGAACAAACTGGAAAAGTCAGTTATATCAAAGATGGAGAATTTGAAAATTTCACATCATTTAAAAAACTAAGTAATCAAATCAAGAAAGACTTATCTCTTTAATTCTTTTATTTTCAATAAATTGAGTTGTAAATAAATTATAATAAAATCCTGATTTGTTTTTTATTAATTGTTTGTGACTACCTACTTCAATAATTTTCCCCTCATCTAAAACTATTATTTTATCAGCATTTCTAATTGTAGATAATCTGTGTGCAATTATGATAGATGTTTTACCATCAGTTATTTTAGTTATTGCTCTTTGTATTAGTTCTTCCGAATTTGCATCAATTGATGAGGTCGCTTCATCCAAAATCAAAATCGACGGATTTGTTACATATGCTCTCAAAAAGGCAATTAATTGCCTCTGACCACTTGACAACATAACTCCACGTTCTTTAACATTATAATCATAATTATTAGGTAATGAATTAATAAATTCATGTACACCAATTTCCTTTGCAGCATTGATTATTTGTTTTCTAGAAATACTTGAATCAAACAAAGAAATATTATTATGAATAGTATCAGCAAATAGAAATACATCTTGAAGAACTACAGATATATTTCTTCTCAAACTTTGCAATTTATATTTTTTAATAGATATATCATCAATTAATATATCACCCTTTTTGAATTCATAAAATCGAGATATCAAATTAACAATAGTTGATTTGCCTGCGCCAGTTGAACCTACAATTGCAACTTTTTCTCCTGGTTTAGCTAAAAAATTTATCCCTTTCAAAACCACTTCTTTTTCAACGTATGAAAAAAATAAATTTTTTATTTCAATTGAACCCCTGATGTTTAACTTTTCAATTTTACCATTTTTAATATTTTTATTTTCTTTTTCAATAATATTAAAAACCCTATTGGCAGCAACCATACCCATTTGTAAAGTATTAAATTTATCTGCAATCTGTCTTAATGGCTGAAATAACATCTGAGACATTCTAATAAAAAGAAAAATTGTTCCAATTGAAATAGCACCTGACAATGACGCTTCTAATCCACCATACCATACTAATAGCCCAATAGTTACAGAGGTTGAAATTTCAGCAACTGGAAAAAAAATAGAATTATACCAAACAGTTTTCAACCATGCCTTTTTGTGCTTGTTATTAATTTCGTAAAAAATTTTGTAATCAATATTTTCTCTACCAAATAATTTAACGATTTTAATTCCATTTATTCTCTCTTGAACGAAAGAATTTAAATTAGCTACTTGAGCTCTTACATCTTCAAAAGCTTTTTTCATTGATTTTTGAAAAATTTTTGTTGCATAAATTATTATTGGTAAAATAGAGAAAACAATTAACGATAACTTCCAATTTAATGCTAACATTATGACAACAACAAGTCCCATTTTTAAAAAATCAGCAACAATCATAAAAAGTCCCTGACTAAAAATACTTGCTATTACTTCAATATCAGTGACAGACCTTGTAACTAGCCTACCAACAGGTGTATTGTCAAAATAAGACATTTTGAAGTTTACTATTTTTTTAAATAATACAACCCTTATGTCCTTAATTATCTTTTGTCCAAACCAATTAGCATAATAAATGAATATAAATTGAAAAATTACTTCAAAAATTAAAATAAGAAACATTAATAAAATTATAAATCTAAATCCATCATAATTTTTTGGAACAATATAATCATCAATTACCAACTTCAAAAGATAAGGGCTAATAGTAGAAAAAATTGAAAGTGAGATTGCAGAAAAAATCAATAAATAATAAATAAATTTATAAGGTTTAGAAAATATCATTACTTTTCTAAACAACTTTAAGTCAAAAATTTTATTATTTGATTTACTCATTAATATAAATTTTTTTTTCATATTTAATTTCACAAAGAAATAATCCATGAGCTGGAACTGAATAACCTGCATTACTTCTATTTCTACTTTTAATTATTTCAGAAAACTCATCCAAATTGATTTTTTTTAATCCAACTTTCAAAATTGTTCCTACAACTGCTCTTACCATGTTTCTTAAAAATCTATTTGATTTAATTTTAAAAACAATCTCATCATTAATATGGTTCCATTCTGCTTTTGTTATTTTACATTCAAAAGTTTTAACATCGGTATTAGTCCTTGAAAATGCTTTAAAATTTTTAAAACTCATAAGGATTTTTGATGCCTCATTCATTAATTCTAAATTCAAATTCTCTCTAAAATAATATGCTAAACCTTGCTTAAAAGGATTTTTAAATGGAGTAATATGATATTGATAAACCCTTGAAATTGCATCAAACCTTGCATGTGCATCATCTTTAACTTTTTGAAGTTTAAAGAAATAAATATCTCCATTTAGGAATTGGTTTAGATTAAACAATAATTTGTTTTCCATATCATTTGAAATTTCAGCATCAAAGTGAGCAACCATTAATTTAGCATGGACTCCTTTATCAGTTCTTCCAGCTCCAATAATTTTTGTTTCTTGTTTAATTATTTTACTTAAAGCATATTCTATTTCTTGTTGAACTGAAACTGCATTTAATTGAATTTGCCATCCATGAAAATTTAAACCATTGTAAGAAAAAGATAAAAAATATCTCAATGCTTTTTTTCGTAAATATAATGAGAATTAAAAACCAAAATATAATTTTTAAATTTAAATAATGAAAAAAATTCTTGTTCTTTCAGACACTCATGGATATATAGATGACAGAATATTGCATTATGCAAAAAATTCTGATGAGGTTTGGCATGCTGGTGACATTGGTAATTTTTCAGTAATAAACCAACTTTCTTCAATTTCAAAAATTAAAGCTGTATATGGAAATATTGATGATCAGAATATTAGAGGAATTTATCCTGAAAAAAATATTTTTATTTGCGAGGGATTAAAAGTTTATATTACTCATATTGGGGGTTACCCAGGATCATATAATAAAAAAATAAAAAATGAATTAATAGATCTGAATCCTGACATTTTTATATGTGGACATTCCCATATTTTAAAAATAATAAATGACAAAAAAAATAATATTTTACATTTAAATCCAGGTGCAGCAGGAAATATTGGCTTTCATTCATTAAGAACTATGATAAGATTTGAAATAAGTAAGACTAAAATCAATAATCTTGAAGTGATTCAGTTAGGTAAAAGATGAATTATCTTATTCTATCTATGGAATTTATTAAATCAATATCCTTTTTAAGATACTTTAAGCTGAGTAAAAGAAACACGATACCAAATATTATTGATAAAAGAGAGTAATTATTATATAAGAGTAATTTAAAATGAATAAGGTTATAAATTGAAAATATTAATAATAAAAGCTGACAAGCAAAAAGTATCTTTAAAAAAAATAATTGTCTAGTTCTATTTTTAAACATAAATAAAGTAGCGAATCCAAAAATTACTCCAAAAATCATAAAGAAACTATAAAAATCTACTTTAAATGAACTAAAATTGAGTATAAAAAATTGTTTTTCAGGAAGATAAGTATATCCAAAGAAAGAAGAAACAACAAACATAAATATGAATACAGACTGTAATCTTTGAAACATTTTTTAAAAAATTAATTAAAAATAAGAATTTTAAGTGCTGTAAATTAAAAAAATTTGTAATATTGTTAACCGTTACGAAAAAACTGTTTCTCCCAGTTTTATAATTACACAATTTTTCAATTAAAAATAACAATCACTCCAAAATGCTAAACATATCAGATTTAAAAATAAAAAAGTTACCTGAGTTACAGGAAATGGGTAAAAAAATTGGCGTTAAAAAAATGTCTACAAAGAAAACTGATTTAATCTATCAGATTATTGATCATGTTTCAGCCAACCCAAATTCATTAGTAGAAAAATCAAATGATAACGTTGAAAAAAATAAAGATGAAATTCAACAAAAAAGTCATGTTGAATTTAATAAAAAAAATAGGCCTCAGCAAGGTGCCAAACCAAAACAAAAAACTAAGCCAGAGCAAAATATTAAGCCAGAGCAAAACAATAAGCCTGAGGGAAGTCATAAACCTGAGCAAATTACTAAGCCTGAGGAAAATCCTAGACCTGAGCAAAAAAATGATCAGAAAACAAATTTTAATAATTCAAAACCTTACTCAAATAAAAAGCCAGTTAATAAAAATGATATAAATCATAATAAAGACAAAAGAAATAGATATCGTGAGCCTGATTATGAATTTCAAGGTATTATTGAATCCGAAGGAGTTTTAGACATTATGTCCGAGGGATACGGTTTTTTAAGGTCATCTGACTATAATTATCTTTCTTCTCCTGATGATGTTTACGTTTCACAGTCACAAATTCGACTTTTTGGTTTGAAAACCGGAGATACTGTCCTTGGAACAGTTAGACCTCCAAAAGAAGGAGAAAAATATTTTCCACTCATTAAGGTTAGCAAGATAAATGGACTTGATCCAAGTGTGGTAAGAGATCGTGTGGCTTTTGAACACTTAACTCCCCTTTTCCCAGAAGAGAAATTTAATTTGGCAGAAAAACAAAATACAATTTCCACAAGAATAATGGATTTATTCTCACCAATTGGAAAAGGACAAAGAGGAATGATTGTTTCTCAACCTAAGACTGGAAAGACAATGCTATTAAAAGATATTGCAAATGCAATTGCAGCTAACCATCCAGAAGTTTATCAAATTATTTTACTTATTGACGAAAGACCTGAAGAGGTTACCGATATGCAAAGAAATGTAAAAGGTGAAGTTGTTGCCTCTACATTTGATGAACCTGCTGATAGACATGTTAAAATTGCAAATATTGTTTTAGAAAAAGCTAAAAGATTAGTTGAGTGTGGTCATGATGTTGTAATTCTACTTGATTCAATAACTAGGTTAGCTAGAGCTTATAATACTGTGCAACCAGCATCTGGAAAAATTTTAAGTGGTGGAGTTGATGCAAATGCACTTCATAAACCTAAAAGATTTTTTGGGGCTGCCAGAAATATTGAGGGCGGGGGATCATTATCTATAATTGCTACAGCTCTAACTGAAACTGGTTCTAAGATGGATGAAGTTATTTTTGAGGAATTTAAAGGTACTGGAAATATGGAATTACAGTTAGATAGAAAAATTTCCAATAGAAGAATTTTTCCTGCAATTGACCTTATTTCATCGAGTACAAGAAGAGATGATATCCTACTTGACGAGCAAACCGTTCAAAGAATGTGGATAATGCGAAAGTATCTAGCAGATATGAATCCTGTAGAGGCAATGGAGTTTATAAATGATAGGTTTAAAAAAACAAAAAATAACGAAGAGTTTTTAATCTCAATGAATGGATAAGATTTAAAGTCCGTTTACCAACTTCGTTAATTTAGATTTTAAGTTTGAAGCCTTGTTCGAATGAATAATATTTTTTTTTGACAACTTATCTAGCATTCCAATAACAGATGGTAAAAGAGCTTTAGCCTTTTTTTTATCTTTCAACTCTCTAAGTTTTTTAACAGCATTTCTAGTTGTCTTATGCTGAAAACGATTCCTTAGCCTTTTACTTTCATTTGAACGAATTCTTTTAATTGCAGATTTATGATTAGCCATTTAATTTATTTATTTCTTTTCAGAATAGTTCGCGAAATTAATTTAAAAAAATGAAAAAAATAAATTTATTGTTAGAAAATAAATATATTTTTAAATTATTGTCAAAATTTTAATTCTTTTTTAATTTCAACATTAACTAATAGTAAATAATCCATATTATTGAAAAAAAAATGTTTAAAAACAAATATAAAGTCTTATGGGCAGATCTAGATGCCAATTGGCATCTAGCTAATTTTTCATACTTAAAATATTCCACTGATGCAAGAATGTCCTTTTTTGATTCAATTGGATTAACTAAAGAAAATCTTTTAAAAAAAGCACTTGGTCCAGTTGTTTTTTATGAGCACATATATTATTACAAAGAAATCTTATTAGGAGATGAATTCTATGTTTCAGTTGAAATTGATGGCTATAGTGAAGATAAAAGATTCGGTAAATTAATTCAAAATTTTTACAAAGGAAAAATCAATATGGCTAGAATTGAAATTTTATTTGCTCTAATGGATGTAAAAGAAAGAAAACTTTCTAAATTCCCTGATGATCAATTTGAAAAAATCAAAGAATATCCAAAAACTAAATCATTTAAGATAATTACTAAAAATGACACGAGAATAGAGGGGAAACTACCTGAAAACCTTTAAAGTTTAATTTTATCTGGTTCTACTGTTGGCCTTTGGTATGGTTCAAAGGGTTGTTTTAATAGTTCTCCTATTTTACTATTTCTTTCTTCATTTGGAAATACATCTACACCGTATTTAATCTTTTCTCTGGAAAAGTCCATATATGTTCCTAAAATACGATCCCAAATTGAAAAAATATTACCATAATTTGCATCAGTATAAGGAAGTCTGTAATGATGATGAATTTTGTGCATATCCGGAGAGACAAAAACATAACTGATTATTTTGTCGACTCTTTTTGGAAGTTTAATATTAGCATGATTAAATTGACTAAAGATCAATGATAAGGATTGATATAACATAACATATCCTATTGGAGCTCCAACTACAACAACTCCAAAAAGAGTGAATGTAAATCTTATAATACTTTCTAAAGGGTGATGCCTGTTTGCAGTTGTTGTATCAACATTATGATCAGAATGATGAACTAAATGAATCATCCATAATGGTTTAACTCTGTGTTCAACATAATGAGCTAAATAAGCACCAAAAAAATCTAATAAAAGAATTCCAATTGTTATTTTAAATACCAGTGGATAATTTGCGAAAAAATAAAGAATTCCAAAATTTCTTTCAACCACCAAATCAGAGGTACTTACTAATAAAAATGCAAGAAAAAAATTAATGATTATGGTTGTAAGTGTAAAAAAAAGATTAGGAATTGCATGTTTCCACTTTTGATAGTTTAAATTAAATAGTGGAATTGCCCCCTCAATAAACCAAAAGAATGAAATACCACCTACAAGAAGTATACTTCTGTGAAGACTTGAAATATTTTCAAAATAGTTAATTATAATTTCCAAGGAACTTAATTTATTAAAAACAAATTTAATTAAAAATATATAACCACACTTCTAATAATTACTGAGTGCTTTATTGAAAATTATTTTTTTAAAATTTGAATTTTATAAAAAATTCACTCCCACTTCTTGCTATTGCAGGATTTTCTTCAGGTGATGGATAGTCATATGCATACGCAATTGTAAAACCAAATTTTGTTTTTAAAATAAGAATTAAATTAATAAAACCTGTAGACTTATAACCTGAGCCAATTTCAATTGTGTTTTTAAAATCCAAAGTGGTACCATAATGAATTTGATTTTCGCCCTCAGGAATTATTCGTGCACTAACAAATGGATTTAACTTTGTTTCAAATAAACCCCCTAAATTAAGTGATGTCCCTGTTAAAAAATATGTATTGGGTCTTTCAGAACTAATAGTAGAGTCATCGTCTACAAAGTTTTCTGGATTCAACATGTTGGGTATTGAAACTGAAAAATAAAATTTTTTAGTTTTATATAAAGCACCTAAGCCAAATAAAGGGTAAGTAACATCATTATCTACTGATATTGCTGGATTTGATACGTTTGTTATTCTAGGTAATCCATCCAAATCTGTCTTTTTTGAACTTGCCCCAGCTTTAACTCCTAAAAAAAGATTACCACCTTCATTAAGATTTAATCTATAACTGGCATCAATTGAATATTGAGTTCTAGTATCAATAAATACCTTATTTGAAATAACTGATGCCCCAAAAGAAAGATTTTTCTTTGGATTACCGCTATAATAAAAATAATTAGTTTTTGGTGATTGAGATATTCCTTTCCAAGCTGATCTTGATGTAAAAGAAACTTCACGACCTTCACTTCCAACATATGCTGGATTAAATGCATTCATATTAAAACGATCCATTATCATGTTTTCTTGAACTTGAGAAAAAAGATTAATGGAAATAAACAATAAAAAAAATAAAATAAAATTCTTCATTAACTAAAAATATAAATATAAATGAATTATCTAAAAATATATAACCAACCTTCTAACAATTTCTGTGTGCTTCCTAGAATAATTCTATAAAAATAAGGACCTGTTGGTAGCGGTGTTCCTGTTCTTATATTATTCCCTGCCCAATCATTTTGATAATCTATCGACTCATAGATCAAACTACC
>CAJPUR010000013.1 GCA_905381055.1 uncultured Flavobacteriaceae bacterium
AAATCATTTTCCTATACAGAATTTACTAAAAATATTACCCAATAACTCATCATTAGTTATTTCTCCAGTTATTTCTCCAAGATTTTCAATTGCTTCTTTAATATCAATTGAAAGTAGATCACCTGAAATATTATTTGATAATCCTTTTTTAATATTTGAAACTGATTTATTTGTTTTTAATAGGGCGGAGTAGTGTCTCGCATTCGTTATTAGAGTTTGATCTTTATCATTTTTAAAATTCAATATTAATTTATTAATTAAACTTTTAATTCCAGTTTTATTTTTTGCACTAATTTGAACTTTATCTATGCTTAAGTCACTTATGTCATTATCAGAAATTTTATAAATATCAATTTTATTAAATAAAATCATTATTGGAGTGTTTTTTATTTTTTTTAGTATAGAATTTATCTCTAATTTTATATTTGATTTTTTTTTGATATAAGATTGAGAATCAACTACGTATAGTATATATGAGGCATTTTTTAATTTATCATATGTTTTTTTAATTCCAATTTTTTCAATTTTATTTTTAGTTTTTCTTAATCCCGCGGTATCAATAAATCTAAAATTTATTCCATTTAAATTTATTTGGTCTTCAATAATATCTCTTGTTGTTCCTGCTATTTCGCTAACAATTGCTTTATCCTCATTCAGTAATGTATTTAATAGGGTTGATTTTCCTGAATTTGGAGGGCCAATTATTGCAATAGGAATTCCATTTTTTAAAACATTACCTAAACTAAATGAATCTGTAAGTTTTGATATAGTTTTCTCAATTTTATTCAGTAATAGTTTGAACTGATTTCTATCTGCAAATTCTATATCCTCTTCACTAAAATCTAGCTCTAATTCAATTAATGATGCAAAATCTAGTAGTTTTTTTCTTAATTTTTTTATTTCTATGCTAAATCCTCCTTTCATTTGTTTAATAGCTAATGAATGGCTTGCTTCATTTTCAGAGGAAATCAGATCAGCAATTGCTTCTGCTTGAATAAGGTCCCTTTTTCCATTCAAAAAGGATCTTAAAGAAAATTCACCAGGTTTAGCCGGCGCAACACCATTTTTAATAAATAGATGCAAAATCTTTTGTTGAATATATTTAGATCCGTGACATGAAATTTCTACTGTATCTTCACCAGTAAATGAATTTGGATTTTTATATATTGTAACTATTACTTCGTCAATCAATATACCTTTGTCAACTATTTGTCCATAATGCGATGTATTGGTTTTTTGATTAATTAATTTCTTTTTGGACTTATTTATAAAAAACACATCTACTATTTCCAAGGCTTTATCACCAGAAAGCCTCACAATTGATATAGCGCCAATCCCTGTAGGTGTTGATATAGCAATAATTGTGTTGTCATTTAACATTTTTTTAAAACCATTTTAAAAATTCAATGTATAAGTTGCTCTTTTTTTATGTATTTTATGTTTATAATTTTTCCATAACCTTTGGATAGCTGTATTCTCCTCAAGTTCAGGATTTGTTTCAATTATTTTAACTCCCATCTGATTTAAAGTCTTCTGTATTTCATTAAGCAATATGGCAGTTACTCCCTTGTTTTGAAAATCTGGATGAATTCCCATTAAATAAAATGATACTTTATCATTGATATATAATGATTTTAATATATGAATAAAACCAAAGGGGAATAGTCTTCCATTTGCTTTTTTCAAAGCTTTTGCAAATGATGGCATAGCTATTACAAAAGCAATTAATTCATTTTCATTATTTACAATACACTTTATTAGTTTAGGGTTTAAATATTTAAAATACTTTTTTTTGTAATGGTTAATTTGATAATCTTGAATTGGAACAAATGTTTGAAGTTGATTATAAGTTTTCGATAACAATTCAAACATTTTATCAACATATGGGATGATCTCTTTTGAAGATTTAAAATTTATGATCTTTAATGAATATCTTTTTTTTATTAATTCTGAAAATTTTCTGATTTTTTCAGGTGAATTTTCAAATGAATCAACTTTAATTTCATATTCTACCCATTGTGCAAGCTTTTTAAATTTTAATTCTTCAAGATGTTTTGAATAATATGGATAATTATAAAGAGTTATCATAGTATTTAACTCATCAAATCCTTCTATTAATAAACCAGCTTTATCTAAGTTAGAAAACCCTACAGGTCCCTCAATGAAATTTAATTTATTTTCTTTTCCAAAAGCAATTACTTTTTCAATTAATAATTTAGATACCTCTATTTCATTAATTACATCAAACCAACCAAACCGAACTTTATTTTTATTCAACTCATTCACTTCTATCCAATTAATCATTGCAGCTATTCTTCCAACAACTTTTCCATTTATATAAGCCAAAAAGAATTTAGCATCTGCATTTCTATAAACCGGATTGATTTTTTTATCTAATATATCTAGTTCCTCTTTAATAAAGGATGGAACCCAGTATTTAGATTTTTTATAAAGACTAAATGGGAATTTTACAAAGCTTAAAAATTCTTCTTTTGAAAATATTTCTTTAACTGTAATCATATTCAAAATTTAATATTTTTCCTAGCTTTTTTTGTTGCTTTCTTAGATTTTTTAAAAGCTTTTTTTAATTCTTTCTCTTCTTTTCTAGTTTGCTTTTTTAAATTCTTTTCGTCTTTTTTTATTTGTGGATCAATATCCCTATGGAAATCTAACCTGTATGAAACCCCACTATTTATTAATATTGATGAAGGTGAATTTTTGCTATTAAAACCCAGAGACATTTCAAATTGTAAGTCATTATTCATTAAATAAGCTGCACCAGTTCTAAAGAGTTGATCTTTATATATTTCACTTGAAATACCTTGTGTTTCAATATAAATAGACCATTTTGGGTCAAAGGTATGAGTTAAAGTTAGAATATAGTTTTTTTCAACATAATCAGATAAAATCCTATCATAAGTAAAATTAGTCACAAAAACCCAAATTCCAAAAAAATGTGATTGAGTTGCAAGTGAAATTCTACCAGTAAAAAAAGGTTCTTTTTTCTTTGGAAATACAGATGTCTGATATAAAAAGGGTTTATTTACTATTTCGAATACATCACCAAAAGGATAGGCTTTATTTTTTTTATGATTAATATTAGAACCTATAGTAATTGATATAGCTGGTATAAGATCCCTAATTTTAAATTTGTTATTGGCATCCCAACTGTAAACATTTATTTCATTATTTTTTTTAAAAGGATCAAAAAATAAATATTTTAAACCAATAAAATTATTTAAAAATCCTTCTCTTTTGTACTCAATACCAGGGGTTATTGTGTAGTTTTGAAATTTATCCATCATGTACGATCCTTCGTAATTTATTTCTAATTGTTCTTTAAGAAAGCCATATCTTAAAGAAATAAAACCCACTTTTCCTCTGGATATTGAGTTATTGTAAGATTTATGTTTATAATTTCGATAGCCTACTCCAGATTCTATTTGAATAACCCTAGTTCCAACTGAAAAGGCCCCAATTGAAATACCAGGTCTGTTGGAATTGATTTGATCAGTATATTGAGAAAATGCTAAAGTTGTTGATGTTATCAAAAGCCAAATAAAATATATTTTTTTTAACATAAATATTATTTGATGCAATATAATTTTATTTAAAATAAATATGTATTTTTTTCTTAATCATATTAATAAAAAAACTATGTTGATTTTAATTACATTTGTTAAGTAATAAATAATATTAGATATGGTTATAATAGAAATTCTTTTTGTTATAATATGTGTTTTTTATTTAATCCGGTTATCATTACCATGGATTATTAGGTTTTTAATTACAAGATTCATTAAAAAAGTATCCAAGGAAAAAAATTTTAATAATTTTTATCAGACTACTTCTTCAAAAACAAAAAATAAAAAAGTAAATAATCCTGATAAAGATGTAGAGTATATTGATTATGAGGAAATTGATTGAAATAATTAAACCTATCAATTATAAATTTCATTTATTAGTTGTATTAGGATTTATAATAATTTCATCATTTTTTTATTATCCAGTCCTTTTTGGTAAAGAGCTTTTTCAGTCAGATATTAGTCAATATCGTGGAATGGCAAAAGAAATTATTGAGCAAAGAGAAAAAAATAAAAAAGAGACTTATTGGATTGATAATGCATTTGGAGGGATGCCTTCATTCCAACTTGGCGCAAAATACCCTTATGATATTCTTACTCCAATCCACAAGGTTTTTAGGATTTTACCTCATCCAATATTTTTAATGTTTCTTTATTTTTTCAGTTTCTATATTTTTTTAATTGTGATAAAAATTCCAATAAAATATTCTGTATTAGGCTCAATAGCCTATGGGCTTTCAACATATCTTTTAATTATAATACAGGTTGGCCACAATACTAAAGCTCAGGCAATGGGTTATTTACCTTTAGTACTTGCAGGTATAATTATGATTTTTCAAAAGAGATATAAATGGGGTCTTATTTTATCAATTATTGCTGTAGCTCTTCAAATAAGAGCGAATCACTATCAAATTTCATATTATTTAATTTTACTAATTATCCCTTTGATTATCTTAAAATTTAATGAATATTATAAAAGAAATAATTTAAAAACTTTTTTCAAAAAAGTTTCATTAATTTTTATTTCTGGATTAATTGGAGTTGGACTTAACTTTACTTCAATTCTTAGTACTGCAGAATATTCAAAATTTTCAACAAGAGGTAAAAGCGAGCTTTCAATTGATACTGATGGGAAGAAAGTTCAGCCAAGTTCAGGATTAGAATATGATTATATTACTCAATACAGTATGGGAATATTTGAATCATTTAATACAATTATACCTAGAATTCAAGGAGGGGCTTCAAGAGAAAATGTTGGTAAAGATTCTAATTTATATAAACACCTAATTAATAATGGTGTTCCAAGATCGCAAGCCAATTTATTTGTTGAAAATGTACCAACCTATTGGGGAAATCAGCCTATTTTAGAAGCACCACCGTATATTGGTATTTCTGTTTTTTTTCTAGCAATATTGTCAATTTTTTTATCTATTACAACTTTAAAAAAATGGTTAATATTAGGTTCATTATTTTCAATTCTCTTGTCATGGGGAAAAAATTTTCCAATTTTAACTAACTTCTTTATTGACTATTTCCCTTTGTATAATAAATTTAGAGCTGTTTCATCTATTCAAGTTGTTCTGGAATTTTGTATTCCTGTTCTTGCAGTTATAGGTTTAAATGAAATTTTTTCTAAAAAACATTTAAATAAAATGGGTTTGATATTAAAAATTTTCTCAATTTTCTCAATTTTATTTTTAACTCTTTATTTGAGTAAATCAATCCTTTCTTTTGCAAGTCCAAATGATATGTATTTCTCTCAAGTTTATGGTTCTGAAATTCTTAGTTTGATTAGAGAGTCTCGAATTGATTTTTTTATAAATGATTTATTAAGATCATTTTTAGTTTTAGTCTTAATGGTCTCATTATTAATATTTTACTTAAAATATAGCAGGTATTCTAATATAATTTTAATAGGTATTTATTTGACGGTTGTATTCGATTTATTTGGGGTTTCTGGAAGATATATAAACAGAGATGTTTTTGTTCCAAAGTCCAAAATCAACAAACCTTTTGAAATTACTTCAGCTGATAAATCTATTTTAAGAGATACAACTAGGTATAGAGTGTATGAACCTAGTATTGGATTAAATGGTTCTAGAACGTCTTTTTTTCATAATTCTATTGGAGGTTATCATGGTGCAAAACCAAGAAGGTTCCAAGAATTATATGATTTATTTGTAAAAGAAGAAATTTCAGGAATTATAGATATGTTAAATGTCAAATATCTCTTATATAGAGATGATGAAGATAATTTAAGACCAATGAAAAATCCAAATTTTCTAGGCAATGCGTGGTTTGTTAATAAATTAATAAAAAAAGAATCTTTAGATTCAGTTTTTTATTCAATGAAAGGCATTGATTTTTCTAATACAGCAATTACTAATTCAAATGTTGCAAATAATTTACCTGAAAAATTTTTAGTTGATGAGTCTTCAAAAATAGAGCTTACTTTTTACGAACCTGGAAATTTAAAATATAATATTTCTAGTGATGAGGATTCTTTTATCGTTTTCTCTGAAATTTTTTATCCAAATGGATGGAATGCTTATATAGATGGTATTCCTTCAAAACATTTTGATGTAAATTATATTCTCAGAGGAATGTTTGTAGAAAAGGGAAATCATCAAATTGAGTTTGTATTTAGGCCAACTACAATTAAATTAGGAAGTTTAGTCCAACTTACTTCAATTGTTGTTTATATTTTGATAATTTTAAATTTTATTTATTCTTTTTTAAAAAAAAATAAAATTAATTAGATGGGTATAATTGCTAAACAATCAATATACAACACCTTAAGTATTCTTTTTGCATTTTTTCTTGGTGGAATAAATACTTTATTTCTTTATCCATCTTTTTTAAGTCAGACTTTATATGGTTTAGTTGCAGCTTTACTTGCATTTTCTAATATATTACAGCCTATTCTATCTTTTGGGGTTCATCATACTCTAATAAAATTTTATTCTTCTTGCAAAAACAATAATGAAAAGAATTCATTATTGATCTTTTCAATCTTTCTTCCAATTCTTATAATAATTCCAGTTTCTATAATTTTTATTATAAATTACGAATCTATTTCAAATTTCTTGTCCTCTGAAAACCCACTTATGTATGATTATGTATTTATTATTTTATTAGTATCAATAGCAACATCATATTTTGAGATTTTTTACAGTTGGTTAAAAATTAATAAGAAAACTATAGTTGGTAATTTTCTGAAAGAGGTATATCCAAGAGTTCTTATTTTTTTATTATTAATATCCCTTTTTTTTGATATTTTAAACTTTAAGAATTTTGTTTTATCAATTATAATTGGATACTATTTTCGATTAATTATCATTATAATTTTAGCTTTAAAAGAATATAATTATAAGTCTAGTTTTTATTTTAAAGATTTTTCAAAAGAATGGATTAAATATAGTTCATTTATTTTTTTATCAGCATTTGCTGCAAGTATAATAATTGATATTGATAAGTCTATGATTTCTAACCTTCTTGCATTAGAGAATGTTGCTTATTATGCTGTTGGAGTATTTATTGCTGCTATAATTGATACACCAAGTAGGGCCATGTTTCAAATAGTTAATCCGCTTGTTTCAGAAGCTATATCAAATAATGACAATAACAGACTCGAAGAGCTATTAAAGAAAAGCTCTATAAGTCTATTTATGATCTCTGGTCTAATTTTTTTATTAATTAACACTAATATTGAAAATATTTATGCAATAGTTGAATCAATTAATAAAATAGAAGGTTATTCAATTGCAATTCCTGTCGTATTGATAATTTCAATATCTAAACTTTTTACTGCAACAATTGGATGCGTAAACAATATAATATCCAATTCCAAATTTTATGAATATATCCTTTTTTTTTCAATATTTTCTGCCCTAAGTTTATTTATTTTAAATATTTATTTTATTAAAAATATTGGCCTAATTGGAGCTGCTTATTCCACATTAATTATAATAGTGGTTTTTAATATGTTAAAGATTTTTTTAGTAATTGTAAAAATGAAAATACAACCATATTCAATTAATTCAATTAAATTATTTTTTATAATTCTAATTATTTATTTAATCTTTTCAAATATTGAATTTGAATTTTTATCGGTCATATCCTCGTTGATTATCAAATCATCAATAATTTCGATTTTTTATATTTCAATATGTTACTACCTAAATCTTTCTAAAGAAATTAACAGTTCAATAAATTCATTTATAAAAAAAATCAGGCCTGATAAGGGAAATCAGACCTGAAAAACAAAATCAATAAAAACCAAAATACTTTTAATAAGTTATAAAGTATAAATAAACTAATAACAATATTCGTGCCAACAATCTAAAAGGCATCTTAACTTGTTCATAGTCAGCTTAATAATTTATTTTTTAAAAATGAGCCAGTATAAGATTTTTTATTTTTTGATATTTCCTCTGGTGTTCCTTGTGCAACTATATATCCTCCATTATTACCTCCATCTGGTCCAAGATCTATTATATAATCTGAACATTTAATAAGGTCTAAGTTGTGTTCAACCACGATGATGGAATGGCCTAATTCAATTAAAGAATTAAAAGATTTTAAAAGTTTTTTGATATCATGAAAATGCAACCCAGTAGTAGGTTCATCAAATATAAAAATTATTTTTTCTTTAGATAATCCCTTGTTTAAGAAAGAAGCTAATTTAATTCTTTGTGCTTCACCTCCAGATAAGGTTGAAGATGATTGACCAAGTTTTATATATCCAAGTCCAACATCTTCTAAGGGTTGAAGTTTTTTTGATATTTTATTATTGTCATTTTTTATAAAAAAATTAATAGCTTCAGTGATAGTCATATTGAGCAAGTCATCAATTGAATTATTTTTATATTTTATATCTATAATTTCTTTTTTGAATCTTTTGCCATGACAATTTTCACATTTAATTTTAACATCTGCCATAAATTGCATTTCAATTGTAATTGTCCCTTCACCTAAACAACTTTCACATCTTCCACCATCGACATTAAATGAAAAATGTTTTGGTTTTAAATTTCTAGATTTTGAAAGTTCTTGATTAGCATATAATAATCTTATGTCGTCATATGCTTTTAGATATGTAACAGGATTTGACCTAGAGGACCTTCCGATTGGATTTTGATTGATATATTCAACTTTTTCAGTTAGATTAAAATTAGTTTCAATTCCATCAAACTCTCCTGGTTTATGATTATAAATGCCATTTTTATTTAGTAGAGATGGATATAATATTTTTTTAACAAGTGTTGATTTACCACTTCCAGAAACACCAGTTATGGCGGTAAATGTATTAAGAGGAATTTCGACATTAATATTTTTTAAATTATTCTCTCTCGCTCCAATAATTTTAATATGTCTACCGCTTTTTCTCCTATTTAAAGGGATTTTAATAGATTTAGTTCCATTTAGGTATTTGCTTGTAAGAGAATTAGACAATAAAATATCATTGAAATTCCCTTCACATGATATAAAACCGCCCTCAGATCCTGCCTTAGGACCCATGTCAATAATATGATCTGCAGATTTCATTATTTCTTCGTCATGTTCAACCACAAGGACAGTATTTCCAATATTTTTTAATTTTTTTAAAACTTTAATTAAATTTAAATTGTCTTTTGAATGTAATCCAATACTAGGTTCATCTAAAATATAAATTGATCCAATCAGACTACTCCCTAGGGAGGAGGCAATATTAATTCTTTGTGATTCTCCTCCAGATAATGAATTTGACCTTCTATTTAAATTTAAATAATTGAGTCCAATATTATTTAAAAATTTTAGTCTGCTTTGAATTTCATAAATTAAAATTTTAGATATTTTTTTTTCATTATCTGTTAATTTTAGTTTTTTAAAAAATTTTAAAAGTTCATCAAGAGTTAAATTTACTAGATCGTTAATATTTTTATCACCAATTTTTATATAATCTGTTTCTTTCTTTAGCCTGTTACCATTACATCTATTACAAATTGTCCTTCCTCTGTATCTTGACAATAAAACTCTGTTTTGTATTTTATAATTCTTTCTTTCTATTTTTTTAAAAAAATTATTTATACCCTTAAAATAAGTATTACCTGACCACAAAACCTCCTTCTGTTTTTTTGTTAATTTAAAATATGGTTTGTGGATTGGGAAATCAAATTTATATGCATTATTTAATAATTCTGATAAGTACTTTTTTCCAATTGCGCCTTTCCATGGAGAAATTGCATTCTCATAAATTGAGATTGATGTATCTGGAATAACTAGCGTAGGGTCTATACCAATAATATCTCCGTACCCTTGACATTTTTCACATGCCCCGAAAGGATTATTAAAACTGAATAGGTGGACATTAGGATTTTTATAATCTCTAATTTCATCAGAAAATTTATTTGAAAATCTTTTTGTTTTCATATTTTCCAAATCAATTATCTCACATTCTCCCTTTCCTTCATAAAAAGCTAAATCAACTTCATCAGCTAATGAATCTAAATAATCAAAATCCTTATCTATTATTATCCTTCTAATTACTAGGCCAAAGTTGTTTTTAAACGGTTTTTTAATTTCTGATATCTTTATTAACTTATTATTATAAAAAATCCTAGCAAACCCTTGATAAGAATATGTTTTTAATTTTTCATAATATTTTTTATTATCCAATTTGATGGGAGAGGATAAAATTACTTTCGAATTTACTTTAAGTTTTTTTAAATATTTTATAACAGTAATTTTATCATCCTTAATTATTTTTTCACCAGTTTCAGGAGAAAATGTTTGTCCAATTCTAGCAAAAAGTAATTTCAAATAGTCATATATTTCACTTTTTGTACCAACAGTTGATCTTGGATTTGTAATATTTATTTTTTGTTCTATGGCAATTGAAGGAGAAATTCCAATAATATCGTCTACATCTGGTTTATTTAATTTTCCCATAAATTGTCTTGCATATGAAGAGAGGCTTTCGATATATCGTCTTTGGCCTTCAGCATATAATGTGTCAAATGCAAGTGAGGATTTACCTGAACCAGATAAACCAGTAATAACGGTTAATTTATTTCTAGGAATATCAACATTAATGTTTTTTAAATTATGTAACCTTGCCCCCTTAATTAATATGTTGTTTTTTGAATTTATAACTTGATGTTTTACTTAAAATAATGCAATCGGCAAATATACGACTAATACTTTTTTTTTAAAATAAATAACTTTTAAAACTAATCTTAATTTATATCCAAAAGAATATTCAATCAATTTTCCCTTAAAAAAGTCATTATTAATAAATTTTGTATATTTGAGATATAAATCAATTTGCCTATAATAAAATTTTACTTTTTAATAAATTTTTTGAAACAATTTTAATCTAAAAGTAATATTTTATGCATTCTAACTTAATTGATCACGATTCATATTTGGTTTCCTCCTATATTGAAGGCAATGAAAAATCTCTAGAAAAATTAATTAATAAATATAGAGCCAAAATTTTTAATTTTATTCAATCGAAAATATTAAATAGAGATATTTCCGAGGATATTTTTCAAGAAACTTTTATAAAAGTCATAAAAACACTCAAAAGAGGCCTTTATAATGAACAAGGGAAATTTTTATCATGGGTTATGAGAATTGCTCATAATTTAATTGTAGATCATTTTAGAAAAAGTAGTCGAATAAAGTTTTATAAATCGAAAGATGATTTTGATGTATTTAAATTGATAAGTGATGACATTCCTAACATTGAAAATACAATTATAAATGAACAAGTTAATGTAGATTTAAATAAAATGATTTTAGAATTACCAATAGATCAGAGAGAAATAATTCAGATGCGGTTATTTAAAGAAATGAGTTTTAAAGAAATTGCAGAATTAACGAATGTTTCAATTAATACTGCTTTAGGCCGAATGAGATATGCCATTATTAACTTAAGAAAACTTGTGGATGAAAATCAGATAATTTTGTCTGCCTAATTTTTTTTATAAATACCTCGCCCTACCTTTTTTGTAATTATGTCATTTTCAATTTTCCATCCTCTTGCTGGACAATATTCCCTGCCATACCATATGATTTGAAGATGTATTTTGTTCCATTTTTTTTTTGGAAATAATCTTTTTGCGTCATTTTCAGTTTGAACTACATTTTTACCATTTGAAAGTCCCCACCTATACATTAATCTATGTATATGAGTATCAACGGGAAAAGTTGGTATGTCAAATGCTTGAGCTAATACAACACTTGCAGTCTTGTGTCCAACCGAGGGTAATGATTCCAAATCATGAAAATTATTTGGTACAATTCCAGAAAAATTAGTAACTAAAATTTTTGATAAATTATATATCCCTTTAGCTTTAGTATTTGATAAGCCAATGGGTCTGATTATTTTTTTAATCTCATCAATTGATAATTTACTCATATCATATGGATTATCTGCTATACTAAAAAGCTTTGGAGTAGTTTTATTAACTCTAACATCTGTACTTTGTGCTGACAATAAAACTGCAATTAGAAGAGTGAAAGTATTAGAATGATCTAAGGGAATTGGTATCTTTGGATAAAGTTTATCTAATGTATTAATAATAAAATTTACTTTTTCAATTTTTTTCATAAAATTAGTTCATAAATTAAAAAATAGTTGACTAAGATTCAAACAAAAAATAAATTTTTATATATTTAAAAAAATGAAATTAAAAAAAGACCTAGACGTACCTTATTTTTCAGTTATTGACCACAATGGTGAAACACATAAGTCAACTGATTATTTAGGAAAAAAACTTATTATTTTCTTCTATCCTAAGGCAAATACCCCTGGATGCACTGCTCAAGCTTGTAACTTATCTGAAAACTTTTCTGTTTTGAAAAGTAAGGGTTTTAATATTTTAGGTGTAAGTGCTGATTCAACTATAAAACAAAAAAAATTTGCTGAAAAATTTAATTTTCCATTTCCCCTGATAGTAGACGAAAAAAAAGAATTAATAAAACTTTTTGGAGTTTGGGGTCCAAAAAAATTTATGGGAAAGGAATATGAGGGTATTTTAAGGACAACCTTTATAATTAATGAAAAAGGGAAAATTGATAGGATAATTGAAAAAGTAAAAACTAAAGACCATACTAATCAAATTATATAGCTTTTATTTATATCCAAACATTTTATTTTTAATTATCATTTCAGAAATACCTTCAGGTAATTTATTTGTCCAGTCGTTTTCGCCTTTTTTGATTTTCTTTAATATATCTCTAGAGAATATTTCTAAATACTTTTGTTCAAAATCAAATAGATCAACAACTTTGTTATTGTATTTAAAAAATTTATAAAAATCTTTCATTCTGGGATGAAGTTTAAGGTTAGTACTATTTATTATTTGTCCTTTATCGTTTGAAATAGGATATAAATAAACTTTAACTTTATTATGGAACATTTTCCCAAATGCTTCTAATATTCCTCCATCAATATCTTTATAATAGTCTTCATTAAAAATCTCCACAAAGTTGTTTACACCCATAGTAAGACCTAATTGCTTTTTTGTGTAATTTGAAAAATAGTCTACCAACTTGTAGTATTCTTTAAAATTTGAAATCATTACAGTATGTCCCAACGAACAGAGAAGTTTTGCCCTATCCATAAAGTCACTTTCATCTATCTCACCTTGTTCCATTAAATTTGAAAGAGTTATTTCAAATATTACTTCAGATTTTGATTCATCTACATCTACTTCTCTAGTGAACACTTCGTATGATTTTTCAAACATATCAATATTTACTTTAGTTACAGGTCTGAAACTACCTCTTAGTGCAAGAATATTTTTTTTATATAGGATTCTTGCGGGTAAAATATTATTGCCACTAGAGTCAAACATAACTGCTTTTGTCATATTGTTTTTAACTAATTCAAGACTCATTAATCTATTGTCAATTTTTTTGAATAAGGGTCCTTTAAAATTAATTGTATCGATTTCAATTGATTCTTTATCAATATGGTCATACAGGTACTTGACAAGATTTTTTGGTTTATTATTTTTATAAAATGCACCGTAAATTAAATTTACACCAATTATACCAAGGTCTTCTTGTTGAAGTTTTGCATTTGTTTGGTGAAATCTAACGTGTAATGTAATATCACTATACTCTTCATTTGGTTTTGTTTGAAATCTTACACCCATCCAGCCGTGCCCTTTATATTTTTTTGCAAAGTCAATTGTAGCAACTGTATTTGCATAAGTAAAAAAGAGTTTGTCAGGACTAGAATCTCTGGTTATACGGTCTTCTAAGAGTTTCATTTCATGATTTAACATTTTTTCAAGTCTGACCTCAGTGACATATCTGCCATCGTCATCCTCTCCGTAAATGTCATCACTAAAATTTTTGTCGTATGCACTTATCGTTTTTGCAATTGTTCCTGAGGCAGCACCAACTCTAAAAAAATTTCTAGCAACTTCCTGACCACCACCAATTTCGGCGAAAGTTCCATACATTGCAGGATTCAAATTAATTCTTAATGCTTTAGATTCAACTGAGGGTCGACGTTTTTCAAAATCTAAATCGTTATCATTAGAAAAAGGCATAATTTAAAAATTAATAATGCAAATGTACAAATATTGATTTATCTAACAACAAATGTATAACTTTGAAAAATGTTAGAAATTATTTTTTTAGGAACTGGTACTTCACAAGGAATTCCTGTTATCGGGAGTAAACATCCAGTTTGTTTGAGTACAAATAAAAAAGATAAAAGATTAAGAGTGTCAATCTCAATTTCTTGGAAAGAAAATACTTATATAATTGATTGTGGCCCTGATTTTAGACAACAGATGTTGAATAATAATATTTCTAAAATTGATGGTATCCTTTTTACTCATGAACATGCTGACCATTCTGCTGGGTTAGATGACATAAGGCCATTTTTTTTTAGACAAGGAGATATACCTATTTTTGCCCATAAAAGAATATTAAAAGCCCTTAGGTTAAGATTTGATTATATTTTTGATAATAATAATAAATATCCTGGAGTACCTTCAGTTAAAACTAATAAAATTGATTTTGACATACCATTTATTTTAAATAATGAAAAAATTATGCCTATAAAGGTTTTACATAATAAATTGTCAGTAATGGGTTTTAGGATTAAAAATTTTGCTTATTTAACTGATGTAAAGACAATTTCAGAAAATGAATTAAAAAAATTAAAAGGTCTTGATGTACTCGTTATCAACGCTTTAAAAAGGGAAACACATGTTTCCCATCTAAGTTTAGATGAAGCAATAGGAATAATAAAAAAATTGAAACCAAACCAAGCATATATCACTCATATTAGTCATTTAATGGGCTTTCATAATGAAATAGAAAAAACCTTACCAGAAGGTATTAGCCTTGCTTATGATAATTTAAAGATAACTTCAAATTGATAGCCAATCTATTAAATCTGTTAAGTTTTGGTTAGATACACCATGTGCCTCAGGATACTCTTTAAACACATAATTTAAGTTAAATTTTTTAGTTTTTTTTATTGAATCTCTTGCCATTTCTATTGGAATTACTGGATCGTATTCCCCATGAGAAATAAAACACTTTAATTTTTCTAAGTTATTGGATCTTTGGGAAATTAGTTCCTCATTAAAATACCCACTTAAAAGAGCAATTTTATTTATTTTGTCAGCATAGCTAATTCCTAATGACCAGCTTAGAATTGCACCTTGACTAAATCCAATTAAAGTGATTTTTCCAATTTTATTATATAATTTAGAATAGTACATAATATTATTGTAAATTATTTTTATTGACTCCTTAGCTTGAGAAATATTGAATGATCTTACAGAATTATTATTAAAATGTATGTCATACCATGAATAGCAATTTTTTTCTAATTCAGTAGGAGCTTGAAATGAAATAATATGATTATTTTCTGGAAGGAATTCTGAAAAGGAGAATAAATCTTTTTCATTACTCCCATATCCGTGTAATAAAAAAATTAGACCTGTATCATCATTAGCTATTTTGGATTTTTTTATAAGTGCTTTTAATAATTTCATAAATAATTAAGAATTCAATAAAATTTTATTATCATTAATTACACCATAAACTTTTCCTTGCATTTTTTCATTAATAAATGCACAATTTTTGGATTTTGACTTTATAGATGAATTAGAGAAAGTCCAATTAATATCTGGATCAAATAATGTAATGTTAGCAATTGAGCCAACTTTTATAGTTTCTTTTTCTAAATTAAAACATCTCCGTCCCCTTGTAAGGATTTGAATAACCTTTTCTAATGGAAATAATTTACATAATACACCAAAAACTGCTTCAAGTCCAATTGAACCATCTAAAGAATTAATAAATGATAAATTTTTTAGCTCTTTATTTACTGGTTCGTGCATTGAGGTAGCCATATCTATAGTTCCGTCTATAAGTCCCTCCCTTAATGAAGAAGAATCACTTTTTGACCTGAGCGGGGGAAAGAATTTATAAGTAGCATCAAAATCTTCAATTTTATTATCTGAAAATAATAGATGCATTATCGATGTAGTTGAATAGATATTTAATCCATGTTTTTTTGCATTTCTAATTAATTCTACACCTTCACTAGTAGTAACATAAGGTATTAATAATGAACCTCCTGAGTATTTTAAAATCTCAATATCTCTTTGAATTTGTATTATTTCACTAAGCTTTGGTATTCCTGGTAATCCAATTTTTGCACTAACTATTCCTTCATTGACTATACCATTACCCACTATATTTATGTCATTTGGATAGGAAAAAATTAAGCCGTTAAATTTTTGAGAATATTTTAATGCAATTTTTAATAGATTTGAGTTAATAATAGGTTTTTTATAATCACCAAAACCGATAGCACCATTAGATTTTAAAATTGATAATTCAACTAGTTGTCTACCATTTTGATCAATTGTCAAAGCGGAGACCGGACGAATTTTGGTTGGTGTTTTTTCAGAAAAATTTATCAAATTATTTACTCCTAAAATATTATCAATTATTGGATTTGTATTTGGATTTAAACCAATTTGAGTAAATCCACTCAAACCAGCAGTTTTTAATCCGTTAGTAATTGTCTCTCTTTCTTCATATCCTGGTTCACCAAAACAAACACTAGGATCAAACCAACCAGTAGATATGTGAAGGTTTTTTTTTGAAATAATATCAATGTCATTAACATTAATTTTATCATCAATTTCTTTAATTACTCCATTGATAATTAGAATGTCTTTAGTTAAAAAATGCAAATTATGGGAAGAGTCAACTATAGTAGCATTTTTAATTAGTATATCCATTTATTAGTAAATAAATACCCTTAACAAAAGTAATGGAAAAAATTATATATTTTATTATTAGATATATTAAAATTTTTCAAATGCACTTAGACCAAATAACGCAAAGTCATATTTTACAGGATCAAGTGGATCGTATAACCTTAAATTTAAATCCAATTGTTTTAGAGATTTTTGATCATTTTGCCTCCTTTTTATTAAACCTAGTTTCCTTGCAATTTTTCCTGAGTGAATGTCTAATGGACATGATAGTTGAGAAGACTTTATTTTTTTCCAAATACCAAAATCTACTCCGTTTTTAGGTGACCTCACCATCCATCTAAGGAACATATTCAGTCTTTTTGCTGCAGAACCATTAAATGGATCTGGAAGGTGTTTCCTTGTTCTTTTATCATGTTTTAATTCAAAAAAAATTTTTTTGAAATGATGAATACTTTCTTGGAGATTATTATCAATAATATTTTTATAAAATAAACTTTCTAGTCCTGCATAATTTAAATAAATATTTTTTAAAGATTTAATGAAATATTTTAAATCATCAGAGTTAAATGTTCGATGAACAAAACCATTGATTTTTTTCAGATCCTTTTCCTCATGATTAGTTATAAATTCATAAGGTGAATTATCTAATATTTCAATTATTTTTTGTGAATTTTTAATTATTGTCTTTCTGTTACCCCAAGAAATTGTAGAAGTAAGAAAACCAGAAATTTCAATATCTTCTTTTTTATTAAATTGATGGAGTATTTTTACAGGGTCATTTTTAATGAATTCAGGTGATTCGTATAGTTTAGCTTTCTCATCAAGAAATTCTTTATAAGACATTGGAAATTTAATTTACAAGTAATCCATCTTTAAGATTTAGAACTCTATCTGACATTGATGCTAACTTGCTATTATGGGTAACAATTACAAATGTTTGATCATATTTTTTTCTGAGTCTTAAAAAAAGATCATTAATTAAATCAGAATTTTTGGAATCAAGATTTCCTGTGGGTTCGTCAGCAAAAATAATTTCTGGATCATTAATTAAAGCTCTTGCTAATGATATCCTTTGTTGCTCTCCACCAGATAATTCAGCTGGTGAATTATTTAATTTTTTAATTAAATTAAATTCATTCAAAAGTATTTTAGCTTTCTCAATACATTCATTTTTTGTCAAACCCTTTATAAGTGCAGGTAACATGATGTTTTCAATTGCTGAAAATTCAGGCAATAATTCATGAGATTGAAAAACAAAACCTATTGATTCATTTCTAAGCTTACAAACTTCATTGTCATTTAAACTTTGTATTTCTCTATCACCAATTTTTAAAGAATATTTTTCTTGACTATCTGGTTTAGAAATCGTGCTTATAATTTCAAGTAACGTAGTTTTTCCTGCACCTGAGGGGCCAATTATTGATACTATTTCTCCTTTATAAATATCAAAATTAATATTATTTAAAACCTTTAAGGACTTATAGGTTTTAGAAATATTTTTTGCAGATAATATTATTTTCATAATTATTAAAATTAATATTTTTAATTATAAAAAAATTAATTATTAAATATTTAATTTATTTTTGAAAAATTAAAAAAATAATAATGATAAAAGAAAGTGTTTGCTATTTAGCAGGTGGATGTTTTTGGTGTACTGAGGTGATTTTCAATCAAGTTATTGGAGTTAATGAGGTTCAATCAGGTTTTTCTGGCGGGCATGTAAAAAATCCCAGCTACTATGATGTATGTACCGGTAAAACTGGTCATACTGAAACAATCAAAGTCAATTATGATCCCTTAAAAGTTAAATTTGAGGAGTTATTATATGTTTTTTTTATTTCTCATGACCCTACAACTATTGATAGACAAGGCAATGACATAGGGAGTCACTATAGATCAGCAATTTTTTACTCAAATTCTTACGAAAAAGAAGCTTCTGAAAAATTTATTTCAAAATTAACCAATGACAAAGTCTTTACAAATGAAATTGTTACAGAAATTGTTGAATTTAAAAATTTTTATTTGGCAGAGAGTGAACATCAAAACTATTACAATAATAATCCCGGTCAACCATATTGTAGTTTTGTAATCAAGCCTAAAGTTGAATCTATGAGAAAAAAAGTTAAACTTTTATTAAAATAAAATAACATTATTTTTTTTTAATAAATCTTTTAAAACCAATTTTTGAAAGAAATTCTTTTTCGAATTCCCAAAAAAAGTCAAATTGATTAAAAATAAAACCATTAGCAATCAATAAAACTTGGTATATTGGGAAAATCACAGTAAGTCTTATAATCCAAAAAATAACATCACCAAAAATGTAAGTCGAAAAAAACTCTTTATTTATATTAAAAAAATCAAGAATTGGATCCGTTATAATCATAGATAATGTACCAGTAATTCCAAAAACAATAAATATTATAATCAATTGTTGATTTGATTTAATTCCCCATTTTGATTTTAGTAAATTGATATATTTCATTAACCGATTATTTCGGATATTTTTTCTGCAAGTTCAATTCCAATTCTGTCTTGAGCCTCCCCTGTTGCTGCTCCAATGTGAGGAGTTAAAGAAATATTTGGATGCATTAGAATTTTAATTTTTGGTGTAGGCTCATTCTCAAAAGTATCAAGTGCAGCAAAAGATATTTTACCTGAATTTAAAGAATCTAATAAAGCAATTTCGTCTATAATTCCTCCTCGTGAAGCATTAATTATTGAAGATCCATCTTTCATAATTAAAAATTCTTTTTTTCCTATTATGTATTCTTTTTGTGCAGGTATATGTAGGGATACAAAATCCGAATTTTTGAGAAGATAATCAAAAGGTTCAGTCTCAATTTTAAATATTAATTTTTGCTTATCAAAAAACTCAAGATTAATCACAGATTTTTTAACAAATTTGTCACTAACAATTACTTTCATACCTATTCCTATTGCAATTTTAGCAACTTCCTGCCCAATTCTTCCAAAACCTACTATACCTAATGTTTTCCCTCTAAGCTCAATACCTTTTGAATAAGATTTTTTAAGTTTTTTAAAATCTTTGTCTCCTTCTAATGGCATATTTCTATTTGAATCATGGAGAAATCTTACTCCACCATATAAGTGACTAAAAACTAACTCAGCTACAGATGCGGAGGAAGCTGCAGGCGTATTTATAACTTCTATACCTTTTTCTCTTGCATACTCCACATCTATATTGTCCATTCCAACACCTCCACGACCAATTATTTTTAAGGATTTACAAGAATCAATAAGATCTTTCCTTGCCGTTGTTGCACTTCTTACTAACAAAACAACTATATTGTTATTTATAATATATTCAATAAGCTCGTCTTGTGGAATGTTTTGAGTTAGTACTTCAAAACCTTTTTTTAAGAGAAGATTTTTTCCAGATTCTGAAATACCATCATTTGCTAATATTTTCATAAACTTATTTTTTCAAATTTTTTCATAACATCAATTAAAACCTCTATACTTTCAAAAGGTAAAGCATTATAAATAGACGCTCTATAACCTCCAACAGATCTATGGCCTTTTAAACCACTAATTCCATTTTCTTCACAAAGTTTATTGAATTTTTCTTCATTTAAACCATCTTTTAAGTTAAAAGTTGCATTCATAATACTTCTATCTTCTTCTTTTGTAAAACCTTCAAATGCATTATTTCTATCAATTTCGTTATATATCATTTCAGCTTTTTTGTTGTTTTGTTTTTCAATTCCAACAATTCCTCCATTTGATTCAATCCACCTAAGAGTCAATAGGGAGGTATATACAGCAAAAACAGGCGGAGTATTAAACATACTTTCTTTATCTATATGAATTTTATAATCAAGCATTGAAGGTATTTTTCTGTTTACTTTACCAAGGATATCATCTTTAATTACTACAAGTGTTGTTCCTGCAGGACCCATATTTTTTTGTGCTCCTGCATAAAATAAGTCAAACTTTGAATAATCTATATTTCTAGAAAAAATGTCTGAACTCATATCCGCTATTAGAGGAAAATCAAATTTGGGGAAAGTTTTAAATTGAGTTCCAAAAATTGTATTATTGGTAGTTAAATGTAAATAATCAATTTTTTTAGTTATTTTAAAATTCTTAGGAATATAATTGTAATTCTTATCCTTTGATGAAGCTATCTCAATTACTTCGCCAAAAAGTCTGGCTTCATTTATTGCTTTTTGAGACCAAGAACCAGTATTAATAAAACCAGCTCGTTTATCTAATAAATTAATAGCAGACATAAGGAATTGCATGCTTGCCCCTCCTTGTAAAAATAGTACTTTGTATATTTTTGAATCTAATTTTAAAAGTTTTAAAACTAATGATTGAGCTTCATTCATTATAGAAATAAATTCTTTACTTCTGTGAGAAATTTCTATAAGTGAAAGACCAATAGAATCAAGCTCTTCTATTGATTTAGAAGATTGTTCAATGACACTTTTAGGTAAAATTGAAGGTCCTGCACTAAAATTATGTTTTTTCATATTTTTTAATATTTGCAAATATCAAAAGATCAATTTGAATTTTTGTTGTGATTTTAATTTTTTTTATAAATTTTTTAAACAATTATTAATTTCGACTTAAAATAAATTTAATTGTATCAATATTATCAGCATAATCTGATAAGCTTGGTGATTGAAGCGAACCTAGTGGAAAGCTATTTGGTATATTTAAATTTGTTGAGACACATTGTATTACATCACTATCATCAATAATTTTCTTTTTTAATTTATTTAAGTCAGTATAAAATTCATAATTTAAACATGAAACAGGGGAATTATATGAATTGTCTTCTTTTAAGATAAAAAAACCATTTTCCAAAAAACTAATTTTATTCATTAAGAATAAAGTCTTGTAGTATTGATAGTTATTAGAATATTTTTTTGAATTTATAATTTTTGAATATGAATATAATGATTTGAAAATTATGTCTATATCATAATTTATTGGTAAAAATAATTTTGAAACACTTCTACATCCGAGACCATAATAAGTTAAAATATCAGTAACCAATAAATCTATTTCATTTTTAGTTTCATTTCCATCCAAAACTGCTATACCTGATCTGTTTTTTCTTATAATACTTGGGATATAAGAAAAATAATAATCAAAATATCTTGAGCTATTGTTACTGCCGGTGGCAATAATCATATCAATTTTGGAGAATTTCCTATCTGTAAATATTACAGATTTTTCAAAAACCTGACCAAATTCACATAATTTATTTAATAAAAAAGGTATTAAGTACGGATCAGATGAAGATTTTTTTATTTTAGCCATATTGCCAGTTATTAGAATGCATAAGATGTCATGAAATCCTACTATGGGAATATTCCCTGCCAATACTAAACCAATAATTTTTATTGATTTTTTTTCATTAATTAAATATTTATTTAACCATGATTTCAAAGACTTTTTATTTAATATTTTTCCCCATTCTTTAAGCGCTATTAGTTGGTTTTCAGTTGTAAACCAATTATTATGATTATATGTTTTATTTATGCATAAAGATAAATCTTTGTATTTTTTTTCTTTTAAATCTATTTTACATAAATACTTACCCAATTTTTCAATTGCGTTAATTCTTTTATTTAGTTTGTCCATTTATTTGTTCAATAGTCAATAAGATATTATTTTTGACAAAAATATAAACAAATTAATTGTGGCTATAATAATAACAGATGAATGTATAAATTGTGGTGCGTGTGAACCTGAGTGTCCAAATACAGCAATCTATGAGGGAGCTGATAGCTGGACATATAAAGATGGTACTTCATTAGAAGGCAATTCAACCCTCCACAATGGCCATAAAGTTAATGCTGACGAAATTCAATCTCCTGTTTCTGACGAGTTTTATTATATAGTTACAGATAAGTGTACAGAATGTAAAGGGTTTCATGATGAGCCCCAATGTGCTGCTGTTTGTCCAGTTGACTGTTGTGTTCCCGATGAAAATAATGTTGAATCTGATGATGTTTTACTTAAGAAACAAAAAATATTACATCCAAATTCATAATTAAATTTATTTATGAAAGCAGGAATAGTTGGACTTCCAAATGTTGGTAAATCTACTTTATTTAACTGTTTATCAAATGTTAAAGCACAAAGTGCTAATTTCCCTTTTTGTACGATTGAACCTAATATTGGAATTATTAATGTTCCTGATACTAGACTTGAAATATTAAATGATTTAGTCAATCCAGAAAAAATTATTCCAGCTAATGTGCAAATACTTGATATTGCTGGTCTTGTGAAAGGAGCTAGCAAAGGGGAGGGTTTAGGTAATAAGTTTTTATCCAATATTAGGGAAACGGATGCAATAATTCATGTAATTAGGTGCTTCGATAATGATAATATTACCCATGTAGATGGTAAAATAGACCCTGTAAGAGACAAAGAAATAATTGATTTAGAATTGCAATTAAAAGATCTTGAATTAATAGAAAAGAGAATAGAAAAATTGATAAGAGTCGTAAAATCAGGTGATAATAATGCTAAAAAGTCTTTAGACATATTAATAAATTTAAAATCTCAAATAAATAAATCTAAAAATATACGTGAATGCATTTTTGAATCAAGTGAAATACAAAAATATGTAAATGATTTATATCTTCTAACAAGTAAACCTGTAATGTATTTATGTAATGTTTCTGAAAAACATATTTTAAAAGGTAATGAATATGTTAACCAAATCAAATCACTGGTTAAAAAAGAAAAATCGGAAGTTTTAGTATTGGCAGCGAGTACTGAGTCAGAAATTAATGAATTGGAGGATTTTAATGATCGTAAATTATTTTTAAATGATTTAGGTCTTAATGAATCAGGTTCATCAAAGCTTATAAAAAAAACTTTTAAATTACTTAATCAACATACTTTTTTTACAGTTGGTAAAAAAGAGGTAAAGGCTTGGACAATTCCTGTTGGTATTAATGCATCATCAGCGGCAGGGGTAATTCATTCTGATTTTGAAAAAGGATTTATTAAAGCTGAGGTAATGTCATATAACGATTTCATAAAGCACGGATCAGAATTAAAAGTTAGAGAAGCAGGAAAAGTTAGGGTAGAGGGGAAGGATTACATTGTGAATGATGGAGATATTATTCACTTTCGTTTTAACTTATAGTTTTTTTAATATTAAGCTTATTAATTGATCTTTTTTGATGCTATCATTGTAAATTAAAGCTTCATCATATTTCTTGTTCCAAGTTATTTGTCTCTTAGCATATCTTCTGGTATTCCTTTTTATTAACTCAATTGTTTTACTATATGAATATTCTTTATTCCAATATCCAAACCATTCTTTATATCCAACTGTTTGTAAAGAATTTAATTTTGAATATTTAAATAAAGATTTAACTTCACCTTCAAGCCCCTCATTAATCATTTTGTCAACTCTTGTATTTATTTTTTCATAAAGCCTTGCTCTTTCCATAGCTATGTTTATGGAAATTGTTTTAAAAAAATCTGGTGATTTTCTTTTTCCCAAGAAAAAGGAATAATTTGAATTTGATGACATACATATTTCAACTGCCCTAATAACTCTTTGAGGATTATTTAAATCAACTTTTTTATAATATTCTGGGTCTTTATTTTTTAATATTTCTTTAATTTTCAAAATCCCTTCATTAATATAAATTTCTTTTACTTCTTCCTTTGTTTTTTTTTTAACTTCTGGGAATTGGTCTAATCCATAAATTAATGAATCAGCATACAGTCCTGAGCCACCAACCAGAATAACAAAATTATTTTTTTTGAATAAAATTTTCAACAATTTCAGGGCATCTTTTCTATACTCACCAATATTATAATTATCTGTAATTTTTTTATGTTGAATAAAATGATGTTTACATTTTTTTAATTCCTTTTCACTTGGTACTGATGTACCAATACTCATATTTTTATAAAATTGGCGTGAATCATATGAAATGATTTCACTTTTAAAAAACTTTCCTAAGGTAATACCTAAAGCAGTTTTTCCAGAGCAGGTTGGTCCAGTAACATGAATTAAATAGTTACGATTTTTCATAAATTATTAAAATAATTTAGTTTTATTATAATCAAATTTGAAATCATATAAATTATTCTTATGTAATTTATTGAATTTCAACAATTGAATTAAATTTTTTTCTCTTATAGAAATACTTAATTACTGAAATTATTTTTTTTGTTTCTTTAATATTAATAGCTAATTTTCTTAATAATTCTATATTATTTATCTGATGATTTAAATTAAAAAAACCATAACCAATTGGGATTTGTTTTTTTATCCAAATAAAGCTTTTGTTTTCATTGTTAAAACCCTTATCAATAATCAAAAAGTTATCGTTTTTAAATTCAAAATTTAACTCTTTTTCAATCTTATATTTTTCTATGTTTTGAAAATATGTATTGAATTTTGGTTTAAGTGTAATTACATCATTATATTCTTTAATTATAGATACAAGTTTATTGCCAGTCTTATCATAACTTACATTATTAATCTTTTTTCTGATTTTTATGTCAATTTCTTTCTCACCAATCACATAATTTATCAAGCTTCGTTTTATATTTTCACTACTTGATATAAAAAATATTATTCCTTTTTTATCATATAAATATAAAACACCAATTTCTTCAGGAAGGGAATCGATTAGTTTAATATATTTTTCATTAATTGAATTAATATTTTTAATCATACTCTTTGTAATGATCTTATTTTTGTCTTTTGAAAGTAAAATTTTAAAAAGTCTTAAAGTTGCTTGAGCATCATTCATTGCTCTATGTGACTTTCCCATTGGAATGCCTAATGATTTTGTTATTCTAGAGAGTTTATATGATTCTAAATTTGGAAAAATTTTTTTTGAAAGAGCTACAGTGCATATTGTTTTTAATTTGAATTCATATCCAAGTCTTTCAAATTCTATTTTTAAAATTCGGTAATCAAAATTTGAATTATGAGCTACTAACACACAACCTTCTGTTATTTCAATAACTCTTTTAGCTACTTCATAAAATTTAGGAGCATTTTTAACCATATTTGAGTTTATCCCTGTTAATTTTTGAACGAATGGTTGAATTTCCTTTAATGGATTTATTAAAGTTGAGAATTGATCTAAAATTCTATTATCGCTAAATCTAATTATAGCTAGCTCTGTAATACTTTCCTTATTAAACTTCCCACCAGTAGTTTCAATATCAACGATTGCGTACATTAGAACTAATTTCTTTGTCCAAATATTTTACTTCCTATTCTAATCATAGTTGATCCTAATTTCAATGCAATTTTATAATCAGAACTCATTCCAATTGATAACTCATTAAAGTTTGGAAATTTCCTTTTTTGATCAGAAAATAATTTTTTTAGTGACGCAAATTCGTTTAATATTTTTTCTTCATTTTGGCTAAAACTTGCCATTCCCATTAAACCTAATACCGCAATATTTTCATATTTATTTTCAATTATTTTTTCGATAAAATTTGACAAACTATCCTTATTAACTCCAAATTTTGATTCTTCATCTGATATATTAACCTGAATTAGACAATTAATGGTTCTGTTATTTTTTTTCCCCTGTTTATCTATTTCATTTAAAAGTCGAATTGAATCTACACTATGAATTAAGGAAACATATGGTGCAATATACTTTACTTTATTTTTTTGTAAATGACCTATCATGTGCCACTCAATATCTTTTGGAAGGAGTTTCCATTTTTCAGTCATCTCTTGAACCTTATTTTCTCCAAAAAATCTATGGTTTGAATTATATGCTTCCTTAATCTCCTTTATCGATTTTGTTTTGGTCACTGCAATCAATTTCACTTTTATCGATACATCTTTTTTTATTTTAGAGATATTTTCTGAAATACTCATTTTAATTATTTAAATGATTTGATAATTAATTCTGCAATTCTTAATGCTTCAGCTGCTTGTTCAAAAGTAACTTCAGGATTTTTTTTATTCTTAATTGATTTAGCAAAACTTTCCAATTCATCTTGAATTGCATTAGTGTTTTCAATAGTTGGTGAATCAAAATATATTTGTTTTTTTTCACCCTCAAAGTTTTGAAGTATTAATGCTGATTTATCTGTTTTTAGATTCAAATTTTTAATTTTAATTATTTCTGATTTTTTTTTTAGGAAATCTATTGAAATATATGCATCCTTTTGAAAGAATCTAGTCTTCCTCATATTTTTCAAAGATATCCTACTTGCAGTTAGGTTTGCTACACATCCGTTTTCAAATTCGATTCTCGCATTAGCAATATCTGGTGTTTTGCTCATTATTGCCACTCCTACACCAGAAACTTCTTTTACTTTAGATTTGACGCTTTCCATGATAATGTCTATATCATGTATCATCAAATCCAAAACAACTGGCACATCAGTCCCTCTTTGATTAAATTCTGAAAGTCTGTGAGATTCAATAAACATGGGTTTATTAATAGTTTTTTTAACAGCTACAAAAGCAGGATTAAATCTTTCCACATGTCCAACTTGCCCTAAGACATTATTTTTTTTTAATATGTCAATTAATTTCTTTGCACTTTTATAAGAATGTGAAATAGGCTTCTCTATAAATATATTTTTTTTTGCCTTAATACATTTGACAGCAATTTCATAATGGTATTTTGTAGGAGTAACAATGTCAATCATTTCACAGGAAGAAATTAAATCTTTTAATGATTTAAAGTTTCTGTAACCAAATTCACTCGATATTTTTGATGAGTGATTTTTGTTATCATCATAAAACCCTATTAATTCATATAAATCGCTTTGGTTTAATATATCTAAATGAATTTTGCCAAGATGCCCAGCGCCAACGACTCCAACTTTAATTTTTGATTTTATTTTTTGCATAAAAAGCAAATGTACAATACTTTATAAATATTTGATTAGTATATCAAAAAAAGGATAGATACTTATTAATTATAAATAATCGATATAAATTATATTTGCAAATATGTTAGATAAGTTTTTGGATTTAAATAAACATGTTGGTAGAAGAAACCAATTAGTAAAAAAATTAAAAAGTAAGGGTATAACCTCTGATATAGTCCTTTATGCTATTTCCAAAATTCCACGTCATTTATTTATGGATAAAGCTCTTGAAGAATATGCCTATAATGATAGTGCTTATCCTATTGATGAGGAACAAACTATATCTCAACCCTTTACAGTTGCATTTCAAACTCAATTATTAAAATTAGAAAAAAATGAAAAAGTACTTGAGATAGGCACCGGATCTGGTTATCAAACTGCAATTTTGTCATTAATATCTAATAAGGTTTATACAATAGAAAGACACCATAAGTTATTTAAAAAGTCCAAAAAAACATTATCCAGTCTTGGTTATAGAGTTAAGAAAAATATTTTTGGTGATGGTTATGACGGTTTTCTTTCTGAAGCACCTTATAATGCAATACTAGTAACTGCTGGATCACCAATAATACCAAAAAAACTTTTAAATCAACTATCGATTGGTGGAAGGATTGTTATACCTGTAGGCGAAAAAAAACAAATAATGACAAGACTAATTAGGACTGATGAAAACAAATTTGAAAGAGAGTCTTTTGGTGAGTTTAGATTTGTTCCACTATTAAAAAATAAAAAATAAAACTGCAATACAATAAATTTTAAATAATTGTTAATTTATTTTTTAATAAATAATATTTAATTTTTTAATAAATCAGCTTTGGTAAATATCAAATTAGTAATTTTGTAAAAAAAAATTATGAAAAAAGATCATGAGATTTTTGATTTAATTAAAGAAGAAAACGAAAGGCAAATTAATGGTATAGAATTGATTGCATCTGAAAACTTTACAAGTCCCTCAGTTATGAACGCAACTGGTTCTGTTTTAACCAACAAATATGCTGAAGGATATCCAGGGAAAAGATATTATGGCGGTTGTGAGGTTGTTGATCAAATTGAATTAATTGCAATTCAAAGAGCAAAAGATTTATTTGATGCCGAATATGCAAATGTTCAGCCTCATTCTGGATCTCAAGCAAATACAGCTGTTTTCCATGCATTCATAAATCCAGGTGATAAAATTTTAGGCTTTGACTTGTCTCATGGAGGTCATCTTACTCATGGCTCTGCTGTGAATTTTTCTGGTAGAATATATAAATCTAATTTTTATGGAGTAAAAAAAGAAACTGGTATTTTAGATTATGAAAATATTTTATCTATAGCTAAAAACGTAAAGCCTAAATTAATAATTGCTGGTGCATCTGCATATTCAAGGGATATTGATTATGAAAAGTTTAGGGATATTGCCGATCAGGTTGATTCCTTTTTATTAGCCGATATTTCTCATCCTTCTGGTTTGATTGCTAGCGGTTTACTAAATAATCCCTTACCCTATTGTCATGTTGTAACAACAACAACCCATAAAACTCTTCGTGGACCAAGAGGTGGTTTGATTTTAATGGGTAAAGATTTTGAAAATCCATTTGGATTAAAATATAAGAGTGGATCTTTAAAAAAAATGTCAAATTTACTTGATATGGCAGTTTTTCCAGGAAATCAAGGTGGCCCTTTAGAACACGTAATTGCTGCAAAAGCAATTGCTTTTGGTGAATGTCTTAAACCATCCTATGTTAATTATACAAAACAGGTTATTTTAAATGCCAGGTCAATGTCAGATGCATTTATTAAAAAAGGATATTCAATTATTTCTGGTGGAACAGATAATCACATGATGTTAATTGATTTAAGAAATAAAAATATTACTGGAAAGATTGCAGAATCTGCTCTGGTTAAGGCAGATATAACAGTAAATAAAAATATGGTTCCATTTGATGATAAATCACCATTTGTAACATCAGGTATAAGAATTGGTACAGCGGCAATTACAACAAGGGGCATAAAAGAGGAGGAGGCGAAATTAATTGTAGATTTAATTGATGAAGTTATATTGAATTATGAAAATGATTCAGTTATTGAGTCTGTCCGTCAAAAAGTAAATGATCTTATGTCAAACAAACAGCTTTTTGAAGAAAATTAATTTTATTTATTTTTTAGTTTAATTTCAAAAACTTTACTCCAATTTTTCCCAGTTAAAAAAATTGTTTCCCTTTCCTCATTATATGCTATGCCATTTAATACATTTAATGATTTTATTTGTTGCACTCTTTCTTTAAGGCCAGAAAAGTCTACAACTCCCTCGACTTTACCTGATGAAGCATTAATTATCAAAACTACATCTTTTTCAAATTGATATGTATTTGCAAAAATCTTCCCATTTATCCATTCAAGTTCATTTATTTTTTTTAAAATTGTTTTGTTTGTCGTGACTTGGATATATGAAATTTCCTTTAGTGAACCAACATCTAATTTCCAAATTTTTTCTGTACCATCTGATTTGTATAAATTTTTTCCATCATTGCATAATCCCCATCCCTCCTGGCTTTGATTATATTTAAATGTCCTTGCTAAATTAAAACTCTTTAAGGCATAAACAAAGCCAATTTTATTCTGCCATGTTAAATGATAAATCGAATCATTCAAAATTGAAATCCCCTCACCAAAAAATTTTTCATCAATTTTCTTTAATCGTTTAATTTTACCACTTGCAAACTCAAGTTCTCTTAAACTAGACTTACCTCTTAATCCGGTACTTTCATATAATTTTCCATTGTAAAATTCAAGCCCTTGAGTGTAAGCTTCCTTATCATGAGGAAATTCGTTAATGATTTCATAGGAATAAAGTTCAGGTTCAGAAGAACTTAAAATTCTTATTGATTCAAAAAAAACAGTTTCTTTATTATCAACATAAACAGAAGCTTTTAGATTTTTGTCTCCTAGCTTAATGTCTTTTATTATGTGTGGACTTTTAATCATTTTATCATCAATGAAAAATTTAATTGAATCGTATTGGTTATTATAATTAAAATGAAATTTTAAAGTATCACCAATAATATAAGTACGTGATTTAGACTCAATCACTAATTGACCTTTTACATTACCTTTATTATTACAAAATTTGAAAATCAATAAAAAACTAAATAAATAAAGACATTTCATAAAAATATTTATTAAGACTAAAATAGTTGATATAATTTAGATTATAAAATCATTGGTATAAAAGCTTATGCTTATTATATTTGTTTCGGGCAAGTCCTATACAACCAGCTCCTATTTAATCCCCCCAGGGTGGGAACACAGCAAGGGTCAATGGTCGTAGCGGTGTGATTTAGGTAGCTTGCCCTTTTTTTATTTAAATGGAAAAAATTGTTTTAGTAACTGGCGCATCATCTGGCATTGGAAAGTCAATAGCATATTTGCTTTTAGAGAAAAAATATGTTGTGTATGGAACAAGTAGAAATCCCAAAAAAATTTCTTCAAAATTTAATTTTCCTTTATTAAAGTTAGAGGTTTCAGATAAAAACTCCATCAAATCCGTTGTAAAAAAAATAATAGATAAGCACTCACGCATTGATATATTGATAAATAATGCTGGAGTAGGAATTACAGGATCAATTGAAGAAACTCCAGAAGCTGAAATAATAAATAATTTTAAAATCAATTTTTTCGGTCCAATTTATTTAATTAAGTCGGTTTTACCTGTAATGAGAAAAAATAAATTTGGAAGAATTATTAATATCTGTTCTATTGCCGGATACTCTGGTCTACCTTTTAGAGGGATTTATTCTGCATCAAAATCTTCTCTTATTTTAGTTACTGAATCTTTAAGAATGGAATTAAATAAGTCGAATATAAAACTTACCACTGTTGATCCAGGAGATGTTAAAACAGATATTTCAACTAGACGGTTTCATACTCCACTAGTTAAGGATTCACCTTATTATGACACATACAAAAGGAACTTAAACACAATAAACAGTCATGTTTTTAAAGGAAAGAAACCTGAATTTATAGCAAATAAAGTTTTCAAAATATTAAATAAAAATAATCCAAAGCCTCATTATTTGGTTGGCTCAATTATAGAAAAATTATCGGTTTTCTTGAAAATATTTTTACCTCAAAAATTATATGAAAAATTGTTGATGATGTTTTATAAATTGTAATTTTAAAAAAAAATAAAATTTATGAAGTTTTTTATTGATACTGCAAATTTAAATGAAATTAATGAGGCTCATGATCTTGGAATACTTGACGGTGTAACAACTAATCCTTCCCTCATGGCTAAAGAGGGTATTTCAGGAGATAGTAATATATTAAAACATTATTCTGAAATTTGTAATATTGTTGATGGTGATGTTTCTGCGGAGGTTATTTCTACTGATTTTGATGGTATGATCAGAGAGGGTAAGATTTTATCTGATTTAAATTCAAAAATTGTTGTTAAAGTTCCGATGATTAAAGACGGTGTTAAGGCAATTAAATACTTCTCCAATCATAATATTAGAACAAATTGCACTTTAGTTTTTTCAGTTGGACAAGCTTTATTAGCTGCTAAGGCTGGTGCCACATATGTCTCTCCTTTTATTGGGAGGTTAGATGACATATCTAATGATGGACTTAATTTAATTAAAGAAATTAAAGATGTATATTCGAACTACAATTACCAGACTGAAATTCTGGCTGCTTCAATAAGAAATACAATGCACATAATCAATTGTGCTAAAATTGGGGCAGACGTAATCACTAGTCCTCTTGAATCCATTTTGGGTTTATTAAGTCATCCCTTAACTGATAGTGGTCTTGAAAAATTTTTATCAGATTATAATAAAGGTAAGTGAATCATTTTTTATACCATTTAGGACACTTTCTAAGAATTTCTTTGTAAACTTTACAGTTTTTTTTATGTGCACCTTCAATATAACCAGAACTTAACAAAAATTCTTTTGTAATATTATAGCCAGTAAACTTGAACTTAGTTTTAAATAATTTAATCCAATCCTCAATGTTCAAAAAACTATGTTTGTCCAACCATAATTTGAATGACTCATGATTGCTTTGAATTTCTAAAATTACTTTTGCATTATATATTATCGAAAAGATCTTAAGTTTATTTCTAATTATACCTTTGTTTTCTAATAATTCTTTTATTTCACTATTTCTATAATTTGCGACTTTAATAATATTAAAGCCTGAATATGCCTTGTATAGTTCCTTATATTTTTTTAAAATAATTTCCCAGGATAATCCCGCTTGATTTATTTCTAATACCAGTTTTTCGAATAATTTGTTATCATTATTTTCTGGGAATCCATATGTATAGTTATGATAATTATTGTGTATATCATTTAATAATCCCTTATTAAAGTTTGAGCAATAATCACTCACTTGTAATTATCATTTAATACTTTTTCAAATCTTTTAGATGTAAAAATCCCAAAACCTTCTTTAATATATCCATTATTATCAATAATAATTCCTTTATTTAGCATAGTTAATACCCATTTTTTACTTCCTTTTTCAAAATCAACCATGGCAAATTGATTTTCAGTAGAAATATTCATCTCCTTTTGGAAATCTATTACCAAAGAATTTAATGGTTGTAAGCATATTCCTATAAATCTATAATCAGGAAATTTTTCTTTATAATCTAAAACAAGTTCATATGTATTCTTAAAGTAATTCATCTGAGTTTGAGACCAAAAGTAAATAACTGTATTTTTTTTTCCATATAAATGACTAGAGTTATACTTATTAAATTTGGAGTCTTCAATTTCTATTAAAGGGAGTTTCTTTCCAGTTTGCATATTTTCAATTGCAATATATAAGTTTCTTAATTCATCAATATATTGATCAGCACCATTTTCTAATTTACTAAAGAAAGTAATAAACTGCTTATGGTGTTTATGATTTTTAAAATTTATTAATTCATCGTAAGCAATAGATCTAAATAATGTGCTTCTGAGTTTGAATGAATTAATTTCAGTATCTACAACCTTTAATCTATTTATATTGAAATTAGTTTTATTTTTATTTATGTTAAAATATTCACCTTCATTCAAAGATTTATTACTCGAATAGCTCATTATATATTTAATATATGGTTCAAAAAGACTTAATTCTTCTTCCTTTAAACTTAACTCATTTCTAAAAGTAAAATAATTTATAGTGTCAGAGTTTAGATATTTTTTGTTACCTCTTATTAAGGCATATCTTTCTAATATGTTTGCATAGGGATATATAAATGAGGATTTAGTAATTTTTTTTGCCAAATTGGTAAGGACATTTATTGAATCAAATTTTTGCCATTTTACTTCTTTTAAATTGTTTAATGAATCAATAATATTTTTAAAAACCCTATTATTATCGGAATATTTTGAGGATAGATATGATCTTTCTTTTTTTAATTCTAAATATGTATCCATTAAAAAATTATTTTTTGCTGCCCCATTTCCTGAAAACGAAATAGAAGCATCAAAATCTTTTGTATTTACTCTAAACCAAATACTGTCTCCAGGTTCAACAAATATTGTTTGATTTTTTGGTGGATGTTCTAATTTATATATACCTCCTGTCATTGAATCATTTTCATATATAAATTTGTTATTTTGATCTAGTATCAATGAATCAATTAATTTATCTCCATTATATATTGCAAGATGTTTTGAAGAAGGGTTGATTATATGTCCTCCAATAAATATTTTTTTTTCTTTAATTGAATTACATGCAGTAAAAAATATGATGAATAAATAAAGATGCTTCATTAATTTTTTTAAATGGGAAGTTAAAAAAAATTGTTGGAATTATTATTTTCTTAAATTTGAAAAAAATTATGCTTTCAGTTAGCAACCTTTCTGTTCAATTTGGTAAAAGGATACTTTTTGATGATGTCAATATAACTTTTTCAAAAGGTAACTGTTACGGCATTATTGGTGCTAACGGCTCAGGAAAATCAACTTTCTTAAAAGTTTTAGCTGGTGAACTTAAGCCCAACTCAGGCTCAATTGAATTAGAATCAACTAAGAGAATATCTGTTTTAGAACAAAATCATAATCTATTCGATTCATATTCTGTTCTTGAAACAGTCTTAAGAGGTAATGAAAAATTATTTTCCATTAAAAATGAAATGGATAAAATTTACTCCAATGAAAATTTTTCAGATTCCGATACAGAAAGAGTAGGGGAGTTGCAAATTTTATATGAAGAAATGAATGGATGGAATTCTGAGAGTGATGCTGCTATACTTTTATCAAATATAGGTATAGCTGAAAGTTTACATAATAAAGAAATGAAAACTCTCGAGGGCTTCGAGAAAGTTAAAGTTCTAATTGCTCAATGCCTTTTTGATAGACCTGATGTATTAATTATGGATGAGCCAACAAATGATTTAGACTATGAAACAATTATTTGGTTAGTTGATTTTTTATCAAATTATGAAAACACAATTATTGTTGTATCTCACGATCGACACTTTTTAGATTCAATTTGCACTCACATATCCGATATTGATTTTAATAAGATTACTCATTTTTCTGGTAATTATACTTTTTGGCATGAATCAAGTCAAATTGCCTTAAGGCAGAAAAGTCAACAGAATAAAAAAGCTGAGGACAAAAAAAAAGAATTACAAGAATTTATATCAAGGTTTTCTGCAAATGTTTCTAAATCTAAACAAGCAACATCAAGAAAAAAAATGATTGACAAATTAAATATAGATGAAATTAAACCATCTAGTAGAAGATATCCAGGTATTATATTTGAACAATCAAGAGAGGCAGGTGATCAAGTTTTAAATGTAAATAATTTGTCTTATAAGATAGACAACGAGATTTTATTTGAAAATATTTCTTTTAACTTAAAAAAAGGAGATAAAGTTATTATTCATTCTAAAGATTCTAGAGCAAGCTCTATTTTTTTTGATATTTTATCTAATTTAAAATATCAAACCACTGGATCTTTCGAATGGGGTATAACAATTAATCATAGTTATTTGCCAATAGATAATTCAGATTTTTTTAATTCTGATGAAAACCTAATTGAGTGGTTAAGGAAATATTCTAAAACTGATGAAGAGAAAGAAGAATTATATCTAAGAAGTTTTTTAGGGAAAATGGTTTTTAGTGGGGAAGAAGCTCTTAAAAAATGTAAAGTTTTATCTGGAGGAGAAAAGGTTAGATGTATGGTGTCTAAAATTATGATGAATAGACCTAATTTAATAATTTTAGATGAACCAACAAATCATCTTGACCTTGAATCAATAACTGCATTTAATAATGCTTTAAAAAAGTACAAGGGAACACTTATTATTTCAACTCATGATCATGAGTTTGCTCAGTCACTTGGTAATAGAATAATAGAGCTAACACCAAAAGGCACTATTGATAGATATAGTAAGTTTGATGATTACATAAGAGATCCAAAAATAAAATCATTAAGGCATCAATTAAACAGTTGATATTCTAACTTTTATTGTATTTACTATTCCAAATATATTTATTGAAATTTTTTCCCAAAAAGAATGCACAAAAAATTACAATTGAAGCTAGTGCCTTGAAATTGAAAAGAAAAATTATAAAAAAAGTTGAAATGTCGTTTGTCTTTGAAAACAAACTTTTTGGAGTTAATACAGTGAGAAATAGACTAACAAGAAGTGTAGTAATAATAATATTAAACATATTTTTAGATGGCCACATTAAAATTTTTCTAAGTGGATGTAAATCGTCTCCCCATTTATGAACCATATAATAATAATCTTTTCCAATTGGGATAAACAATAATGGGTCATCGGTGTTTTTTAATTTAAAAAGCTTGGAAGGAGCCATTATTTTAAAACCTTTTAAATCAGTATAGTGAGATTTCTTGAGATCATCAATTTTTTTAATAGCTTCAAAGGGAATATCTCCTTTAAAATATTTCACATCTAAAAAACGTAGTCTATAATTTATACATATTTTTTTAATCTCTTTAATACTATATATATTTTCAGTTTTAAGTAAATCAAAATTAAATTTATTAATTGCAGTATTTGAATTTCTAAGTATGTTATTTACTTCGTTAATAATTTTTTCTGATCTGTTTCCGATATTTTTTAAATTATCTAATTCAATTTTAATATTTGTACTTTTCATATACGTCTTTTTCATAGTTTATTTATTCATCTTAATTCTGCATTTAGATTTAAATAAAATTCATTTTTAAACTTTTCCATTACTTTGTCTATTTGAACGTCAGTTAAGGTTTTACCCATTGAATTAAAGTAAAAACTGATCCCGTAAGATTTTTTACCTTTTGGAAGATCATTTCCTTTATAAACATCAAATAAATTAATTTTATTAAGAATTTTATTATCAATTTTAAAAGCCAATTTTTTTATTTCTTTGAAAGAAACTGAATTATCTATTAAAAGAGAGAAATCTCTCTTAGATGTTGGGAATTTTGAGATTTTTTTAAGTTTAAATTTAATATCATTAAAGGCATCAATCAACATATCATTATCAAATTCAGCATAAAACACATGCAAATTTATGGAAAAACTTTGAGAAATTTCCTCTTTTATTAAACCAAATTCAACAATTTTATTTTTATTTATTGAAATAGTAACTCCTTCAGAAAAATAATCTGCAACTTTTTCTGATTCATCCCAGTTAGTTATTCCGTATCTGTATAGAATTGATTCAATTATCCCTTTTAAATTAAAAAAATCATTTTTTTTAAATCCTGAGTTCCAAGTATCTTCAAAATCACTACCAACTAATGCAATTGAAGTTGAACTTTTTTGAATATGTTTTTTATTTTCATTTAATTTATAAACATTTCCACATTCATATATCTTAAGATTATTTTGTTGCCTTTTTAAATTATAACTTATTACCTCAAGAGATGAAAATAGAAGAGTAGATCGCATCTCAGATAGTTCAACACCTAATGGGTTTAAAATTACAACCTTATCAATTTCATCAAGTACTTTTGAATGATTTGAATATTTTGGATTTGTTAATGAATTATTTATTATTTCGTTAAATCCAAAACTAACTAATTGATTTTTAATAATTTTATTTATTTCATAATTAGATTTTATTTGAGATTTTATTGGATAAATGGTATTTAAAATTTTATTTGCTTGAATATTTTTAAAACCATATACTCTTAGTATTTCCTCAATGACATCAGATTCTCTTGTAACATCAATACGGTAAGAGGGTATATTAATTGAAAAACCATCTTCAACAACACTTACAATTTCTATTTCTAAAGAATTTATAATCTTTATTAAAGTGTCCTTTTCAATCTTGTGACCTATAAGATCATTAATTTTTTTGAAATTTAAAAAAATAGTTTTCTTTTCTTCTAATTCTCCTATAAACTCTTGAATTTCAGATGTAATTTCACCACTACAAAACTCTTTGATAAGTAAAGCTGCTCTTTTTAAGGCAAAAACTGCCATTTCAGGATCAACTCCCCTTTCGAATCGATATGAGGAATCAGAATTAATACTGTGCTTTTTAGAAGTTTTTCTAATAGAAATAGGATCAAATATTGCACTTTCAAGAAAAATATTTTTTGTTTTTGATGAAACCCTGGAATTTTTACCTCCAATAATTCCTGCAAGACAAAGTGGTTTTTCATCGTCACAAATTAAAAGATCATCAGAATCTAAATTTATTAATTTATCTTCTAAAGTTTTGAACTGGGGTGGATTTTCTAATGTTTTTACGTTTATTTTTCCTTTAATTTTGTCTGCATCAAAGGCATGTAAAGGTTGTCCTAATTCGTGAAGAACATAATTTGTTATATCAACAACATTATTTTTTGGATTAATTCCAATTGATAATAATTTCGATTTAATATCATTATTTGATTCTGATACCACTATATTAGAAATAGTTAAACCAAAATATTTTTTAATTTTTTTAGGAGAATTAATATTAATATGAATTGTTTTTTGAGAATTATCTATCAAGAATCTTTCGGTGCTAGGCGTAAACCATTCATAATTAATTTTTCTTTGTATTAATCCTGCTTTAAGATCTCTAGCAACACCCATGTGACTCATAGCATCAGTTCTATTGGGAGTTAATCCAATCTCAAAAATATTATCACTTTTTGATTCAAATATTTTAGAACACTCAGTACCTGGAATTAAAGAACTCTTTAATTCAAGAATCCCCTCATCAGAGTCGCCTAAGTTTAATTCTTTTTCTGAACAAATCATTCCATAACTATATTCGCCTCTGATTTTATTTTTTTTTATTATAAATTCATCCCCTTTAGAGTTATAAAGCTTTGTATTTACAAGTGCAACTGGAACTTTTAGGCCTTTTTTGACATTTTTTGCACCACAAATAATTTGTATTGGTTGACTTTCTCCTATGTTAACAATTGTTATCTTTAATCTATCAGCATTAGGGTGTTTGAAGCATTTTATAACTTCACCTACAACCACTCCCTTCAACGCCCCCTTTATTTGTTCAAAATTCAATATTCCCTCTACCTCTAGACCTAAATCAGTTAAAATTTCAGATTTCAATTCTAATGAAATATCTGTTTTAATAAATTCTGAAAGCCAATTGTTTGATATTTTCATCTATTCAAAATAACATTTACAAAGATATGAATAAGGTAAAACAAAATAGCTTTCAACCTATGTAATTCCATATATTTTTATTCATAGTAATTGATTTATAGGTATTTTTTATTTCAATATTTTTAATATTATTTAATTCAGGATCTTCATTCAAAATTTCTGAAGCAAACTCTCTTGCTTTTTTTAATAAAGTATTATCATTAATTAAATCGGCAATTTTTAAATTTAAAATTCCACTTTGTTCAGTTCCCATTATATTTCCTGGACCTCGTAACCTTAAATCAACATCAGCTATTTCAAATCCATCGTTAGAATTTCTCATAGTTTCAAGTCTAATTTTAGCTTCATTTGATTTTTTTTCACCACTAACTAGTATGCAGTAACTTTGAAATCTACCTCTTCCAACTCTTCCTCTAAGCTGGTGTAATTGAGACAAACCAAATTTTTCAGCACTTTCTATAATCATCACTGATGCATTTGGAATATTAACTCCGACTTCAATTACTGTAGTTGCAACCATAATTTGTGTTTCTCCACTTATGAATCTATTCATTTCAATTTTTTTTTCATCAGATTTCATTTTTCCATGAAGAATACTAAGTTTGTAGTGGGGTAGAGGGAATTCCCTGGATATACTGTCATATCCATCCATTAAATCTTTATAGTCCATTTTTTTTGATTCCTCAATAAGAGGGTAAACTATATAAATTTGTCTCCCTTCTTTAATTTGTTTTTTGATAAAACTAAAAACTTCAAGTCTTTTAGAATCAGACTTCAAAAAGGTTTTTACTTTCAACCTTCCTTTTGGCAACTCATCTATAACTGATATATCAAGATCACCATATGCAGTCATTGCCAAAGTTCTGGGAATTGGAGTTGCGGTCATTATGAGCATATGAGGTGGAGTGAAATTTTTTTTCCATAATTTAGATCTTTGTGCAACTCCAAATTTATGTTGCTCATCAATTATAGCTAAACCAAGATTTTTAAATTTTATTTTTTCTTCAATTAAGGCATGGGTTCCAATTATAATATCAATTTTACCTTCAAACAAGTTTTTAATAATTATTTTTTTTTCAGAAGCCTTTGTAGATCCAGTTAAAATTGAAATATTAATATTTAATTTTTTTGAAAAAAACTGTAATGATTCATAATGTTGTTTACTCAGGACTTCAGTTGGTGCCATTATGCACGTCTGAAATTTATTATCCAAAGCAATTAAAACACTAAAAAAGGCTACAATTGTTTTTCCAGAACCAACATCACCTTGTAAAAGTCTATTCATTTGATTTCCAGAACCCATATCATTTCTAATCTCTCTTATAACTTTTTTTTGTGAATCAGTCAATTTGAATTCCAAATATTTATTATAAAAAGTATTGAATAAAAAATCAACTTTAGTAAAATTAAAACCTTTTATTTTTAATTTATTGATTTTATTTTTTTTTAATAATTGAATTTGTAAATAAAATAATTCCTCAAATTTTAATCTTTTTGTTGCCTCATCTATTTCCTCAATTTTGTTTGGAAAATGAATTTTGTTGAGGGCATTGGATTTTGACATTAATCGTAATTCTGAAATAATATGTTTTGGAATAGTTTCCTTAAACGTATAATTAGTTTTTTCAAATAAGTTTAAAATTGATGTTCTTAAAATACTTTGATTTATTCCTTTAGATATAAGGCTTTCATTTGTTGAGTATATCGGGAAAATCTTAGCATGAGTAATTTTTTCAAATTTATTTTTTGAAGTTATTTCTGGATGAACTATGTTAGGTGAATTTAAAAACCATGATAATTTCCCAAAAACAACATAATTAGTATTAATAGAAATTTTTTTCTCAATCCATTTATATCCTCTAAACCACACAAGATCAATTTTACCAGTATTATCATATAGAGTTGCAACTAACCTTTTCCCATTTTTATGATTTTTGTAATAAAAGTTTTCAATTTTCCCCTTTATTTGTACATCTGTCTTGGAATTAGTTAGTTCATTTATGTAATAAAATTTACTTCTATCTATATATCTTATGGGTAAATGATAAAGTAATTCTCTAAAATTCTTAATTTTTAACTCTTTTTTTATTAATTGAGCTCTATTTGGTCCAATTCCCTTTAAATATTCTAATGAAGTATCTAATATATCCATCTTAATAAATTTAAAAATAAGTTTTAAAGAAATTACATTATAAAAAATTATTTTATTAAACATTATTTTTAAAAATATTCAGTTATGAATGTTTATAAATAATATTATTTATTTAATATTCTTTCAATAAAGAATAATTCAAATAATTAAATTAGATTTTATTATGAACTCAGACTTTGCAGAAAAAATTAATGATTTAAATGAACCTCAAAAAAATGCTTTGTATCATAAAGACGGACCCTCAATAATAATTGCAGGAGCTGGTTCTGGTAAAACTAGAGTTTTGACATATAAAATTGCATACCTATTATATCTTGGGATAGATTCTTTTTCAATATTATCACTGACATTTACAAATAAAGCTGCTAGAGAGATGAAAGACAGAATTTCCTATTTAATTGGTGGTGATGAATCTAAAAATTTGTGGATGGGTACTTTTCATTCAGTTTTTGCTAGAATTTTACGAATTGAAGCTGATAAACTGGGATATTCTAGGAATTTCACTATTTATGATTCTCAAGATTCTGAAAGACTTATTAGGTCAATTATTAAAGAAATGAATCTTAACAAGGATATTTATAAAAGTAAACAGATAAGAAATAGAATTTCAACACTAAAAAATAATTTAATAACGGTAAAGACATATTATAATGATTATGAACTACAAGAATATGATAGAATTGCCCAAAGGCCTAAGTTAGGAGAAATTTATAATGAATATGTAAAAAGATGTTTTAAATCAAGTGCAATGGACTTTGATGATTTATTATTAAAAACTAATGAATTATTAAATAATTTTCCAGACATACTAGCTAAATATCAAAATCAATTTAAATATATTTTGGTTGATGAGTATCAAGACACTAATCATTCCCAATACTTAATAGTTAAGATGTTATCAGATAAGTTTCAAAACATTTCAGTTGTAGGTGATGATTCACAAAGTATATATGCATTCAGAGGAGCAAATATTAACAATATTTTAAATTTTCAAAAGGATTATGAATCAGTTAAAGTTTATAAGTTAGAACAAAATTACAGGTCCACGAAAAATATTGTTAACGCTGCTAATTCTTTAATTGAACACAATAAAAATAAATTAAATAAAGAAATATGGACTAATAATTCTCAAGGGGAAAAAATTATTTTAAAAAAATTGCTTACAGATTCAGATGAAGGAAGATTTGTTGCAAAATCAATTTTTGAATTTAAAGAAACTAAATCTTATAAAAACTCAGATTTTGCTGTTTTATATAGAACAAATGCCCAGTCAAGGTCAATTGAAGATTCATTAAGGAATATGAATATTAAATATGAGGTTTATGGTGGTATTTCATTTTATCAAAGAAAAGAGATTAAAGATGTATTAGCTTATTTAAGAGTTATAGTAAACCCCAATGATGAAGAAAGTTTAAAAAGAATCATTAATTATCCATTAAGGGGAATTGGCCAAACAACAATTGACAAAATAATTGTTTCATCAAATCTAAATAATATCTCTATTTTCGAAACAATGGAGAATATTAAAAAAAATGATTTAGAATTGAATAACTCTACATTAAAAAAAATTGATGAATTTGTTATGTTAATCAAAAGTCTAATTATTTCTAATCAAAAAAATGATGCATTCGAAACGGCAAATGAAGTAGTTTTAAGAACAAAAATAATATCTAATTTAAGAAAGGAAGGTAGTCTTGAGAGTATTTCAAAAGCAGAGAACATTGAAGAGTTATTAAATGGCGTAAAAGATTTTATTGATGGTCAAAAAGATGTTTTTGATGCAAATGACTCCTTAGTTGATTATTTAGAAGATATTGCCTTAGCTACTGATTTCGATAAAACTAAGGAAATAAATGAAGAAAAAATTTCATTAATGACTATTCATCTTGCCAAAGGTCTTGAGTTCCCTATTGTTTTTATTGTTGGTCTGGAAGAAGATTTATTTCCGTCACCAATGAATATTGACACAAGAGATGGTTTAGAAGAGGAAAGAAGACTCTTTTATGTAGCTTTAACAAGAGCTGAAGAACAAGCTATTATATCTTATTCAGAATCAAGATATAGGTGGGGAAAAATTAATTATAGTGAGCCAAGTAGATTTATTTCTGAAATTGATGAAAGTTATATTAACATTTCTAACATTAAAAGTGAAGCTTTCAAATTTAATAGTAAGTTAGATTCTTTTGATAAAAATAAAATTTTATTCAAAAGCGACTTATTAAAACCAAACAAAAAAATAAAGAAAATTAATTTTTACAGCAATAAAAAAAATCAATTAGACCATTCAAGAATTAAAATTAAAACAGGAGATTTTGTTGAACATCAAAGATTTGGGAAAGGTCTGGTTATAGAAATAGATGGAAATGGTGCAGATAAAAAAGCCAAAATTAAATTTAAAGGAATTGGAATTAAAAATTTGCTTTTAAATTATGCAAAATTAAAAATAATTCCTCCATTTAATAAGGAGGAATTATTTAAATAAAAATTTTAATTAATGGATGCATCACTCATTCCTTGACTTATTAGGTCATAAAACTGATCTAGCTTTGGAAGAACAACAATTCTTGTTCTCCTGTTTTTAGCTCTGTTAGAGGCAGTATTATTATCAAATAGGGGCACGTAAGAACTTCTTCCTGCGGCAGTCATTCTATTTGGAGGTACACCAAATTTACTTTCTAGAACTCTAACTACGGACGTAGCTCTTTTAACGCTAAGATCCCAGTTATCAACCACACAATCGTTACTAATTGGTACATTATCTGTATGGCCTTCTACCATGAATTCAATTTCAGGTTTTGCTAAAACAACTTTAGCAACTTTTCCAAGAACTCCAATAGCTTTTTGAGTAACATTAGAACTTCCACTTCTAAACAATAATTTATCAGAAATAGAAATAAAAACCACACCTTTTTCAACATTAACCTCAATATCACTATCATTAAGATCTCCAAGGGCTCCTTTTAAACTTGTCACTAGTGCAAGAGTTACAGAATCTTTTCTTGTAACAGCATCCCTTAGTGATTTGATTCTCACATCCTTTTCTTTCATACTTTCTAAGGATCTCTCAAGATTTTCAGCTCCTTTTTGAGATAACGTAGTCATATTACCTAGGTTATTGATTAAATCTTGGTTATTGGCTTTAAGAAATTTTACTTGTTCATTTAATGATGCAAGCTTTGCAATTGCAGCTTCTTTTTCATCATTACATGAATTAAGTTCAATTGTTGCACTATTTAATGCATCATTTGTGCTTTTTTGTAAAGCTTGAAGCTCTGTGAATTGTTTTTGTGAAACACAAGAAGATAGAAGCACTACAAAACTGAGCAGAAAAAAGAATTTAATTTTCATATAAAATTATTTAGTTGTTAGTTACTATATTAAATTAGATGGTAAAAATAAGTTTTTTTACGTTTTAGGCAATTAAAAATTCAAAATTTAGTCTTTTTTAATATATAATAGTCAAATACAATACTTTTTTTTGTGTAATATAAGTTTTTGTTATGAATTTTCTGCCTTTGATTGTATTTTCTTAAAAAATATTTAATAATACTAAAATAAGCATGAATTAGTGCGATTGCATAAGAGAATCTTCCAATGATTAGAAATCTCAAAAAAGCAATAAAATCTATTAATATTCTGGTTGAAATTGTAATACAAAAACCTTTAATTGGTATATTTTTTATTAACATTAAGAATGAATTTCTAAAATTATAGAACGTTTTTTTAGAATTTTCTTTGTTTAATGTACTTCCCCCCTGATGATAGACTAAAGAGGAGCCAATATTAAAGACTTTAATGTTTTTATTAAAAGCTCTCCAGCATAAATCAATTTCTTCTTGATGCATGAAAAAATCTGAATCAAAACCATTTAATAATTTGAAAATGTTTTTTCGAATAAAGAAACACGCACCAGATGCCCAAAAAATTTCTTTAGTTTCAAAATATTGATTTTCATTTTTTTCAATTGTATTAAAAATTCTTCCTCTACAATATGGATAGCCAATTTTATCTATAAATCCACCTGCTGCTCCAGCATAATCAAAATATGTTTTTTTATTTAAATCTAAAATTGTGGGTTGAGCAATTGAAATATTTGGATTATTAATAAATGAATTAATTATGGGAGTGAGCCAATTTTTAGTAACTAATACATCATTGTTAATTAAACATAAGATTTCATCATTAACATATTTTAGCCCTTTATTATATCCCTCAGCATAACCATAATTCTTTTCATTTTGAATTAAGATTACTGATGGAAAATTTTTTTTAATATATTTTTGAGATCCATCGTTTGAATTATTATCAATAATATATACGTTAGCGTTATTTGAATATTTAATAATATTGGGTAAGAATCTTTCCAATAATTCAATACCATTAAAATTAAGAATTACAATTCCTAGCATTATCAATTTTATTTATAATCAGGTATGTTTTTTAAAAATTTATAGGATTTCAGTTTAAAATTAATAAAACAAAAATAATGATCTAAACCATTAGTTAACATTAAATATTTACTATTTGCAGTCATGTTATAAAGTGCAATTTGATCAAAAACTTTTTGATTAATTTTTACTGAACTTGATTTACACTCAATCAAGATTTCAATTAGACCTTTTGAGTTAAAAATTATTACATCAAATCTTTTTGATATATTATTTACAATTATTTTTTTTTCAACATTTATTAGACTTATGGGATATTTTTTAGTGTGAATAAAAAAATGTACTGTATTTTGGCGAACCCATTCCTCAGAAGTTAAATGAACAAATTTTTTTCTTATTATATCGAAGATATAAGTCTTATTTTCACTATTTTTAAATCTGTGCTTAAAGACAGGAAAATTTAGTCTTTTCATACAACAAAAATGAGAATTTTTTTCAATTGAGCGAAATAAACAAAATTCTTCTTGATATTAATATGGGTGTGACTTATCCATTCTATCTTCTTATGGGGGAGGAAACTTATTTTACTGATATAATTACTAAGTCTCTTCAAGAAAAAATTATTTCAAGTGAATCCAAAGTTTTTGATTTTAGTATAATTTATGGTAGAGAAAGTTCAATTGAAAAGATAATTGAAGTTTCAAAGAGATTTCCATTAATTTCAGAAAAACAACTCATAATCGTTAAAGAAGCTCAACATCTTGATAAAAATATCAATGATTTAGATTTATATCTAAAGAATCCGCAAAAAAAAACCATACTAGTTTTTTGCTACAATAATAAAAAGTTAGACAAAAGAAAGCAGGTATTTAAATTAATAAATAAAATTGGTCTCATATTTGAATCTAAAACACTTTATCAAAATGAAGTTTTAGATTGGACTAAAAAAAGGGCAGTCGAGTTAGGGATTAGACTTACAAGTCAGTCAATTGAGGTAATTAATTCCTTCACAGGGAATAACCTGAAAATGATTGATTTAAATCTTGATAAACTCAGGTTATCTGTTGATAAAGAAACATTAATCACACCAGAAATAATTGAGAGAAACATTGGCTATAGCAAAGATTTTAATGTTTTTGAATTACAAAAAACATTAGTTAATAGGAATATCAATCAGTCATATAGAATAATCAAATACATGTCTTCTAATAAAACAAAATATCCTATAATTTTAGTTTTAACTCTTCTTTTTAATTTTTTTAAAAAAGTTTTAGTTTATAAATCTATTTCCAACAAATCTAAAGCTTCAAAATTAATGGGCATTTCTCCTTTTTTTATTAAAGAATATGAATATGCTTCAAAAAAATTTTCTCATGACCAATTAATTAATGTAATTGAAATTATAATGTCATGTGATTTAAAAAGCAAAGGAATCAATTCAAAGGGGACAAATCCAGGCGAAATATTAAAGGAATTAATCTATAAGATTATTTGTACTTAATAAAGCTTAGGATATTTTTTAGGGTTAAAGTCATTCATCATCGAATAAACTTTTTCAATTATATCATCAATGGATGGTTTAGAGAGATAGTCACCATCAGTTCCATAGGCTGGCCTGTGATCTTTTGCAGTAAGAGTTAGTGGAGGACTATCAAGAAAATTAAATATATTTTGATTGTTTATTAACTGCTGTAAAATAAACCCTGAACTTCCACCCGGTACATCTTCATCAATAATAAGTACTCTATTTGTTTTTTTAATACTTTTGATAATATCATTATTTGTATCAAATGGCAATAGGCATTGAATGTCAATTATTTCACAATATATATAATGTTTTTTCAATTCGTCAGCTGCCTTTTGAACAATTCGTAAAGTTGACCCGTATGATACAAGTGTAATGTCATTTCCATCTAAAAGTTTTTCAACTTCACCAATTTTAATTTTAAATTCCCCAAGATTTATTGGCATTTTTTCCTTTAAACGATATCCATTTAATGGTTCAATAATGATGCCTGGTTCATCGCCATTGATTAAAGAATTATAAAATCCTGCAGCTTGAGTCATATTTCTTGGTACAAGAATATTAATCCCTCTCAATAAGTTTATTATTCCTCCAAGTGGTGAACCACTGTGCCAAATTCCTTCAAGCCTGTGACCTCTAGTCCTAATAATAAGTGGTACAGACTGTTTTCCAACAGTTCTATAATGATAAGATGCTAGGTCATCACTAAGTGTTGCTATACAATATAATATATAATCCAAATATTGAATTTCAGCTATTGGTCTTAGTCCTCTTAAAGCTAAACCTATTCCTTGACCAATTATACTTGATTCTCTTATACCAGTATCAAATATTCGATCTTCTCCATATTTTTTTTGTATTCCCTCCAGACCTTGATTAACATCACCAATTACACCAACATCTTGTCCAAATATTATTATTTTATCATTTTTAGATAATAATGCATCAAAGTTATCTCTTAGAATTAGCCTTCCATCGACTAATTTTGAAGAACTATCATATTCAGGATCAACAGGTGATATATTGCTTAATTTATAATTAGATTGACTGTATAAATGTGAACTATATCTAGATTCAATCTCAGATTTAGTTTTTAAATACCAATTTTTAAAAGATTCAATTTTAGGATCACTATACTTTGATAATTCAATAATTATTTTTCTTGAACTTTGTAAAATATCTTTATAGTTAGGTTCATCATTTTTTTTCAAAGAATCAATAAAAGATTTTATTCTCAAATTATTTTCAATTGACCTTGGTAAACTAATTAAGTTTTCTAAAAATTCATTTTTCAATTTTATAATTGGTTTTTTATATGCCTCCCATGCATTTAATTTTTCCTTTTTAACAATTTTTCTACATTCCTCTTCAATTTCTGAGATGGATTTATCGTCAGATATACCGTTTGAAATTATCCAATCTCTCATTTTTTTGTTACAATCGTATTCTTTTTCCCAATCCAATCTTTTATCAGACTTATATCTTTGATGAGATCCAGAGCTTGAGTGTCCAAGAGGTTGAGTTAGTTCCTTAACGTGAATTAAAACTGGAACATGATTATTTCGAGCAATTTTTTCAGCAAATGAATATGTTTCAATTAATGCCGGATAATCCCATCCATTAACAGTTAGGATTTCGAATCCCTCATAATTATTGTTTCTTTGAAAACCAGATAATGCGTCAGAAATACTTTCTTTAGTAGTTTGAAGCTTATTGTGAACAGAAATACCATATTCATCATCCCAAACGCTTATTATTATAGGTGCTTGAATAACCCCTATAGCATTGAATGATTCAAAAAAAAGTCCTTCACTAGTTGCTGCATTACCAATTGTCCCCCAAGCAATTTCATTACCATTTTTAGAAAATTTTTCTGAATTTGAAATTTTTAATTTTCGATATAGTTTTGAGGCATGTCCAAGACCAACTAATCTTGGAATTTGTCCTGCTACAGGAGAAATATCCGAACTATGATTTTTTTGATTAAGAATATTTAAATAATCTCCTACGTCATCAATACTTCGGGTAACAAAATGACCTCCCATTTGACGTCCAGAGGACATTGGCTCTAATTTGCTGTCTGTATTAGCATATAATGCAGAAAAAATTTCTCTAACAGAAAGATGACCTTGAGACATTAAAATTGTTTGGTCTCTGTAGTATCCTGCTCTGAAGTCACCATCTTTGAAAAATTTACTGAGTACAATTTGTGGTAATTCCTTGCCATCGCCAAAAATTCCAAATTTTGCTTTACCAGTTAGAACTTCTCTTCTACCAAGTATACTAGTTTCTCGACTAAGAAAAATAGTTTTATAATCTAAAAGTATCTGATTCTTAAAGTCAAAGTAGGTTAATTCTTTTTCTTTTGCTATTTCTTTTTTAGACATAAAAAAAATTAGAGATCAAATTTACAAAATATTAAATATATCAATTGAATACAATTAAAACCATTTTCTATTAAATAATCCAAGCAATGTTTTAGGTTCTAATGCAATAACAAATCTTAAAGAAGATAAATAATTTTTATTATTTAATTCAATTTGATTTTCTGAAGACTGAATAGGTAAAAATATTTCAAGAAAGTCAGGTAGCAAATTTAGTCTTATGCCAGAATCATAATATCCCTTAGGTAATGAGCCAATATTCTTTGAAATACCAATATCAGCATATAATTCAATCCATTTCCATAGTCCAATACCTATATTTGATGAAATTAGAAAATCGTTTGCAAGTGGATTTTTAAATTTAGACTTAAACCCTCCTTCAGACATAATAAATTGTTGACTATAAATTCCTTTTTCTTCAGATCTTCCAAGATAATTATATTCAAAAAGATAATCACTTGCACGATTTAAACTAAAATCAAAGAATTTGTTATAAGTCAAATAATCATAATTTAAAAATTTACCCATAAAAAGTCTTAATGAAATTTGACGTGCATTTTTTAGAATTCTTCTATATTCGGCAGTAAAAGTAAATTTTGAAAAAATTTTAGATAATTGTAGCTGTGATTTGAAAGTTTTGTATTTCACAGCTCCTTTTCCTGAATATAAATATTCAATCATTCCAATTCCATAATTTGGATCAGTTTGTATAGTGGATATTCTATCTCTATTTACACTCAACCAAGAAAAAGATAACAACTGACGTATATCAGATCTAAAATCATTTGGCCTAAAAACAAAGCTTAACGATGGATTATATGTTGTGTATCTTAAATTACTTTCATAATGATATGTTTGAGCTCTTAATGAAATCCTTGTTAAAAAATTTGAACTTTCTTCATTGTGAAAATTATAAATACCTTGAATAGATCCAACAAGATTTTTCTCAATTGTAGAATATAAGGGGATAATATTTATAATTGAGGGTTTATTCTTAAATGTCTTATTATGAAGTCTAAAACCTAAAATTAAACCATCATATGCATTAAAATCAGTTATTGGATTATAAAATAATTGATTTTGTTTAGGATTTTCTAGGTCTTTTATAAATTTGAAATTTAATGTTTTCCATTTAAATTTATTAGATATTTTTTTAAAATTATTTCTATGATTTTTCTCAGGGAATTTTAAATCTGAATTAATTCCAATAAAATCTGGCTTTACATTATCAAATTTTATTTCATCTGAGTAATTTTTATCTATCCACTTATATGATATTAAAGAGTCATTTTTAATCAGTCCAATTTTGTATGGTATCTTCTTGTCATTCCTCTCAATTATTTTTAAAATAATTGATTCGTCAGAAATATTAATATGTTTAAATTTAAAATCAATTGATATTCTATCTTTTAAATAATCTTCAAAAAACCAATCAATGTTTTTTTTTGTTTGAGATTTAAAATTCTTTTTAATCATTGAATAATCAATTGGTTTATCAAAAACTTTTTTTATTGAATTAAGAATACTACGTTCACCAATAAATTCATCAAGAAACTTAAACCCAACACCAAGATGACCAGGAGTTGATATTTCATCATTAAACTTAATTAATCTATCTTTTGAAGTCAATGGTGATTGATGATTATTATTTCTTAACATAAATTCATAGGATTCTAAAAATCCATCATTAAATTTCATTTTTGATAAATTATAGCCCTTGAGAATTGTTTTTAAAAATGGAATTTCAGGTACTTCTCCAAGTATTTTATAATCAGGATAAAAATGATCAATATATTTGATAGTCATGTAAGTTAATATACCTTCAAAAATCCAATAGTTATATCTAAAATCTATTTGAAGTCTTTCATTTAAATATTGAGTTAAATATACTTTTAGAATACTTATTTCATGAAAAAAAGAATCATTATAAGGTCTGAGATAGTCAGGCAATAGGGATAGTCCATAATTTGGATTTTTGTTGTACTCTATCTGGGAAATTAGCATTTTTGAATGCGGGTAAGCACCTAGTTTTGAATTAACAAAATCATTAATTTTTTGAAAATTGTTTAATTCTTCTTTGGCAGATAAACCCATTGAATTAATATCTGTAATAAAGTTTATTGAATTTGTTTTAATTGATTTATATTTTTTTCCAGTTGTAATATGAAATTGAATGTCTGAAAACTTTTTCCCATAAAAAGTAATATTTTTAAAGCCATCAACTTCTTTGATAAAATTAGAATACAGGTTTGAGTTAATATTGAATTTTTCAGGAATAATCCATTTAATTCTATAATCACTAGGTAGTCGAGATATTTCCTCAAGATCAAGGTTACTATTCTTAATCCATTTATTATTAATAATTGGACAAACAGATATAAACCAATCTTTTAGAAAAAAATCATTTTTTGCTTTTATTCCATATCCTGTAAATTTGTCATCAGCGATTTTTATTAGGTAATTTAATTTTATTTTAACACTATCACCAACATTTAAGGGATTCAAAAGCAAAATTTTAATAATGTCATTTTGATTTTCAATCCTACTCCAAATTAATTTTTCATTCAAAGATGAAATAGATTTAATTTCAGTAAAGCCTCTTTTAGATTTTTTTGAAAAATAAAAACTTCTATCATATTCTTCAGCAAGTCTTTTAGCAAGTTGAGATTCAGTTGATGAATATGAATTTGACCAGTCATTTAAATAAACATCACTTAATTTGAAATCTGATCTATTTTTAAAGATGATTTCTTGTTTAATAAGAATTTCATTATTCTCAGGATTGAATTCTGCGTCAATTAAATATCTAGTTTGTTGTGAATTAACAATAAATAGTTTTAATATTAAAAATGAAAAATAGAAATATTTCATATTCATAAAATTAAACTAATTCATTTCTTTATTTAAATATTTACCTGTATAACTTTTTTTATTTAGTAATATTTTTTCAGGTGAACCTTCAAATAAAATTTCTCCTCCATTTTTTCCTCCCTCTTTTCCAATATCGATTATATAGTCTACTTGCTTAATTACATCCAAATTATGTTCAATAATGATGATAGTATTTCCTTTATTAGTTAATTCATTTAAAACTTTCAAAAGAACCCTTATATCTTCAAAATGTAAGCCAGTAGTAGGTTCATCTAGTATATAAAGAGTGTTACCAGTGTCTTTTTTAGATAATTCTGTAGCTAATTTTACTCTTTGTGCTTCACCACCTGATAATGTTGTTGATGATTGACCTAATGTAATATATCCAAGACCAACATTTTTGAGGGTTTGAAGTTTCCTGTAAATCTTTGGAATAGCATCAAAATATTTTAAGGCCTCATTAATTGTCATTGACAATACATCATAAATAGACTTACCTTTATATCTTATTTCTAAGGTTTCTCTGTTGAATCTTTTTCCTTGACATGTTTCACATTCAATATAAATATCAGGAAGAAAACTCATCTCAATAACTCTCTTTCCACCTCCTTTACAATTTTCACATCTTCCACCAGATACATTGAAACTAAATCTACCTGGTTTGTATCCTCTTGCTTTTGATTCAATAGTTAATGAAAATAATTCTCTAATTTCATTAAATAGTCCAGTATAGGTAGCTGGGTTACTTCTAGGAGTTCTTCCAATAGGAGATTGATTTACATCAACTACCTTATCAAGGTTTTTTATTCCTTTTACCTCATCATAATACAAAGGTTTTTTAACTCCATTAAAATAAAAGTTATTAAGAATAGGATATAAAGTCTCATTAATAAGAGTTGATTTTCCGCTACCTGAAACACCAGTTACACCAATCATTAATCCTAAAGGTAATTTTAGATTGATTCCTTTCAAATTATTACCTCTACAGTTAAAAATTTCTAAAAACTTACCATTCCCATTTCTTCGTTTGATTGGAATATCAATTTTTTTATGTCCAGTTAAATATTTTGCGGTAATTGATTTTTCCTTAATTATTTGCAATGGAGAACATGAAGAAATTATATCACCACCATTTTTTCCAGCTAATGGTCCAATATCAATAATATGATCAGATTTGAGCATCATATCTTTGTCATGCTCAACAACTATTATTGAATTTCCAATATCTCTTAAAGACCTTAATGAATTAATTAATTTTTCGTTGTCCCTTTGATGCAATCCAATACTGGGTTCGTCGAGAATATATAAAACATTAACCAATCTTGACCCTATTTGGGTTGCCAACCTGATTCTTTGAGATTCACCCCCAGATAAAGATTTAGATGGTCTGCTTAATGTAAGATAATTTAAACCAACATCTAATAAAAATTTAAGACGGTTTTTAATCTCTTTAATAATTTCATTGGCAATTTTTAATTCAAGCCCAGATAAATCATTTTCTAAGTTTTTAAACCAGTTATTTAATTCACCAATATCTAGTTCTGACAATTGATGTATATTTTTATTGTTAATAATAAAATATAATGCTTCTTTGTTTAACCTTGAACCATTACACTCAGAACAAGGTTGTTTTTCCATAAATTCACCTGCCCATCTTTTAATATTTTGGGAGTCACTATTTTGATACTGATATTCAATAAAATTAACAATTCCTTCATAATCAATTTCATATCTTCTGGTTACTCCTAATGTTTTTGATTGAACCGAAAACTTTTCATTACCCCCAAACAAAATTATATCTAAAGCTGTTTTTGGAATCACTTTAATTGGATCATCCAATGAAAAATTATATTTTTCAGAAATAGTTTTAATTTGTTTAAAAGCCCAATTTTTATTTTTTTGACCTAAAGGAACAATTCCACCATTATTTATTGTTAATTTTTCATTTGGAATTATTTTTTTAATATTAACAATATTTTTATAACCCAATCCCTTGCAGGAGTTACACATTCCTTTTGGTGAATTAAAAGAAAAACTATTTGGTTCAGGTTTACTATATGATATTCCTGTTTTTTGACACATCAACTCTTTGCTGAAAAACCTTAAAGATTTTTTTTCTGGATCAAAAATCAATATTGATTCTTTACCATAATAGATTGCTGTTTTTATTGATTCATTAAGCCTTTGATTTACATTTTCATTTTTTAAAATTGTAAGCCTATCAATAAGTAATTCAATATCATGAATTTTATATCTATCAAGTTTTAAACCAGGAGTTAAATCAATAATTTTACCGTCAACTCTTACTTTATTAAATCCCTGGCGAGATAAATTCTCTAATAATTCTCTGTAATGCCCTTTTCTAGATTTTATTATTGGTGATAGTATATAGATTTTATTATTTATATATTCAGATTTAATAATTTCAATTATTTGGTCGTTTGTATAACTAACCATTTTCTCATTAGTTTTAAAACTATATGCAATTCCAATTCTTGAAAACAGTAACCTAAGAAAGTCGTATATTTCAGTAATAGTTCCAACAGTTGATCTTGGGCTTTTAGAAGTAGTTTTTTGTTCTATTGCAATGACTGGTGACAAACCATTTATTTTATCTACATCTGGCCTTTCAATATTTCCAATAAATTGTCTAACATATGCAGAGAAGGTTTCCATATATCTTCTTTGTCCTTCAGCATAAATAGTGTCAAATGCCAAGGAGGATTTTCCACTTCCGGAAACTCCGGTTATAACTACAAATTTATTTCTTGGGATTTTAAGATTTATATTCTTTAAATTGTGTACTCTGGCACCTTTAATATTTATATAGTTATTGTTTTTCAATTTTTTTTTTAATCGTCTAAAATACAATTTTTAATTTCAATTTTAATTATTAATTAAATCAGATTTATTGCCTTAATCAAATAAAGGATTAACTTTAAATTTTAAATTTATTAATCAATGCCTTTAATTAATTCGATTGCTGGTATAAGAGGTACTATAGGGGGGAAGGTAGGGGATAATTTAACTCCAGTAGATTTATGCATATTTACTTCTGCTTATGGTGCGTACATAAAAAAAATTAATTCTAAAAAAAAAATAAAAATTGTAATTGGTAGAGATGCAAGGGTTACTGGTAATATAATTGAACCAATTGTAATAAATACATTATTATCTTTAGGAATAGATGTTGTCAATTTAGATTTGGCTACAACACCTACAGTTTCTATTTCAGTTTCGATAGAAAATGCTGACGGGGGAATTGTTATTAGTGCAAGCCATAATGGATTAGAATGGAATGCATTAAAACTATTAAATAGAGATGGTGAGTTCTTAACCAACGATGATATAATAGAAATAAAAAAAAATATTAAAAAAAAGGATTTTATCTTTTCTGATATTAATTCAATAGGTAAATCATTTAATAAAAAGCATTATCTAGACTCACACATTGATCTAATTTTAAAATTAGATTTAATAGATAAGGAATTAATTAAATCATCAAAATTTAAAGTAGTTGTTGATGGTATTAATTCTGTGGGAGGAATTGCAGTCCCAAAATTATTAAAAAATTTAGGTGTAGAGGTAATAGAGTTATCTTGTAATCCAAATGGAAAATTTAAAAGGAACCCAGAACCTTTAGCAAATAATTTAAGTGAATTATCTGATTTAGTAATTAAAAACAATGCTGATTTCGGAATAGCTATAGATCCAGATGTAGATAGACTAGCATTTATTGATGAAAAAGGAATACCTTTTGGTGAAGAATATACTTTAGTGGCTTGTGCATATCATGTATTATCAAACAAAGTTGGTAATTCCGTTTCTAATTTATCTTCAACTCAAGCTCTAAAAGATGTTACTGAAAATTTTGGGGGTAATTATTATTCAAGTCCTGTAGGTGAGGCTAATGTTGTAAAAATTATGAAAGAAAGAAATGCTATAATAGGGGGAGAGGGAAATGGAGGAGTGATTTTACCTGAACTCCATTACGGAAGAGACGCATTAGTTGGCTCAGCACTTTTTTTATCATTATTAAGCTCTTTAAATAAAACAGTATCTGAATTAAAAGAAATTTTACCAAAATATCATATTAGTAAAGGTAAAATAACTTTTAATGAAATAGAGAAATTAGAAATTATTTTTAACAGGATCAAAAGTCTTTATGCAGATAATAATTTAAATTTGGATGATGGAGTTAAGATTATTTTTGATGATTCATGGGTTCATATAAGATCATCAAATACTGAGCCGATAATTAGAATTTATTCAGAGGCAAAAACTTATGAGAAAGCAGAAAAATTAAATAATAAATTTGTAAAATTAATTAATAATTTAGTGTAATTAATTTTTTAAATATTTAAACCTATTGTGAGTCCAAAGATATTGAGAAGGGTCTTTTCTTATTTGATTTTCTAATTTATCATAAAAAATATCTGTAATTTGATTAGTCTTTGTTTTTTTTGGAAATTCAGATACCAAACTAACTTTAGCAGTATAAAAGCCCCTTTTTTCTCTGTTTACTGAAGTATAAACTACAGGGAAATCATATTCTTTAGAAACTATTTCAGCACCACTAAAAACAGGTACTTTGTTTCCTAAAAAATTTCTCCAATATGTCTTAGCTCTTGGTTTAGGACTTTGGTCCATTACAAAACCATACAAAGCTATCTTTTTATCTTTAAAATCATTTCTAATTGAAACCAATGCTTTATATCTATTTAATAGATAGGATTTATTTCTTTCCCTTGCTTTAGAAAATAATTTATCAAAATACTTATTTGATAAAGGGGTATAAATCCCATATGCAGGATAGTCAAGATGAAGGCCTATAGAAAGCATTCCTTCCCAACTAGAAAAATGTCCACAAACCAGGACAACACTTTTTGATTTTTTTTGAAAAGATTGAATAAGTTGGATATTTTGAAATTTAAATCTTTTTTTCATTTCATTTTTAGAAATAGTTAAACCTTTTATCATTTCAATAAATACATCACACATGTGAGCATAGAATTTTTTTTCAATAAGATTCAATTCATTTTTAGAAATCTTAGGGAAACATAATAATATATTTTTCCTCACAATTTTATGTCTATATTTAAAAATTCTATATAGAATAAAACTTATAAAATCAGATATTAAATATAATATTGAATAAGGTAATAAAGATGTTATTAATATAAAAGGGTAAGAAAATATATAAACAAAAAAATTCAACAATGAGTATTTTTAACAAAGATAAGTATATTTACAAAATCAATTTTAATAAATGATAAAAGGTCTTCACCCATTAGTTTTGATAGTTATTATAGCAAATGTCCTTATTTCAATTAAGGGTTTTAAAGACATATATTTTTTTGAAAAATATAAGTTTAATGTTTCAGCTATAAAATCAAATCAATGGATTAGATATTTAAGTTCTGGATTTCTTCATGTAGACTATAATCATTTATTTCTAAATATGCTTTCATTATATTTCTTTGGAGATGTAGTTCTATATTCAATTGGAATAATAAATTTCATTTTTCTTTATTTAGGCAGTTTATTTTTAGGTAATTTTTTTGCCTTTTATTTTCATCAAAATAATGATAATTATTCTGCAGTAGGAGCAAGTGGAGCTGTTATTGGAGTTGTCTTTAGCGCTATATTGCTTCAACCTGACATGAAGTTAATGTTTATATTATTTCCTATTCCACTTCCTGGTTATGTTTTTGGACTTGGATATTTAATTTATACTTTATTTGGAATGAAAAATCAAAATGATTCAATTGGCCATACTGCTCACTTTGGTGGTGCATTAGGAGGAGTAATTTTAACAATTATATTTGCTCCAAATGTATTAATAACTTCACTATATACACTCTTACTTATTTTTGCGACAATATTAATATGTGGAATTCTTTTTTTTAAAAAATAAGTTAATTTAGAAGTTCATCAATCTTTTCTTCAAGTGCAGCACCTCTTAAATTTTTAGCCAGAATCTTCCCGTCTTCATCAATAATAAAAGCTGCAGGAATTGCAGTAATATTATATAATTTAGCAATAGGATCTTGCCAAAATTTCAAATTTGAGACATGGCTCCAAATTAAACCATCATCTTGAATAGCCTTTAACCAGCTTTCCTTATTTCTGTCTAAAGATACTCCAACGATTTCTAAACCTTTTTTATTCATCTTTTTATACAATTTAACTAAATTTGGATTTTCAATTCTACATGGCCTGCACCAAGCAGCCCAAAAGTCAATAATTGTTATTTTCCCCTTTAAATCATTAAGATTAACTAATTCTCCAAATTCATTAGGCCCCTCAAAATTGGGAGCAATTTGCCCTATATCGGTTGGATCAATAGGCTTGTTAATTACATTGTAAATATTTTTTCCCGAGCTACTATTTTTTATTCTTTCTGAAAAATTAGAATATAATTTTCTTACACTATCTAACCCTAAAGATTTCGATGAAATAACACTTTCTAGAACAAGTGAAGCGATATATGAATTTCTATTATCTGAAATAAATTCATTCTGAAAGTCAAAAAACTTTAGTTGAAGTTCTTTAGCTTGATCTTGCAGATCAGCTACTAGAATGTTATCGCCTAAATTGGAAGCTTTGCCAATTTCATTTGCGATATCATTATACGAATTTGTTAACGACTGAGATTCCTTATTATATCTATTTAAATCATCATTTGAAATTGTTCCTTTGACTAATGATTTTCTTAAACTGTCTTTAAAAATAGTCACATCAATATCACCTTCCTCAATTACCAAAGGAATTGAATAATTTAATTTTTTAACTAAAAGAAAGTTAAGATCAGGATAGTCAACAGGTCCATTAAATGAAAATTTACTATTTTTTACAATTGATGAATCAATAGTGATTGCTTGATTATTAGTATTAACTATTCTGTAAACTTTTTCTCCATCATCAATGTTTATTGACCCTAATATTTTAAAAGTACCAGAATCATTAGAGCACGATGTTAAAATTGCAATTAAAACTGTTGTTATTACGAAGAATAATTTTTTCATATTTCAAATTTAATGATTAACATTCATATAATTAAATTACTCCGTTATCAATTTTAACTACAAATTTTAATAATAGCAGTATATTTGTAAAAAATTTAGATATGGCAGGAAATATCTTTGGCAATTTATTTAAATTAACAACTTTTGGAGAATCACATGGAGAAGCAATTGGTGGTGTAATTGATGGATGTCCCTCAGGAATTAAAATTAATCTTGATTTTGTTCAAAATGAACTTAATAGAAGACGCCCAGGTCAGTCGAAAATTGTAACACAAAGAAATGAACTTGACGAAGTTGAATTTTATTCTGGTATATTTGAAGGAGTAACTACCGGAACTCCAATTGGTTTTATTATTAAAAATACTAACCATAAACCAAAAGATTATAGTCATATCAAGTCGACTTACAGGCCTTCACATGCAGACTATGTTTACGACAAAAAATACGGTTATAGAGATTACAGGGGCGGTGGAAGAAGTTCTGCAAGAGAAACTGCATCAAGAGTTGTGGCAGGAGGAATAGCAAAACAAGTTATTGAAAAAATTAAAATTACTGCTTTTGTATCATCAGTTGGATCTATTGTTTTAAAAAAACCATATCAACAACTAGATTTTAAAACTATCGAGGAAAATCCAGTGAGATGCGCTGATCCTGAAACATCACTACTTATGGAAAATTATATAAAAGAGGTTAAGAAAAATGGAGATACAGTTGGAGGAGTTATAAGTTGTGTTATTCAAAACGTTCCTGTTGGCCTTGGAGAACCTGTTTTTGACAAACTTCATGCAGATCTAGGAAAGGCTATGCTTTCAATTAATGCTGTAAAAGGATTTGAATACGGTAGTGGATTTAAAGGGACTAAACTAAAAGGAAGTGAGCATAATGATAAATTTAAGTCTGACGGATCTACTGAAACAAATAATTCTGGTGGAATTCAAGGAGGTATTTCGAATGGTATGGATATTTTCTTTAATGTTGCTTTTAAACCTGTTGCAACCATAATGAAACCTCAAGAAACAATTAATGAAAAAGGTGATAATGTAACTATGCGTGGTAGAGGTAGGCATGACCCTTGCGTTCTTCCTAGAGCTGTTCCAATTGTTGAGGCAATGGCTGCGATTGTTTTAGCAGATTTCACATTACTTAATAGAAATACAAAAAAATGAAAAATATACCCCTTCACTGGAAAATAATTCTGGGTATGTTTTTAGGAATAGTCTTTGGTTTGGTTTTTTCTCAATTTGACTTTGGGAAAAATTTAATTACTGACTATATAAAGCCATTTGGTACAATTTTCATAAAATTATTAAAATTAATTGCAATTCCTTTGATATTGGCTTCACTTATAAAAGGGATATCTGATATAAAAGATCTTTCTAAACTCTCAAAAATGGGAAGTAGAACTATTGGTATTTATCTAATTACAACAATAGTTGCAGTGAGTGTTGGATTAATTGTGGTTAATATATTTAAACCTGGTAATCAGATTTCATCCGACACTAGAATCGAACTTGTAAATGCATATTCAAGTGATGCAAATGAAAAGAAGGAAATTGCTGTTGAACAGTCTCTAAAAGGGCCATTGCAACCATTAATTGATCTTGTCCCTGAAAATATTTTTTATGCAACAACTGAAAATAAAAATATGCTGCAAATTATTTTTTTTTCAATTCTATTTGGTATGGGTTTAATACTAATTCCTGAAAAAGATTCTTTTCCTGTTAAAAAATTTATTGATTCATTTAACTCAGTGATTTTAAAGTTGATAGACTTAATTATGAAAACTGCACCTATAGGAGTATTCGCCTTACTTGCATCTCTTGTTGTGGAAGCACCAAGTTGGAATCTCTTTAAAGCTCTTGCTTTTTATTCAATTACATTAGTCTGTGGATTAATTTTTCTGATTATTCTTTACGTAGTGTTTACTTATGTGTATGTTAAGAAAAAACCTACTGAATTTATTAAAGGAATTTCTCCTGCTCAGCTGCTTGCTTTTTCTACTAGCTCAAGTGCTGCAACTTTACCAGTAACTATTGATTGTGTTGAAAAGAAACTTGGAGTAAAAAAAGAAGTTTCAAGTTTTGTATTACCAATTGGAGCTACAGTAAATATGGATGGGACAAGTCTATATCAGGCAGTAGCTGCAGTATTTATTGCTCAGGCATTTGGGATAGATTTGACTTTCTCTGCTCAATTAGGTATAATTTTAACCGCAACATTAGCTTCTATTGGAACTGCAGCCGTTCCTAGTGCAGGAATAGTTATGCTTGTAATTGTTTTATCGCAAGCAGGAATACCTGAAGCAGGTCTGGCTTTAATTTTCGCAGTAGATAGACCATTAGATATGTGCAGAACTGTTGTAAATGTTACTGGTGATGCTATGGTCTCAATGATTGTAGATAAATTAATAAAAAAATGAAAAACTTAGTTTTTTTCTACTAGCTCAAGCCCATCAATTTTTATTTTAGTTATAAATGTACCATAATTTACAGTAGCGATTTTTTTTTCAATTAAATCTATTGTCCCTACCGACTTACTATCAATCAATCTTACTTCGTCTCCAACTTTAAAAACTATATTCTTTGCTTTTGATTCTTTGGACTTAAAAGTTTCTTTTTTAAGATTTGAAATTTTTTTAGAAATAGATTTATTTAGATTTTTTCTTTTTGTTTTTAAATCCATAGATAAGGTATTTGATTTTTTTTTGGTCATTTTTGAATTTTCACTATTAATTATTTTAATAAACTCAGATATTAAAACCCTTTTTTTACCATTTGTAAAGTATTTTTCGGAAATTATATTTATTTTATTTCCTAAGTCAATCATTTTTTGTTTGTGTTCAAATAAACTTTGAAAATCAACTAATTTAGATTTAGTTTTTTCATTTAAAAGTTCAAGTTTGTCAATTTCCCTTTGCTTTTTACTTTCTTTTAGTTTTAATTCATTCAGCATATTAGTCATTTTATTTCTTTCTTTTTGAAGCTTTAAAATTGATTCATCAAATCTTATTTTTTCAGAATTAATTTTATTTTTAGCATTTTCAATTAATTTGTTTGGAATATTATTTTTTTTAGCTACTTCGAAAGTAAATGAGCTTCCAGCCTCTCCCTCAATTAACTTAAAAATTGGTTCTAATGAGATGCTGTCAAATTGCATATTTGCATTAGTCATATTAGTTAACTCGTTTGCAAGTAATTTTAAATTTGAATAGTGAGTTGTGATAATGCCTAATGCATTACGATTGTAAAACTCCTCTAGAATTGATTCAGCCAGAGCACCACCTAATTCAGGATCAGATCCAGTTCCAAATTCATCAATAAGAAATAATGTGTTTTTATCACAATTATCAATAAAATATTTCATATTTTTTAATCTATATGAGTATGTACTTAACTGATTTTCTATTGATTGATTATCACCTATATCTGTCAAAATTTTATCAAAAATACATAAGCTACTTTTTTGATTAACAGGAATTAAGATTCCACTTTGCATCATTAATTGAATTAGTCCAACAGTTTTTAATGTTATGCTTTTACCACCTGCATTTGGTCCAGAAATAACCATAATTTTACTTTTCTTTCCAAGATGCAATGTTTGAGGATACGTTTTAGCTTTAAGTGCCTTATTATTTATATATAAAAGAGGATGGTAGGCATCTAATAGTGACAAGTATGATTCACTGTTTATTTTTGGTAATGAGGCTTTAATAGAAATTGAGTACTTTGCTATACTATAAAGTACGTCTATTGATACTAAATAATCTTGATATTCACATATAAGTTTAATATAAGACCTGATATTGTTAGTTAAATTCTTTAATATAAGTTCAATTTCTTCAGACTCATCAATTAATAAAGTAATTAATTCTCTGGAATATTTTAAAGTATTTTCAGGTTCAATGTATATTATACTTCCTGTTTTTGATCGACCCATTATTTGACCCTTTATTTTTTTTCTAAACATAGATTTTACTGCAAGTACTCTCCGGTTTTCTATTGTAGTCTCCCTAATTTCGTCAAGTAAATCTCTAGATAAATAAAGATTTAGTGAAGAATTAAAGGTTTGTGAAATTTTTGACTTGATAATTTTAATTTTAATTCTAATATTATCAAGCCGTTTTGATGCCGAGTTTTTAATTTCATCATTTTTATCAATTATATTTTCTATTAAATTAATTATCTCTTTGGTTAATTTAATATTTTCACTTTCTTTATTTAAAAGGGGATAATATTCCTTAAACTTTCTTAAAAAAAATAAAATTTTATTAATGGTGATAGAAGCAAAATGAATGCTCTTAAAACCCAAAATATCAAGAGTGCTATTTTCAATATTTAAAATTTTAATTATTGGATTAAGATCATTAAAATTGTGATTAGGGATTTGATTTTTGTTTTCAAAAGATGAAGTGAACTCAAAAACTGAATTCAATTGATTAAGTATATTTTTTTTGTTATTTGATGGTCTAATTTCCTTACATTTTTCTTTGCCTATTTTTGTAAGGCTATAATATGAAATTTGATCAAGAACTCTATTAAATTCGAGTTCCTCTAATGTTTTATTCGAAAAAGCCAATAGTATTCTTTTTTATTTTAAGTTTATAACAAAATTATAAAATTATTTAGTGAAACTAGTTATTTCAAAAATATGGCAAAAATTTATTCATGACGAAATTAAAAAAGAATACTTTTTAAAATTATCTAATTATATTTTGAATGAATATAAAAGTAAAATTTGCTATCCCAATATTGATAATATTTTTGCAGCTCTAAATAATTGTGAACCCGAAAATATCAAAGTGGTTATAATTGGTCAGGATCCATATCATAGTCCTAATCAAGCAAATGGTTTATCTTTTTCCGTTAATAGAGGTGAATCCCATCCTCCATCCCTTAAGAATATATTTAAAGAAATTGAATTAGATATTGGCAAGAAATATCCTGAAAGCGGTGATTTAACAAAATGGTCAAAACAAGGGGTTTTGTTGTTAAATACAATATTAACGGTTAGAGAAAATAAACCTAATAGTCATAGGAATTTTGGATGGGAGATATTTACAATGAATATAATTAAAAAAATATCTGATGAATTTGGCAGTCTTGTATTTATGTTGTGGGGAAATAATGCAAAAAAATATAAATCAATTATAGATAATTCAAAACATTTAATACTTGAGGCGTCGCATCCATCACCATTAAGTGCAAATAGGGGAGGATGGTTTGGAAATAGACATTTTAGTAAATGTAATAGCTATTTATTAAAAAAAGGAATTAAAAAAATCAATTGGTGATAGAACTAACTAACCTCCAATCCTTTTGACTTTATGACCAATTGACTCTAAATAAATTATTATTTTATCTCTAATATTACCTTGTATTAGAATTTCTCCATTTTTTACTGATCCACCTACACCTAAATAATTTTTTAATTTTTTTGAAAAATCTTTTAATTCTTCTATGGAACCGACAAATCCTTTTAAAATGGTAACTGTTTTCCCACCTCTTGATTTATTACTGAAATGCGCCTCAAGATTTTGAGTATTATTTACAGTTAAATCTTTAAATGAATGATTATCATCTAAATCGTTAAATTTAATTTTTTTTAGATCCTCAAAGCTGCTTATCTTTTTGATGGACATTTTATTTAAGTATAAACAAAAATAGTATTTTTAGTTAATTTTTTATTTAAAAAAATAAATGGATATCAATGATTACTAATAGAACTCATCAAATTAGGCACAATAGAACCATAAGGTTTGTAAAAAATAATCTTGAAAAAGGTAGTTCAATTCTTGATCTAGGCACAAAAAACATTTTATCTAATAAATTATCTAAACAAGGCTTTAAGGTTGAAAATACGAAAGGGGAGGACCTAGACATAGAATTTCTAAAATATTCTGATAATAAATTAGATTGTGTTACAGCATTTGAAATTTTCGAACATATGTTAGCTCCATTTAATATTTTAAATAATTTAAAAAATAAAAAATTGATAGCTTCAGTTCCATTAAATCTTTGGTTTGCCAATTCGTATTGGAATAATGACGACAATTGGGATAAACATTATCATGAATTTGAACCTAGACAATTTAATTTATTATTAAATAGAACAGGATGGGTTATTAAAAAAAATGAGTTTTGGAAATCCCCAGATAACTCAAAAATAGGAATAAGGCCACTACTAAGAAATTTTTACTATAGATATTATATTGTTTATTGCGAAAGAGATTAATTGTCTCTTTTTTCAAAGTCCTCTTTCTTTTTCTCCTTTACTCTAATAATAATTAAAATTATTAAAACAAATAAACCCAAAACATATAATATAAAATTCACGTAATTCTATTTTACAGTTACAGCTGTTCCGTATGCCAACATTTCAGATGTACCCTGAGTAATAACAGAGGTATTGAACCTGATATTTATTATCGCATTTGCACCAAGTTTTTTCCCGTCATCAATTAATCTTTTTAAAGCTTCCTCCCTTGACTCGGCTTGAAGTTTTGTATACTCAGAAACCTCTCCACCAATTAAATTTTTTAAACCAGCAAATATATCTCTACCAACATTTCTTGCTCTTACTGTACTTCCTCTAGCTAAGCCATGGACTTTAACTATTTTCATATTTGGAACATCAGGTGTGTTTACTAATATCATAATAATTTAATTTTTAATAAATAATTCTCTTTTGATTGATGGAAAAAGTCTTAATGCATTTTTATAGTATACTTTCTTTAAAATTGAATCATTTAAAGCTAGTCCATACATCTTCCAGTGCGCATGACGTTTTCTATAGTAATTGAAATATTCATCATCAGATTCTAATACCCTAAAATAAGTATAATATTCAGAAACATTATAGGCATCTTTACCAAATAATATTCTATCCTGATATTTAACAAAGAATTCTTTAGCTCTTTTTGGTTGTCTTCCCAATTCTGCTAGAACAGCTCCAATTTCAGTTACAACATTAGGGAGTTCATCAAGATGTCTCTCTAGTCTGTCTAAATCATTTCCCATCCAACCTAGATGGGCATTTATAAATTTAGTGTTAGGATTATTCCTGAACATTTCATGTTGTTCAGAAAGAATACTATCATATGATATATATTCTTTTGGATCTAAATATCTATTTGGCTTTTGTTTTAATTCTAGCCATCGTTCATTAAATTTATCTTTTGGATTCCAAAACGATGAAGGTTCACCAGAATGAATTAATACAGGAAAACCTATTTTACCACATTCTGACCAAATAGAATCAAGACGTGAATCATTTACAGCTATACGATGGTTTTTATTATCCATATCAGTAAGTCCTAAGGATTTATATACTTTTAATCCAATAGCACCTATAGCTTTAGCATCATTTAATAATTTAATATTTTTTTTAATAAAATCTTTAGAATCAATTTCTTCAAAATCAATATTAACAAATACTCCAAAACGATTAGGAGCAGTTTTATTTATATTCTCAATAGATTTTCTAAGGTAATATCCACGAAATCCACTTAAATTAATCATAAAAGCCATATTTAAGGAATCCATATCGCTAATCAAATTGTTTAGGTCCTTAATAGGCATATCAAATTGATGACTATGAACATCTATAAATGGGTATTTCGCTTTTCTGATCTTAGTTTGTTTAACTTTTAATGTTGAAATAGGTGAGTAATCTTCAAATCCCATTATATTATTTTTATATTGGATTTTATCAATTACAAAATAGGAAGTACTTCCTAAAATTATAATAAATAAAAAAGATTTGATAAAAGTCTTAAAAGTCAAAAGTTCTAGTTTAACGAAATTGTAACAGATGTTATATCCCATTTGAAAATCATAAATAAACCATTCTCATTATCCTCAAAACTAATAGTGAATTGTTCTAAAGAATTAAGTAATGGTTGAGATGGGACATCGATACTAATAACGTCTTTATCATAATTAGGTTCAAAATAACCGAATTTATCTGGTTCAGAATTTAAAGTTATTTTCCAAGAATTCTCATTTGGAACAGCATACATCCTGTATTTACCAGAATTTATTTTAGTACCTCCAAAATTTATATCCAGGTTAGATTCAAATGTAGTTGCTGCATCAGCACCTAATCTCCAATATTTACCATATGGAACTAAAGCCTCAGGTTCTGACCCAAATATTAATCTATTTTTTTTGTAAGGTCTGCTATAATTGACTTCTAATCTTAATGAATCTTTAACAAATTCTTCAATTTTAAATGGACTAGCAGGTGTTCTGTTCATAAAATATATAAATCCACCTATTAAAACCACTAAGACAATTATCAACGCATATTTAACTATTTTCATATTTTTTTAATTTTTCTATTTAACATAATATTAATTATCATTTTCAATAAAGTATTTATCTGGTATCAATTCTTTCTCTGGAATATCCCCTAAATCCCTTGTATCCTCTCTCCATTTATATAATGATTCTCTCAATTGATTAATAATGTTTAAATACTCTGGATCATTAATTAAATTATTAATTTCAAAAGGATCATCAATTACATTATAAAACTCCTCATTTGGTTTGGGTAATAAAAACCAACTATTTTGAATATTATTTAATTTATTTTTTTCTTTAAGTCTAATTAATTCCTTCATCATTGGCATTTGCATCCTATATTCTACTGATAATGCATGAGGTATGTTTTGATTATAATTTTTTATAAATTTATATTTTCCGTCATACACAGCTCTTATCTTATCAATTTGCCCATCAAATCTATCTGTCGCGGTAAATAATAATTTACGTTCAGAGTTATTTTTTTGATTACCTAAAAATGCTTTTCCTTGAATGTGTGAAGGAATTTCAATTCCAGTTAAAGACAAAATTGTAGGTGCAAAATCAATAAAACTCAACAATTCATTTTTATTATTGTCTATCAATACACCTTTTGGTGGTTTAATTATTAAAGGAACTTTTGTGCCACTTTGGTATATTGCTCTTTTATGTCTGGGGAAAGGCCCTCCATGGTCAGAATAAAAGAAAATATATGTATTGTCATATTCTCCTCTATCTTTTAATTCTTGAATTAACTTTGACATTTTTCTGTCTGCTCTAATTAAATTACTGAAGTTAACAGCCATATCATGTCTTATTATCTCATTGTCAGGGAAATATGGTGGAACTATAATTTTATTTTTATCAACTAAAATAGAATCCTTACTTCTATTCCATATTCCCGATTCATGACAAACATTAAAGTTAAAAACAGAAAAAAATGGTTGATTACCATTATTGTTTAACCAATGGGCCTCATTACTTGATTCATCCCAAGCCTCATCTGAAATTTTAAAATTATAGTCTTCCTTTGAGTTATTAGTGCAATAATATCCTGCTTTGCGAAGGTATTCAGTAAATGGTCTAATATATTCAGGAAACTCAGGAGAATAACTCGGAATACCTAAACTAGGCTCATTTGGTATGCCTGCTTCACTTTTATAAGCATTATAAGTTCTCATATTATGTGTACCAAGTGTCGTTGGATACATTCCTGTTATAATCGCACTCCTGGAGGGAGCACAAACAGCTGAGGGAGAATGCATGTTTTTAAAAACAACACCCTCTTCTGCAAGAGACTCAATAGCAGGAAGTTTCATTGGTGTTTTTCCATATTGAGGAAAAAATTCAGGAGATTGATCTTCAAAAACAAACCATACAATATTAGGTTTGTCATCTACTTTTTTTTCATTACAATTGAATAGAAAAAATGTAAAAAAAGCTAATAATAATTTTTTCAAATTGAATTTAATTTTAATTTATAATCATGTAAGTATCTAATGTCTTTAAGATGAATAGATATTTTTTAAATTTAGTAAATATTATTTGAATCACTTTTATAATGAATGACAGAAAAAAAATTTTATTAAAAATCCGACCTGAAATAAAAAAAAATGAATCAAGTATTCATATTTCTGAAGAGGAAATATTTCAAAATAATACTTTAAGACCAATTCTAAAATTTCAAAACACCATACTGATTGAATTATTTATTGATTATGTAAAAAAACATAAAAAATTATTTTTTGAACTCAACAACAAGTTAAAATTTGAATTCATTGAAAATATAATTAATAAAGATCAAAAGTTTAAAGCTCTTACTAAAGGATTAGTTATTGGCTACTTTACAATGGATGAATTTAAATTTTACCTATTAAGAACAAACAATATAAATAAAAGGTTATATAGCCTACTATCAAGTAGATTAAAAGATCAAATTAAACAACTAGACTTTTAGCAATCTTTATCAGATGTATTTTTTCATTTATACTCCGATTAATTGGGAGTTTTGCAACGCCAATAATTCTTCTAATAATTTCAATTCCAGCAAACTGCCTCATCAAATTGATTTGAATATTTGATGGATAATATCTTTTAATTTGATTTATAATATTCAAATCCCCAGTTTTAATGATTAAATGGGCACTCATTACCCCTAAATCAAATTCACGTAATCCTATATAACTGAACTCAGGATCAATTATGAAAATTTCGTTTTTGTCATTTTTTAACCAACTTCCAGGATAATAATCACCGTGTAATAAGCTATCACCATTTTCTAAATATAAGTTAGACAATAACTTGACGGCTTCAATATATTTTTTATCATTCACTAAATTATTAAATACTTCATTTAGGCCTTCCTCTAGAATATTATCTTTTGAATACGGAATTATAAAAATATGTTCGTGATTTAGTTTTCTAAGTTCATAATTTAATGGATAATCATTTTTTATTTTTGTAGAATGTATTCCCTCTAAAATTTCAACTATTTTAATTATTCCATTTTCATCAAATTCCATAGAATTGTATATACTTAACATGTCTTTAGAGTTAACCAAATCCTCTAATATTAAAATTTTATTTTTTTCATTGTAAAGTAAAACTTCAGGAAAATATTTATTTATATCTTCATTTTTGATTGCTTCAAAAAATATTTTCTCAACTTGAATTCTATTTAGGGGGGCATTTATTGATGGATATTTTTGAACAAATGGTCTTGATTGTTTTATTATAAAAGTTCGGAGAGTTGAATATACTCTAATAACTAAATTCATATTCCCTTCCCCTGGAATATCAATTTTAAGTACTTTCTCTTTTTTTTTGAGAAAACTCAAATCTTTTAATAAATTTTCAATTTTTATTAACGGAGTAGATAATTCAATGTATTTCACTTTTAAAGAATCTTTCTATTTTTTGCCAAAAATTAGCTTTCATTTTTTCAACATCAATATATGTGAAAATATTAATTAACCTATTAAGATTTTCAGTAGGAGTAGTAAATTTTTTTTTTACTGCTAAGTCAGGATTAATTACTGCTTCAACAAGGGCTAAATCCCACATTATCCATTCATTTTTTTCAGGATCCTTTTCACTCCACCACCTATCATAATTTTCCCATCTATCGATCAAATAACTACCAAGGCCGTTATTCAATTTTAATCTATTAAAAACATTTATTTTATTAAATACTAAATACTGACTAGTTGTTGCAGACATGACATTAAAGTTAAGTGCTTTTGCATTTAACAAAAAGTCTAAAGCAAGTCTATCATTTCTTGTGTTAAATTCATTTTTATCATAATTATTCTTGATTTTATCATGCCAAAATCCAACATAATAAACTTCAATTTTGGAAACTATAGAAGGATCATGAATTATTGCAGATGCAACATTAGTGCAGGGTCCTAAAATGAGAATAGTTAACTTTTGATTTTCCGAAAATCTGCTCGCGTATTTAATTATTAAATCAGAAGCTTCAGATCTAATTGGATTTAGCGAGTCTTTTATTGGACGGTTAGAGCCGATTGCTAATTTTGTATTATTAGCATTTAATAATTTTATTAACTTTTGATTTATTATATGGCTTTCAATATTAGATTTATTAGAGGCATATGGGGAAGTATGGAATTGAGAGGAAGTAATTCCTAAAACATTAATAGAAGGATCAATTAAGGCCCTTGTTATAGCAAACAAATCATCAATTTCATTGGCGGTGTCAGCGTCAATTATAATGTTTTTTTTATCTTGACAATTAGATATACCACTTGATAAAAAAAACATTATAATTAGAACTAATAATTTTGGCATATATCTTTTAAGGTTTTAGTAACTATTTTAGAATAGATTCGCCATTTAAATCGGTTGTTAAAACATTACTCATATAATCAAAAAATGGGTAAATCTCTCTGAATGATGATACTATTTTGTTAGCAAAAGTACTATCCAATACTTCTTTATTGGAGTAATTTATTGAAAATAAATACATTTTTTTTCTAATTAAATCAATATTTGGGTCATCTTTAGAAAATCCCATTGGTGATGTAACTAGCTCCTCCCCTTTTAAACTACCCCAAACTTTCTTAAATTTTTCAGCATTAATTATTTTTCTGAATTCTAAAGAATCTATTTGAAATTCCTTTCTAATTCTGAAAAGATCATCTTTATTTGGATTCCAAAATCCACAAGCAATAAAGGTTTTATTTTCTTCAATATGAATATAATATCCACCTCTTAAATCAGGCTTTTTTCTGTGAAATGATATACCAAAATTTCTTTTGTAAGGGGTTTTATCCTTAGAGAACCTGACATCTCTATAAATTCTAAAAATCTTAACTTTATCAACATCATCAAACTCAGCTATTTTATTTTTGATTGAATAAGAAAAATCTTTTATTGATTCTCGTAATAGCTCGAATCTGGATTTACTAGAATTGAACCATTCTCGATTGTTATTATTTTTTAATTCATTTAAGAAACTAAAAATGTCTGGATTAATTGTATTCATTTAATTAAAATATCAAATAAAATTATAAAAAGCTATTAAATGAAATTTAACCTTTATCAGAATTAACCCAATTGTTTATTTTCTGCTCAAGTAATTGCAAAGGTATACATCCCGATTCTAAAATTTTTCTATGAAAAACTTTAATATCAAATTTCTTCCCTAACACTTTTTTAGCATTATCTCTTAATTCCTGAATTTTTAGTTGTCCTATTTTGTATGATAACGCCTGTCCTGGATTTGCCATGTACCTTTCAATTTCAGAAATAATAGATTCTTTTGATTCTGCTTCATTGTTCAAAGAATATTCAATTGCCTTCTCCCTACTCCAACCTTTTGAGTGTATACCTGTGTCAACAACAAGTCTAATTGCTCTGTGAATCTCGGCGCTTAACATTCCAAAATATTGATATGGATCTTTATATAGTCCTAGTTCGGATCCTAAAGATTCTGCGTATAAAGCCCATCCTTCTCCATAAGATGAGTACCACAAATCTTTTCTAAAAGAAGGTAATAACTCATTTTCTTGTTGCAATGAAATCTGATAGTGATGACCTGGTATTGCTTCGTGCAAAAATAGGTCTTCATCTGAATAAGTGTTATATTGTTTAACATTAGGGATAGGAACATAAAAAATTCCAGGTCTAGTGCCATCAAGAGATCCAGGATTGTACTGAGCAGCTGCTGAGGCCTCCCTGAATGACTCAGTCCTTCTAACCTCAAATTTAGTCTTTGGTTGAAGCTCAAAAAGATTATTTACATATGGTAACATCCTGTTATGAATTGAATTAAAATTTTCAATTACTTGTTCAGGATTATTAAAAGGCATTAATTCTTTTAAATTTCTTACGTGAATAAAAAAATCATCTAAACTTCCTTTAAATCCAACACTTTCTTTAACATTGATCATTTCAGATCTAATTCTTTTTACTTCATTTAAACCTAATTCATGAATTTCATTTGGACTTAAGTTTGTTGTAGTATAATATTTTATTGCATAATCATAATATTCCTTTCCTCCATTTAGTGAATTATATCCACTTGTTTCTCTACCAGAGTTAAAATATTCATTACTCATAAAATTGAACAAATCATCATAAGCAGGAATTATTTTATTTTTTACCATATCATAATAATCATTTACAAGTGTTTCTTTTTCGTCATCTTCAATTAACTCTGGAAGATTTAATACTGGTTTATAAAACAAATGATTTTCAACATCTTTATTTGTCATCACTTTAAGTTGAGGTAAAACCTTTTTAATTAATGACTTTGGAAGAACCCATCCAGTTTTAATACCCTCTTGCATTTTAATTCTTGCAGTTTTTAACCACTCTAAATATCCATCAATTCTAACTAGCCAATTTTTATAATCTTTAAAATTGTTGAAAGGTTGAGCACCCATTCCACTTGCTAATTGTCCCATAGTTAGCTGAAAACCCCACATTTGATCAACCGGCATTAAATCTTTAGGAAACTTCATCCTGTCTAAATTCATTTTACACTCCCACTTTAAAACATTTTTACTTAAAAGGTCTTCTTCATTTAGCAAAGAATTGTCAAAAGAATTTATTTTTTTTAAAAATTTATTGTAAAACAACTCTTCCTTTTTTACAAATTCATCTGATAAAAAGTTTGGCAGAGAATCATTATATCTTGGATCTCCTTGAAATGTCCCATTTATCTTGTATAAATAAAGGCTTTCCTGAAAATAATCTTCTAATACTTGATTAAATTCAATATTTTTATTCCTATCCATAATTGTACATGATACTATTAGTAAGAAAACTAAAGTGATTTTTATATGCTTCATTTTTTATTTTTTGCGACCCTCTAATTTATCAATAACATCTGTAAATGAAAAACCTTTTGATTTGATTAGAATAAGGAAATGAAATAAAACATCTGCTGATTCATTTAAAAACAATTCGTCTTTATCATCTTTCGATTCTATTACAAGCTCAACAGCCTCCTCTCCAAACTTTTGTGCAATCTTATTAATTCCTTTATTAAAAAGGGAGGAAACGTAACTTTTTTCATCCCTATTACTGAATCTGTCTGATATTATCTCCTCCAATTCAGTTACAAAAGAAATTTGTTCAAAGTTTTTTTCACCCCAACAGGTGTCATCTCCCTTGTGACAGACATTTCCAGCTGGAATTGCTCTGACAAGTAATGTATCATTATCACAATCACTTTTCATTGAGATAAATTCCAAAAAATTTCCACTCTCCTCACCTTTCATCCAAATTCTTTTTTTTGATCTGCTATAAAAAGTAACTTTTTTATTTTTCTTTGTTAGATAAATTGCTTCAGTATTCATATAACCAAGCATAAGTACAACTTTTGTTTTTTCGTCCTGAACAATAGCAGGAACTAATCCGTTTTTATCAAAATTAACTTTCATAATCTTACTGGTATATTTTTCTTCTGTAAATGTTCTTTTAATTCTTTTATCCTTATTTCATCGTAGTGAAAAACAGAGGCAGCAAGTGCTGCATCAGCCTTTCCTATTTCGAAGGCCTCATAGAAATGTTTTAAGTTTCCTGCCCCTCCTGACGCAATAACAGGAATGTTTACAATTTTTGAAAGTTTATGTAATGCTGAATTTGCAAAACCATTTTTTGTTCCATCATTATCCATTGAAGTAAACAAAATTTCTCCGGCCCCTCTTAATTCAACTTCACTAGCCCAATCAAATAGACTAATATTAGTTTTTTCTTTACCCCCAACTAAATGTACAATCCATTTATTATTAATTTTTTTTGCATCTATAGCAACTACAACGCATTGATTTCCAAATGCATTAGACATTTCATTAATAAGATTGGGGTTTTTAACTGCAGCAGAGTTAATTGAAACTTTATCTGCACCATTTTTAAGTAATATTTTTGCATCTTTTAGAGATGAAACCCCTCCTCCTACTGTAAAAGGAATATCTAAAGCTTCAGCAACTCTCAAAACAAGATCTGAAAGAGTTTTTCTTTTTTGTTCAGTAGCAGAAATATCTAAAAAAACTAGTTCATCAGCACCTTCAATAGTATATCTTTTTGCCAACTCAACTGGATCTCCAGCATCTATTAAATTAATAAAATTTATGCCTTTAACAGTTCTTCCGTCTTTAATATCTAAACAAGGTATTATTCTCTTTGCAATCATAAAACTAATCATTAAAATTAGACAAATCTCTCAAACTAATCTCATTTTCATAGATAGCTTTTCCAATAATAACTCCTTCACATCCTAACATTGATAAAATTGACAAATCACTTATTTTCGTGACACCTCCTGAAGCAATTAATTTTATAATTTTATTTTTTTTAATTATTTTTTCATAAAGCTTAAATGAAGGTCCATCTAACATTCCATCTTTATCAATGTCAGTGCAGATAACATATTTAATACCATATTTAAGGTAGCTCTTTATAAAAGGTTCAACTTTAGTTTCAGATATCCTATTCCAGGCATTAATAGCGACATTGCCATTTTTGACATCTGCCCCTAATATAATTTTATCTTCACCATAATTTTCAATCCAAGTTTTAAATAATTCAGGATTATTGATGGCAATGCTCCCACCAGTAATTTGATCAGCTCCAGATTCAAAAGCAATTTTTACATCATCATTGGACTTCAAACCACCACCAAAATCAATTTTTAGATTAGTTTTTGATGAAAGGTTTTCCAAAACCTTGTGATTAATTATTTTTTTAGCCTTAGCTCCATCAAGATCTACAAGGTGTAAATATTCAAATCCAAAATCCTCAAAGGTTTTTGCCATATCTAATGGAATTTCATTGTAAATTTTTTTTGTGGAATACTTACCCTTTGATAATCTTACGCACTTACCATCAATAATATCTATAGCCGGTATAATTCTCATTTTATATTTTTAAAAAATTTTCAAGTAAAAGTAAACCATCATTACTACTTTTTTCTGGATGAAATTGAACCCCATAAAAATTATTTTTTTCGATTGCAACACTATAGTTTAATGAATAAAATGAATGTGCAGAGGTCTCATCAATTAATGGAACGTAAAAACTATGAACTAAATACATATATGCGTCTTGTTTAATTCCTTTAAATAAATTTCTAGATAAATGATTAACAGTATTCCATCCCATTTGAGGGACTTTGACAGTGTCTGGGAATTTTTCAACATTAATTTTTATAATCCCTAAACCTTGAGTGTTGCCCTCTTTAGTTTTTAGACATAACAACTGCATTCCGAGACATATTCCTAATAGAGGTTGTTTTAAATTAGGTATAACTTTGTCAAGACCTTTTTTTTTTAATTTTATCATAGCACTAGAGGCTTGACCCTGTCCTGGAAAAATTACTTTATCTGCAGAAGAAATTTTTTCTGGATCATTAGATAAAATAGAATTAACCCCCAACTTATTTAAAGCAAATTGAAGACTTCTAACATTACCAGCATCGTAATCAATTATAATAACATTCATAAAAATTATAGTTTACCTTTAGTGGTTGGTAAAATCATTTTACTATTATCCCTTTTAACTGCAAACTTTAGAGCCTTTGCAAAGGCTTTAAAAATAGCCTCAATTTTATGATGTTCATTTTTGCCTTCGGCTTTAATATTAATATTAGCTTTGGATGAATCAGCAAAAGACTTAAAAAAATGACTAAACATTTCAGTTGGCATTTTACCAATCATTTCTCTATTGAAATCTGCTTCCCATACTAACCAACTTCTCCCTCCAAAATCTAATGAGACTTGGGCTAAAGAATCATCCATTGGCAATGAGAAACCATACCTTTCGATACCAATTTTATTTCCTAATGCATTTTTTAAGGCCTTCCCTAGTGCTATTGCAGTATCTTCAATTGTATGATGTTCATCAATATTTAAATCCCCTTCAACTCTAATTTTTAAATCAATCCCTCCATGCTTTGATAATTGATCTAACATATGATCAAAAAAAGAGATTCCTGTATTAATATCACTTTCACCTGATCCATCTATATTTATCTCTATACTTATATTGGTCTCATTAGTTTTTCTTTCATATACTGATGAACGGGATTTAGTAAGTAAATACTTATAGATTTGATTCCATTTTTTGGTTTTAAGAACAATAGTCTCATTTAAATCATCGTCTCTAACTTCCTCACTTCCAAGAGTTTCATTATTACAAATAAAAATACCTTTACAGTTTAAATTTTTAGCAAATTTCATATCAGTTAACCTGTCTCCTATCACAAAAGAATTTTTTAAATCATACCTTCCATTAATATATTTTTCTACTAAAGCAGTGCCAGGTTTTCTTGTAAGAGAATTATCATTAGGAAAAGTTTTATCGATTAGTACTTCGTTGAATTTTATACCTTCACCCTCTAAAACATTAATAATAAAATTTTGAAATGGCCAAAAATCCTCTTCTGGAAAAGATTTTGTTCCCAAACCATCCTGATTTGTTATTAATACTAATTCAAAATCTAAATCACGATAAATACTTGAAAGTGAATTAATGACTTCAGGATAAAAAATTAATTTTTTAAATTCATCTAATTGATAATCATCTGGCTCTTTAACTATCGTCCCATCGCGGTCTATAAAAAGTATTTTTTTCATACATCAATTTCTTTACAGATATTTATAAATTTACTATTTTCCTCAGGTGTTCCAACTGTAACTCTTAAAGTATTCTCACATCCTGTAAGGTGAGATCTATTTCTAAGGACTACTCCTTTAGACAAAAACTGGTTATATCTTTTTTCAGCCTGATCGACCATTATAAGCAGAAAGTTTGCATCACTTGAAAAAATTTTTACAATGAATTTAAATTTAATTAATTGTTTTTCTAGGTTTTTTCTTTCATCCAATATTTTATTGATTACATTATTTATTTTTTCAGGTGACTCTAAAAGCTTAAGAGCTCTATCTTGGGTTAAAGAATTTACATTATAGGGGGGCTTAATTTTGTTAAAATAATTTATAAAAATTGAATTTGCAAAACACATACCCAAACGTATACCTGCCATTCCATATGCTTTAGAAAAAGTTTGACATACAATCAGATTAGGATAAGTTTTAATCAAACCAATAAGACTTTCACATTCAGAAAAATCTACATAAGCCTCATCTAAAACAACAATCCCGGAAAATTTATTTAAAATAGCAATTATTTGTTCAGTTGGTATAGAATTACCTGTTGGATTATTTGGGCTACAAATAAATATAATCTTAGTTTTTTTAGAGATTTTATTAAAAATCAAATTTAAATTCAATTCAAATTTCTCATTTAATCTAACCTTCTTTATTATTAATTGATTAATATTTGAAAGAACCTCATACATACCATAAGTTGGAGGTAATAATATAACTTCATCTTGACTTGGCTCACAAAATGTTCTGATAATTATATCTAATATTTCATCGCTACCATTTCCTAATAAAATCTGGTTTGGATTTACAAGTTTTAAACTAGCAATTGACTTTTTCAGTTTCACCTGAAATGGATCAGGGTATCTGTTAACACTATTTTTATATGGATTTTCATTTGCATCCATAAATATTTTGTCTTCATCCAAATTATAAAATTCATTTCTGGCAGAACTGTATGATTTTATTAATTTTATAATTGGCCTAACTAGTTTTTCTAAATTAATTTCACTCATAATCATAATGATTTTAACCTAATTGAAACAGCATTTTTGTGAGCTTCAAGTCCCTCAGCTAAAGCCATTTTTTCAATCGTCGGGCCAAGCTTCGACAATCCCTCTGCTGAAATTTTTTGAAAAGTGACAGCTTTCAAATAACTGTCTAAATTAACTCCACTATATTGTCTTGCATATCCGTTAGTTGGAAGAGTATGATTAGTTCCAGACGCATAATCACCTGCACTTTCAGGTGTATAGTTACCAATAAAAACTGAACCAGCATTAATAATTTTATCAATAAATTCATTATTTTTTTCTAAGCACACTATTAAGTGCTCTGGACCATAAAAGTTTGTAAAATCTATAAGATCGTTATAATTATCAAAATATATAACTTTAGAGTTATTAAGTGCTGCACTAGCTATGTCTTTTCTTTCTAATGCATTTAATTGGTTAATTAATTTTTTGATTGTTTTATCAGCAATTTGAGTATTATTTGTTACTAAAAATACTTGACTGTCGACACCGTGTTCAGCTTGAGATAATAAGTCGGAAGCAATGAAATCTGGATTAGCAGATTCATCAGCAACAATCATTAATTCACTTGGTCCTGCTGGTAAGTCAATTGCTACTTTATACTGAGACGCTATTTGTTTACCAACAGTAACATATTGATTTCCAGGACCAAATATCTTGTCTACCTTTGGTATTGATTTTGTACCAAACGTCATTGCAGCAATTGCCTGAATTCCTCCAACTTTATATATTTTATCAACACCACATAAATCTGCAGTATAAAGCATAACATCGGCAAGATCACCATTAGCATCTGGTGGAGAACACAATATAACTTGACTACAGTTAGCTACTTTAGCAGGTACAGCTAACATTAGAATAGAAGAAAATAATGGAGCCGACCCTCCAGGGATATAAAGACCAACTCTTTCAATTGGAAGTTTTTTTTGCCAACATAGTACACCTGGTTGAGTTTCGACTTCAACAGTTTTTGTAATCTGTGCTTTATGAAATAGCTTTATATTTCTCTTAGCATTTTGAATTGCTAGTTTAAGATCATGTGGGACATTTTCAATTGCTTTTAGAATTTCATCTTTACTTACCTTTAAAGAGTCAAGTTCAACATTATCAAATTTTTTTGAATATTTATTTACAGCATTGTCACCATTTTCTTCAACATCAGTGAAAATTGCCTTAGCTAGGGGTTCAATTTTTTCGTATGAAAGCGAAGCTCTTTTAACTAATGTTGACCAAATGTTTTTACTTGGATTAATTATTTTATTCATTATATTACCATTTTTTCAATCGGACAAACTAAAATATCTTCTGCACCAGCTAATTTAAGTTCATCTATTACCTCCCAAAAAGATTCGTCATCTATCACTGAGTGAAGTGAAGACCATCCCTTTTGATTTAAGGGTAATACAGTTGGACTCTTCAAAACTGGTAAAATCTTACTAATGCTTGATATCTTGTCATTAGGGGCATTTAATAAAATATACTTTGATTTTCTGGCTTTTAATACACTTTTAATTCTAAAAATTAATTTATTAATTAAAATCCGCTTATCATTTGATAAGTTAGATGTCTGAACAAGAACTGCCTCCGAATTAATTATAGTAATAACCTCCTTAAGATTATTTTTAAAAAGCGTACTTCCGCTAGAAACAATATCACATATTGCATCTGATAAACCAATATTTGGAGCGATTTCAACAGATCCATTTATAACATGTAATTCAGCAGAAATCATATTTTTCTTTAGAAATTTATTAATGGTGTTTGGATATGATGTGGCAATTTTTTTACCATTTAGGTCTTTAATGTTATTATATTTAAAACCTTTAGGTACTGCGATTGAAACTCTACATTTAGAAAAACCTAATTTCTCAATTACATTAAAATCGCTACCCTTTTCGTAGATTAAGTTTTCACCAATTATAGCCAAATCAATCACTCCATCTCTCAAGTATTGAGGAATATCACCATTTCTAAGAAAAAAAATATCCAATGGAAAATTAGAAGCCGATACTTTCAATTGGTCATTAAAATTATCAATACTAATTCCACACTTTTTTAGCAAATTAATAGACTCTTTATTAAGTCTTCCAGATTTTTGAATTCCTATTTTTATCATAATATTTAAAATAAAAAAACCCGTTTGTAAACAAACGGGTTTTGGTATGAGTTTATATAATATCCAACTATGCCTCGTTTGTACAAGAGATAAAATAATGGATATGTAATTTTTTTAAAAACATTTTCACAAAGATATTTATTAATTTTTGAATAATCCAAAAATTTGTAACAAATAATTTTACTGATTACCTAAAATTAAAGGCATGCCTGATTCACCTCCACCAATAATAATAACCTTTGAGTTAGGTGATTCAGAGATTTGTCTTGTTGCATCAATACCCTTTTCTTGAAGAATCTTGGCTGTTAACGAGGCACTTAAAATTCTATTTGCTTTTGCTTTACCTTCAGCATCTATCCTTTGTCTTTCAGCTTCTTGTCTGGCTCTTTCTAGCCTAAATTCATATTCTAAAGCCTCTTGTTCTTGAGTCAATTTTCTTCCAATTGCCTCTCTGATTGTTACAGGCAAAGTAACATCTCTGACTAAAACTGCATTTAATTGAACATATTGTTCTTCAACTACCTTCTTAGTTTCAATAAAAATCTCATTTTGTATAGCATCTCTCTTGGTTGAATATAATTGCTCAGGAGTATATCTTCCAACTACACTTCTAGCTACAGCCCTAATTTGTGGGATGATAATAACGTTTAAGTAATTCTCACCCTTAGTTTTATGAAGTTTACCAAGGTCTTCAATTTTTGGCTGATAAAGCACAGAAATATCTAGACTGATTTCAAGTCCGTTTGAAGAAAGGACCTGCATTTTACTCTCAAATACTTCTTGCTGCTTTACATTATAAATATACACCTGATTCCAAGGGGCAATAATATGAAACCCTTCTCCTAATGGAGGCTCATCAGTAACTACTCCTCCACCAAATGTTTTAAATAATACTCCTGCTTCACCATATCCTATATTAATTGAAGCTTTTGAGATAAAAACAATAAGCACAAAAGCAAGTGCTATAACCGGTAATCCTATCTTAGGTAAATTTTGCATTATATTTTTTTTTAAATTAATTAAGTTAACATTCCACCATCTACTTGGAGAACCTGACCCGTTATATAATCAGACAAATCTGAAGCTAAAAAAACACAAGCATTAGCTACATCGGATACAGTACCTCCTCTTTTCAAAGGTATTGAATTTCTCCATTCCTTTAAAACATTTTCATCAAGATTTGATGTCATTTCCGTTTCAATGAATCCTGGAGCAACAACATTACTTCTAATATTTCTTGATCCAAGCTCTAGTGCCAGAGACTTAGAAAAACCAATAACACCTGCTTTAGAAGCAGCATAATTAGTCTGTCCTGCATTACCTTTTAGTCCAACTATAGAACTAATATGAATAATTGATCCATTCCTTTTTTTTAAAAAATGACGTTGTACTCCTTTAGACATATTAAAAACTGATTTTAAATTAACTTTAATTACATTATCAAAATCTTTTTCGTCCATTCGCATAAGAAGATTATCTTTTGTAATACCTGCATTATTAATAAGAACATCAAAATCTCCAAAATCATTAATTATTTCAGAAATTAATTTTTCAGATTGTTTAAAATCTGAAGCGTCACTTTTATATTTTTTGACCTTTACATTATAATTATTTAACTCTAACTCCAATGAAATAGCTTCATTTTCAGATGACTTATAAGTGAAAGCAATATTAGATCCATTTTTTGCAAGAATTAAGGCAATCCCTCTTCCAATTCCTCTTGAAGCCCCAGTTATTATTGTTGTTTTGTTTTTTAAAAGGTCCATAAGTATATTATTTAAGAATTTCTGCTACTTTTTTGCCAATATCAGCAGGAGAGTCAACAACATAAATTCCACATTCCCTCATAATACTCTTTTTTGCTTGAGCTGTATCTTCAGATCCACCAACAATAGCACCAGCATGACCCATAGTTCTTCCCTTGGGAGCAGTTTCACCAGCAATAAATCCAATTACAGGTTTTTTGTTACCATTTTTTTTAATCCATTTTGCAGCATCAGCTTCAAGTTGACCTCCAATTTCACCAATCATAACAATACACTTAGTATCTTTGTCATTCATAAATAACTCAACTGCATCTTTCGTAGTTGTACCAATTATGGGGTCTCCACCAATACCGATAGCTGTTGAAATTCCATATCCTTCCTTAACAACCTGATCTGCAGCCTCATAAGTCAATGTTCCTGATTTAGAAATAACACCAACATTACCTTTAGAAAAAACAAATCCAGGCATGATTCCAACTTTTGCTTCACCTGGAGTAATTACTCCTGGACAATTTGGTCCAATAAGAGTACATTGAAAGCTTTTAATGTAATCAAAAACCTTTACCATATCATTTACAGGAATACCCTCGGTAATCGCAATTATTACCCTAATTCCTGATGCTGCTGCCTCCATTATAGCATCAGCTGCAAAAACAGGAGGGACAAAAATAATTGATGTATCTGCTCCAGCTTTAATAACGGCTTCATTGACAGAATTAAATACTGGCTTACCTATATGAGTTTGACCTCCTTTTCCAGGAGTAACTCCTCCAACAATATTAGTACCATACTCAATCATTTGCGTGGCATGAAAAGTTCCTTCACTTCCAGTAAATCCCTGAACTATAATCTTTGAATCTTTATTTACTAGTACACTCATTTAATAACTTTTATATAAAATTAAAACTATTCTTTAACTCTTTCTAAATAGATACATTTTTCAGTATCAATTTTAATTAAATCACCTTCATTGATAAATAAGGGTACTTTAACTTCAGCTCCTGTTTCTATTTTAGCAGGTTTAGTAGCATTAGTTGCAGTGTTACCTTTAACACCAGGTTCTGTATGAGTGACTCTCAAAAAAACACTTGAAGGCATTTCCAATGATAAAGGTAAACCATCCTCTGTATTAATTAATATGTTTACTATTTCACCTTCTTTTAATAGTTCAGGATAATCAATTAATTTATTATCAAAAGATATTTGGTTAAAATCTTTAGAATTCATAAAATGAAAATTTGAATTTTCTCTGTAAAGAAACTGAAATTTATTTGTTTCAACTCTTACCTCATCAATTTTATGACCTGCAGAAAATGTATTATCTATAACTTTTCCAGAAGAAATACTTTTTAATTTAGTTCTAACAAAGGCAGGTCCCTTTCCTGGTTTAACATGAAGAAATTCTATTATCTTATAAATATCATTATTATATTTTATACATAACCCTTTCCGAATATCAGATGTTGAAGCCATAAATTATAATTTATTAAAATAACCTTTCATAATACCTCTCTGTGAATCTTTAATAAATTGCAGTATTTCATCTCTTTCAGGTGTAGCTACCATTTCAGCTTCTAAAATTTCTATTGCCTGAGTATTATTATAATTTTTTTGATATAACAACCTATATATATCTTGAATTTCTTTTATTTTTTTTGATGAAAAACCTCTTCTTCTTAGACCTACAGAATTAATGCCCACATATGATAATGGTTCTCTAGCAGCTTTTACATATGGAGGGACATCTTTTCTAACTAGAGATCCACCTGAAATAAATGCATGATCACCGATAGTACAAAATTGATGAACAGCAACCATTCCTGCCAAAATAACATAATCACCAACAGTTACATGACCTGCTAGTGTAGAATTATTTGAAAAAATAGAAAAATTACCTACTTCACAATCATGAGCTATATGGCAGTAAGCCATAATTAAACAATTAGAGCCAATCTTTGTATAAATTCTCTCCTTAGTACCTCTATTTATAGTAACACATTCTCTTATAGTAGTATTATCTCCAATTTCAACAAATGATTCTTCACCTTCAAATTTTAAATCTTGAGGAATAGCTGAAATTACTGAACCAGGAAAGATACTACAGTTTTTTCCAATCCTAGCTCCCTCCATTATAGTTACATTTGAACCTATCCAGGATCCTTCACCTATAAAAACATTATTACTAATTGTCGTGTATGGTTCAACAACAACATTTTTTGCAATTTTTGCACCGGGATGGACATAAGCTAGGGGTTGATTCATTTTTTATTTCTTTTTACAATCTGGGCCATAAACTCACCAATTGTTGTTAACTTTTCATTTACAAAAGCAGAACCTTTCATCTCACAAATCCCTCTTCTTATGGGACTTAATAATTCTAATTTAAAAACAAGAGTATCACCAGGATTAACAGGGCTTTTAAATTTAACATTATCAATCTTCATAAACAAAGTAAGATAATTTTCAGGATCAGGAACGGTATTTAATAGTAGAACACCGCCTGCTTGAGCCATGGCTTCAACTTGAAGAACACCAGGCATAACTGGATTTCCAGGAAAATGCCCAACAAAAAATGGTTCATTCATAGTTACATTTTTTGAAGCTAGAACATGAGTTTTAGATAATTCATATATTTTATCAACTAAAAGCATTGGTGGTCTATGGGGAAGAATATTCATTATCTCATTAACCCCCATGAAAGGTTTTAATTTTAAATCAATTTTAGGAATATCTAATCTTTTTTCATCTTTTATAATTCTAGAGAGTTTTTTTGCAAACTCTGAATTAATTCTGTGTCCAGGCTTGTGAGCAATAATTTTACCTCTTATTCTATGACGCACTAGGGCTAAATCTCCGATTACATCTAAAAGTTTATGCCTTGCAGCTTCATTAGGATGATGAAGCGTTAAATTATCTAAAATCCCATCTGGAGTTACTGAAATTTTATCTTTTTTAAATGCTTTTTTAAGACGCTTCATTGTTGTTTCAGACAATGGCTTGTCAACATATACAATTGCATTGTTTAAGTCACCACCTTTAATCAAACCATTTTCAAGTAAATTTTCTAGTTCATGTAAAAAACTAAATGTTCTAGAAGAGGATATCTCATCAACATATTTAGAAATTGAATTTAAATTTGCATTTTGAGTTCCAAGAATTTTAGTCTCAAAATCAACCATAGTTGTAATTTGATATTCATCAGCAGGAATTAAAGTTATTTCACTTCCGGTATTTTTATCTTTATAATTAATTATATCTTTAACAATATACTCTTCCACAATTGCATTTTGCTCTTTTATACCAGCTTTGAGAAGGGCTTTAACAAAAAAATGTGAGGATCCATCCATTATTGGTGGTTCAGAAGCATTAAGTTCAATTATACAATTATCTATCTGTAATCCAACTAATGCAGACAAAACATGTTCGGAAGTTTGAATTTTTACTCCATTTTTTTCTAGATTAGTTCCTCTTTGAGTATCTGAAATCCACTTAATATCTGCCTCAACCATTGGCGAACCAATAATATCTACTCTTTTGAAAACAAATCCTGTGTAAGTTTTAGCAGGAAGAAATTTAACCGAAACCTCAGCGCCAGTATGGAGGCCAACACCTTTTAAAGATACTGGTTTTGATATTGTTCTTTGAAAAATAGATTTTTCTTTAACCATCACTGTTTTTCTAAATTTTCTAACCTTTTTACAATATCAGGAAATTTTCTAAAATAAATATATGATTTACTGTAGTCTTTATATTTCATTGCAGGTGTTCCTTGTATTGAAATATTATTTTTAATGTTACTTGTGACACCAGTTTGTCCCTGGATTCTTACATTATCACCAATACTAATGTGGCCAGCTACCCCAACCTGTCCACCAATCATGCAATTTTTTCCAATTTTCGCAGATCCAGCAATACCAGTTTGAGCAGCTATAGCAGTGTTATTACCAACAATTACGTTGTGTGCAATTTGAACTAAATTATCAATCTTTACTCCATTTTCAATAATAGTTGATCCCAAAGTTGCTTTATCGATTGTAGTGTTTGATCCAACATCTACAAAATCTTTAAGAACTACATTTCCAGTTTGTGGTACTTTTTTAAATGAGCCATCTTTCTGAGGAATAAATCCAAACCCATCAGATCCTATAACTGCTCCTGGATGTAATACACAAAATTTACCAATTACTGAGTTATGCAAAATCTTTACTCCCTCTTTAATAATTGTATTTGATCCTATGTTAACATTATCAGATATAAAAGATTGAGGATGAATTTGAACATTGTCTCCAATAACGCAGTTCTTTCCTACTATCGAAAAAGAACCAACATAACATTTTTTTCCTAGCTTGGATGTTTGATGTATTTCAGATAAAGAACTTATTCCAACAGGAATTTCAATCCTTTCTTCATAATAATCTAGTAATTGTGAAAATGAATTATATGCATCTTTAACTCTAATTAAAGTTGTAGTTATGTTTTGCTCAGGAACAAATGTTTCATTTACAATTGTTATGGACGCATTTGTCGAATAAATAAAAGGAATATATTTTGGATTAGCAAGAAAAGTCAAACTACCTTTTTTACCATTTTCAATTTTTGAAAGTTTACTGACTTTAACTGAAGGATCACCATCTACTTCCCCTCCAATAATGTCTGCAATTTGTAAAGCTGTAAAAATCATTTCTGCAAAAATAGAAAAATTATACAAGTTGACATAAGTAAACTTAGTTATTAGAATATAATTTAGATTATCATTTAAAAAAATATTATTAATGATTAAATTAGAATTTCATTTATTTTGATTTATGTAAGATGCTGAAAAATAAAATTTTATGGATTGACGATGAAGTTGACCTTTTAAAACCTCATATAATCTTTTTAGAGAAAAAAGGCTATATCACTCAACCTTGTACAAACGGTAATGATGCTATTGACTTAATAGTTAAAAATAAATATGACTTAATACTTTTAGATGAAAATATGCCTGGGCTTTCTGGTATAGAAACTCTTAAAAAGATTAAAAAAATTCAAAATAATCTTCCAGTAGTAATGGTTACAAAAAATGAGGAGGAATATCTAATGGAAGAGGCAATTGGTTCAAAAATTGCTGATTATATTATAAAACCTGTCAAACCAATGCAAATAGTAATGACATTAAAAAAAATATTACAGCATAGTGATATTATTCAAAATATGACTTTAAATAATTATCAAAATGAATTTTTAAAAATATCAAATGAATTATCAAATTTAAAGTCATTTTCAGATTGGAAATCTTTTTACAAAAAATTAGTTTATTGGGAACTTGAACTTGAAAATTCTTCAGATATTAACATGATTGATATTTTTGATAATCAGCTAAAGGAGGCTAATTCAATGTTTTCAAAATTTATTTCAAAAAACTATAAAAAATGGTTTCAAAATATTGAGGAAGCACCAATTTTATCTAATTCACTTTTTAAAGAGAAAATATTTCCCCATATCGGAAAAAATACTCCTGTTTTACTATTGATTATTGATAATCTTAGACTAGATCAATGGAAAAGTATACAAAATTATATTACTCCCATTTATAATGATTATGAAGAATCTGAATATTTTAGTATTCTCCCAACCACAACACAATATGCAAGAAATTCTATTTTTTCAGGAATGACTCCCCTTGAAATAAGTCAATTTCTCCCTGAATATTGGATAAACGATAATGAGATAGGTGGTAAAAATAATTTTGAAGAAGAATTATTAAAAATTCAATTAAAAAAACTAGACTTTAGTGAAAAATTTAGTTACCATAAAATCACAAATATTAAAAGTGGTAAGAATTTAATTAGTTCATTTAATAATTATAAAGATGAAGCTTTGATATGTGTTGTATATAATTTTGTTGATATGATATCTCATGCAAAATCTGAAATGGAAATAATAAAAGAATTAGCATCTAATAACAAAGCCTATAGGTCTTTAACAAAAAGCTGGTTTTCAAACTCTCCATTATTTGAATTAATCAAAAAAAGTCGTTCATATAATCAAAAATTAATAATAACCTCTGATCATGGGACAATAAATGTTAATAATTCAATTGAAATTATTGGAGATAGAGAGTCTAGTATTAATCTCAGATACAAGACAGGTAAAAGTCTAAAATTTCCATCAAAAAAAGTTTTTGAGGTTAACTCCCCTGAAGAAATTGGTTTACCAAAATTGGGGATAAATCATAATTATATTTTCGCTAGAGATTTAAATTATTTTATTTATCCAAAAAATTATAATTATTATTCAAACTTATTTAAAAATTCATTTCAACATGGTGGAATATCAATGGAAGAGATGATTGTTCCATTTATTATTTTAAACCCCTAACTAATTTTATGAAGCTCCAATATTCATTAAAAAACATCTCAAAAATTTCAGAAAAAATTTTAAATATAATTAAATATAAAGTTATTATTTTCGATGGTGAAATGGGCTCTGGAAAAACCACTTTAATAAAATCAATTTGTAAAAAAATAAACATCAATGACAATGTCTCAAGCCCAACATTTTCACTAATAAATGAATATAAGTCAATTAATTCAATTGTTTATCATTTTGATTGTTACAGAATTAAAGACATAAATGAAGCTTACGATTTTGGTGCTAACGAATATATTGACTCTGGTAATTTATGTTTAATTGAATGGGGATTAAAAATCAAAGAAATTCTACCTGGAAATTATCACATAATTAAAATTAAAATAATATCAAATAACTTAAGAGAGTTAATGTTTTTAAAATGAATTTTATAAAAAGACTTGGATATTATTTATTTGGATTTACCTTAGGGTTAATTTTTCTATTTTATTTTTTTAATGTAAAGAAGGCAGAATTCAATTATTCCCCTCAATCCAGAGTAATAAACGATTTAAATAAAAAACAATGGTTTTATCAATTTCCAAACGATTCAACTCAAATTATTGACTCAATAACAAAAAAGAATTGGATTATAAATGGTGAAATAAATTTTAAAAAAAGCAATACTAGTTTAGATACTTGTAAAATTTATTGTTTAGAGACATTTTATAATGAAAAAAAGACTGATATTTATATTAAAAATTGTAAGGATATTGCCTTAGTATACAATCTTAATGACTCGAGATTTAAATAAAAAAATATGAATAAAATATTATTAGAAGACAAAGTAAATGAATCTATTTATCTATTCGGAAAAAAAGATTACAAAACCCTAAGTGATTTCTTAAAAAATAAAAATTATTCCAAAATTTTTGTTTTAGTTGATAATAATACTGATAAATTTTGTTTTTCATATTTTCAAAATCAAATTTTGAATAACATTAAGCTAAATAAATTGTTAATTAATTCAGGTGAAATAAACAAAAACATCAATAGTTGCTTAAAAATATGGAATAAGCTTTCCGATTTGTCATGTGATAGAAATAGCGTTTTAATTAATTTAGGAGGTGGAGTTATCACTGATATTGGGGGGTTCATTGCCTCAACTTTCAAAAGAGGTATTGATTTTATAAATGTACCGACTTCCCTTCTATCAATGGTAGACGCAGCAATTGGAGGCAAGAATGGTGTTGATCTAGGTGTTTTGAAAAACCAGATTGGTGTTTTTAAAAACCCAAAATTAATTTTAATTGATTCAGTGTATCTTAACTCTCTCCCTGAAAATGAGTTTAGAAGTGGATTTGCTGAAATGCTAAAACATGCTATTATAAGTGATGTGAATTATTGGAAAAAGTTAATTGATTTTGATTTTTCTAAACGAAATGGAATATCAAAATTAATAAAGAGATCAATAGAAATTAAAAAAGATATTGTCTTAAAAGATCCATTTGAAATAAGATTAAGAAAAATACTAAATTTTGGTCATACCATTGGTCATGCAATTGAATCATATTTCATGAAATCATCTAAAGAGAAAATTCTATTACATGGCGAAGCAATTGCTATAGGAATGATTTTAGAATCATATATTTCTCACATTTACTGTGGTTTTGATATTACTAAAGTAGATGAGATTTATGACGTATTTACCAAAATATTTAAAAAAGTTAATTTTAATAGTTCAGTTATACAATCTATTTATGAATTATTGATTTACGACAAAAAAAACAGCTATGGTAAAATTAATTTTGTTTTATTAGAAAAAATAGGAAAACCTGTAGTTGATTTTCAAGTGGAAAAAAAAATAATAGTGGAAGCTTTTAATTACTATACGGAGAAATAAAATTAAGCAGAGTTTCTACTTGCATTGATATTTCCAAAAAGGGACCTTGTAACAAGCTTTTCATAAACTTCTATTTTTTTTAAATCTAACTTAGAAGATTTTTTTTCTTTATCAATCATCATTAATGAATATTGTTGAATTGTTAACAATGGTTGAACTATAGATTCCCTTATTTTAATTGATTTTCTTCCAGCAGGCTGATCCTCCATTAATTTATCAAAGCCAGTTAAATCTAAAATGAGTTTTTTAGTCAAAATATATTCATCATGAATAATGTTCCAAAATTCACCAAACCTTGAATTATTTTTCATATAATACGTGAGTTTGAAAAAAGATTTAGTCAAACTCATCATACTGTTTGCAATAAGAGTTCTAAAAAAAGGTGAATTTTTATAAAGACTCAAAACCTTATCAAAATCTCCATTAATTTTAAAGATATTTAAAGCTGACCCTACACCATAAAAACCAGGAACATTTTGTTTAGATTGGCTCCAGCTTCCAACAAAAGGAATTGCTCGTAAATCAGAAAAAACAAGTTTATTAGAGTTACCTCTTTTTGATGGTCTACTTCCAATATTTGTTTTAGCATAATATCTTAAAGTACTCATTTCTTCTAAATAAGGAACAAATAGTGGATGTGATTTAAAATCTTGATAAGAAGTGTAACTAATATCTGCTAATGACTGCATAGTTTTTCTATCAATTTCATTTAAGTTTTTACTTTTATCATAAAAAACTTGATTAGAAATACCCGAACTAAGCAATTGTTCTAAATTATATTGACTTGAGTCAATTGTACCAAAATTCGAACTAATTGTTTGACCTTGTATTGTAAGCTGAATGTCATCAGATTGAATAGATTCTCCAAGGGAAGCATAGAACTGATGAGTATTACCTCCGCCTCTAGCTGGTGGACCTCCCCTACCATCGAAAAAAGCAATTTTTATACCGTATTTAAAAGATACTTCACTTAGTGACTCCTTTGCTTTATATATACTCCAATTTGCCATAAAATAACCTCCATCTTTAGTACCATCAGAGAAACCAAGCATTACAGTTTGCTTCATATTTCTTCTTTTTAAATGATTCATGTATTCAGTATTAGAATATAATTTATTCATAACCTCATATGAAGCCTCAAGATCAGAAACAGTTTCAAATAATGGAATTATGTCAACAGTTGGCTTATCCCAATCACATATTTTGTTTAAAGCAAAAAGTTGTAAAAGATTTTCTAAGGAACCACAGTTACTTATAATGTATCTGTTACAACCTTTCTCACCATTTTTGGATTGGATTTCTTTCATTGCATAAATAGAGCCAAGGGTGTTTTTAGTTATTTCATCATCAAAAATATCAACAGGAACCTTACCAGATAATTTAGGTAAGACCTTAATCCTATCCTCCAGTGAAAGTTGATTATAATTTTCAGGTAAATTTTTAATGTATTTCCTTATATCAGTGTTATTAATAATTGAATTAAAGACACTGTTATGAACGCGAGAGTCCTGCCTAATATCAAGAGAAGCAAAATGAAAACCAAATAATTTAATTTTGTGAATTAAATCATCAATTGAATCTACATAGATTGATTGGTGTTTATCAACTAATGTATTTTTAATTTCAATCAGTGTATTTAAAAATTCCTCAAGAGTTATGGGAGTATTTTTTTTAGGGTATAAAAGACTATTATAAACTGACTGTTCTAAATCTGATATTTTCTCATCAACAATATCAAAAGTAATCTTTCTTTTTAATTTTCTCAAATCCCTGTAATAATTTCTTAAAATAGAAAATCTAAGTCTTTCTGCAGTTTTTAGTGAAGTCTTTGGAGTAACAAAGGGATTCCCATCTCTATCCCCTCCAGGCCAAAAGCCAAAGTCAAAAATACTATTTTTAATTAATTCATCTCCGAAAATGTGAAGTTGTAAATAATTATAAATATAACTAGCAGAATGATAAAAAACATTTTCTAAATACCATATAAGACTTACAGCCTCCTCAAAAGGTGAAGGTTTTTCTTTGTTAAAAAATCTTGTCTTACCCAGTTGTATCAATAAAGATTTTACATTTTCTAAATCATCATTGGCTATGGACTTTGATAAGTCAGTAATTATTCCCAAAACCGAACCGGGGTAAAATTGAGTAGGATGGGCAGTTAAAACAATTCTAACTTTAAAACGATTCAGATAATTTTTTAAATTTGAAAGTTTATTTGACTCAACAGCCTCTTCTTTAACATTTCTGATTGTTCCGCGTCCATGCATGTTGTTTATGTATGAAAAACCAGCATCTTCAATTGCATCAAACAAAACAACCTGTCTTTCGATATACTGAACAAAGCCAAACAATAAGTTAATTTTCTTTTTCCAATCAAAATTAGGTTTTAAATTTCTAAAAAAAGAATCAATAATTTGTGAGGGAGAAAGGTTGTCCTCATAACCCTTTTTACAAAAATCAGAAAAAAGTGGAAGATAAAGTGAAGTATTTTGAATATTAGCAAAAGGTAAGGTCAGAAATAGGCTATTATAAATTTGAAATTTTGATAAAACATAGTCGTTAAATCTTTCTAATTTAGTTTTTCTTGCCATTAATCTAATTCATTAAAAATTTGATGCATCAGGCGTTTTTTGTCATTAATACTCTCTTCTAAAGATATCATTGTTTCGGTTCTCTGAACACCAGGAATATCATCAATTAAAAAAATTATATCTTTTGCACTTTTAGTGTCTTTAGCTCTTACTTTGCAAAAAATATTGAATCTTCCTGTAGTGATATGAGCAACTGTAACATATGGAATCGCTTTTAAATCACTTAAAACTTTTTCAGTCATCCTGTTTTTTTCAAGAAAAATACCTACATATGCAATAAATGAGTAATCTAATTTGACATAATCAAGATTTAAAGTTGAACCTTTAATTAGCCCAGCTTCCTCCATTTTTTTTACTCTTACATGAACAGTACCAGCTGATATTAATAATTTTTTTGCAATATCGGTAAAAGGGATTCGAGTATTATCAATCAATATATCTAAAATCTGGTGATCTACTTCGTCTAATTTACTTATACTCATGAGAAATTTATTTTATTCAAAAATAGTAAAATAATTAAATATAATAAAGTAAAACAATTAAAACGTTAAATATTATTTAATAAATTAAGTTTATTTATGAATTTTTCTGCATTTTCTCCAATTTTAGATTTAAGTATATTTTTTTGAGATTGATTATCATTTAATTCGAAAATTAACGAGCTTTCATAATGTAATTTTTTAGCTATAGAATCAATTAAAGGAATAAATAAAACTTTATTTTTAACTAGTTTTTCAGAATATTGAATTGCAATCTCTTGTGCAAAAAACAACTTATTATTTTTTAGAATCGTCACATTTTTTATAATAATATCTCTTAAATTGTCATTATTAGATTTAATCTTATAATATTTTTTATAATCTATTTGTTTATAAGATTCATTTTTTATTAATAAAGAAATTTTAATTAAAGACTGAAGCACTAGTTCTCTAGAGAATTTCCTATACTTGTCATTATAAAAATGACCAGCTTCAAAAAGTATTGTTGGAATTCTTTTTTTAGTAAAAAAATCTCCAAAACAGTTTAAATTAAAACTGTCATCAAATCTTCCATAAACAAGGGAGTATTTCGATTTAATATAATCACATACGCCAACAATTAACCTCATTGAAATTAATCTAGATTTGGTAAGTATTTTGTTTTTTGAAGTAGAAGGTGATAAAAATGATATAGATGCTGGAATAGTACTTTTACCAATAGAGTATATTGATCTTTGCCCATGTAAATTGAAACAAAAATTAGGCTTGAAAACTTCAAACTCTTTCATTAAAGTTTTGCTTTCAGGTTGACTTAAATTTAATGCATCTCTATTCAAATCATAGTTATTATGATTATTCCTAGAAAATCTATTAGATCCATCTGGATTTAATTGAAATATTATGCTAAACAAAAGATGAGCTGACAAATCTTTACCAACCTTATCATTAATCAAGAAATCATAAAAATCAATCAATGACTTTGTCGTTGTAGTTTCATTTCCATGCATTTGAGACCAAATTAAAATTCTTTTGATTCCCTTTCCAATTCTCAATCTATATATAGGATTGTTAAGAACTGAATATCCAATTATGTCCAAATTGGAAAACATTTTTTTTTGATTAAATATTTTTTCCAAAAGACCTGATGGAAAATATTTTATTTCATTTAAGTTTTTCACAAATCTAAATTATGAATGCTTTTGTTTACATTTATAACTTATATGCTTTAAATATTTTAATTTTATGTCATTAATGTTACATTTGTAAACAAAAGGGAAATTTAAAATTATAAAAACCACAAAATCAATAGTTTGAGTTAATATATTTAAATCTATTTATTAAATAATTAAAAAGAAATTTTTAAACAATTATTTTTTTTTTATTATATTTAAATACAAAAATAATTATCAGATTACAATGTTAAACTATGACGATATCATAAGTAGAATTCAACAAATAATGAAAAGTAATGAATTATCATCCGCTCAATTCGCAGAGAAACTTGGCGTTCAAAGATCAGGTATATCACATATCCTTTCAGGAAGGAACAAACCTAGTCTAGATTTAATTTCAAAAATTCATTTTAAATTTGATTCCGTTTCTATTCAATGGCTCTTATTTGGTGATGAAAACAATAGAAGTGAATCTATTGCCTATGAACCCGCCAAAAAAGTCAAAAAAAATAAAATTGATTCTCAATCTTACCCAAAAAATACTGAAAAAATCATTATTTTGTATGACGACAAAAGTTTTATCGAGTTTTATCCGAAAAAAAAAGATGATTAAATTTCTTTATAATATCACCTTTGCTTTTATTGCGTTTATAGCTATTTCATGTTTTAACCCTGAACGTGATTGTGAAGCTTATCATCTTGGAAAGTTTGAATTTTCATACGAATTAGATGGCAAGGAAATAAAATCTCAATTTGAAAGAACAAAAAAATATGAAATTGAAAACTTTAATGGTAAAATTGACTCCGCATCAATTAAATGGATAAATGAATGTGAATGGATTGTAACTAAATTAAATCCAAAAACAAATCAAGATAAAAAACCTATAAGTATTAAAATAATTTCTACCTCCAAAGATTCTTATAATTTTGAATATCATTTGGTAGGAAATAAAAAAAATATCAAACGTGGAGTTGTAAAAAAAGTAAATTAGATTTTAAAAATCTAATTCAATTTGATTTTGATTATCATTAACTTCCTCCATGTCATCTATTTCCATTTCATCTAAACTCAATTCCTCTTCCTCAATGTAATCCAACTCTTTAGACACACTGATGCTTTTTATTTTTTTTGAAGTTAATTGATTTCCCATTGCTTTAAAACCCTTTATAGATATGAACTCTTCTACATTTATTGTTAAATCTGCTTGCGTATTTGACCCTAAATTATAAAATTTAATTTCTAAAATCGGTCTTGGAATTGAGGTAATAAATTTTAAAGTAGAATTTTCTGGTATACTTTTATTGACTTTATTTTCATTCTCAATTATAAACCTCTTAATATAATACATCTTTTTGGAGGAGTCATGGTAAATAGCAGTTATGGGTTTTTTAAAACTCCATTTTTCAATAACAATTGGATTAGAGTCAAAATGTAAGGTTAATTCAGGAAAAACTGTTTTACAATAACCGTTTTTATCTATAACCAATAACTTGTCACTCCCTTTATATTCACCAACCAACTGCCCTCTTCCTTCAGCATTCAATCTTAAAACTGCTGAATCGAACCAAATTTTTCGTGGCTTCAAGGTTGAGACTCCTTTTTCTTTTAACTCAACTTTAAGTAAATTATTTTTAGTTACAATATTCCCTTTTGAAGCTCGACCTTTAATATCTAAATCTGCAAAATCAATATCCCATTTTATTTTTTTTATATTTCCAGTATTTCTTAAGAACACAGTAATAATTTCTGCTTCACCATTTGGGTTAGAGGTAAAATAATAAATCTCTGATCCAGAAGATCCAGAGGTCAAATCATAAAATTTATCTCTAGTTATCCCAGTCACTGAGAATCTTTTCATAAATGAAATCTTTGACTTACCATCCTTGTATAATAAATTATAAATAGTCCTGTAATCCTTTTTCTTAAAAACAGCTACATGAATTATATTTTTTTCAATAAAAATTTTACTATCAACTTTAACTATCTGCATTTTTCCGGATTTTGTAAATACAATTATGTCATCTATATCAGAACAATCGCAAACATATTTATCTTTTTTTAATGAGGTCCCAATAAATCCTTCGCTAAAATTAACATATAGTTTTAAATTCCTTACAACAACTTTTTTTGCATCTACATCATCAAAAACTCTGATTTCTGATAGTCTATTAAATTTATCACCATAGTCGTTTTTTAATTCCTTAAAATAATTAATAGAAAAATCAATTAAATTATCTAAACTATTTAATATACCTCTAATTTCTATCTCTAAATCATCAATTTTTTTAAGCGCTTTGTCAATATCAAATTTTGAAATTCTTTTGATTTTAATCTCAGTCAACTTTACTATATCATCTTTAGTTAACTCACGTCTTAATTCAGATAAAAAAGGCTCTAAACCAGTTTCAATAGAACTTAAAACACCTTCCCATGTTTCCTCGTTTTCAATCATTCTGTAGATCCTGCTTTCAATAAAAATTCTCTCTAATGATGCAAAATGCCATTGTTCTCGTAACTCTTCTAGTCTTAATTCTAGTTCTTTTTTTAATACATTTACAGTTGAATCTGTAGAGATTCTAAGCATATCAGATACGCCAATGAAATTTGGCTTATTATTTATAATTACACATGCTAATGGCGAAATTGACACTTCACAGTCAGTAAACGCATACAAAGCATCAATAGTTTTATCTAAAGATATACCTGATGGTAAGTGGACTAAAATTTCAACTTTTGAAGAAGTGTTGTCTTCAATTTTTTTAATTTTTATTTTACCCTTATCATTTGTTTTTACAATTGAATCAATTAGAGATGAAGTATTTGAACTATATGGGATTTCAGAAATCAACAAAGTATTTTTGTCATGCTTTGACACTTTTGCTCTTATTCTAATTTTCCCTCCCCTTAATCCATCATTGTAATTTTGTACATCAATAATCCCACCAGTCTGAAAATCAGGAAAAATTTTAAATTTTTTACCTTTTAGATATTTTATACTTGAATCAATTAACTCGTTAAAATTATGAGGTAAAATTTTAGTTGACAATCCAACTGCAATGCCTTCAGCTCCTTGAGCTAATAATAATGGAAATTTAATTGGTAAATTAACTGGTTCTTTCTTTCTTCCATCATAAGATGACTGCCAATTGGTAACCTTAGGGCTAAAAACGACTTTTAATGCAAATTTTGATAGTCTAGCTTCAATATATCTCGAAGCTGCAGCTTTGTCACCTGTTAGAATATTACCCCAATTACCCTGCATGTCAATTAATAAGTCTTTTTGTCCTATTTGAATCATTGCATCTGCAATACTTGCATCTCCATGCGGGTGATATTGCATTGTATGGCCTACAATATTTGCTACCTTATTGTACCTTCCATCATCAAGATCCCTCATAGAATGAAGAATTCTTCTTTGAACAGGCTTTAAGCCGTCAGAGATAGCAGGTATTGCTCTTTCAAGTATTACATAAGAAGCATAGTCAAGAAACCATTCTTTATACATCCCTGTAATCTTTACAAGAGATTCAACACCTTCTTCTTTGTCTATTTGATTTTTATCAACTGGTAATTCCTCTCCCATTTCTAATTTTCAATCTTGGCTAAATCTAGTTCAACTTTCAAATTATCTATAATAAAATCTTGCCTATTTTGGGTGTTCTTGCCCATATAAAACTGAAGTAAATCATCGATTGTGGTTGTTTTATCTATCATTACTGGATCAAGTCTTATGTTGTCACCAATAAAAAATTTAAATTCATCAGGAGAAATCTCACCAAGACCTTTAAATCTTGTTATTTCGGTGTTCCCTTTTAAATCATTTATCGCATCTACTTTTTCCTGATCACTGTAGCAATATCTTGTTTCTTTTTTATTTCTTACCCTAAATAAGGGGGTCTGCAGTATATATACATGACCTTGTTTTACAAGTTCAGGAAAAAATTGAAGAAAAAAAGTTATTAAAAGAAGTCTTATATGCATTCCATCAACATCTGCATCAGTTGCGATAACAACATTATTATATCTTAAATTTTCTATTGAATCTTCAATATTTAATGCAGCTTGTAATAAATTGAATTCTTCATTTTCATAAACGATTTTTTTACTCATCCCAAATGTATTTAAAGGCTTCCCTCTTAAACTGAAAACAGCTTGAGTGTTAACATTTCTAGACTTTGTTATTGATCCACTTGCTGAATCCCCTTCCGTAATAAAAATAGTTGAATCCAACCTGTTTTCTTTATTTAAATCACCCAAATGAACTCTACAATCTCTTAGTTTTTTATTGTGAAGATTTGCTTTTTTTGATCTTTCCTTTGCTAACTTTCTAATCCCTGACAATTCCTTTCTTTCTCTCTCTGCTTGAAGTATTTTTTTTTGAATTTCGTCTGCAACAAATGAATTCTTGTGTAAATAATTATCTAGCTGGTTGGAAATAAAATCGATGATATACGACCTTACTGAGGGTAGTTCAGGGCCCATTTCAGTTGAACCAAGCTTAGTTTTAGTTTGTGATTCAAAAACAGGCTCCATAACTTTTATGCTTACGGCTGAAATAATTGATTTCCTTATATCTGAAGAATCAAAAGACTTTCCAAAAAAATCTCTTATAGTTTTAACGAAAGCCTCTCTGAATGCAATCAAATGAGTCCCCCCTTGAGTTGTGTTTTGACCATTAACAAAAGAATGGTATTCTTCACTATATTGAGTTTTGCTGTGAGTTATAGCAACTTCAATATCATTTCCTTTTAGATGAATTATTGGATATAAAATATCATTTAAACTAATTCTATCTTCGAGTAGATCTTTAAGTCCATTTTTTGAAATAAATTTTTCTCCATTAAAATCTATTACTAGTCCAGGATTTAAATAAACATAATTTTTAATCATTTTAATAACATATTCATTTCTGAAAACATAATTTTTAAAAATTTTTTCATCAGGTATGAAAGTTACTTTTGTACCTCTTCTTCCAGAATGATAAGATAAATCATCTTCGATATTTAAATTTCCATAATTAAATGTTGCTGACTTAATTTGTCCATCTCTAATTGATTGAACTTTGAAAGTTGAGGAAAGAGCGTTAACAGCTTTTGTTCCTACTCCATTTAAACCCACTGATTTTTTGAAAGCTCTGGAATCATATTTTCCACCAGTGTTCATTTTTGAAACAACATCGACAACTTTACCTAAAGGTATTCCTCTTCCATAATCTCTCACAACAACTTGTTTGTCTTTAATTTGTATTTCAATAGTTTTTCCAGCACCCATAACAAATTCATCAACACAATTGTCGAGAATTTCTTTTAAAAGTATATATATACCATCGTCAAAAGAAGAGCCATCGCCTAGTTTGCCAATATACATACCTGGTCTCATTTGAATATGTTCCTTCCAATCAAGAGACTTTATATTATCTTCAGTGTAATTACTTTTGGACATAATAAGTATAATTAGCTAATATATATTTTACTTTATAAAAGTTAAAACCAAATGAATCAAAGAAATTAACAAATGGGGTTGAAAACTATTATTGAAAAAATTTAATCCTAAAATCCTAATGAAAATAAAATATTCTTTCTTATCCTATCTTCAATATTTTGGTTACTTTCTTTTTTAAATTTTTTACCTATAATTTGCTCATAAAGTTCTATATATCTTTGTGAAATATTATTTACATGTTCATTAGTCATAACAGGTAGCTTTTGATCAATTAGCCCTTGGAAGTTATTTTCAATTAACCATTGACGAACAAACTCTTTAGACAATTGCCTTTGCGGTAAACCCTTAGACTGCCTATACTCATATCCCTCTCTATAAAAATATCTAGATGAGTCAGGAGTATGAATTTCGTCAATTAACACTATTTCACCTTCAACTGTTTTACCAAATTCATATTTAGTATCAACTAAAATCAAATTTTTATTTTTTGCAATTTCAGTGCCTTTTTTAAATAATTGTAATGAGTAGCTTTCAATTTTTTTATAATCCAATTCAGAAACAATTCCTTTTTTAATTATCTCATCTCTTGAAATATCTTCATCATGGCCAGAATCAGCTTTAGTTGCAGGAGTTAAAATAGGAAAACTAAATTTATCATTTTCATTCAAACCCTCCTCCATTTTTACTCCACAGATCACCCTCTTACCTTTTTTATATTCTCTCGCCGCATGACCAGCTAAATACCCTCTTACCACCATTTCAATTTTAAAAGGCTTACAGGATAAACCTATCGAAACATTTGGGTCAGGAGAATATTTCAACCAATTTGGAACTATTTGACTAGTATTTAATAACATGTGATTTGAAATTTGATTTAGGATCTGGCCTTTATAGGGAATTGGCTTGGGCATAACTACATCAAAAGCTGAAATTCTATCAGTAGCAATTATTATTATTAGGTCATTATCAAGATAATAAACCTCTCTAACTTTGCCCGTATATTTATCTATTTGTCCTGGAAAATTAAAATTTGTTGAAAATAACGCGTTCATTGTCAATTTTGAATATCAATTTTTTTATAAGCATTAATTAATTTTTTAACTAACTTATGCCTCATTGCATCTTTTTCATTTAGGTAAAGAATACCTATTTCGCTTATTTCCTTTAGTATTAATATTGCCTCTTTTAATCCTGAAACAACCCTTCGTGGTAAATCAATTTGACCAGGATCACCAGTGATTATAAACTTAGCATTTTCACCCATTCTAGTTAAAAACATTTTCATTTGCGAATGAGTTGTATTTTGGGCTTCATCAAGAATAACGAAAGCATCATCTAAATTTCTCCCTCTCATATAAGCTAAAGGGGCAATTTGTATAGTTCCTGATTCGATATATTTTTTTAGCTTTTCGCTAGGAATCATCTCACGTAATGCGTCATATAAAGGTTGCATGTATGGATCAAGTTTTTCTTTCATATCGCCGGGTAAGAAACCTAGATTCTCTCCAGCTTCAACAGCAGGTCTTGTAAGTATTATCCTTTTAACCTTTTTTTCTTTTAAGGATTTAACTGCTAGAGCAACGCTTGTATATGTTTTTCCAGTACCTGCAGGACCAATAACAAAAACTAAGTCCTTTTTTGAAATTAATTCTACAATTTTCATTTGATTAATTGTAACAGCATGTATCAATCTGCCTTTTGTACCGTGAAGGATTAAGGAGTTATTAGATATTTTATTATTTAATCTTTCATTGTTTCCATTAAATAAATCTTCAATAAAATACTCATTGATAGAATTATGTTTTGCAAAGTATTTTAAAATTTTATTTATGGCGTCTTTAAATTCTTTTAAAATTTCTTCTTGCCCAAAAGCTTTGATTTTATTACCTCTTGCTACAATTTTAAGCTTTGGGAAATAAAGCTTTATTTTATTGATATTTTTATTATTATTACCGAAGAAGTCTCTTGGATCAATGTCAATCAAATCAATTTCAATATCTTTCAAATGCTAAAAAATTTATTATATAAAATTATTATAATGATTTGTAAGTTTGTATCAAAAATACATTATACTTTTTTAAAAAAATTAATTTTTAAATAATTTATGTCAATTGTTACACTAACATCTGATTTTGGAAATAAAGACTATTTTGTTGCTGCTACTAAAGCCGCATTGATTAGTGAAATCAAATCACCTGAAATTATTGACATCTCACATCAAATTAGCCCGTTCAATCTTACTGAGGCTGCATATATAATAAAAAATGTATTTAAATCTTTTCCAAAAGGAACTATTCATATAATTGGAGTTGAAGCAGAATTAACTCCTGAAAATTCACATCTAGCAATGAATTTTGAAGGCCATTTCTTTATTGGAGCAAACAACGGAATTTTTTCAATGATATGTGATAATATAAAACCTAAAATAATCGTTCAAATAAGTATTCATGATTCAACCACCTCATCTTTTCCAGTCTTAGATATTTTTGTTAAGGTAGCTGCTCACATAAGTAGAAGAGGATCACTAGATGTTATTGGAAAAAAAATTGATAAAATAAAAGAGATAAAAGATATAAATCCCGTAATTAATTCTAATGAAAATCAAATATTAGGAAGTGTAATTTATATTGATAATTATGGAAATGTAATTACTAATATTACTAAAAAAATCTTCCTAAATGTTCAAAAAAACAGAAGTTTTACGATTTTAGCAAGAAACATCAAAATAACAAACATATATAAATCATATAGTGATGGGATTGATTTCAGCTTAGATAAGGCATCAAGACAAGAAGATGGAAAAAAACTTGCTATATTTAATGCAGCAGGGCATCTTGAATTGTCAATTTACAAAAGTAATCCGCTAACAGTAGGGAGTGCCAGTACTCTATTTGGGCTAAACTATAGAGATGCCGTGACAGTTGTTTTTGATTAGTATAAAATCATTGCGTTTTAGTCATTTATGATAATAACAATTTAATAACTGTTAATAAGTTTCTTTCAAAAATTAAAGGTTTTAAAATATCTTTAATCAAACTTTATAATTGATGAAATTTATTGTATCAAGTAATCAGCTTCTTAAAAAACTTCAAGTTCTTGGAGGTGTTATTAATAGTTCAAATACTTTGCCTATTCTAGACAACTTTCTTTTTGAACTAGATAATGATAGATTAACTATTTCCGCTTCAGATCTTGAAACAACAATGTCTTCAAGTATTGAAATTGAGTCTGAGAATGTGGGGTCAATATGTTTGCAATCAAGACTTCTATTAGATACTCTCAAAACTTTCCCAGATCAACCATTAACTTTTAATGTTTTAGAAAACAATACAGTTGAGATTAACGCAAATAATGGAAAATACGCCCTAGCATATGTTTCGGGTGATGATTTTCCAAAAATATCTCACATTAAAGATCCTGAAGAATCAACTATTTCAGGTAACCTTTTATTTAAAGCAATTAATTCAACTTTATTTGCATCTGGAAACGATGACTTAAGGCCTATTATGAATGGAGTTTTCTTTCAATTAAGTTCTGAAAATCTAACTTTTGTTGCTACAGATGCTCATAAATTAGTGAAATACACAAGGAATGATTTAAAAACATTGAAAACGAACGAATATATTATGCCTAAAAAACCTCTTCAAATATTAAAAAACATTCTTCAAGGGATGGAGGAGGAAATTACGATAAAGTATAACGAAAACAATGCAGAATTTTCTTTTAAAAACACGACACTATATTGCAGATTAGTAGATGGGAAATATCCAAATTATGAAGCTGTAATACCAAAGGAAAATCCAAATGTTTTGACTGTTGATAGAAATTTATTTTTAAATTCTTTAAAAAGAGTGAGTATTTTTTCTAATAAAACTACTCATCAAATTAGACTAAAAATAGCAGGTTCTGAATTGAATATTTCTGCAGAAGATGTTGATTTTAACAATAAAGCTGAAGAGAGACTGAATTGTTCTTATTCAGGAGATGATATTCAAATTGGTTTTAATTCTAGATTTTTGATTGAAATGTTAAATAATTTGCATTGTGATGAAATATCATTATCAATGTCAACTCCAAATAAGGCTGGTATTGTAACTCCATTAGATAATATTGAAAAGGAGGAAGAGATTACTATGCTTGTAATGCCTGTAATGTTAAATTAACTTAGAATTATTTAGCTTCAATTGCTTCAGAAAGCTTATTGTAAGTTCCATTTTCCAAATTAATTCTTATTTTTGAAAAAGCCTTAAGTGTAATTTTAACATCCTCAATAGTATGTGATGCTGTAGGAATTAATCTAAGTAAAATCAAACCTTTTGGAATTACAGGATAAACAACAATAGAACAAAAAACACCATGATTTTCCCTCAGATCTTTTACTAAAACCATTGCCTCAGGAATACTACCTTTCAAATAGACAGGAGTAACACAACTTTGAGTCGAACCTATATCAAAACCATTATTTTTTAAACCATTTTGAAGTGCAATAACATTATCCCATAACCTATTTTTAAATTCAGGTCTATTTTTCATTATTTCAAGTCTTTTGATTGCTCCTCGAACCAAAACGGATTGTAAAGATTTTGCAAACATCTGAGATCTCATATTGTACTTCATAAAATCTATGATTTCTTTTTCAGCTGCGATAAAAGCTCCAGTTGAAGCCATCGATTTTGCAAAAGTCGCAAAATAAACATCAATTTCATCTTGAATTCCCTGTTCAAAACCAGTTCCAGCACCTCGATCTCCTAGTGTTCCAAAACCATGAGCATCATCAACCAAGAATCTAAAATTATATTTCTTTTTCAAAGTAACGATTTCCTTTAATTTACCTTGCTCTCCTCGCATCCCAAAAACACCCTCAGAAATAACTAAAATTCCTCCACCAGTATTACTAACGAAATTTGTTGCTCTTATTAAATTTTTTTCTAAACTTTCTATGTCATTATGCTTGTAAGTAAATCTTTTCCCTAAGTGAAGACGGACACCGTCTACTATACATGCGTGAGCATCAACATCATAAACAATTACGTCATTTTTGGAAACTAGTGTGTCAATAGTTGATAAAATACCTTGATAACCAAAATTGAGTACATAAGCAGATTCTTTATTTACAAATTCTGCCAACTCGTTTTCTAAATATTCATGAAGACCTGTATGACCAGACATCATCCTAGCTCCCATTGGATAGGCAGAACCAAATTCTTTAGCAGCTTCCATATCAATCTTCCTGATTTCAGGAAGATTGGCAAGACCCAAATAATCATTAATTGACCAAGTTATCACATCTTTACCTTTAAATTTCATTCGGTTTGAAATTGGTCCCTCTAATTTTGGGAAGACAAAATATCCTTCAGCCTGAGATGCCCACTTTCCCAATGGCCCTTTATTTTCATATATTCTTTTAAATAAATCTCTTGTCATATAATTATGATTGTTAAAACTAAATGAATTATTCAATAAATTCTACTTTTTTTAATTTGTTGATATTTTTTGAATCCATAAACCCCTGATCAATCATCCACTGGTCATTATATATTTTACTGGTATAACGTGATCCATGATCAGGAAAAATAACCACTACAACACTTTCATTATTAAATTCACCATCTTCATTTAATTGTTTTAAAGCTTGAAATGCCGCACCTGAAGTATATCCAATAAACATTCCTTCTTTTTTAATTAATTCTCTTGCAGAATAAGCACTATCATCATCTTTAACTTTTACAAATTTATCAATAATAGTAAAATCTGTAGATGAAGGAATTAAATTTTTTCCTAGACCTTCAATTCTATATGGAAAAATTTCATTTTTATCAATTTTTTTAGTTTCATGATATTTTTTTAAAATAGAACCGTATGCGTCTACTCCAATAATTTTTATTTTTTCATTTTTTTCTTTTAAAAATCTACCACAGCCAGATATTGTGCCTCCAGTTCCACTGCAAGCAACAAGATGTGTAATTTTTCCATTTGTTTGTGACCAGATTTCTGGACCAGTAGTATTGTAATGTGCAGATATATTTAGACTATTAAAATATTGATTAATGTATATAGAGCCTTTAGTTTTTTTATGAATCCTTTTAGCAACTTCATAATATGATTTTGGATCATTAGGTTCAACATTAGAAGGACATACGTAAACTTTTGCCCCCAGAGTTTTAAGCATATCAATTTTATCCTTAGAAGACTTTGAACTAACGGCTAAGATGCAATTATATCCCTTAATTAAACTTATCATTGCTAAACTAAAACCAGTGTTACCTGAAGTAGTTTCAATAATTGTACTCCCTTTTTTAAGTAGGCCAGATCTTTCAGCTTCATTAATGATATACAAAGCAATCCTATCTTTATTTGAATGACCGGGATTAAACGCTTCATACTTTGCAAAAAATTGGCCATTAAAAGAACTCGTAGATCTACTTAGTTTAATTAACGGACTGTCACCTATAAGCTCCAATAAACTGTTGTAAGCTTTTATTCCCTTTTTCATTAATTTTTTTATTATAAAAAATTCAAAATTACTTAAAATTTATCACTTATTATTATTTTCTAGACTTAATAAAAATGAGTATTCTTTTACTTTTTCTTTTAAAAACTCAAATCTACCTGAAGAACCACTGTGACCAGCGCTCAAATTAATGTTATACAATAAAAGACTATCATTTTTTTCCATTTCTCTTAATTTTGCAACCCACTTAGTTGGCTCCCAATATTGAACTTGAGAATCATAATAACCGCTTGTTACAAAAATGTTTGGGTATTTTTGATTTTTAATATTATCATAAGGTGAATATGATTTAATGTATTCATAAAACCTTTTATCATTAGGATTTCCCCATTCATCATACTCAGAAGTTGTTAAAGGGATAGTATTATCTAACATTGTTGTAACAACATCAACAAAGGGAACAGCAAGAATTACCCCATTAAATAAATCGGGTCTTAAATTAACTACTACTCCCATAAGTAAGCCTCCTGCAGATCCGCCAGAGGCATATAAATGAGCTCTTGAAGTAAAGTTTTTTTTGATAAGATATTCAGAGCAACTAATAAAATCATAAAAAGTGTTTTTTTTATTTAAAAGTTTTCCTTTTTCATACCATTTTCTACCTAAATATTCACCTCCTCTTACATGGGCAATAGCAAAAGCAAAACCTCTGTCTAAAAGACTTAACCTTAAACTAGAAAAGTTTGGGTCGATTGTATGACCATATGATCCATATCCATATAATAAAAGGGGTGTAGATGGTGAAGGTTTGTGATTTTTATTAAAAACAATTGATATTGGAATTTTAACATTGTCATGCCCAACAGCCCAAATTCTTTTTGACTTATAATTATGTTTATTAAAGTTTCCACCATAAACTTTTTGCTCCTTGAGGATTTTATTTTTTTTTGTTTTCATATTAAATTCTCTTACTGAAAAGGGCTCTGTTAATGAGCTGTAATTATATCTTAATTTGTGTGTGTTAAAATCTAAATTTAAGCTAGTTGAAAGTGTATAAGTCTTATTTTTAATAGGTAAAGAATATCCCTCATTTTTATTCCAGGAAAAAATATTTAAATTATTAAGCCCCATTTTTCTTTGAGTCAAGACAAAATAATTTTCAAATACATCAAAATCTTCAATTAAAATTTTTTTTCTGTGTTCAAAAAAAGTAATCCAATTCTTTTTTTCGGTTTTATCTATTAAAGTTTTAACTATTTTAAAGTTAAAGGAGTTGTCAGAATTAGTTAATAAATAAAAATATTTTTTAAAATGAAAAACATAATATTCAAGATTTTTAATTCTCTTTTGAAGAATCTTAAATTTACTCAATGGATGGTCTGATTTTAAAAACCTTGTTTCAGTTGTTAAAGTACTATACGAGTTAATAAAAATATATTCTTTAGACTTTGATTTACTAACATTAACAGAAAATGTCAAATCATTTTCTTTATATATTTTTTTTTCAGATAATTTATCTAAATCAAATCTATTTACTGATTCTGATCTTAAAGTTTTAGAATTTTTTTTTGAGTAAAAAATGTATTTGCTATCATTTGACCAAACACAAGAACCCGATGTACCCTTTAATTTAAAATCTAATATTTTTTTCTCATCAAGTTCTTTGACCATTATTGTGTAAAATCTTCTAGAAACAGTATCAATAGAAAAAGCAGCCATTTTGTTATTTGGGCTGATACTTATACTGCCCAAATCAAAATATTTATATTCCTTAGACATTAAGTTGCAATCAAATAAAAGTTCTTCTTCTGAATTTAACGTAAGTTTTTTTCTAATATAAATTGGATATTCGCAGCCTTTTTTAAATTTAGTTAAATACCAATATCCATTATAAAAATATGGAACAGAAACCTCATCTCTATTGATTCTTAATTTCATTTCATCAAAGAGTTTATCTTCAAAACCTTCTTGGTTTTTTGTCATTTTTTTATAATAATTATTTTCTTGATTTAAATATTTAATTACTTCAGGATTATCTCTTTCTTTCAACCAAAAATAATTGTCGATTCTGTCATCATCATGAAGTCTATGCTTGTATTTATTTTTTGAAGCTCTAGGAGTATTCTCAACTTTTTTCATATCAATTTTTTATTAGAAGTAAATTAATTTTCAACAATATTAATTTAATTTTAATTTTACATGTAATAATTAAAAAAATTATTAATTAATTTTAGAGACAATATTTTTTTAGTATGATAAATTCAGAACAAATCAAAGACTTAGTTGATCGCCTTGGAGTGATAAGGGGGTATCTTTGACGTCGAAAATAAACTTATACAAATTCAAAACAAAGAAGAATTAGCTCTAGATCCAAATTTGTGGGAAAATCCCTCAAATGCAGAGAATCTGATGATTGAAATAAGATCTCTTAAGAAATGGATAAATGACTATGAATTAATTAAATCAAATATTGATGATCTTGAAGTTCTTTTTGAATACTATAAATCAGATGAAATTTCAGAGGAGGAATTAACTGAGCATTGGAGAAAAACAGTTAGGTCATTAGAAGAGCTTGAATTCAAAAATATGTTGTCTGAGGAAGGAGATTCCTTAAATGCTGTAATTCAAATTACGGCTGGTGCAGGGGGTACTGAAAGTTGTGATTGGGCAGAAATGTTGATGAGAATGTACTTAATGTGGTCAGAAAAAAGGAGTTTTAAAACAAAAGAACTAACAAGTCAACAAGGCGATGTTGCAGGTATAAAAACTGTTACCATTGAAATAACTGGTGATTTTGCTTTTGGTTGGCTTAAAGGTGAAAATGGTGTCCACAGGCTAGTAAGAATATCTCCCTTTGATAGTAATGCTAAACGTCATACTTCATTTGCATCAGTTTATGTTTATCCACTTGTAGACGAAAGAATTGAAATTAAAATTAATCCATCTGAAATAACATGGGAGACTATGAGGTCTAGTGGGGCTGGAGGACAAAGTGTAAATAAAATTGAAACAGCTGTTAGACTAAAACATCAACCTAGTGGGATTGTTATTGAAAATTCAGAAACAAGATCTCAGCTTGAAAATAAAAATAAAGCAATGATTTTATTGAAATCCCAACTTTACGAAATTGAATTACAAAAAAAATTGTCAGCTCGTAAAAAAATTGAGGACTCGAAAATGAAAATTGAATGGGGTTCGCAAATTAGAAACTATGTTTTACATCCATATAAATTAATTAAAGATGTAAGGACTAAACATGAAAGCGCAGATGTTGATAGTATTCTCAGTGGGTCAATAGATCCTTTCTTAAAATCTTATTTAATGTATACTGGAAAAATGAATAAAAATGAATAAAATCAAAAATATAATATTTGACCTTGGAGGAGTCTTAGTTGACTGGAGTCCTGACTATGTTTATTTAAAAGAATTTGGCGGAGATGTTGAAAAAATGAATTGGTTTTATGAAAATATTTGTACAATGGACTGGAATGAAAATCAAGATGCAGGTTATTCAATGAAAAAGGCAACAGAAGAAAGAATAAAAATGTTTCCCAAGTATAAAAAATTGATTAAAATGTATTACGGAAGATGGGATGAAATGTTAAAAGATTCAATTAAGGGAAGTGTTGATTTATTACAAAGGCTCGTAGAGTCTAAAAAATATAAAATAATAGCATTAACTAATTGGAGTGCAGAAACTTTCCCTAAGGCTTTAAATAAGTTTGAATTTTTAAATTTATTTGAGGGTATTGTTGTCTCTGGTGAGGAAAAAACCAGAAAACCATTTAAAAAAATATATAAAATAGCACTTAAACGTTATAATTTAGAAGCTGAAAAAACTTTATTTATTGATGATAATTTAAGAAATATTATAGCCGCGAATAAATTATCAATCCAAACGATACATTTTAAAACTCCTGAAAAACTTGAAAATGAACTAAAAAAATTAAAGTTAATATGAAATTAAAAATTTATCATAACCCAAGATGTCGCAAATCCAGAGAAGCACTTGAATTATTAAATAAAAAAAAAATAGATGTTGAAATCATAAAATATTTGGAAAACCACTTAACTTTTGAGGAATTAAAAGAAATAATTTTTCTTTTAAAAATATCTGTTAATGAAATTGTAAGGACTAATGAAACTCTTTGGAAAAATAATTTTAAAAAATCAAATCTTAATGAAAATGATTTAATTAAAGTGTTAATTGAAAATCCAAAATTAATTGAAAGACCAATAATTGTTGGAACGAATAAAGCTGTTATAGGAAGGCCAATAGATAAACTAATTTCTTTTTTAAAATAAAAACGACCGTAAACTATTATATGCTTACTTTTGCAATTTAATAATTTAGGATGCTAATGAAGAACTTTTTTTTTATAATTCTAATTATATTGAGTTTTAAGTCTTTTTCACAAAGACCCCCTCAAGATTTTAAAAAAATAAACTTTAAAGGAAAGGTTATTGACCTTGACACATCTCAACCTCTAGAATATGCCACTATTTCTCTTAAAAGCTTAAGGAATCCAAATAATATACAAGGTGGAATTACAGTTAGTGATGGAAGTTTTGACTTTGAAGTAATCCCTGGAAGATATTTTTTAACAATTGAGTATATTTCGTTTGAGAAATTTATTAAAGAAAATATTCTTATAGATAAAGACACTGACATAGGCACAATTGAGCTTAAAATAAATGTTGAAGCACTGGAAAATATCAATTTAACTGCCGAAAGAACAGAAGTCGAAATTAGACTTGATAAAACAGTTTATAATGTTGGTAGAGATATTACTGTTAGAGGTGGAAGTGTTGCAGATGTATTAGATAATGTCCCATCAGTATCAGTTGATATTGATGGTAATGTAGCACTAAGAGGCAATGATAATGTTAGAATTTTAATTAATGGAAAACCATCGGGTCTAGTTGGACTAAGTGGTCCTCAAGGGCTTCAACAAATCCCTGCAGAATCTATTGATAAAGTCGAAGTTATTACATCACCATCTGCAAGATATGAATCAGAAGGAACAGGTGGTATTTTAAATATTATTTTGAAGAAAGACTCGATGGAAGGGATAAATGGAAACATTGTTGTCAATGGAGGGTTACCAAAGAATTTAGGTGGATCATATACATTCAATTATAAATCAAAAAAAATAAATATTTTTAATACAACTTCAATAAAAACAAATATAAATAAAGGAAGAGGTGGTGCAGAAAATGAATATTTTAATGGAACAAATCCAAATACATTTTTGAGTGAAAATGGAAGAGCTGAGCGAAAGGGGAATAATTTTTTTACAAATCTCGGATTTGAATATTCTATTAATAATAGTAGTTCATTAATAATTAGTGGATTTTACAGCAAAAGAGATAATCAAAACTTAAATGAAACCGTTTTTAAAAACTTTAATTCATTTAAAATTTTAGAAAATCAATCAAAAAGAAATCAAGATGAGGATGAAGTCGATGAATCAAATCAAATAACTTTTAATTACACAAAAAAATTCAATGAGAAAGGTCATGAATTAGTTGCTGAAATACAATACGAAAAAAGCACTGAAATTGAAGATGGCTTTTTTACCAATATGACGATATTTCCTGATCAAGGAGAACCTAGATATGATAGGCTTTTAACAGACGAAAATCAAAAAAGATCTTTATATCAAATAGATTATGTATGGCCAATAGATGATAATACCCAATTTGAACTTGGATATAGGGGCTCATTCAATGACTTATCAACTGACTATCAGGTAAGTGATCTAATAGCTAATTCATATGTTATAGATGGTAATCAATCAAATTTTTTAGATTATAAAGAATATATTAATGCTGCATACAGTCAATTTGGAAAAAAAATCAATAGTTTCTCTTACCTGCTTGGACTTAGAATGGAGAATTCAATAATTAGGATTGACCAAAAAACAACTAATCAGAAAAATAACAAAAATTATACCGATTGGTTTCCTACTATTAATGTTTCATATGAATTTAATCAGGCTACTAGTGTGACTCTTGGTTACAGTAGGAGATTAAGAAGGCCTAGATCAAGATTCATAAATCCATTTCCTTCAAGAAGAAGTTTAACAAATTTATTCCAAGGGAATTCAGATATAAATCCAAGTTATTCAAATACACTTGATTTAGGGTATTTAAAAAGACTAAAAAAATTCACTTTGAATGGCTCAATCTATTACACTAAGTCAACAAGTGTATTTACTTTTATTAATGAAGCAACTGGAGAAAATGCAATAATTAGTTTAAATCCCCTTGTTGAAGTTCCAGTATTAAGAACAATGCCTATAAACTTATCTGAAAATATCAGAACAGGAACAGATTTTAGTATAACCTACACCCCTAATAGAAAGTTAAGAGTCAATGGTAATTTTAATATATTTAATTCTAAACTATTAGGTACATACAATAATATTGACTACGGATCAGAAAATTTAAGCTGGTTTGCTAGAATGAATGCAAGTATAAAGTTACCGAAAGAGTTTGACTTTCAACTTAGAATGTTCTATAGAGGACCTGGAAGAAATTCTCAATCTGAGGTAAAAGGTGGTATTAATTTTTCTGGTGCAATAAATAAAAATATTTTAAACAAAAAGGGCACAATTAGTTTTAGAGTTTCTGATATTTTTAATACGTCTAAATTTAGAGTTATTACTACAACCGAGAATTACATCAGTGCCAGAGAGTTTAGAAGACGAGAACCTACTTATATTTTTACTTTTACCTATAAAATAAATGAGAAAAAATCAGATAGTAAAAGAAACAGAGGTGGTAATAATTTTCAAGGTGGTGGCGATGAGGGCGGATATGGTTACTAAAATAAATTAAATAGAAGTTTTCTTTGACTCTTTTCTTTCTTTAAGCCACTCTAATAAAGCTCCAGTTAACCAATAAGGGACAACGAAGGTTATCAAAAAAATCATTAACCAAAAGCCAATTGTTAAAATGGAAAGGAAAGCTAAAAAACCTAAATATTGGTCGAAATCAAACATATTTAATTAATTTTTTATAAAATTAAAATTTTTATTTAAATTATTTAAATGAAAAAGTAATTTATTTTCTTTTATCCATAGTATAATTTATATTGTTTTAAAATGTTAATTTTGTGAATGTTATGCTTATTAGAAATTTTATAAATGAAATATAGAATAGAAAAAGATACAATTGGAGAGGTTAAAGTACCCAATAATGCTTATTGGGGAGCTCAAACTGAGAGATCTAGGTTAAACTTTAAAATAGGTAAAGAATCTTCAATGCCAATTGAAATTATTTACGGATATGCATATTTAAAAAAAGCTGCTGCATACACTAATTATGATTTAGGTGTACTAGATATAAAAAAAAGAGATTTAATTTCTAGTGTATGTGATGAAATTCTCTCTGGTAAACTTAATGACCATTTTCCTCTAGTTATATGGCAAACTGGCTCTGGTACTCAAACAAATATGAATGTCAACGAAGTAATTTCAAATCGTTCACATGAAATTTTAGGAAATAAACTAGGAGTTGGAGATAAAGTATTACTTCCAAACGATGACGTTAATAAATCTCAATCCTCAAATGATACTTTCCCAACTGCAATGCACATAGCGGCTTACAAGAAAATAGTTGAGATAACAATACCAGGCATCAAAAAACTTAAAAAATCTTTGAATTTAAAGTCTAATGAGTTTAAAGATGTTGTAAAAATTGGAAGAACTCACTTAATGGATGCTACCCCACTTACTTTGGGTCAAGAATTTTCAGGTTACGTTTCACAATTAGATTATGGATTGAAATCATTAATTAATTCATTGGACCATTTAAAAGAAATTGCTCTAGGTGGAACTGCAGTTGGAACTGGTATTAATACCCCAAAAGGTTATTCTGAAATTGTTTCAAAATATATAGCTAAATTTACAAAACATCCTTTTATTACTGCAAAAAATAAATTTGAAGCAATAGCTGCCCATGATGCAATTGTTGAAACTCATGCTTCATTAAAACAATTAGCAGTTTCAATAAATAAAATTGCAAATGATATAAGAATGATGTCATCAGGACCTAGGTCTGGAATCGGCGAACTTTCTATTCCTCAAAATGAACCAGGAAGTTCAATTATGCCCGGTAAAGTTAACCCAACTCAATGTGAGGCAATTACAATGGTTTGTGCGCAAGTGATAGGAAATGATGTTACTACTTCAATTTCTGGAATGCAAGGTCAATATGAATTAAATGTATATAAACCTGTTATGGCTCACAATATTATCCAATCAGCGCAACTTCTTGGAGATTCCTGTTTAAGTTTTTCAATAAATTGTGTTAATGGTATAAAAGCAAATAAAAAAAGAATAAACTCATTAGTAAATAACTCACTAATGCTCGTAACTGCTCTAAACACCAAAATTGGATACTATAAATCTGCGGAAATAGCAAATAAGGCTCATTATGAAGGAATTACTTTAAAAGAAGCTGCAATTAAATTAAAATATTTGACAGAAAAAGAATTTGATGATTGGGTTAAACCAAATGAAATGACTGGCAAAAGAAATAATTAAGATATTTTATACCCTACCCTTAAGTGCATTAAATGCCCAAGCTATCACAAAAAAGCCAAACCCAGCTATACCAAAACCAATAGTATATTCTTTGTAGATAAAAAAGCCAACAATAAACAAACTTATCCCAAGAATTAACATGAATAATGAAGCATAACCAAAAATTTTATTTTTATTTAATTTCATCTTTAAAATTAAAATTTTGAATTGCTGTCGAATAAAATTGTGACTAAATTAATTTTTTTCTCCAATTTGACCAATTAAATTTTTTAGAAAAATAAAATAATGTAAATGGATATACTATAATTAAATAGATAAACAATTCTATACCCAAAGACGGCTCTGAAATATCTATATAAAGAGATTCGGTTTGAAATGCTGTCCAATCAGCAGTAACTAATAATGCAGTTATTAAATTGTTTGCAATATGCAAACCAATTGCAAGTTCTGTTCCTTCATCCATTAATGTGATTATTCCAAAAAAAAGTCCAGTTCCAACATAATAGAACATAATTCCATTTCCCAATTTGTCGACTTCGGGATTAAAAAAATGAAGAAATCCAAAGATTAATGACGTAATAATAAGTGGTAAGTATCTATTTTTTATCATTCTTGAAAACCCTTGCATTAAATATCCTCTAAAAATCAATTCTTCTAATGCTGACTGAAACGGAATAAGAGTAAGAGCTATCAGAACCATAATAAAAAATGGTATAAAATTAAAATTATATACATAATCATTTGGAGAAATAATTAATTCAAATAAAAAAATTGACAATGACAAGAAAGTCCAATATTTAAATCCAAATAAAATTCTATTCAAATCAATATCTTTTCTTGATGTGGTTACACTTGTGAATGATTGTAAATGAATTTTTTTAACAACGAAAAAAAAAGTAATAAATGATATTAAAAAAGGAAATAATATTAAAAAAAAGGCAAGGTTTTTATCCAATGAATTTAAAATATTTATTGGATTTGTTTCAGCATTGTTATCTGATAAAGTATTTGTTAAAATACTAAAAAGAGGTATTTGTCCTAGAAAATTAAAAAAAATTATAATAAGTGAACCAATAATATAAAGAGAAAAATTAGTTCTCTTTGCAACAAATTTTTCTAAAAAAAGATTAGTGTTTTTCAATATGTATCAAATTAAAGAAAAAACGAATTTAACAATAAAATAAAAATTATTGAGAAAATAGATTGAAAATGTATTGTATATATATTACTATTTATTAATTCCCTTTTATTATAATTCTTATATAATCCATAGAACACGTAAATCCCAAATATAAACAGAAATAACAACGAAAAATCGTAAAAAGTAGAACTAAAATTCAACAAATTGTTTGAAAGAAATGGCTTGTATAAATACATAAAAATAAAAGGAGAAATAAGGAATAATAGATAAATCCACCTAGAATTTTTTTTACCAATCATAACAACTAAATTATTTTTACTAGAAAGTTTATCTGAGGTATAATCAGGAAATTGATTAATAAATAAAATATTAGTAGTTAAAAGCCCTTGTGGTATTCCTAATAATATAAAATTAAAAAAATCAGTAGAATAAAGTTCAATTGTAGTTGAAGAAATTGCGAAAGCAGTTCCAAGAGTTAAAAGGGGGCCAAAAGTTAAAAAGATTGTTAATTCGCCTAATCCGTTTCTTGCAGATAATCTAAGAGGCTTTGCGGTGTAAAAATAACCTAAAAAGGCTCCAATAAAAGCAATAACTAAAGCGTTAATAATGTTAGAGAAAGAATTTGTAATGGAATAACTATTGTAAATTAAAATTGGCAAAGAAAAAAAAGTAAAAAGCAACATAATATTAGCAAGTTTTTTTGTTCCTTTTAATGAAATTAAACCCAATTCAACTGCTCTACTCCCTCCAGAAATTTGAGCTCCTTCTAAAATCTTAGAATTCATACCAGCATTAAAGTACTCATTGTTTAAACCATCAGTTCCGTGCTTAACATCAAAATAATCATTGTAAAGATTAGAAAACAATTGAAGAGTAACAATACCAAAAACAGTTAATACAAGGTTAAAAATACTAAACAAATCATCTCCAATTCCTGCAAAATAAGATGCAATAACCAAAACAGGAAATAATGATGCAGAAGCAAATCCAGCTCTTGTTATAGCTACACCCTTAATTATTTTGGTAACTATACTTATTGGAACATCTACATTTTCATCAATAACCTCAGTAATCCCACAATATCCTGTTTGAGGATTACTTTTACCATTGGCAAAATTTGGAGTTATTTTACATTTTGCATTAAATAATGTTCCATCCTTTTTTATAAAATTAGTTTTAGCCACATACTCACCTTTATCATTTGCGATTTTTAACCAGTTTAAAACATTTTGAATTACAATTTCACCAGGAGAAAATATTGAAACTCTTTTCTTTCCAATTAACTCTTCAGGATCATATCCAAAGATTTTTTTAGCACCGTCATTCATCTTTAGTATTAAACCTTCCATGTCACAAATTATTACACTTTTCATTTTTATAAGTTTTATTTTTGTAAAGTTAAGGTAGTTAATTTAGCTATTGAAACAATTTCATTATTTTCATTTGTAATTTTTATATTCCATAGTTGCATTGTCCTTCCGAGGTGTATAGCTTTTGCTTTAGCAATTATCTTACCAGAATTAACAGCTTTAAGATGATTTATGGATAACTCAATTCCTCTAACTATCTTCTTACCATTTTTTAAAAGAATTGATGAAGCTGCACTTCCTACAGTTTCAGCAAGTACGGCAGATGCCCCACCATGAAGAATTTGATCAGGCTGAAAAACTTTTGGAGTAACAGGCATGCTTGCAACTAGAAAGTCCTCTCCTATATCAATAAATTTTATATCTAGAGTCTCAATTAAAGTATTTCCAATATTTTCGTTTAATATATTTAAAGCAATTTCTTTACTCATCAAAACAGGTAATTAAAAAAAAACCACCAAATTAATTTGGTGGTTTTTAAATTGAATTAATCTTTTACTTCCTCAAAATCTACATCTTGTACATCATCATCAGGTTTTTTGGAACTGTCGGAACTTTTATTTCCTTTTCCAGAACCTTTAGCAGAATTTTTTGGATCTCCACTTGCCTCGGCTTGGGCTTTATACATTTCTTCGGAGGCATTTTTCCAAGCTTCATTGATTTTATCAAGTGCAGGTTCAATTTGAGCTAATTCCTTGGTAGCATATGCTTTTTTTAATACTTCAAGAGCCTCTTCAATAGATTTTTTCTTGTCTGCTGAAAGTTTTTCTCCAAATTCTTTTAACTGACTCTCAGTTTGAAAAATCATTTGATCTGCACTATTCAGTTTATCAGCTTGTTCCTTTGCTTTTTTATCAGATTCAGCATTTGCCTCTGCCTCCTCTTTCATTTTTTTGATTTCTTCCTCTGTTAATCCTGAAGATGCTTCAATTCTAATGTCTTGAGTTTTCCCGGTAGCTTTATCTGATGCTGCAACTTTTATAATACCATTAGCATCAATGTCAAAAGTAACTTCAATTTGAGGAACTTGCCTAGGGGCAGGCGGAATTCCATCTAGATGGAAACGGCCTATTGTTTTATTATCAGCCGCCATTGATCTCTCACCCTGTAAAACATGTATTTCAACTGAAGGTTGATTATCTGCAGCAGTAGAAAAAACTTGAGATTTCTTTGTCGGAATTGTAGTATTTGCTTCAATTAATTTAGTCATAACATTACCCATAGTTTCAATACCAAGTGATAAAGGAGTTACATCTAATAATAAAACGTCTTTAACATCTCCTGTTAGGACACCTCCTTGAATAGCAGCACCAATAGCAACAACCTCGTCAGGATTTACTCCTTTAGAAGGCTTTTTTCCAAAAAACTTTTCAACTTCAGATTGGATAATTGGAATTCTAGTAGAGCCCCCTACAAGGATAATCTCATCAATATCTGATTTTGATAAACCTGCATCTTCCATAGCTTTTTTAACAGGAGTCATTGACCTTTTAACTAAATCAGCAGACAATTGCTCAAATTTAGCTCTGGTCAAAGTTTTAACTAAATGTTTAGGACCTGCGTCAGTAAGAGAAACATATGGAAGGTTAATCTCCGTTTGATTTGAAGATGATAACTCAATTTTAGCTTTTTCAGCTGCCTCTTTTAATCTTTGAAGCGCCATTGGATCCTTCCTTAGATCAATTTCTTCATTCTTTTTAAAATCATCAGCAAGCCAATCAATTAAAACTTGATCAAAGTCGTCACCTCCAAGGTGAGTATCACCATTTGTAGATAATACCTCGAAAACTCCATCTCCTAATTCTAAAATTGAAATATCAAAAGTACCACCACCTAAATCATAAACAGCGATTTTTTTATCTGTATTTCCTGCTTTATCCAAACCATAGGCTAAGGCTGCTGCAGTAGGTTCATTAATTATTCTTTGAACTTTTAAACCAGCTATTTCACCAGCTTCTTTAGTAGCTTGTCTTTGGGAGTCATTAAAATATGCTGGAACAGTTATAACTGCTTCTGAAACATCAAAACCAAGATAATCTTCAGCCGTTTTTTTCATTTTTTGTAGAGTCATAGCTGACAGTTCTTGTGGTGTGTACATTCTGCCGTCAATATCAACTCTTGGGGTATTGTTATCTCCTTTAGCAACTTTATAAGCAACAGTTGAAGCCTCTTTTGAGGATTCTGAAAATTTGTTACCCATAAATCTTTTAATTGACGAAATTGTTTTAGTTGGGTTTGTGACTGCTTGCCTTTTAGCAGGGTCACCAACTTTAATTTCCCCACCTTCAACAAATGCTATAACTGATGGTGTGGTCCTTTTCCCTTCTGAATTTGGTATAACAACTGGCTCACTACCCTCCATTACAGAGACACAAGAATTTGTAGTACCTAAATCTATTCCAATAATTTTACTCATTTTTTTTATCTTAAAAGTTCATAAAGGGTATATTCAAGCATTATGCCAATAAATAATAACTGACAGCTTGTCATAATTAATTTTTTTATAATAAATTTGGAAAATGAAAAAAATCTTCAGAAATATCAATCCTCTCACCTCAAACAGATTAAACAATATTAAAATTAAAAAGCCCTCATATAGTTCTGCAGGATTATCATCTATAAAATCCACTCTTTACCATATTTCAAAAGAAGTTGGAACTATCCGTGGGTTAAAAACACTTTCTAAGTTGAATCAGGTTGATGGAATTGATTGTCCTGGCTGTGCTTGGCCTGATCCTGAAAAAGGAAAAAGATCAAAACTTGGTGAATATTGTGAAAATGGAGCAAAAGCAATTGCTGAAGAGGCAACAATAAAAAGAGCTACTCCTGATTTTTTTAAAAAGCACAGTGTTGAAGAACTTTCAAAATGGTCAGACTTTGAATTAGGTAAGACTGGAAGATTAACTCGACCGATGATTTTAGATGAGAAAAAAAAATATTACAAAAAGATAAAATGGAAGAAAGCTTTTAAAATAATTAGCAACGAGTTAAATAATTTGAAAACTCCTAATGAATCAATTTTTTACACCTCAGGAAGATCAAGCAATGAGGCTGCATTTTTGTACGGTGTATTTGCAAGAGCTTTTGGAACAAATAATCTTCCTGATTGTTCAAATATGTGTCATGAATCAAGTGGAATTGCATTAACTGAAACTTTGGGAATTGGAAAAGGATCTGTTACATTAGATGATTTCCCTAATGCTGAAGTTGTAATCGTTATAGGACAAAATCCTGGAACTAATCACCCAAGAATGTTGACTTCATTGGAGAAATTAAAAAAAAAAGGGGGGAAAATTATTTCGATAAATCCACTTAAAGAAGTAGGTTTAAAAAGATTTAAAAATCCTCAAAAAATAATTGGGCTTATTGGTTCAGGCACAGAATTAAGTGACGTACATCTTCAAGTTAAAATCAATCAAGATGTCCCTTTATTGAAGGCAATAATGAAAACATTAATTAATAAAAACACTAATAATAGTGTAATTAATGAGGAATTTATCAATGAGAAAACTTTTGGTTTTAAAAAATTCTTTGATGATATACAAGGTTATGATACTGAGGATTTAATAAAAAGATCTGGAGTTAAATTGTCAAATTTTAATAAAGCAATAAATATACTTGAATCATCTAAAAAAATAATTATATGTTGGGCAATGGGATTAACTCAACATAAAAATGGTGTTGATAACATTAAGGAATGTGTTAACCTTTTACTTCTTAAAGGTAGTATTGGTAAAAAAGGTGCTGGAACCTGTCCAGTTAGAGGACATAGTAATGTTCAAGGTGATAGATCAGTAGGAATAATTCATAAAACCTCAAATGCATTGTCAAAGGCATTAAAAAAAACATTTCATTTTGATAGTCCAAAAGATGAAGGATATGATACGGTTCATTCAATAAAGGCAATGTACGAGGGCAAAGCTAAAGTTTTTATTTCTCTTGGAGGCAATTTTTTGTCTGCTGCCTCTGATACTCTATATACTGCAAACGCACTTCAAAATTGTAATCTAACTGTTTCCATAAGCACCAAGCTTAACAGATCACATCTGGTAACTGGAAAAAAAGCCTTAATCTTACCGACAATTGGAAGAACTGAAATTGATAAATCTAAGGGGAAAAATAGATTTGTTTCTGTTGAAAATAGTATGGGAAGGGTACATGTTTCTAAAGGGACTCTCAAGCCTGCATCAAAACATTTGATGAGTGAGCCAGAAATAATTTCCAAAATAGCTTATTATACATTAAAAAATAAAACTAGAGTAAAATGGCTTAAATTAGGTGCTAATTATAACTTGATAAGAGAAAAAATATCCAAAGTATTTAAAGATTTTAAGGATTATAATGAAAATGTAAAGGATTCAGGTTTTTACCTTCCAAACAATTCTAGAAATGGAGACTTTTCAAACTTATCCTACAAAAGAGCAAAATTTAGTGTTTGCCCCCTTCCAGTTCATAAAATTAAAAAAAACGAATTTTTATTAATGTCAATTAGATCTCATGATCAATTTAATACCACTATTTATGGACTTAATGACAGATATAGAGGGGTTTTTAATGAAAGGAGAGTTGTTTTTATGAATAAGAATGATTTAAAAAAACTTAATCTAAATTCTCTTGATCTTATTGATCTTGAATCTATTTATAATAAGAAAAAGCGTATTGCGAAAAAATTTCATGTTGTTCCATATGATATACCCTCCCAAAATTTAGCTTGTTATTTTCCAGAAGCAAATGTTTTAGTCCCCATCAATCAATTTGCTCATAAAAGTCATACGCCCATATCTAAATCAATTAAAGTAAAAATTGTAAAGCATAAGCTTTCATAAAATTAAATCATTTTGATCCTTATTAACTATTTCCATACTTTTGTTTAAAATTCAATTAATGCCATCCATTAAAAAACATTATAAAAGGATCACAACTAATTCTCTTCTTGAAATGAAGAGAAACAAGGAAAAAATTGCGATGTTAACGGCTTATGATTATACATTTGCTCAACTAGTTGATGCCTCAGGTATTGATATTATTTTAGTTGGTGATTCAGCTTCAAATGTGATTGCGGGACATGAAACAACTTTGCCAATTACCTTGGATCAAATGATTTATCATGCTAGTTCTGTTATTAGAGGTGTGGAAAGAGCTCTAGTAGTTGTTGATCTTCCTTTCGGGACATACCAGTCAAACTCAAAGATAGCTCTTCAATCAGCAATTAAAATTATGAAACAATCTGGTGCTCATTCTGTAAAACTTGAAGGTGGAAGAGAAGTTAAAGAATCTATGGAAAGAATTATTCAAGCTGGAATACCTGTAATGGGGCATCTAGGTTTAACTCCACAGTCAATATATAAATTTGGAACTTATTCCGTTAGGGCTAAAAATGACGAGGAAGCTAATAAAATAATAGATGACGCAAAAATGCTTGAAAAAATTGGTTGTTTTGGAATTGTACTTGAAAAAATACCAGCTGTATTGTCTGAAAAAATTGCTAAAATAGTTAAAATACCAGTTATTGGAATTGGTGCAGGAAAAGATGTGGATGGGCAAGTACTAGTTCTTCACGATATGCTTGGAATGACTCAAGATTTTAGTCCAAGATTCTTAAGAAGATATCTTAATCTAAAATCAGAAATTATTAATGCAATTAAAAAATATACATCTGATGTTAAGTTATTGAAATTTCCTAACGATTCTGAACAGTACTAATCAAACTAAATAAAATCATTTGGAAAATCTTTCTATATTGTATGAGGACAACCATTTACTTGTAATTAATAAAAGTCCAGGAATACTGGTTCAAAGTGATAAAACTAAAGATATTTCTTTGTTAGAGATTTGTAAAAAATATATAAAAAAGAAATATGATAAAAAATCAAATGTTTTTTTAGGTTTAGTTCATAGAATTGACAGACCAGCAAGTGGTACAATACTATTTGCAAAATCCTCAAAATCATTATCTAGGCTTAACAATAAATTTAAACTGAGAAAAGTTAAAAAAACTTATTGGGCAATTGTTCATGGATTAGTTAATATTAAAGAAAAAAAACTTACACATTGGCTTTTAAAAAAACCCAAACAAAATAAATCATTTGCATATAAAAAAGAGGTAAATCTTAGTAAAAAATCAATTTTGCATTTCAAAAAAATTCATTCATTTAAAAGTTATACGCTCCTTGAGATTAATCTAGAAACAGGAAGACACCATCAAATAAGAACTCAGTTAAGCTCAATTGGATATCCAATCAAAGGAGACTTAAAATATGGAGCATCAAGGAGCAACAAAAATAAAAGTATTCATCTTCATTGCAGAAGTATTGAATTATTTCATCCAGTTAATAAAAAATTATACAAATGGACTGCCCCTTTACCTAAAGATGCTCTATGGAATGCCTTTCCTTGCGATTAATTTTTTTAGCTTTTTCTTTAATAACTTCACCTATTGGTTTATTATGAATCTTACTTTCTAACCAGGAAATAATATCTAAGTACAAAAACGATCTTCGCTCATAAGGATCTTCTTCAAAAACCTTTATCTCATTGTAAAGACCTATAAAACTTTCTTTAAGTTCATGAGGATAAATATCTCCCAATGTCCTTAAAAACTTAATCATTGACTTTTGGACTGAATGTAAATCATTCATTTTAATCAAAAATTTATATGTATCTCTTAAATTTCTATCCAAATGATAGTCAAAACCAGCTTCATAATGAGCAATTAAATTTAATATCCTGGTGAAGCAAAGTAAATCTTCTCTCATTTTAAGAGCTTTATTAGAAATGATTTTATTTAGATACATAATAGAGTTCTCATAATCCTCGCAACCAAAATACAAACATGCAATTTTATAATAAAAAACCATTATGTGATGTTCATCAATTCTTCCTGAAAATTTAATGATATTGTTTTTTATTTTATCAATTAATAAAATACCTTTTTCAAATTCACCTTCAAGAAAATATAAATTTATTTTATTATTATACTTACAAAGAAAACTCAAAACTTCAGTGTTGTCGTTTTTAGGAAAATTAGGGCTCTCAATATTATTGATTAATTTTTTTAGAGTAATTCTAAACTTTCCAGGATATTTAATCAAAAGCAGAGACTCCATTAAATAATTATTACCTCGAAGATAAAATACAGGATTTGTTTTTATCATTTCTGGATTTTTATCAAACATATCTACCCATTTCATTGAATATTTATAACTTGATAAAAAATCTTGAATTAAAAGACTATACCACAAATAAGCTTTGAAATACCAAAGTTTTTCCCTGAAATTTAAATTTTCAATTTTCATTTTAGGCATTCTTTCAAAAAAGAATTTTGTAATTAATTTAAATTCTTCATCACTTTTCGCGTAACCAGCTTTAATTAATCTCTCATATAACTGAAGAGAAAGATTTGAAAGTTTACTTGCAATATTATTATCCTTAGTTAATCTATTTGAGTCTGAGATTAAAATTTCAGTTCTATTACTCATACTCCTAGTTATATACTGGGATTCAATTAATTTTTCTAATTCAACAATTTCAAAAGCAGTATATTTTTCCTCTGATTTTAAAGCTAAAATTTTAGCTTTATCTAATATTTTTAAACTTTGTCTATATAGACCTTTATTGTATAAGATTGTAGCAAAATCTAATTGTTCCCTAATTTTGAGTTTAGAGTTCTGATGCGATGGATTTAATTTTAAACTAATTAGTATTTGTTTATACAAATGGGCTTTTAAATTTGATAATTGTTGCTTTGAAACGACTCGTTTTTTTAAAATTAACTGTTCATCATAAATTTCAATTTTATCTAAAATATTAAATAATTTTAAAAATTTAGAATCTAGATTTGAACCCATCCTTCCAACAAAAAGCTTGAATTGCCTTTTTTCAGATTTTGATAAAGATTTAATTAGTACAAAAAGATTTTCTTTATAATCAGTAGTCATTGTAAAATATATATCCCTAAAATATTGTAATTAAAGTAATTATGATAAACAAAGTAATTTAGAATATTGTAAAAAAATTACGAGTTATTAAAACACTTTACATATTAATAATAAATTAGTATTGTAAATTTAAATATATTTTTGTTTTGGCAAAAGAGCAAGTTCAGATTTTTGATACTACTTTAAGGGACGGTGAACAAGTACCTGGTTGTAAATTAGATACAAAAAATAAATTGAAAATAGCAAAAAGGTTAGATGAACTTGGAGTTAATATTCTAGAGGCTGGTTTTCCTATTTCAAGTCCAGGTGATTACAACTCAGTAGTTGAAATTTCGAAAATAGTTAAAAACGCTACTGTTTGTGGATTAACAAGAGCAGTAAAAAAAGATATTGAAGTTGCAGCTGATTCATTACGCTTTGCAAAAAAGCCAAGGATTCATACGGGAATTGGTACATCAGATTCACACATTAGATATAAATTTAATTCAAATCGAGAAAAAATTTTAGAAAGAGCAATTGATTCTGTCAAATACGCAAAAAAATTTGTTGAAGACATTGAATTTTATGCTGAAGATGCTGGGAGAACTGATAATGAATTTCTTGCCCATGTATGTGAACAGGTCATAAAAGCGGGCGCTACAGTTCTAAACATTCCTGATACTACTGGTTACTGTCTTCCAAATGAATACGGTTCTAAAATTAAATTTCTTAAAGAAAATGTTAAAGGTATTCACAAAGCTACAATTTCATGTCATTGCCATAATGACTTAGGATTAGCTACTGCAAATTCTATTTCAGGAGTTTTAAATGGAGCTAGACAAATTGAATGTACTATTAATGGTATTGGTGAAAGAGCAGGAAATACATCGCTAGAAGAAGTTGTTATGATTATGAGACAACACCCAGATTTAAATGTAGATACTAGTATAAATTCAAAATTATTATACTCAACCAGTCAGTTAGTGTCAGAAAGTATGGGAATGATTGTACAGCCAAATAAAGCAATAGTAGGTGCAAATGCATTTGCACACAGTTCTGGCATTCATCAAGATGGAGTCATTAAAAAAAGAGAGACATATGAAATAATTAACCCAAAAGATGTAGGAGTAGATAAATCTTCAATTGTTTTGACTGCAAGAAGTGGAAGGGCAGCTATAGCATATAGAGCAAAAAAGATTGGCCACGACTTAACAAAATTAGAACTAGATAATGTTTATAAAGAATTTTTGATTTTAGCTGATCAAAAAAAAGAAATTAATGATTCGGATTTACCTGAAATTATAAAAAAAGTAAAATAATCCTCACATTTTAAATATAAGATCAATTTTATCTTTCACAACCTTATTCCATATATCGTATCCATCGGTATTTAAATGTAAAAGATCTTTAACAAATAATTTATTATTTGGTGTTCCATTATCATTTAGAAATAACCTAGAAGTCTCTATATAAAACATGTTTTTATTACTTGAACAATAATCTTTAATTAAATTATTGACTCTATCTATCTTTGGCCATAACTTCCATCTACTTGATGTTGGAGTAATTTCAATTTGAATAATTGGAATTTTAGGATGCTTTAC